>JAFGIN010000129.1 GCA_016929595.1 Chitinispirillaceae bacterium
CCGGGTGGAAGGGCCGGGGATAGGGGAACGGGTTATATGTGTAAACTGCGAATACACCCGAAACACCAACCCCTACCCTTGATCCCTCCCCCGATAACAGTGGAGGGAGATGAGTTTCTCGCGCTTGTCTCCCTTCCCTCGTAACCGGGTGGAAGGGCCGGGGGTAGGGGAGAGTGATGACTGTGGAAACGCGAATTACACACCTGGCGCCTCCCTCAAAACCTCCTCCACTGAAGTAACCCCGCTATCCAGCACCTGCATTGCATGCTCATGCAGCGTAATCATCCCTTCTTTACGCGCTTCCTCGCGGATCTGGGCTGCGTATGCTTTATCATTTATTAATGTTCGTATCGTATCGGTTACGGGGAGGACTTCGAATATACCGCTTCTTCCACGGAAACCGGTAAAGCCGCATGCTGAACAGCCAAGCCCTTTATAACAGCGGATCTCTGGTGGTATCCCGTATCCGGCTCGGATATCCGGTGCAAGTGTCGTTTCACAGGAGCAGTGGGTGCAGATTTTTCGTACCAGGCGCTGGGCGATAATGATGGTCAATGATGATGATACCAGGTACGGTTCGATTCCCATGTCAACGAGGCGGGTTATCGCTGATGGCGCATCGTTGGTGTGAAGGGTGCTGAGAACGAGGTGGCCGGTCAGTGATGAGCGTATCGCAATCTCGGCGGTTTCGGAGTCGCGCATCTCGCCGACCATGATAACATCGGGGTCCTGACGAAGCAATGTTCGCAGTGAATTTGCGAAGGTCATCCCGGTGTACTGGTTTACCTGTGTCTGATTGACACCTGTGATATTGTATTCGATGGGGTCTTCGACAGTTGATATATTGATATCCGGGCGCTTCAGATGGTTTATTGCAGCGTATAGTGATGTTGACTTTCCGGAGCCGGTAGGACCGGTAAACAGGATAATTCCATTGGGCATCGATAGTGCTTTTCTAAAAACAGAAAGCCGCTCACTGTCCATGCCGATGCTGTCAAGTGTGACACTGTAATTACTTTTATCGAGGAGTCGAAGTACCGCTTTTTCACCGAATCCTGTAGGAAGCGTACTTACACGGATATCGACATCACGACCCTGACCGCTGATCCGTATTTTTCCATCCTGCGCCCGCCGCTTCTCCGCGATATTCATATTGGAAAGTATCTTGATACGCGATACGATCTCCGGAACCCGATCTTTCGGGATCACGCCCATCTCATGAAGAACCCCGTCGATACGAAACCGCACGATCATCTCTTTTTCAAACGGCTCAAAATGAATATCACTCGCCCGCAAACGTATCGCTTCATGGATAATATCATTGACAATAACAACCGTAGTCTCCATCAGATTGATCGAGAATCGTCGCTGCCGCTCGCTTTTACTGTTTACCCCATGGTTAATCTGTTGTGACCCGTAAAAAAAATCGATCAGCTTTAAAACCGTATCTCTGGTGGAACGGTACGCTCTGACAATCATCCCGGTATGCATCTGCAGCGCCTGAACAGTGCCGATATGATACGGATTCTCAGTAAGCACCTCAAGCCGCCCATGCTCATCGATCGCAAATGGCAGTGATGCATACTCAATAGCAAAATCGACAGCAATCAGAGACAGAATAGACTGTGATATCGAACGTGAATTGAACCCCTCAGGAAGAGAATCCTGATCAATATCGGGAAAGTGTAGTGCCGTTGCTGTCATCTGGTTTTGGTCCGGGTTATAGTTAGTTATGGAATATATAAATTATGCCCTGAAGAGGATTGTATTTTTTTTGGGAGTTTTCCGGCATCGTCACAATATTCTCACGCCCCCTAAAAACCCCCGCAGGGAGACTTACTTTAAAGAGCGCTAAACGCGAAACCTGCGGCAAGTCCCCCTTCGGGGGATTAGGGGGCGTGAGTAATAGGATGCATGAAGAAATCACCAATTATATATTGTATTAAGCCAAAAATGTCATCAGTAAAATAAATGCCAACACTATGCCAACACTATGCCAACACTTTTTGCATTTTAGTAAAAAAATCTGTTGTGTTAATATTACCTACCATATATTTTATGACAAAGTAAGAGTAAAATGAACCGCTGAATTTGTATTGTCGATACTTTTAAATTCACAATACCCATTTTTGCGCTCACTAACTCACCTTTGGAATATATTTGGTTGCTATAACAATTCTGGAAAGTTTTTATGAGACAAATAGTATTGTTTGTTTCCTGTGTGGTGTTTTTTTCTGTGTTGCATGTAAAAGCTGCGGAGCCGAATTATGTGCGGTCCAGGGTTATAAATGTAGATGGAGACGGCAATGATGTTGTTTCTACTGGTTATTCTGATGGACTTGGGAGGAGTATTCAGAGTAAGTTGCAATTGAGTAGTGGCAGGGCACGTGTTGTGTCTACCTTCTATGATGATGCTGGTAGGCCGTATTTATCAACAAAACCATTTATAGATAAAACAGAAAATCAAAATACGCTTTATACTCCCGGCGATTTTGCTGAGATAAATGGTACGTTGAATGATTCAACTAATTATGCTTCATTTATTACTTCAGGTGACAATGCGTATGCCTATTCTGAAACAGAATACCATGATGATCCACTTGGGCGGGTAAAACGTGCTGGCTCGCCGGGTGAGGATTATCATCTTGGATCAGGACACTTTACTGCTTCCTGGTCGTTTGGTGTAACCAACACAGGGACTGAAACGTTCACTGTCGATGTCAGTGGTACAGATGTGACAGTGACAATAGTCGATGGTTTCATTACTGTACCTGATCCTTTAACTGTTGGAGTTCTCGATGCTCTTTACAATCATCTGCTTGTAAGTCCCTTGAACGATGCAGACCATTTTTTGACTGTTGCCCGTGATCCGGATGATAAGTACACAATGGAGCTCAAGGACCTTTTCGGAAGGACTGTGGCCACAAGAGCGGGAACAATCGCGAACCCGATTATTGCAGGGTACTCGCATGATATACTTGGAAATCTCTTATCTGAAACAGCTCCAAAAGATGTGTCTACTACTCTTATCAGCGACAGCAGATACGAATATAATACACTTGGGCAGCTCGTTCGTAAAGAAAGTCCGGATGGAGCTATTGAGAGAATGGACTATGATGATGCTGGAAATATGATTTATAATAGTACCTATGTTATGAAAAACGGATCAGAGGCATTTAAAGAAGGATTTGTATATGAATATGATGACCTGTCCAGGTTAATACAAATTTTCAAATCTTTTGATCGTGGGCATGTACTTCTTGCAAAATACTATTATGATGATGCTGATGCTTTTTTTGCTGATGCAAAACTTCATGGCATTTCTCTTGATCCATCTGTAAGTTTAGCCAATACTCAGGGAAAGCTTGTTGCTGAGATTGCTTTCAACCGACCACCAGGAAAACTTTTCTATAAAGCGGTATCATCCAATGTCGTTGATATGTATGGTTACGATGATGATAGCCGTATTGTAAAGAAGTTTAAAGTCATTCCTGGTTTGCCAATGCAAGTAATTACCTATGAATATGATTTACATGGAAAAATAAAAACAGAAGAATTTATTTGTGGCACGACTGTTTCAAAAAAATATTACAAGTACGATGCGGATGGCAATCTGAAGGCTATTGCTCATGGTGATGGAGACGATGAAACAACTTCCTTTGCTAATGATATTGTCACGTATTCTTATGAAAAATTAGGGAAACTTGATTTTAAAAATTTTACCAGGATATCAGGAGATAATAAATTAAGTTACACTTATAATGTCAGGGATTGGATGAAAACTTCAAATTTTAATGGAATGAACAGCTTTTCGCAATCGCTCGATTATACAACAGACCAAAGTAACGCACCAATCAATACTGAAAAATCTTATAATGGGAACATCAGATCTTCAATACTTACTTACCAGAATAACAGTGATGAAGAATTGTATACGCAAAGCTATAGTTACGATAATTTGAATAGACTCGTGTCATTCCAAACCGAAGATAGGACTGATGCTAATGCTATTGTAGCTGAATTTACTGGCGATTTTGAATATGATAATGCCGGACGGTTTACAAAAAAACATGAGGGCGAATCTGAGAATACTTTATACGATTACTACCACGATCAGATATATACACGCGCAACCAGCCGTCTGAAGAAAGCAAAAACAAGTACTGATTTGTACATATATGATTATAAGGGTAATCTGATAATTGATAAGAGTAAAAATCTATATATTTCCTATGATTGGCGTAACATGCCGATAAAGTTCTCCTTTTACAGGGCTCTTCCAGTAGGAGAAGATGAAAGTGCGCTTATCTCGCCTGATGTGTACGGAACGATAAAAATTAATGATATTTCTTATACAGGTAGTGAGGACCCGTGCAACTATATTGATTGGAAATATGCAAAGGGTGATTTGGAATTATTGTCAACAGTTCAGATGCTTTATGATGCATCTGGTAAGAGAGTGTTAAAAATAGCAAAGTAAAAACCTGCCAGATCCCCTAGGGGTTTTAAAGGGTTCTATAAAAACAATTCGTACAAGTAAAATAAACTGAAAAAGTTATAGAAGATACTATAAATGAGGCATTCAATTAAAATGAAATGTGCTTACAATAAGAGATCCGGAGTACTATTAAGTGCAATAGTTGCGTTATTTTTATCTGTTGTACACGTCCAGGCAGGTATATCGGTAAAAGTTTTTTCCCGTGATGAAGCACTTACTGAGACAAACATGTCAAAACCGCGGATCTATATACAGAATACCGGTGATGTAGCACTCAGCGGGGTAAAACTATACTACTATTTTACAACTGAAGACGATATAACACCGGTACTGGAGAAATATTACATTCCGGGTTTTAATGTTACTCTGCTCACCATTTCTGCTGGTAATTATAAACTCGAGTATTCTCTCAACAGTACACTTAATTCCGGTGCAACTGTTCCCGGTACAGATGGAGTAGCAGTTGGTCTCCACTACAACTCCTGGAGTGCATGGGATAAAACAAATGATTTTTCAAACAATCGTAGTGCTGCATTTATTGAAAATGAATCAATAGCCGTGTACTATATGGGTACCAGGATATACGGTAATGAACCTGGAGGCGGCTCTACACCGCCACAAGTACTACCGGATGCAGATATCAGACTTAACTCATTTGCCCTTTACAGTACGAATCAAACAACAATTAAAGATCGAAGTGTTTTCTCTGGTGGCGGGGCGTTGGGATCAAATACTTTAGTAGAAATTAAAAATGGTGTTGTTGTCCATGGAAACATTGTAAGTGGTGGTAATGCAGTAATATGGAATAATATACATATCGATGGTGATATTACTCTTGGCGGAACATTAACACAGCAGGGTACAGGAAATACTTTTGGCAGCCTCAATGAAGGCGTTAATGTTGCAACACTGGTTTTGCCGGATTATGCTGTTACAACTACCAGCAATAATATAACTGTTAACCAGTCTGCAACCGTCCCTCTTCCAGCGGGCATTTATGGTGACCTGAATGTATTGCAAAATGGTATACTGAAACTCTACCCTGGTGATTATACCTTTAAGAAATTCTATATTGAGAACGGTGGTAAAGTTATCTTTATGATTGATAACTACCTGGACCAGTTAGATATACATTCATCGGGAGAATTTGATATTCAGGATGGTGCTGAACTGATATTCGATTCGTTATCATATGCTCCATCAGTGCGGATTTATTCGAGAGATCAGAATACGTTGCGGATTGGTGTAAATGCGAAAATAGCAGGCCTGATTACAGCACCATTTGCGACGGTGAATATGTTTACAGGAGCTCGCTGTGATGGTGCGATTTATGCGAAAATCATAAATGTTGAACCCGATGCGATCATCAACAGCGCATATATTGATCCCAATGGTGATGAGGATGGCGACGGCGTCCTAACAGGTATTGAAATTGACCTTGGGACTGATCCGACCGATCCGGAAAGCTATGAAGCTGTATTAATTCCTGATAACATTTTGATTGATAATACTGATAAGACAATTATTAAGTATAATGTAAATAGATTCTATAGCGCATATTCAGGCAATTCTGAGATTATTTTGATATGCCCGCCCGGTGTATTAAAAGATCCTTCAAAAGCTCCTATTTTGCGATTAGTTGATCAGCCTACAGAGGGGGGGGAGCTCACCGATACCTCAGCGTTTCTTCCTGTAGGGATGTATCTCGAACTGGTTGGAAACCCGGTAAAAAACAATTCATCAGTATACTATTCAATTCCAGCTCCTGTTAATGCTGTGCCTGGTGTATATTCAATGGCCGTTAGAAATCCGCAAACTGGTGTATGGTCATATATTGAAAACCCTTATGATGCAATTTCAGATCTTTCAGCCGAAGACCAGGAATTGTTACTGAGTGCTGGTACTGCAGGAGGTGCATTTACGGGCATTGATCCGGCTTCACCTCTGCCAATCGGTGGCAATGGTGTCACTGTCACCAAAAGAATCGGTAATATTGTTGCATATTTTGATGATGGAACTGTATTTTCTTCTAAAGGTTCAGAAATCCAGATTAATTGTCTGGTAAAAGGGATAACAGATCTCGTTTCAACAACTCCTCCAGCCAGTATTGAATTGATATACACAGACCTTACTAATCCGGGAACTCCCATCCCAGGAAATTTTGATCTGAAAGCCGGAGGTAATGGTGAAGTATATGGTAATTTTTCTATTAAAGCTCCAAGTAATGCATACAGAGTAGACCGGGTCACACTTACTATCAATAGAACTACTACAAATTTAACAGAAATTCGCAACATAAATAAGACTGTATCACAGTATGAAACCTACAATATCGATATAAATACAGTGCAGAGTAAACTGAGTAGTCGTGAAGCAATACTTTACTATAAAACACCTACAATGTCTTTTGAATCACAGCCACTGGCTGGTGAAGGACTGATCCAGGGTGAACCTGGAAATTTCAGTTATAGTTACTTTTTGAAAGACCACCTCGGATCTACAAGAATGGTCCTTGATGAGAATGGCACCGTAAAAGAAGCTCTGATGTATCAACCTTACGGTGCAGTGAGC
>JAFGIN010000014.1 GCA_016929595.1 Chitinispirillaceae bacterium
AACGATTGCGTCGAGTTGTTTCCATATACGGTATCAATCTTTACCCATATTTCTGCAGTATCATTATCACCGGTATTGCAACCCAGCGCTCAATTGCGTACCTCAGGGGTACTCCATTTGTTTTTGCGAATCTGATATCAGCACCGGATGCAAGTGTCTGAGAAAAATCAGAGAAATTTCCAGGATTGAGCCTTAGTAAAACAGGAAAATTGACATTGTTTGATGAAATATTTGCACCGGTAATTGATGTGTTTAATGTAAATGTTTTCGTGTAGCTCCAGGTTGAGTAATCTTCACTGACCGCCGGTACACCAAGGGTAAATTGACCGCTGGCATATGATGTGCCTGTACACGTTCCCGCAGAGAACGTAAGATTTGAGGAGGAAATAGCCGAGACAGTCATTGTGCGCCCTGCAGCCGCTGATGAAATATCAGCAATTATCCATATATATGATGTACCGGAAACATAGGGAGTGTATAAACCGATAGTATTAAGGTTACCACTTGAAGCGATTGTTGTAAGGTCGGAGCTGGCAGTATATGATGATGCGTAATCACTACTGGTATTAAATTTAATAACTATTTTCGTGATATCAGAAGTTGCATACGTACCCGTTAGCGTGAATTTAAGCTGACTTAAATTTGCACCACCACCGGAAGCGGTGATCGCAAGAACATAAACAATCTGGTTTGTGGAACTGGCACTGAGGGTTGAACCTGCTACTGATGGGTCTGATGAAGAAATAGTAAATGTCTGGCTGAAAGCTCGTGCTGTAATAAAAAAAACAGTTAAAAAAGTTAAAAGAAAAGCTCTCAAAAAAAAAGAAAGGTGGCTTCTCCTGTCTGTTGGTTTATATATCACATTTTTTTTTTTCATGATCTCTTTCAGAACGGTAGGTAATCGTAATTAGAGAACGCCCAACAATACATTATACATTATACGGTCAAAAAGTATTCTTGTCAAGACGTAAGTCTCAAAATAACAGGAATCTAACCTTTTGCCAAAACCGAATATTTTAAGAAATGAAACATTTTAAATTCGACCAATTATGAGACAGCACACATGATAGCGCATATTATCTTCGAAGTTCGAATTGGTGTGTAAAAGTGATTCGTTCTTTGATATTGTTGCGGGTTATTCAGATGGGGTGAACCTTTAAATATGTTCGATAGTATTTCTTTCAAAGAATATTATATGTAAATAACTACAAACCTGAAATTGCAGCGGCCCCACAGTCATCCGGGAGATCGGAGCCTTTTTTCAGAGCAAATTCTGGAAAAGAGGCATCGGTAAGAGTCGCATAAATAATTGTATGGGAAAACGGACGAATTTTCAAGAAGTAAAAAGCAAGCTTATATAAATGATTGTTTTTTCTGGCTTATCTGCCTATATAAAGCATTGTAAATGCTTTTTTATACTTTTTGCTGTTCAGGTGGTAAATATAAGTGCCGGCAGCGGCTTTCTGTCCTGAAGAGTTGGTGCAGTCCCAGATCACCCGGTGCATTCCGGCATTATATGGTTTGTCCTTACGTATCAAATGCTTGACAAGTCTTCCCTGCAGATCATAGATATCGAGACTGAATGTCATTGTCTCCGGTAGTGTAAAATGGATAATGGTATAACCTCTGAATGGATTGGGATAATTTCGTCCCAGTCTGAAAAGGTATTTGATTAGAGCGAAAGGCATTGCGTTAACAGGACCATATATTTTATTACGGTTTTCGAAATCGATTGCTTTCAGTCTGTACTCATAGATCAGACTGTCATAAACTCCAAAATCAATAAACTGATAGTGCCGTGGACCAACTGATGCTCCAGAAGGTGCACCAGGGATGAGCTTTTCAGTGATTTTTACCCACTGAGTGTCAGATGTGTCAATTACACTGGTTTTAAAAAGTGTACCAGCTCTCCCCAGGGCAGCCTGCGGCGGGCCGTATTTGATAACATTTTTGATACTGTCAATAAAAGCAGGTCTGATCCGTCGATAAATATGAAAACCCAGGTTTTCCTGCTCACTTTCAGTTTGCCAGCGAACAGTGTCGCTCAGGATTCCACCAAGGGCGAGGAACTCTGATATTGTGACAGCGAGTGTTTTGTCTGCGGAAATGTAAATACCTGCCGAATCACAGAATACACTGTCAAATTGGATCACCAGTTCGCGTGCGGCAGAATTGAGATACGCATTGTACTGGTAACCGTCAAGAAAAACTGTCGTATCTGATGCATTATAACCGAATACATAGTTTGGCTTACGTGATGCGTAATAGTTCCTAATGACAAATGCCGGGTAGAATCTGCAGGTATCATTACGGGCAGGGATTTTAAAGTTAACTGTATTATTATCTGCATGTAACATATATGCACCCTGGCGCTCATTAAACCCGTTACTATCCAAATCGCCTGTAGATGTAGTAATGAGCGTGCCCTCGATCATTGCCAGTGCAGCACCGCCGGAAAGTCCGATATTCTGGACCGATTTACCCATGGAATCAACAAGTGCAGAAGTCATTGAAGCTGTTTTAATGTCAAGATACTGAGCTGTCTCAATGAAACTGGAATTCCAGATTGGTAGCAATCCCTCGTCATAAAAATCAAACCCAACCCGATATTCATCTTTGGTAATCCTGAATGTATCACTGTCAAACGGTTGTTTCTGGTAACCATCAGCATTATTAAATGAAAGCCACGCTGCAGCAAAATCTGGATACCCGCTTGAGTAGTGGATCGCTGCACGTTTTTCAGGTGTATTTGTATAAACTGTCGCATTTGTTTGATCTCTCATGAACCAGCCCATGTAAAATCTGTCCGGAATGAAATTCTTTTGATAAATGCTGTCATAACGGAAAAATTGTCCGGTTGGGTATATAGTCCACTCTGTAACAACCCAGTATTCACTACCATTCAATACAACCTGACGACCATTTATTCGCAATCTTACACGCACGGATGAACTTTCAGGAAATTCAGCGGTGATAGTGTTATCGACATCAGAACTGGACTGTACATGATATGAGCCGTTTGTAAGTCTGATGCGTCCCAATGTTGCATAATAAGCGCTGTAACTGCTACCAGGGATCAGGCTTGATGATGAAGTGTCGATTTTTGTCAGGGGCTTTTCTTTAGAACTTGCCATATACCATATTTCACCATCCCTGTGTTGATGAGTTGGCCCTGTAGCTGTACTCATATTCCAGTTTATGTACCATTGATTTGATGAATTGTTGCCGAGTGTATCTGATGGAAAGTTTTTTACCCAGTAATACTTATTTGTACTGATCTGATTTACTCCCCAGCTCATCTTTTTTGTCGCTCCGATCATCTGGTAACCATCAGCATGACTTTCGTCAATATACACATGTATATCATCTGTGCTGATTATCCTGTTGAGGATAATTTTAAGAGTGTTACGAGGGTCATCGATGTATGCGTAGTAATCACTATTTTCTATAAGTGCAGTACCGTTTAAAACAACGCAACCAGCAGCAGGTTTTGTAGTTGCCCAGTAATTTTCAATAGTAAATGATGGGAAATAATGGAGCGTTGTTCCACCATCGATGATAAAGTGTATAGTATTATTATTATCTGCCCGTAGATGGTAAGATCCAGTTGCTGAACGAAACCCAAGCTGGTAAATACTCTTAAAAGTACTCTCAGAGATATGTTCACCATAATAGCGAACATCATCAAGTGTACCATCAACACCATTACCGATGATTAAATTCTGGGGTGTTGTGGTAACAATATAATGACCGGGATACCATGCATCCACTTTGCCATCAACATAAATAGTGACATCATTTTCCCAGAAGCTGAAATTAGCAGCTATATGGTGCCATTGGTTGTCGGCAATATTAGTGGATCCTGAAAACGATGTTCCATCAAGCTGGAGTGTTACCTGATCAGTTGCATTTCCTAAGAGTTTCCAACCGTAGGTTCCATCATGCTTGCTCATAACAATTGATGATGAGCCGAATGATGCAACTTTGATCCAGGCCATCACCGTAAATCGTTCAGTCCCATTGAAAGAAATATTATGGGGAATGAGAGTGCTTTGAGATCCGTTCAGTTGTAGTCCGTTTCCCCATTTTCCACTGGTTGTAAAGGTACCGGTAGTATAGGCATTGAAACCGTTTCGGGAATTATCGTGAGCTGTATCACCGGAGAATTCATCAAATTTCCAGTGACCGTAAAGGTGGTGTTCCCATGTCTGTTCCATTCCTTGTGTACCCGCAATAAACGCAAGGCTGTCGGGAGTCCGGTAATCATCGCAAATGTGATTAGTTATCGCTGATGTGTCGTTGGAATTTTTTGAATAAAAATCGATCATGAACTCCCAGAGGTTACGGCTATTGTTTACGAAAAGAAAAGAGTTGTCGGTGTACCCGATACAGGAATAATCATCTGCTGCGTCTATAAAACCTGTAGCATCACTCCAGAGATCATACAACGCCAATATAATGTCGAACTGATCTTCACTGCTTTCAGCATTGAGTACATAAGAGCAGCTTGATGCTGTTGCTGTTTCGGTTATCCGCACAGCGCTGCCAACATCATCCCTGAACGAGAGAAAACTTAATTGTTGTATCTGATCACTGCCGGAAAGGTTATCTGCCCGCACCTTAAGATATATCCTTCCGGCTCCATCGACAGTATACTCTTCGGTAAAGGTAATACTGCTCAGGGTATAGGTATTTTCAATGGAAATCGACACCGGCGTGATTTCAGTGATTTTCAACGTTCCTGAAATTTCGTATGACCTCTGGCCATATTCAATAGAGAATATATTACGCTGAATGCTGGTTGGAATTTGATTGACACCAGCTGCATCTGGCTGATCAGAAAGAAATTTGATCTGTCCACCATCGTCCTCATCAAAGATAAGTGACCACTTATCTGTATATACCAGACAGGTGTCTGATGTGCCTGTTCCGATATTATGATTTACTGTTATTGGCAGAACATCCCTGGTCTGTATGTCGAGGGTAACGTTTCCGTTTGTTGCAGTGATTGCATAGATATATCCTGATGGTACTGTTCCAAGGCTAAGTGAATTGTTTGTAAGGTTTCCCGTGTAGGTCATCAGTGTATAGGTGCCAGGAGTTCCGGTAAAGGTGATATTAAGAGTACCGTCCAGAGTCAGATCTCCGTTGACTTTAGTAGTGTCGCTTATTGAACCGAGGTCGTAATTGAGTATTGAGGAGCTGTTTAATGTTAACGCTCCCGTTGAGAGTACACCGGCACCGGTTATTCCAGGAGCGACAATTCCGGAATTAGAAATTGTAACAGTGCCCTGCACATTACCAGTACCCGACAGCGTTGCCCCAGAAGCGACTGCAACAGTACTGCCTGATGTTGTTGAACCGGTTACCCGTAAAGAACCTTCGTTAACATTGATAGTACCGTTGTATGTGTTGGTACCGGATAAAATAACTGTTCCGGAACCCGATTTGTTGATTGTACCAGTGCCGCTGATCACCCCGCCAAGAGTGAGGGAATTGGTTGTTACAGTATTAAGTGTTACAGTACCGGAAACAGCAACGGTGCCGTTATATGTGGTTGTATAGGATGCATTGTTGGGAGTGGTGATGGTCCCGCCGCTGTTGAAAGTTATCTGATTGGTAAATGTTCTCGATCCATTACTAGATAACGTACCACTGGCACCGATAGTTATGGGTGCACTTCCAGCTGATGCATTTGTCTCGAGTATAACTGCACCGCCATTAACCACAAGGCCGCCAAGGTTTGTTGCATCAGCAGCGAAGGCAATAGTTCCGGTTCCAACTTTTGTTAATGTATACCCGTTGCCAAAAATTCTATTTCCGGTATATCCTCTTCCGATATCGAACCGGTTACCATCATTGCCAATAGACGCATTACTTCCCAGAGAAATTTGACTGAATGCGTATTGTTGTTCAGCACCTTTGTTGTAAAGAGCTCCATAGGTGCTCAAAAGTGTACCATTGATTGTGATTCCGGTGTAAGATTGAAGGTTGTATCCATTGACATCTATCGCTCCTGTATTACTGACGGTAATTGCATTTGATTCATTACCAAATGCATTACTGGATCCGGCACG
This sequence comes from Chitinispirillaceae bacterium, assembly GCA_016929595.1. Taxonomy (GTDB): domain Bacteria; phylum Fibrobacterota; class Chitinivibrionia; order Chitinivibrionales; family Chitinispirillaceae; genus JAFGIN01. The sequence goes on from JAFGIN010000014.1 coordinate 6,078, forward strand.
TAAAATGCCGGTGGTGATAGCAACAGATCCGGTAAAAGTATTGTTACCAGAAAAAATCCATGTAGAAGTACCTCCGGTTTTCAGTATTGATGTTGCGCCTCCGGAACCATCACTAATAGCTGGTGCGAATGTGTTCGATCCACCATGAGAGCCACCAAACTCAATGATACGGGCTCCTGAACCGGAAAATGCAAGAGATCCAGTATTTATAAAGTCCATAGCATCATCTCCACTGGAATAGATGCATGCGCCATTTTGTGTAACCGTAAAGAGCCTGTCAGTGCTTGAAGTACCACTGCTGAGTTGAAGTTGACCACCATCAATAACCAGATTTTCTGCTGTACTTCCTGATGCACCGAGGGGGCTGGCTATTCCACCGTCTGCAAGTGATGAAACGTTCAAACATGTAAAGGAATCTATAGTTGTCGCTCCGGTATAGGTATTCGATCCATTAAGGTCAAGTGTTGCCCGGGTTGTGGTTGAGCGTATCGAAAGTCCACCATTTCCGGATATAACAGACGAAATTATTGCTGTTTTACCAGATTCAAGGTAGATGCCATTTTTAGTACCAAAGTTAAGAATGCCGCCTGAAAGCGTGTATCCGGAATTAAGAAATGTGATACTGTCTACATCTTGTGTGCCGCTGACCGTTATGGTATACGTTCCGTCAATTCCGGCAAAAATCGCTCCATTTCCTGCTCCAGGCCAGGGAATGAGCGTGACACTGTCTACTGTCCAATAAGAATCTGTACCCCAGGTTCCATCACCTGTGGTTACGCCTGCAGCGGAGGATTTATCCCAGGAGTAATTTGCAGATATATTACTGATTGTCTGATTGTTTTTCTGGTTTTCATAGCAAAGTTTTATCCAGTCGGAGCTTCGGGCTGAAAAAGATGTCCGTACTTCATCCAATGATCCTTGAAACTGGGACCCGCCAGCAGATTCCGATCCAATCCGTGTATTCAATGTATTCGCAATACTTCCCACATCAGTAATTGAACCTGTTGTAGTTCCGGATTTGTCAGCTCCATCAATATAAATTTTACAAAGGCTGTTTGATGATTTGTTAATTACTGCAGTTACATAATGCCATGCTGTATTATCGGTAAGTGTCGATGAAGATCTTAACCAGAATGAGCCTGCATCGCCCCAGGCCGATCCTCCGCTTGCTGTATAAAAGTACAGATAACCATTAAGATCAAATGTGAAACACCATCCGTATAATGAAGAAGGCCCACCACCATTTGTTTTACCTGCTATGGTGTGTGTCCCTGTTGAACCACGTTTTACCCAGGCACTAACCGTAAAGTTATTATAACCAAGATTAAGGTAGTCACCTAATTCTGCATAATCACCGCTTCCATCAAATGTTTGACCATAGCCAATAGTACCAGTGGTTTGCGCCATATTTCCATTTCTGGTACATGTATAGGAGTATGATGTTGCATCGTAAAGACTTCCGCTGCTTTCTCCAAAGTGCCAGACTCCTGCATGCCTGTTTTCTTTTTCGAATACTGTCATCCCATCTGATTTGCTGGAAACGCCGCTTTTACCCCAGTACATGGTAATATATTGAGTTGCATCGTTTCCAAATACGGTGTCAATTTTTACCCAGATTTCAGCATTGCCGTTTGAATTATCCCATTGTTCGATCTGATAGGGAAAAGGTTGACCATTGGATTTTTCAAAACGGATATCCTGTCCGGCACTTTGAGCCTGTGAAAAATTGAAATTTGCCTTTGTTAATCTAATCAGTAATGGGAATTTATAACAGTCGGTAGTTGTTATACCTGATGTATTAATTGTAATTTTACTGGAGTAACTCCATGTAGAATAGTTTTCAGGATCTACAAGTACCTGATCTGCCTTCTGGTTTTCGTAACATAATTTTATCCAGTCCGGGCTTCGTGCTGTTTTTGAAAGTGTAACAAAATCAATAACTCCATTGAAAAATTGCCTATTCCATGCACCATCATCATCAGTCATTCCGATTTTAAACTGTGCGTTTGAATTTTCCGGGGCTATTGCAGTTTGAGTTGCACTGTCTCTTGCTGTCCCATTGACAAAAAGGCGCATTTTTGATGCGTCCATCTGACCGACGAGGTGATACCAGATTCCATTATTGGGTGGATCTCCTACACTATCGTAAATAAAAGTATAATCGGTTCCTGAACCTGATAAAGCAAAAAAGAAACCGTTGTATTGATCTTCTGCCAACGCATATTGATAGGCAGTCGTTCCATTCCACCTCCACTTTGTTGCGATACCCTCGATTGTTCCGAATACAGCGTTTCCGGCAGGCTTTACCCATGCCATAATTGTCACTTTGTCATCTGCTGATACGTCAAATTTAGAACCGCTTCCGGCATTGAAATAATCCCCATCACCATCAAAACTCTGCCCGTATCCTACCATGCCAGCCTGACGCCTCGGGACATTACCGTTTGCTGTTCCGTTGAGTGCATTGGATGTGTAATCCACCGCTGCTCCGCTGCTCTGATCCAGATAATAAGCTGCAATAAAACCGTTGCTTGTGTCAAAAACCATAGCGCTTTTTGAGCTGTCAACAGCTCCCGATTTTCCCCAGTACATTTTAAACGATTGCGTCGAGTTGTTTCCATATACGGTATCAATTTTTACCCATATTTCTGCAGTGTCATTATCACCAGTATTATCAACCCACCGTTCAATCGTGTACCTTAACGGAACACCGTTTGATTTTGAAAAACGAATATCAGCCCCGGAAGTAAGTGTTTGAGAAAAATAAGAGAAATTTCCAGGATTGAGCCTGAGCAATACAGGAAAATTAACATTGTTTGATGAAACATTTGCACCGGTAATTGTTGTGTTCAGTGTAAATGTCTTTGAGTAACTCCAGGAGGAGTAATCTTCGCTGACGGCTGATGTGCCAAGAGTAAATTGCCCGCTTGCATACGATGTACCGGTACACGTTCCCGCAGAGAACGTAAGATTTGAGGAGGAAATAGCCGAGACAGTCATTGTGCGCCCTGCAGCTGATGATGAAATATCAGCAATAATCCATAAATATGATGTACCGGAAACATAAGGAGTGAATAAACTGATGGTATTAAGGTCACCACTTGAAGCTATTGTTGTCAGGTCGGAGCTGGCAGTATATGATGATGCGTAATCACTACTGGAATTGAATTTAACAAGTATTTTCGTGATATCAGAAGTTGCATAGGTACCCGTTAGCGTGAATTTAAGCTGACTTAAATTCGCACCACCACCGGAAGCGGTGATCGCAAG
>JAFGIN010000130.1 GCA_016929595.1 Chitinispirillaceae bacterium
AGCGGTTGGTAACGGCCTTTTTACCAAACATATTTTCCTACTGAAGACCATCCCGTTTGCGTTTCGACTTTCTTTTGTTCACGTCCCTGGTCGCAGTGGTATACACGTTTACTTACAAAAGATTGCGGATGAGTTATGGAAAAGAACGAGGAGCACGTTGAAAGAATTAAGAAAACAGGTTTATAATTCCATGTATTCTGGTAATCCGATAACCCCAAGTAATTTATTAGTCAAATCCCGATAAATCTGAATTTGACTAATAAATTTATAATTGCATCAGTAGCGTATGCAAAGTATCAAATTGAGATGATCATATAATCAATAAGGAACTCATTTCCCCCTCGCCATGGTGGATGTTGAAGAGGGGAACAAATGGGGGTAAGGTAATAAATAAAGCGCAATGCGCAAATTTGTGTACACCGGCAATCAGGAGCACAGCCATTAAATTGCGTCATTCTCGTCCATCGCTATAAACAAATAAGGTTACATACTCACTCCATAGGGGCTGCGTTCAACTGCAGCGTAGGGGTTTTACCCGGTGCTTATCCCAATCGTTGCAAATCCTCGCGAATATCACATCTGCATAAAGACGGATTGTGCGGTTGAACCAGATTTCAAGCAGGAGATTGTCCCGTCATTTCAGAGTTTCCCCAATACTCGGAAGTTTTTCCGCTTTCCCGGCCAAGACAAGGGCAGCTTGCCTGGACCGGGAAATCCAGGTTAGTGAAAACAGATATTTAACAACCATGGTAAAAAGAAACAGGCAACCAGTCTTGCAAAACGGCTCTGGTGGGAGTTTTAAGGATTGTGTGTATTGCAAAAACCTGTTTTTTTCCTGTACGCTAAATTATTTCAATAAATACAAACTTGTGCTCTTCGCACGTACTTATGTTTAGAGTCTTCAAAATGGTCGCGCACGATCTATAATAATGGAATCTCGTAATTATTTTTTACCAGGGATTCCTTGGAGTCACCACGGAGACGACGGAACTTGCCAAACCGCTTTTTCGCTATATCTGGAGCAGTATTCTGCTTGTATGATGGTGCCTGGAGCGGTCAGCTATGAGACGAAAACCGATTCGTTTTTCGATCAAAAGGTAACTCTTAAATGAAGAAAGTCGATACATGTTAGTGTTTTTCTAAGTATTTTCAATGATGATAGCCAAAATATTTTCCAATAATAACTGAGTAGAGGTATAAATGTCTTACAGGTTCGAGATGTCGAATGTTAAAGATTCGCTGACACAATTGTTTCGTTATGTTTCTGAAACCACTGATGAAAACGCATGGAAAATTGATCCGATTATTTCTGATCTTCCAACAGGTACATCGATTAAGTTTCCTCACCCGAGTGCTACCGTTAAAGATCTCGGAGCAAAATGTGAACCGTTTTCAAGTATTTGTATTCACCTGTCAAAACCGTATGTTCCTCAATTAAGTGTTGATTTTTCGTATGATAACAAAAAGGCGGCACTCCGTTTTAGTGATATGTTTCAGGAATGGAATAAAAATATTTGCAATGATTTTTTTACAATGGTACAAAAGCTAGACGGATTCAGCTTTAAACTTCAAGTTAAAACCACCTTCAAAAAGAAATCTTCAGAAAAAAAGCAAGAAGATATTTTTGTCGCACCAGCATGCTCGGTAAGTTGTGATGATGTTATTGAAAATTTCAAAAAAGTTACAGATCTATGCAGTAATACCGAGATGATGGAAGATGACAAGGCCGTAAAATGCAGAGTTCCCTGTATCTTAATTTGCAGAGATTTTTCGATAGATGACCTTGCACTTGAAAACTCACCTTTTGATGAAATGATTGCTATTCTTCATAAATTTATGCTTCTTGAACCGAAAATTTTATCTGAAAAGGATCTTAAAAAGACTGTTAAGGTACAAAAAAAGGTTAGTAGCAAAGAAAAATTTAACACAATTCTATCAAACAGGGCTGATGAACAATTCTATTGCCGTTTAACTAATGCAGAGTTTGAAAGACAACCGGAAAATTTGGGTATTCAGGTATGGAATCAGGAAAGTTATGAAATGAAAAAATACATAAAAGCTGCTTTAAAACTGGTTAAAGAGATTTAGGTGTATCATCGACCTCAGCATTTGGAAGGTTATCCAGGGTAGAACCACCTCACAATCGATAATTTACGGTGCAGTTCAGGCATATACATTTAAGGGACCAGTAAGAAACTGACTCAAAACAACTAGTGATCTTACCGGAAAAGAAGCCTACATTCTTATACGATTTTTTAATCATAGCAAATTTCCTGAAATGATTACCTGTAGCAGGTCCCTTATCGTACTGCAACCAAACCCCTGCCAGTACAATGTCAATATGTGCAGCCTTTGCCAATAATTATTTGTAGATTGCATTTTCAGCCTCCAGTCCCGACTGAAAGTCCCGATATATTAATTCGGGATTTTTCATCGGAATTCCCTACAAAAGGTCTGCATCATTGGGTTGGAGTATTTGCGTAATCTGGTCAACGTCGTGCACATTCCTGAAACATGGAATCTTCATGCAATTGAAATCCGAAACGATATGGTTTTTGATCTCTTTCTTAACTAAGAGTATATTGATCAGATCAGGTTCGATTCGATCCGATTGTTGAGGAGATAAAGGTCTCGCTACAACAGAGAATTATAAAAAGCCAGGGAAATAATGCGAAAACACATCTGCATTTTTAGTAAGTTCTTATTCTTTGATTAACACTAACTGCTCTTATGCCTCTTATGCAGTTTGAAGCATAGAGTTCTTCTCTTCAACTGGTTCTTCACCGGATTGATCTTTGATTTCATGTATGTACGGACCAAGATCCATATCATGATATCCCTTGCCGGGAGGTACTATGGGATACAATACTTCTTCCCGATCCGTAATAACCTCCAATATTGCCGGATCTGTCGCCTTCATAAAGTTTTCCAGAGCCTGTTGGAGCTCCTCTCTTTTGATTACACGACAGGCGTACCGAAACCCGCAAATTTTTGCGATTTTTGAAAAATCCACATCTGCATTTCGCTCTGTCGCGGAATGTCTTCCGCCATATGCTGCATCTTCGAGATTGCGCACCATGCCATCACTTCTGTTATTGAGCAAAAGCACCTTCACTGGCAAACCCAGGGTTCCAACAGTATGCAATTCTCCCAAATTCATGCGAAGACTGCCATCTCCATCGATGCACAGCACCGTCGCTCTGGGATTGGCAATACAGGCACCAACAGCATTGGGTAGACCGAATCCCATCGTTCCAAAACTTCCGGAAGTCAAAAATCGCCGAGGATGATGCATTTTGAGATACTGCGCCGCCAGAAGCTGGTGATTACCAACGCCGGTGGTAACAATAACATTGTGGGGTAACATCTTGGAAAGAAGATGCAGCACTTCAGCCTGCTGTATCACTGCAGACTCACGGTTATAGTCGAGCTTCCAGGAGCGTTTTATCAGCGAAGCTTCCATGCGCCACTTGGCAATGTCAAGGGCAATGCGCTGTTTTTCGCCATAATCGCAGAGATCATCAAGTATGATAGCACCATCACCAATCGCAGAGAAATCAGGCTTTCGCTCCAGGCGAATTTGCCTCACCTTTTCCGGATTGATATCAATATATGCAACTTTCGCGTCAATGGCAAAACCTACTTTTTCAGCCACCCGATCATCCCAGCGAACACCAATGGCAAAAAAGAAATCGTTCCGTTGGATTATTGTATTCGCAGCGGGAGTCCCGAACATACCCAGAAGCCCCAGCGAAAGGGGATCGTTTTCGTTCAGAACGCCCTTGGCCATAAGCGTATTTACCGATGGGATAGCAAACAGATCATTGAATCGCTTTATAGCTGCAGCACCGCGCTCACTGTTGAGTCCCCCACCCAAATACAACAGCGGGCGTCTCGCCGATAGCATCAAATCAAAAAAACGAGCACATTGCTTGTCTGAGAGATGACGGGCATCTTCATACAATGCCTGAAAATCCTGCACCGGCTCATCTTTATAAGAACATGTGTTTTGCTGCAAATCAATAGGGAAATCGATAACAACCGGTCCCGGTTTCCCGGACAAACTTAAATACCAGGAATCCTTGACAATATTTTCAATCTTATCGATGCTGTCAACAAGGACTACTTTTTTTGCTGTCGCTCCAAATATGCGGGAAACATCGATATGCTGAAAACTATCTGTTCCCAGTTTATGCTCGGGCACCTGACCGGCGATAACCAGCATAGGAATGCTGTCGGCAAAAGCATCAGCCACAGCTGTAAGTGTGTTAGTGATAGCCGGCCCTGATGTAACGACAGCTACTCCGACCGAATCACTGGATCGCGAATAGCCGCTAGCTCCAAATGTAGCTGACTGCTCATTCGACGTAACGATAATGTTCACACCCTGTTTTGCAAGTTCATCCATAACTGGCAATATTGCAGCTCCAGTATAACCGAAAACATGATGAACACCCAGATCACAGAGACTTCTTACCAGGATTTCAGAACCTCTCATATACGACTCCATTATTCATTATAGATTAAACATACTACAGGTCTAATAATGACATTTAAGATTAAAGTATTCAAGTACTCACTTTAATACGTTTTAAAAATATGTTTTAATACTGTAATCATGTCAAATGCTATTCTTTTATAACCCGCAGCCATTTAGTTAACATAAATAAAATGACCGATGTATTGAGATGTATGCCCACTGACAAGCGCATTAAACGATAAGACGCTCAAAATTCGCAGACCATTCCGGTAACGGGTAGCGATAGCATTTACTCATTTGACATATATATCAACAGTTTCACAAAGCCCGTCTTACTATTCATGCGAATTCCCATAATGTGCAAAAAAAAATACCGTTTGTTGCCGGAAAGATTGTCAATCCATCCGTAGTTCGCATCATGTTTTGAGTCCAAATCGTTTATATATGGTTTTATATCCAACAAAGGAGTGTTATCAAATACATCAAGACCCGAAGTAAACACTTCATTGCCCACCACTTTTTTAAGCCGAACGATACTAAGACCGATGGGGTTTGGACGCGCCGGGGACCGGCTGGCAAACATAAGAATACTCTTTGAACATCCCCTTTTAACTGTATTCTTCACCATGATCGCTTCTGTTCCGATTTTTTTATTAGGTTGTTTTAAGCACTCTCATACCAGGACACGTCCTTTCTTTTCCTCGCTACATTTTTCTTCCATGATTTCGTTGATATTCTCCTTTAATATATCGACAGCTTGAGTTATAGTACGGTTACCATGTACTACTGCACACACAAACTTATTTTTTAGTCGTGATATGTTCGGGCCAAATTTCCCACCAATTAAAACATCTACACTCTCCAACGCAGAAGCGGTTGCTCTTGCTTTCCCCGGATCACCATGAGTTTTCGATTCGTCTTCCTTATATTTTATATTTTCGCGCATCTCCCGATACTTCACCTCACCGTTCTCGTAAATCCATATGTGAAAATATTTCGACATACCGACATGGTTATCGGTCTTTATGTTTACCCCATCATCCGTACCGAATGCTACAAGTAACGAGCCTTTGACATTCATAATCGCTGATTGTGGACATATGGCAACACATGATTGGCACTGCATACAATCACTCTGATTAACACTCGCAATACTGTTAAAAATTCCTATACTGTTGCTTGCACATTTTTCAATGCACAAACCACAACCCACACATTTATTCTTACTTATATGAATCACTTAGCAGCTCCTTATCCTTATTATTATTACTATCAACACCTATAATTCATTTGCTTTCGGTTCGAATTATTTCATCACTATGTTGGGACCAGAACTCGACAGTTTAATCCAAAACGGCCACTCTTGTTTTAGTAAACCCATTGAATGTACTGGCGCTTGCACTTGTATATGCTCCCATGGAATTAAACATAATCAGATCACCTACGTTGAGAGAAGGTAACATGACATCTTCATAAACTACATCAATGGAATCACATGTCGGCCCAGCCAGCACCGACTTATGCAACGGCCCGTTTTTTCGTTCAGTATAAAAGGGATATTCAGCATGATCGTATAATTTTCCGGAAAAAGATCCATAGAGCCCATCATCAAGATAATACCACCAAATACCATCCCGAAGGGCCCGTCCCTTTACTCCAGTAACCAAAGACATTGCATTCGCGCAAATATATCGACCAGGTTCAGCAATGATGCGATAGTTTCTGAAATGGCGTTCAAGATATTCATTGATCGGTTGGCAATATTTATTTATTGAAGGTACTTTTTTCAGATACTTTACAGGAAAACCGCCACCTATATCTATTATGTCAAATGCCACTCCGTCACCGGCTGATGCCTGGCAAATATCACGACAGTATTGAAGTGCTTCGATGAATTTCTGGGGAGTATCATTTTGAGAACCAACATGGAAACTCAATCCACTCACAACAAGCCCACGATTTCGTGCTTTTTTAACAAGAGAGTAAGCCTTGGCTGGCGATACGCCGTACTTGCGCGATAAATTAACAGGACAAGACGGGTTCTCTATTCTTAATCGAACCAACAACTCCACAGTATCTCTGTACGGCAAAAGCTTTACAATTTCATCATCGTTTTCTACTATGAATAATTTGATACCGTATTCAAGCGCATCCCGTATTTCCATATCGTTCTTTATTGGATGTGTATGAATGCACCTCCGCGCATCAATGCCACATCTCCTGGCAATGACAGTTTCACCCGGAGTACTCAGATCAAACGAACACCCCTCATCAGCAAGAATCTGTATAATTTCTGGCGTGGCATTTGCTTTTACCGCATAGAATAGCTCAACACCTGGAAGTGCGCTTTTCAGGTTACGGTAATTCTTTCTAATTGCTTTATGCGATAATAAGAGCAGTGGGGTTCCATATTGTGCAACAAAGTTTTGTGCACGGGAAAATCGGATATTTTTGCGATTGTTCAGACTCTGACTGATCGAGACTGTTCTGGTTTGCTTCATATATGGTACATTCGGCTTAATTGTTTAAAAACAATTTGTGCAATCGTAGAATTCATCCCCGTTTGCACACATTATTATTTTTTAATTACGGGAAAATGAAATATATCCTTTACAACATGTTTGAATCAGCCTCTTCTGCAGCAAGCGCAATGGGCTCACTCCCTGGGTCTGGGGACAATTCGGGTTGCCCTGCGCACCTTAAAGTCGCAAGTTTTTCGGCTGTCCAATCAGACCTGATAGCAACCGTAAGCATATCAATGCTTTTTATCATCGACCTGCTATCGCCTATTATCTGCCCTCCAATTATGCGCTTGTTTCCTTTATTAAAAACAAGCTTGACAGTAAAAGGCTTTTTGTCAACCATCATTGAATGCTGATCATCGGAGCATCGTATAGCACTCACCGTTTCGATACCTTCTCTTTTAGCCAATTCCTCGGTTAAACCGGTACCAGCCATAGACTTATCAAAGAATTTTGTCGCAAAACCATTAATAAATGGAGGATACTCAATCCGTCTTCCAAGAATATTCTTTGCAACAATTCTACCTCCAATAACCGCGTTTGGTCTAAGTTGCCCAAGACCCGGTTTCCCGGTTACATAATTTGCAAATTCTATAAGGTCACCCGCAGCATATATATCAGGATCTGATGTCTGAAGATACTGGTTCACCCTGAGAGCTAGTTTACCGAGTTCAAGACCTGCGTTCTTTGCTATTTCTATGCGTGGTCGAACTCCGGTCGAAACAATAACCATCTCAGCCTTGATTTTTTCACCCGAATCAAAAGCCACTTCTTCTATTGCACTATTGCCATTCAAGCTTTTTACTTTTGTATTCAACCTTAAATCAACGTTACGCTCTTTTATATACTTTTCGAGTTCACTTGTCATGTTTGCATCAAAAGCCCCGGGGAGTACATGTGGAAGCATTTCAACAAGCGAAACACGAACGCCTTTTTTTGCTATGAGATACGCAGTCTCGATACCTATAGCCCCTGCGCCGACAAGTACGCATTTTTTTATTCTCTGCATATTCATACGATTCAAAATACGTAGTGCATCGCCGCTCTTTCTAAGGGTAAATACTCCATCAAGCCCTATACCGTCAATAGGAGGAGTGATCGGTTGAGCACCCATGGCAAGCACAAGTTTATCATAAATTAACTCCAAACCATTGATACACTGGACTGTTTTTTTGCTTCTATCAAAGGATACCGCAGCACTATTTACAATACGTATTCCTGCGCTTGTAAAAATATCGTCATCTTTATACGATGAATCGATAGAAATATCACCACAACTGATATAGGGAATCGCACAACGGGTGAGAAGCCCTTGTTCATCTTCTTCACGTACTATTGTCACATCCAAAGATGGTTGTCTCTGTTTGAGCATCCTCGCCGCAAGCGCTCCCGCTCCGGAACAACCGATTATCACTATTTTAGTTTTTTCGTTCATTATCACCTCCATAATATTTTTTACACAAATCTATATTCATTTTCAAAGTCAATTTCACAAAAAATTATCATCATGACGGGAATAAGTCAGCAGCTCATTCTGTCAGATCATCTTTACCATCAAAACAAATAGCATGGTTGTTTTTTTTAGCATTCAGTTTTTGTATCTTGAATTTGGATATAATTACCAAATACAAAGATTTCCCTTTTACGATCAGTGCAAAGACACCACCAAATATTCCTGTTGCTCCGACACCAACCGGACAACCAGCCTGTCCACAAAAAGGACACACAGAAAACGTTGCATATAGCCCCGCAAATCCAAACCACCACCCCAGGAACTTCAGAAGGTGAGAAAAAACAGAATGTTTTTTTTGTATTGGCCCACTTATCGCATTGTTCATTAGATCTTCTCTCACTTACTATTACCTAAATCGGACGATTCCATTACGCGATCTGCTTCGCATCTTTGGCATCTTGGGGCTTGCAGTTGCTCGGACATAACACCTTTTGAATATGCCCTTCGCAACTGCAAACCCAAGCTGCGCAAAGCTGCTGTGCATCTCATCGTCAAGAAATCGTCCGAATTAGATATTAATAAACATCTATTTATACTTTCTTTCAGGCTGATTTTGATAAAACAATAAATACCGCAAGCGCAACACCACCCAGAAATGCAAGCATTGAATGCTTCTTTTGTTCCCCGATCGCTTCGGGCAGAAGGTGTGAAGCTGAAACGTAAATAAGTACACCCGCCATAAATCCCAGTATCAAACCCATCTTACTTGCCGATAGTTTTTCTATCAATGGGTAAGCAACGAAAGCTCCAAGCGGCGTGGTCAGGGAAGCAACAAGGAGTGCGTAAAACACAGCTGTTCTTTTTTTCAATCCAGAGTCCATAAAAAACAGATACGTAATCACTCCTTCAGCAAATTCATGCACAACCAGCCCTGTTGCTGAAAGAAAACCAGTCATAATACTCATCTTAAATGTTACAGCATAGATAATTCCATCTACAAAGGAATGTATTCCTATTCCTTCGGCTGCTACAATACCAAAAGCAAGATCTTTCTTACCAGTGTGATAACGGATGAATCTGTTAGAAAACAGCATAAAGAGAAATCCGCCTACGGCCATGAACCCTGCATAGGAATTTTTTGTTAATGCCTGAGGCAACGCAAGCATAAGCGGGGTTGAAATCAATACGCCAGCGGCAAAACACATAAAATAGATCTTGGCTTTCTGCGCCCATTCACGATACCTGACTATTGCCAGAATGCCTGCAGTATTTACCAGAACCGACAATATGGCAAATACTGCGACCCATAGAAACGTATGAGGATTAGTATGCATCACTTCCACCTTTTACGATAACACCTTTTAATACTGCGACTTTCCACAAACAAACAACAATTGATCCAATTTAAGAAACATGAAATACATTACACTCTTTTTAAATCGAATTTTCTCCGTCCATCTCAGCTTTCCTCGACACAGATTTTTTTACGTACAATATTCACAATTGTAATAATGGAAAGCAGAACAACCGCTACTACAAGAAGCGACAAATTGAAAAAAATCAAATTTCTATAAAAAACAGTGCCCGCAAAATGATACATTTGAATGGATGCCAATGTGATAGCTGCAAGCGGAAAGGAATATGCCCACCATGACAAGAAGAACTGAATCTTTAGAAAAATGTTTGCCCGATACAAAACAAGCATGAACGAAAAAAGAGAAGTGTAAAACAATATTCTTCCAAAAGGATCAAGGTGTCCAGTCAACTTCGACCAGGCAATAAACGCGATGGCCGGTGGTGCAAAAAGAATAAACAGCGTTGGAAGAAGTTTCTGAACGATAGGTTCGTGAAAAACCATTCGATAAAAAACGATAATAAACAACGCCAGCCAGAAAACCAAACCTATAGAAAAGAAAAACCAGGACAATTCGACAAAACCATGAGACACACCTGCTATGGGAACAATAACAAAACCCACAATCGGTATAAACCACCCGGGGGTAAGATGCTCTATCTTGAAGTGCGTATGATTTATCCACGTTGACATGATAGCGAGAGATGCAACAAACTGAAGCAGTGTTCCCACAATCCAGAAATACTTCGAAACCAACATATTTCTCGAAAGAAAAACGACACTCAACACCAGCAGGATTTTTGCAACAAGAGGAAAAAAGTTTATTTTAACCGGGCTCTTTATTTCGTCAAGAACATCATCAAAAAACCAAATAGTCTTTGCAAGATAACACAAGCTAACGACACCGAAAATCCCCAAAGTAATTATCAGTAATGATGTACTTCCAATAGAAGATTTCAAAAAAAGTTCTTCTGTTTTTTGTACTGCAAGTGTGAAACCCGCAAATCCAAGCGCAATAGCAAAAAACGTTATCGGGAAATTCTTTAACCTATTGTGTGTCTTACTCACAGAAAGCGTGTTATTCATCCATGCTCTCCCTTGTATATTTTCGGTCTCCAACCAATACCTGATCGGTTGCATCAGCAGCAAATGACACAACGATACCTACACTTGGTTTCTCCTTTGCAGAACCGGGAATAACCAGCCTACCGGCAGCTCTTTCCTCAGCCGCCGCAGGCTCAATCAACACATGCCCCTGAAGTGGTTGAATTTCTTTCATACAGGTCCTCCTTGTTTTACGTTATCAGAGGTTCGTAGTTTAATACATATTCTTTCAAAAAAAGCAGTTCATCAGTCTGAATTTCTGGTATAAATTCTGTCTTGTTCATACTGCTATTCCTCATTAGGCTTTTGCTGAATAGAAAGAGACTTTCGAAGAATTCCAATGCCTTGTTTCACAATTTCAATATCCCCAGGCCCAATGGTACCAAGCAATCTCTTTTCACACTCAGTTTTTAGTTTTTCGATATCTCTTTTAATTCGTCCACCTTTTGTTGTCAGTGACACTTCAATTGCTCTTCTATCCTCAGGATCTGGTTTTCTTTCAACGTAACCTTTTCGCAAAAGGCGTTCTACAATTCTGCTACATCGCGATGGCGATAGATTTAATTTATTCGCCAAATCATTACATGACACCTTCTCCCCTGAATCCAATATATCAATAACGGCAAAATCTATCTGCGATATGTCTGCCTGTACCGACATGCCCTGTCGCTGAAGAAGACACTGCTGACCAATATCAAGAATCGTATCGATTAATTCATTTTTGTTTTGCACGCTACCTCCCCTATTTATATGCTAATAGCAAATAGTGCTCACAGCAACAATATACATGTATTTGTTTGCCTGGTCAATAAAAAAAAGGGCGTTTTTTTAACATCAGGAGTCAGTGCCAAAATTTCTGAGTAAACAAAAAGTATACTCCAGGGAGTAATATAAAACTCATTGTAATCACCCGTCAATAAAATCCAAGGAATTGGGTCTGTTCGATGACGGAGATGGTACTATTGAGCCTGTAGTTTTTGTCGCAGGAACCGCAAATTTCGGAAATGCTGAAACAAAAGAAGGGAAAATGTCTATTGAAGGGTCTGTGGATTTTTTCGTATCTTTGCTAAAGAATTCTGAACTGAAACATCCTGATACTAATGATAATGCTGTACCAGCACCTGTGAAAAAAATAACATTTTTCAGTTAAATATAACCGGGTGCACCTTTTCGGCCGCAAGTTGAACCTGAATTTATAATGCAGTATAGTGGTGTAACTATATACGGGTATGTGAAGGAGTATTGATACGGACATTTGGCAAATGCTCAACGCCGGGGTGCCGGAAGTTCACCCCTTGCCATCAGTTCGATTGTTATGATGCGCCCGATTTGGATAAGAGAAATTTGATTTTCTGAAATAGCAGAAACTCTACATAAAACAGAATGGAAAAAAATCGCTAAAAAACCAATTGAAAATGCCACATAGACATTTCCACATAGACATTTCCTTTTTTCAAAACGTCCTGGATAAATTCATTATCTTAACGAGGTTATATCCCGGAGATGGAGATGAAGTCAAAACGCTAAAAAACAAGCATGTTGATCCTGCGATTAGAAATCATTTCTTTTATTGTTTTTGGTGAATTCTGTCCCTTTTCTCTTATTATGTACAATCCCCCAGGAAACTGCTTCGCATACAGTTTCAATTTGTCATTTCTTGTCTGCAACTGAATGGTCTTTACCAGCCGTCCTCTGAGATCGTAAAGATGGAAGACTCTTTTTTTCTGTAATAATACGGTTTCTTTCTCTCCGGGATTATAAAAGTCAGCTTTAACCGCAAGCGCGGGAATTACTTTAACAGATAAAGACTCCCCCCAGATAGAAAATGTATCTGATGCCTGTGTAAATCGAGCTGCTACAGTGATAACATCAAAACTGTCTGCTGGTACTTTTGTAAAAAAAATGCGGGTATCGAGCTTTCCAGCTCCCTCAGGAATCCCCCCGGGTATTCTGCATACTTCATTTTCAGCAGAATTAAGTGTATTGCCAGATTGAAGTCGAACGGCAACAGTGTCAATCCTTGTAGAGAGTATCTGGTTTCCTGAGATTGTACGAGGAACAAGCCTGAGAATATATGGCTGTCCGACTGTTACCACTATAACTGTATCGGTAAGTTCAGAATTCAGTACCTGTACATCCATTGAATGATCAAATTTTTTATATGGTATAAAACAGATTGGAGAATACACCTCATTACCACTATTATCAGTGCCTTTAATAATCATCTCAAAAAAGCCATACCTATCCTTACTTGACAGCGCAGGGATAGTAAATGATTGATAGTAATCAGCACCTGCAGGTATCGGTTTAAATGCAACCGGGATTCGGGTGATGCAATTTGGCGGAATAGGCGGGCTACCACTTCCGTATTCTCCAAGATAAGATACTGTAGTGTTATCCCATCTGATCCATCGCAGAAAAGATATTGTAGGGTTTTTGAATGTAAATTCATTTTTAACGTTAATGACAAATCCAACTTCTGCATTGGTGGATGCCCTGTTAATGACTGGTTTTACAGGTTTGATTGTTACCTCTGAATGCGCTCTTCCAGCATAAGAGATTGCACCCAGATCTGCAGGAGTACCATCGATGTCCAGATTGCCGACTAGAGGCCAGCCACGATCGAGAATGAAATTCTTAACAAGAGAATCATTCCAGTCAGGAACCAGGAAATTCTCATCTGATGGATCTGTGGAAACAAACTTTGTCTCAAGCCAGCGTATTTCTGCTGACCAGGGAAATCCTCTGCTGTTTTTTGAACTGATGAGATTGCCTTCAACTATAACATTTCGCGCCTGCATAATAATTGTTTCATTGGATAATTCAAGCAGTACATTAACAGTTGTTGACTCAACATTACCGATACTGTTCATGACCCGGGGCTTATATATATTGATTTCTTTATTGACATGCTGCTTTGCAACCGTGTCAAAAGTAGTCATATGATAGATAAATTGTTCTGCCGGACGTGATTGACATGAGTAAACGCAATGGTGCATTCGGTTTGAGAGTCCGGAACTTATTTCCATAAAGTGCTCACCATAAATCGAATCATTCATAAGATACCGGTAAGGTGCAGCATAGATATTGTTGAAAACCAGTGCTTGAACCGGAGGACGCCACCCCCCTGCAAAAATCAGATAATTGTGCCAGAATGTATTATTATAAATTGCTAACGGACTCAGCGGTGTATCGAAAAACCAGAACGCACCACCGGGTTGATTACTACCTTCTGCTGTAAGTTTTTTCACTTTCCTTGCAAATTCATCTGTAATATGATGATTTTCATAGAAGAGATTATTTCTGACCACTGATCCCCGATCGTGTGTATCCTCGAACTTGACACCAAAGGAATTATCATGAATCCGGTTATACTCAATAAGATGGTTTCCGGTCTGGCCAAATCCTGAAAAGGGTACTATAATCTCTTCTTTATTATAAGAGGGCTCAAGTAATGCAAATATTCCACCGGGATTTTTATCTGTAATGTGAAGACCGATATACGCATCCCGGATATCACAATTCCGGATATGTACATCACCGCTCATGCATACAGAAACAGCCACATTACCAGACTGCATGGGATACACTTTTGCGTTTGCCAAGTAAACATCATCCGCACTGAACACCTCTGGAGCGGTTCCACTGATCATAATTCCGTCAATGACAACATCCCTAACTTTGTACAAACGCAATGCACCATTTCTGATATAAGTAGTTGAGCACGCATTTTCGGCTTCTGAACGGTTTCTTGGACCGATATTCTGGTTGTCTTGAAATGAGATCCCCGGTTTATTCTGCAACAAAGGATTCTTAGAGCAGAGTACAATTCCACTTTTTGTGCTGTCCAGCGATACCTGCTCTTCATATATGCCATTATCAAGGATGATTATCGAATCGCCGTTTCCCGCATTTTTTACGGCTATACTAATCGTGTTGTACATCCCATCCCCACCGGATTTTGAAACGGTTAAAACTCTGGGATGAACTGGCAGAGCGAGAGTTAAAATGATTATACATAATGTGGGTTTTTTAACGAACACAGAACCTGCTCCTGTTAAATTAAAGCAAAGTATTATCGGTGCGAACTATTATATCGGCAATTAAATATAACTTACATTAAACTCATTGTATCAATTGTTGAAGTACAAGCTATTGAATATGATCACTTACCATTGTCTTGTGGTCAAAAACACTTGTTAAATATAGCCAGGTTTGCATTAACCATTGCACGACCACTACCACTTAGATATATTTCTCATTTCTTCCAGAAAAGATGTACCGCTAATGCAAAAAAAAGCCACACTTTGTTTGTTTCTCGTTTTAAATATAGCCACTGCATCATGTATTCAAAAACTGAAATTCGATTTAGCGATTGAACCTCTGTTTCCTGGTACTCAGAAGATCTATGATGCAAAAACATTTGGAAATAGTAATGAAAGCTCAAAGGACCATCTCGATACCTTAGTATCTATCAAAGATTATGTAAAATGGATGCCGGGCTATTCTATAAGATGCAATTTTGGAAAAGTAACCAGGTTGAATCTGGGCCTTCGACTTCAATATAAACATTTTTTTAACCGTTATTATCAGGACGAATTTGATGAGGCAGAGCATGAGATGTATTCGGTAGATATTGGCCTGCACCTGTTTCTTTTCCAGGGTGGTATTTATTCGTCTTTTACAATAAGTACGTCATTTACCATTGAACCGGAAATATCTTTTCTTCTCGTTCGAAGTCAACACGTATATTACCTTTCTTCATTATACTTTCCATACTACACTCATACTCCCGGGATTTCTACAAATATTAAACTGACCTGCATTAAACCTGAAAAGATAGATTTTGGTTCACGATTTACGTTTAAATCCTATGGAGAAATCATCGACTGTTCAATTGCGCCTTTTATTGAACTTTCCATTATAAAAAATTTTAAATGTCTGGCAGTCCTTGAATATTCCATTCTAACGGGTGCGATAAATCCCTCGCTTGGTTTAACTATTGCATTCTTCGGAAGATAAGGCTGGCTTTACTTTTTCATAACAGATACGGATCTGGTTTTCGAGATAATTCCAATTTGCAAGCGACTCAGAAATATTATATGTAGAACTTGTAGTATAATTAATGTCATTTACCGTGTATGCAACGACTTTATAAACCGTTGTACCAAGGTGATCAGTGTGCTGTGGTGATTCAGATCTCCTAAGCGGTGTGTCTTTATATTCCTGTACAATGCCATTAACTACTGCAGAATCATTAAGAAATTTTATATTTTTTACAATTATTATTCCGATTGGAATACCAAAGCCTGTTGCGATAAGTCCTAAAACGATAAGAAGAAAAATCAGGGTTTGTTTGTCGTATTCGGTCATTTAATTATCCTTTTTAAAATCCTCAACTCCGGTTTCAGTCCCATTTTTATAAATGTACTTTTTGCATCCAATACCTGACACACACTTAACATATGATCCATTGCCATCTTTAATCTCCCCTGCAATTTTTCCATCAGAATAATAATATTTTCCATTTTTAATTCGTTTACCATCATCCTCATACGTCTGTTCATACTCTAATAAAAAATTCTCGTAAAACGATTTGGAAATAACTCGTTTACCATGGATATACGTTGTCTCCCAACTAATTTTCCCATTTTCAAAATACTCCCCTGTTATCCCATGGAATTCACCTGTTGAATCTATTTCCTGAACTTTTCTTAATTGCCCATTTGAATACCAATACCTTTGAGTACCACAATATTGCCCAAAAGCATACGGTTCTTCACTAATCAATGATCCATTCGAATCATATACTCTTGCAACGCCATGTATTTTACAATCCAAATAAGGCATCAGACTTCTTATGGACCCGTTTGGATAGAATACTTTCGATGTATCAGTATAGCAACCATTATTGTAAAAAGCAATGCTTTTAACCGAACCATTTTCAAACCATATTTGATTTAAACCATGCTTTTTTCCGTTATGGAAATGGCGGATGGCCTTAATTTTCCCGTGTGCATACATCGTAGTACAAACTACAGATGTATCATTCTGCGCGAAAATTGTATCACAATGCTTATTCTTTTCAGACTGAATCACTGAACATATCAGGAAAAAAATTGAGAGATATCCTGCTTTTATAGCTTTCATAAATATTAATCCGTAATATCATGGTAAAGATCTGAAGCGACGTCACCCAAATCCTCAAGCCATTTTGAGATTATTCGCTTACCTTCTGAAACAGACTGAGTGTTATTTGTAATCGTTACATCAAGAAGTTCCCGAGCAAAATTATCCAAAAAATGCACCCTTTCATGAGTGCTTTCACAGAAATCAGCAATAGCTAAAATACTATTCTGATAAATCGATTCAATACTTTGCAAAGATTTTCCACCACCTAATAATGCTATAATCGGTCCAGCAGTTTCAGGTAATAACATTTGAAAGTATGTATTCCAGGTATTAACATTCTGAGCAAGTATTTTCCTGATTTCATTGATTTCCTCTTTACTTGCACTTTTAAACCACGATTTAAAATCCGAAACTTGTTTAGCAATACCCTCTATTTCCTTACAAAACTCCTTTTTCTTTCGTAAACATTCATTTCTTACTTTCACTAAACGGGCTTCTAACTCATCCTGTTCTTTATAGAGTTTCTCAAGAATCTCCTTTTTCGCTTCGTTTACATCATTGTAGAGTACTTTTATGGTGTCCTCAATTTCCTTCCTTTTTTCAAGAAGTTCAATCTTTGCTGATTCATAAGTTTGTTCTGCAGCTTTTGCAGTTGCCTGATATGCTGAATCCCACGCATCTATTGCCATATTCTTAGCATTTATTGCTTTTGCAAGACCGTAATCAGCAAGTTTTTTAAAGCCTTCTGCTGTCAACCCTGGAATTTTATGATATTCTACACTCCGTGCTAAATGCGTAAGAATTTTATAAGCCTGTTCGATATCTACTTCAACTTCAAATTTACCGGAGAGACCAAGCTTCAATGTTACCTGCAGGTATATTTCAAATGTAAAACTACCATTCTCGTATCTTAACGCAAGTGCTCCACCTATACCTATACCAATCTGCCCTGTTCCAGTCCATTTAAGACCTGCTAATGTCGAAAAATCCGCTGGTGTCTTTGATCCATCATGCCACTCAACTTCCTCAGCCAGGCTTATTCCAGCTTTTGCACCTGCAAACAATTCGCCTTCTACACCAACCTTAGCTTTTACCTCTTTTTTATCATTATTCTTTTTTGCAGTTCCAATTTCCTGACGTTTTTTTATATAGTCACTATAATCGATTTCCGGAATCGCTACTGATGCCGATACAGATACACCTGCGTAAGCAAAACCAGATAATGAAAATTTCAACCGCACGAAAAATTTAGCATTTGCTTTGAGCGCTCTCTCTACTTTTGCTTTATTTGTTATTGCACGAACTAATCCGAAAAGGTCTACGCCATCTTTACTTGGAAGAAGCATATCACCTGTAACTTTTGCATCAACTATGTTAAATTTAGCATTCCCTTCAGCCGCAAGTTTTATCGACCCGCCTTTAGGATCCCACTTTGCGCCAGCTTCAGCACCAAGCGTATACCTTAAAAATTGAATTTCTGGTTTTGCACTGAAATATCTGCTATCTTTTCCGAGTTCTGAATCCGGCTGCAAAATCCAGTTCTTTACCAAGCGTCCATCAAAAGGTTTTCCATCCTTGTTTTTTAATGTCCATAACTTCCATCCGCAGGAAGTTTCTACTGCTGCCCATTTTTCTTTCAATGCATCCTGTTTTTCTTTACCCGTTTTGGATTTGGATTCTTCCTCCTTCTTCTTTCTAGTTTTCAAAGCGTTTTCCATACGTTTTTCAAGTCGATCATTAATCAATTTAAACCGCTTTGCAACTTCTGGATCATCCGCATCAAGCCATTTCATTTTGTCCAGATCATGCCGTCGGGTAAAAACGAGTGGTCTGTCGTATAAAGATACTGTTCCATTAGTCATGAGCAGCGGTATCAATCCAGCTATACCTTTCTTCGTAACAGGTTTTTGTGTAGTTCCATTTATATGTTCATCGATGTATTTCCCTATACCTTCGAGCCTTTCAGTTTTCTTTGCAGATGGTTTTTCCGCCCGGGCATTAGCGATCTGCATTTGGAAATTGTCCAATTGTTTTATATTCATCACCAGTTGTGCAATATGAGCTGGATTAACTACCAGATATTTTTGTTCTCCGGGATCATAGAAAAAACAATCCGGGTAACCTCCGGTAGGGATAATGTGTGTTGTCGAAGTATTTGCGGATTTTTCTTTTATACCCATATCAGTTCCTGCTGAAATATAGTTTCATTTTCTTTCCATTTCATATTCAAGAGCATGCATGCTATTATAATGAAATATGTGATATTTAGAGTAACACAATCAACTTTCGATTAACGATTGTTTAAACTACTCAGAAGAGGCTTTTCAGGAGCCGCACTATTTTTGTTACACAAAATGCATTTGCAACAATAAAACTTAATTATGACATTAATTACATTGCATGTTCATTTCTTAGTCTTTTCCATTTCACATTCAAGAGCAATCAAAGGCGTACACCACTGTATACTATCTCTACAAAAATATTTTTTATACTCACTGTCCTCGAAAGGATTAAATAAACTCATCTTTGTTTCTGCAATCATAGAAGCCCATTTCGTTTTATCTAATCTGTTGTAAATCCAACCAAAACCAACGATTCTTCCATGAGATGCGAAAATCAGTTTTAGTGAGTTGGTGTCATTTCTAAGGTGTTTTCTAATAATCTCATCTTCTTTTATTGAATTATAAAAATAAAGAAGTACACTCGCACCAACGAAACGACCAACCTTTTGATTGCCATTATCAACATCTCTTGCAAACATTGTCATATCTTTCAAAATAGTTCTTAACGTTTTCTCTCGTGGCAGACATAATATGCTATTTACCGACTCCAGTGCATTACAAAAAAGTTTGCATTCTTCCCTATTTGAGGTATTGCCACAGTGGCAGTTATCAGCCTTTTGATTCCAATCCCTTGGATAATCAAGACCGTGTGGAATTAGTTCGACATTATCATAGTTATTTAATTGAATTTTTCTATTGTCCTCGTTGCACAGGACAAACAGACATACCATTATAGATCCTATTACGATTACATTGGTCTTCATTGATATACTTTCCAGGCTCCTCTCAGAGATCCTTTTGTGATACCAGATTCCAGTGTTGATAATATTTTTGTAATATCGTTTTCCCAAGTGCCAAACTGCATTGTTCCGTCTGCACCTTGAGCTGCTACCCCCATAAGAATAAACCATTCTTCAGCGAACTCAATTGTATTGCACCCGTAGAATTTTGATGGAATTTTCACATCGTAGAATTTTTTAGAAATATTCGTATTATGTTTCGGAATATCTAATCTATTTATATAATTCAATCCATCTTTTAAGTTTAATTTAGCAACATGCGATGCATTATGTTCTAGCGTCAACCACAAATCATTATACCCATGTCCAAAATACCACACAGATGCGACACTTTTATCCGGATACGATTTCAAATCATCCCAAAAATTTTTAGCTGCAGGTAATTCTTTCACTATTATTTTATAACCATGTCTGTAGGAAAACTCAGCTGCTCTTCTCTTAACATGATCAACATAATCTTTTGAGCCATACTTTTTAACTTTGGCAACATGATCCAGAATGAATTTTCTATCGGATTTCTGATCCGCATCCCAGCGGGTGTTATACCCAGTTGAGTAAAGACACCAATACATAGTGTCACCTTTTTTAACATCGAGCATTCCTGCTTCGGCAATTCGCATCATTGGATTAACATAATTATACCAGGCTTGATCATGGTTTTTATCCTCTTTATCGTAAACCCCCGGAGATCCAAACCAGATCACAAAATTTTTCCCCGATGTAGACACTGTGTATGCAGAACCTGCTGGTGTTGCCATAATAATAATTTTCCTGTATATAAAAATAATTCGATAAAAAATTATGTCGTAGTAAAATTATTTAATGTACTCATGCACTGATTCATTAATAGAAAACGACATTCCTTCAATTCCGATATTAATATCTCCGGAATCCGGTATAAGCATTTCTAATTCAGAAAGCGCAGTTATTGTTCCCTTGAAGAGGGACTTTTTTGATTTTTTGTCTGTTATATTTACATTTGTAGGTTTACTAAACGATGACACTGGTTTTCCATTGTCATCATTCATTTTAAAAGAAAATAATACCCATGGATATCGAAAACCTACACCATTACAGAATGAAAAGACATCAAAACCTGCGTTCATGAGCTTTTCATCTCCGGAAGTCGTATCCCATTGAGGAATTTCTATATCTATACCGGTTTTCAATATGTTGGGATCAGCTCCAATTACATCTTTGTTAATCTTATAAAGGTATTTCCATGAGGGCAGACCAAAATCATTTGCTATGCTACCAATAGTATCACCAACTTGCACGGTATATGAGCTTACAATGGCACATTTACGCCTTGCCTTCAGCAAACGTAGATATTGAAGTAATGGCTCAAAAACAGATTTATCAAAAGTAGAACCATCTTTAACAGCAAAACCAAGAAAATTTAATGACTTTCTCAAATTTGTTACATTTATCGGGAAAGGTGGTTTTCCCTCTGGCGTGTCAGGATGATTATCAATGTTTTAATGGTTGAATCACTCATACCAGGCAATAACATAAACCGTGTCGGCATCAGATTGGGATCATTATCTTTCCCGCCTTTTTTTACCAAATCACAAATTTTCTCGTAATTGAGATAATAGGCAAAATGGCGAGCAGCTTCAAAACCTTCTTCACTCTCAATACCTTTAAGAATTTTGATTAATTCTTTAAGCGTTCCTGGTTTAGTATCTGGTTCTTCAGAGGATATTATTATTGATTGTGCATCGGGAATAAGCAATTCAATCTCGTCATATTTTTTTGCTGCCTCTACATCCGCAATTTTGACATTTCTTTTTGCGTCAATAATTAATAGTTTAATCGGTTTACTATATTCTTCGCGAATTTCACTATTCTCATCATATTCGACTACTGGGTCGCTAAATTCATTTTTCAAACTAAGACTAAACGGTACCCACGGATACCGATACTGCAACCCGCCGGTATACGCAAACGGGTCCGCCCCCTTTTCCCGTATCAACTCATCACCGGAAGTAGAATCCCATTGCGGAATTGTCAGTTCGGTGCCTGCCTTCAGGAGATCAGGGTTGTCTCCCACTTCTTTCTTGTTAATCTGATAGAGATATTTCCAGGAGGGAAGGCCAAACTTTTTAGCGATCGAACCAAAGTCATCATCAGCTTGTACAATATATTTCTTTGGATCCGGTGCACGTTGTGCGTTAGCTCCTGAAGATGCTGCTGACGGTGAGCTACCGGCGGGTGATTGACTTTCAGGAGCGCATCCTGTACCAGTCGATAATGCTGTTCCTGAATCACTACCGCTTGCGGCAGGTGATAGTTTTTCCTGTGAAGAACCTGCGGACATTGCGGCAGATTCCTTACCTCCGGATCCCATCGGTGATGCAGCTCCCCCTTCTGTTGCAGCTTTACCGCTAAAACTTCCGGGAGTACCTGATAATGCAGCCCCGCCGTCAAATGAACCGGTATCAGCTTTTGACGAAAAAGGAGTACCCTGACCAAAGCTTTTCGCCTCATTGAGCTTATCTTCGCCAAAACTTTTTGCCTCATTAAGTTTGCTTTCTCCGAATCCCTTTGCATCCGGTATTTTATTTCCAAATTGATTATTCATTTTTACCTTCTGGTGATATTTTAGTTCTATCTGCCAAAAAAATTAAGAAACACTTTATCGCAATCAAAAATTTAATACTTCTTGCTCGACTTAAAGCTATAACAACCTTTTTTTAAATCAATATTAATAATCTTTTTTGAATAAACCGATACTTGTTCAAAAGAAACCATAAAATTACTAAACATTACATTTCTAATTGACGCATGCCGTAACATGCCGATATTATCAGAAATGAATAGCCATCTTATTTTTCCTTTATTTTTAAAAGCAATACCATGAGCTGTTTTGTAAAAAGAGGAATCGCTGCTTTTCTGTATGATAAGTTCCGGTTCTGTTGGTTTATAATTACCTGGAAAGTGGTTATGAGCCCAATAAATTATTAGAAAGTAAGCCGCATCAACAAACATTTCCTTCGTGCTATTTTCCATAAATTCTGAATTGGTAAGATTTTTTGGTGCATTTTCTAAAAGATATGGATAATCTTTTTTTTCAACCATTACATAATATGGTTTAAAAGATGAAAAAGAATCAAATAATACTGGTTTAAAACATTTTTCAGGTTCAGTATGCATGTAAGATTCCAGTATCCATTGTAATGATTCATCTGGATACGCATTCTCGATTAAGCCCTGACATAAACTATCTTTTACAAGCTGTACATAAAACCGATAGAAACCGCTCGAATCAGTACAAAATTGTATTGGTATAATTGAAAAAAAATTAGCTGGGGAACTAATCTGGATTGTTTTATATGTATGTTTACTTGCTCCATCCATAACGAAAAGATACTTTTCGAAGCCAAAATCTTTAATGAATATAGAATCCATTTTTAAATCATTATTGATATCAAAATGGTGACTGTTCGCGTACAGAGCTTGATCTGTATTAACTTCTGCATAGATTAACAGTTGAATGATAAGGAGATTAAACACTATGTTCTTATATTTCATATACTTTTGCATTTTTATACCAATCAGCTGTAGCAAGTCTCTTTAAAGTATTAAACCGGACATTTGTCTGATCAGATCTTTCAGTTCCTGAAAACTTTCGCATATAATGAGATATATTTTTGGCGGCTTCCATACCGACCCCCCTGTTATTATAGGTTGCATATGTGAGAAAATCAATTGTGTCAGAATTTGACGTATCGACTGTTAGCGAATTGCTACTGATATAATTTTTTATCCAGTCTTTTCTTGCATGTAACTCAGCAACCACAATTTCAATTCCAGTTTTAAATCCACTTACGAAGGCACTCACTTTGGGCTGGTACAATTCATTCACCACATTATTTGGAACGATATTTTTTTTATGAGATACATCAATATACCCATCCTTCACCAGCTTGTCAATACTTGATCCAATTTCATCTGCACCGAGATAGGCATAAGCATCAATAACAAAATCCGGGTCAAAAGGAGTGTTTGTCGAACGTAAATTTTCGATAAGAAGATTCAAACCCTCACCCATAACTACAGCATGGATATATTCAGGACTCAAACTATGAGAAATTGCAGAATTATAGATACATTCGTAAATATGTGAATACGGTTTCATTGAGGAGGTTCTGTATATATACCAGTCCATTGGGTCTATCCCCCATTTACTTTTTGCTTTCCCCTGAAAATCAAGTTTTTGTGCAGACGTAATTTTTGCCAGTTTATTCCATATTTTTTCTGCAATAGTCATTGGTTTAGCACTTACAGAAACCTTTATTGTTGTACTGCTAATTGTTGTCGTTGTGTAAGTTGTACTCATCACCATTCTCCATACCTTTTATTTTCAAAAATAACAGTTGTTTCCCCCTGATTGCCAGAATCAACTTCTAAAGTATAAGAAAGTGATATGTCAACATCAGTAAAAATCAACTCAAGGGAGTTATTCTGTTTATTCGCATCATCTTTAACAGTCTTCTTCTGTAAATAACTTTTATTACTATCCATACTATAAAGTGTATAGATATCGTCATAAGCACTTTCAGCTTCCGGATCTATATCCAAAACGATTGTTAACTTTGATTTTTCGATTCTCTCTGTAGTGCTTACGTCTTCAGATGGTGATGCTTTAGACTCAACCTTTTCACTTACAGTATTTGCACCACCACCAGCAGCTCCTCCCATTTTCGATTCACCTGTTTTAGTTTTTTCTGATGGTTTATCCTGTTTCAGCGCATCTGCCAGACCGTGCCCCTTTGGTTTTGCCTTTGCTTCTTCTCCAGACTTCTTACTTTCCTCTTTTTTCTTCTCCTCTTCCTCACTCTTTTGTTTTGCTTCCTCTTTCTCCATTTCCTCCTGCTGAGCTTCCTCATCCTTTTTCTGTTTTTCAATCACCGGAGCAGTATGAGTCATGACACTTCCGCAGAACCGGATATGAGCTTTGAGCAGTTCATCATCGTAGGGGCCGCTTTCAGCAATAGCAAACCCTAACAGTTTTAATCCTTTTCGTAAATTGGCAACATTAATTTTGTGATCCTCTCCATCGGCACAATCGGGGTGGTTATCAACACACTGGAGTTTATTGTCATCAGCTCCGTAAAGTATCATGAAACGGGTCGGCATAACATTGGGATCATTTTCAGGATTCGTGTCATTACCAATGACAAACTGCATTGCCATAGTAGTTACCACCTGAAAGTCAACCTGTGCAGCAAAAAATCGTGCAGCTTCGTAGCCTTCATTTTTTTCAATTTTCTTCAGAACATCTGCAAGATCGGTAATTGTCAAAGGCTCCTTCTTTTCACCTGTATCTTCTACATGCGCAAAGGCCTCTTCCACCTGCTTTATTAGAGCCTTTGCTTCTGCCTCACCAAGCACCGATGCCGTTTCAAAGATAGCAAGCTGAACAGGTTGTGGAACCTTTGGGGAAATCGAGAGTTTCTTTGATGAAGCAGACAGCGTACTTGCTGCCTGAGCAGCTTTTGTGGATCCTCCGCCCCCTCCGCCACCACCGCCACCAGCCTGACCAAGCAGCACAGTCATACATCCGGGAGGAAGAATCGTTGATGGCGGCCCGACACATATAGCCATATCACCAACACATGCCGCCGGTTTTTTACCGATAAGAACAGTGGGTGGCACTGGTCCGACAAGTGGTCCCCCGACATGAGGAATCGGCGGTACACCTGGTGTCACCATAGGACACACATGCATATCTCCCATGGTTGCAGCCGGCATTTTACCAATGAGTACAGTTGGACAACCCGGCCCGGTAACAACTCCCCCATGAGCGGTCATATCTCCTATACGTGCTGCTGGTTTACCCATACTTAATTTTCCTTTTTTATAGTAACCTGAAAAATTTTCTTAAAACGTTTTATAAAATCGCAAATTTTGCAATTTCCGCGTTCGCCTCTCTCTCCAACCCTCTCTCCACTCGTGGAGAATGCAGCAATAGCATTCTTCTCTTCTTCCCCCCTCTACACACGTGGAGAGGGGGGCCAGGGGGGTGAGGCGCCTCATTTCACACTAAATTTCGGCGCACCAATAGTCGCAAGCGCTTCAAAACCCTCAATCTCCACCGACCCGCGCCACACCATCGAAAGCACCTTCGTCTCCATATCGATAACTATCGTATGTATCGATGGAGTCAGAAGAGTATCACCTTCACCAATATCAATGTTCATTTCGGGAATGTCACCAGGCAACGAAAACGCAAAGTTTGGTTCATTTTTATCGAAGTAGTCAAGTTGTACCGGTTCATCACCATGTAACTCAGCCCCCCACAACCCATCTGATGCCCCCTGATATACCCTGAAATCAAGTCTTGGAATTTTTATCTCTCCGGAAGCGCTCCCCTGCATCTGTTTGTAGTGTTCAGCTGTTCCCTGAAGCATCTCAGGCAGAAGACCGGCATACGTATACCGGGGATAAAAGTTCCTTCTGGTGAATCCAAAGGAAGCAGGTTTAGGCGCCTGGGGCCATTTCTCAAATTGTGATACGACAATAGACTCTTCAGTTACCGGATGATCGGGATCTTCAAGGTTAGGAACCCTGATCTCAGAAACATCCCCGAATCCACCCTTCAAATAAAACCCTTTACCGATTGGATTTGGATAGTACGAAAAGAGCGTTCCGTCCTTAGCTTTGGCAACTCCGCCATATGCATACTTATACCCAAGCTCCATTTCGGTAAATGGTTCAGCATCACTGAATACAAGCCCCTTAAAGGCTTTCATTTCCACAGTACGATTTCCATGCACGCGAACAGCTTTACGCAGAGAACCTACACGTACGGCACAATCCAGATAGTAGGCACGTTTCTTCATGGGTGTATACGCTTTTCCGTAAACCACAACATCGGGATATATTTTGTAAGGAATATAATCAGTCTCGGCAAGCACTTCTGAATACATGAACTGATCGGGATTTTCCAGGACATCACTGTCGATAAATGGAATCTGCTCCTGTGCTTCCTTAACTTTTCCATCCGCGATTGTATATGTCTTTTTCGCAAGTACCGAAATTATTGTATTCCCCTGCGGATTATACCCGGGAATAAACATCTGCATCCACATATATGATCCTTAACATTTAAATAAATTATACATAAGATCAGTTGATCATTACGATTCCGCCCTTGATCGTGGTCATACCATCACCACTAAGTTCTGCCATTGGCGCGCTCACTTTGACTATTGCATCTCCTTTAACATCAGTTATTGCGCCCTTTACCTTTACTGAAGCGGTTCCTTTTGCTTCAACCTCTACGCCTTCGATTTTTACAGCAACAGTTGCTTTCTCGTTTATATTAAGACCTGACAGAGATAAATCCTGGGTCGCCTTCACATCGATCTTACCGGTTGATGCACTCATTTTGATATTTGCACCCTTGATCTCGATATCCTGAGTCGCATTTATCGACAGCTTTCCTTTTGTATCAAGTATAATACCTTTGCTGCCATCAAGTGTTACCGTATTCTTCCCCTGACCATCTGCAAGTGTGATTTTTTTACCATTGTCATCCATTTCGATCAGATGCCCGCCACCGGTCTGAACAGTGATCTTCTTGTCTTTATCACTGAGACTCATGATATTTTCGCCCTCTGTAGTAATCAATATACCGGTATCATCAGCGTAACTTAACGAAATCAAATGCTTATTTGAAAGAATCTGTATGACACTGTTAGTATCATCAATAGTGATAATATTCTTATCTGTAGACTGAACGGTAATGCGTTTGTTCTCATCATCCATTTTAAGAACATTCTGGGCATTGCTTCGAAGCTGTACAACCTGCTTACCATCTGTATCATCCATCAGAAGTTCATTTCCACCAGCAGTTCGTATGAGGTTCTGCTGTTTATTTGACTCTACAACAGGAGAAATCGTGTCTGCATTGGGAACAGTACCGATACCCACCGGTTTATTCGGATCGCCATCAATACAGGCAAGCACCATTTCGGTACCCTGATGAGAAGGGAAATGTATGCCGTACTGAGCGCCGCTGTAAGGCTGTGCCAGACGTACATATTTTGATCCGGTACAATCGTTTTTCTTTCCAGCAAGATCAAAAGGCAGACGGACCTTATAACGTCCTTTATCATCGATCGTAGCATATTCAGCATTATTGGCCTCAATATGAGCAGACATGATACCATTTACCTTTGTGACAATCGAGGTTTTTTCGGGAGCGAACTCGTTTGCAACTTCCATGGGAATTGCTGAAAAACGATTTGAATATGTCAAAGCCTCTCTGCCGCTGAAATTACCCCCTGAATGTGTGACCGCCATAATCACATACGGCAGACAAACATCTTCACGGAAATGGTCTTTCAGAACAAAACGATATCCGACTTTGAATGCTCTGCTGTCCCCTGCTCCCTGCATACTTATCCGCCTGGACTGAATCCGTTTGGAAAGAACCGTCGCAGCAGCATCAGCTTCGGGTGATGTTTTGAACATGCCTCCATATTCATATACTGTCCCTTTAAGCCCATTGCTGACAGGTTGTTTCCCGACAAGGTCATCCTCGGGACTGCGATAATTGTAATTTTTTACAAACACCTCTTTCGGTATTATCACCTTCTCGTATTGAACCTGATTTATCGACTCATAGATTTCATCATTGTCCCGTTCATACATACCGGAAGAGGAGCGGAAAAGAACATCACTGCTCTCACCAGGTATATCCTCAAAAGCTTTTGCTTCATCGACAATGTAAAGCACTTCTTCGGAGAACAGCCCTTTCTCAGAAGTCTCAACCGTATCTTTTTCCATTGGTTTTTCTTTAAAAAAGTACCAGATGCCATTTTCTTCCATCAATCGGGAGATAAAATTCAGGTCCGATTCCTGGTACTGAACAATATACTCATGCTGAGGATCGTTCTTAATTTTGATTTCAAAATTCTTTACATTAGAATCATTCAAAACAGTTTTTATAATAGTACTGATTGTCGATTTCTGAAAAATTCTGGTCTGATAATTCAGACTTGCCATCCAGATCCTCGGAACAAGTTCCGCCCGATAGATGCAATAATCAACACTTTTATCGATCAATTGAAACTCGTTAATCACTCCTGAGTAAGGATGATATTTATCTTTACGAAGAATGTAAAGTGATGCCTGATTACCTATTACGGAGTCGGGGCTGATATCCGGTACCCGGGAAACAAGAGTAATTGAAAAATTGTAGGGAGCAGAAATATGCTCGCAACCGTTAAACTCCGCGACTTCAAATGTCTTTTTCTCTATATCGCCACAAAAAAAATGATATTGCGCTTTATTCGCTGCAACTTTTTCTGCCATGAGAAAATCCTCCAGTCCAATTAAGATGAGGCGCTGATCTGTTCATTACGGAATAAATATAGTTAATGAATAAACAGTCTGTCTGTGACGACGATCACATTTCATGCATTATTATCTTAAATTATTATAAATATTACAGATTTGAAGCGCTACGTAATTACGTACGCGGATGTGCGGCTCGTGCAATTGAGGCGGCGATGTGTGCAGACATGCGGCTGCGGTGCGTGATAAATACGTACAGATTGTGGCTAGGTTAATTGCACCGAATCAATACCTGACAGGGTATTAATATTGTATATTGTTGTGTTTTTTTTGAATCCGTTTACCCGGGCCAGACCGCTTAGAACGCGTCCCGGTCCAATCTCGTAAATAGTGTCAACACCAGATTCACGAATCAGATCCATGGATTTGCGCCAGAAAACAGGGCTGGTCAACTGCCAGCTTACAAGATGTTTTATAGTAGCTGGATGGGTTTCTGTTTTTGAGGTGGCATTTAATATAAGAGATATCCCCGGTTTCTTAAAAGCAATCGATTCTGCCCATTCTTCAAACTCACACCGGGCTTTACTCATAAATGGGCTGTGCCATGGCCCCACAACCGGAACCTTTTTACATTTTCCCAATTTACGTTCAGAAATGACTGAAGCAAATTTATCAAGATATTCAAGATCCCCTGACAAAACAACCTGATCAGGAGCATTATCATTGGCAAAAACAATCTTTTCAGGTGCTTCAAACTCTCTGAGCAGTTGCTCAACATCACCAAGAGGAACAAACATTACAGCAAGCATCCCGCCGTTACACCCCGACGCAACCTGATCCATCAACTCGCCACGTTTTGCTGCAATACGTATAGCATCTTCATCACTGACAACTCCCGATGCAGCAAGTGAAGTTATCTCTCCCAGCGAATGTCCAAGTATGAAATCAGCCGTTACACCACGTTCGCTCAACCTTCGAAGATATCCAAGGCAGATGCACACCAGCGCCGGCTGCAGAATTCCCGCCTGCATCAAAACCCTATCAGGTCCCTGAAGGCAGATTTTTTCCAGATTCTCCCCTGTTATCTCATCTGCAAGGCTGATCAATGAACGGAAGTACGCATCATCTTTGAAAAGATCATACCCCATCCCTATTTCCTGTGATCCCTGACCAGGGAATAAAAACGCGCTTTTTCTCATGACACTATTTGTTCCTGTAAGTCCGCAATCTGCGACATTTGCCCCGGATTCATATCACACAACAGGATATGACCCTGAAAAAGAGTAATACAATGCAGAATTATTTAATTTGCTACAACTCAGGTATCCAGAATAAGAAAAAATACACCTTCGGGAAGCAGGACTCTTTTTCAGCTGAAATTCACCATTCAAGATGGAATATCAGGTTCCTGGATGCTTTTTATTCTTCCCGAGCTCGAGATAAATTCTGGATTCTGGATTCCGGATTCTGACTTCTGAGCAGTATTATCAATTTTATTTCATCAAAAATGTATTCAACGCTGCATTTTAGATAAACGGAAAATATATATTTTTGGTATTGCTGATACTACGATCATTTTATGGCGTTTTCTATGATGATCTGATGTTCCGGTTCTACTCAATTTCCATTTCAGCAGAAAGTTTTTCTGAATGATTCCGGGAAAAAAGATGAAAAATCTTAGTAAGGATATATTAAATGGATATAAATATTTCAAAAAAAGCCCGTTTCTCCACATTATTAAAATTTGTCAGTCCCAACGAACAAACAATACCCGATTTTAACGCAGATGAAGGTGAAATTGTTTACCGCTATGAGAACCATACAACAATAATCTATTGCGGTACAGGCAGCGCTGATGCAATCACCACAACAAAGGTGCGCTTTTTTGCAGCAAAAGGGATACAAAAAGCACTCGATTTAAAACGGACAGAGGTTTCAATTATTGTAGATGGCACTCTCTGTTCGTCACAATACAGCAGTGCGGTCATTGAAGGAATCATCCTGGGAGCATATAAATTCGATAAATATAAAAGCGAGACGCCCCGAAGGATCAAACATCTCGAGATAATCGGTTCGACACTAAATTCCGCAGATCTGAAAAAAATAAAAAGTATTGCCTGCGCCGTTAATTATGCCCGCGATCTGGTAAATTCAAATGCACATGAAATCACTCCGGTTTTTCTGGAAAAAGAAGCCCGAAAATTGTCTGAGAACAAGAGTGTTTCCCTTGAGATTCTTACAGAAAAAGAGATTAAAAAAAATGGGTTAAATTTACTTCATGCAGTAGGTCAGGCATCTCCGACACCACCCCGGCTTATCATAATTGATTATAAGGGAGATCCCCGTTCCAATAAAAAGGTTGCCATCGTCGGTAAAGGAATTACCTTTGATTCCGGTGGCCAGAATTTAAAACCAACCGGCCATATTGAACCGATGAGAATAGACATGGCTGGTGCAGCAACGATTTTAGCGGTCATGAGATGCCTGGTTGAATCGAAGACGCGTATTAATGTTACGGGTGTAGTGGCTGCAGCACATAATGCTATCGGTTCCAATGCATTCTTTCCAGGTGATGTATATAAATCATACTCCGGCAAAACAGTCGAAATATTGAGTACCGACGCAGAGGGGCGATTAATACTGGCTGATGCACTCGCATACTGTGTAAAGAAGTACTCTCCAGATGAGATCATCGACTTCGCTACACTTACAGGCGGCATTCTAAGTGCACTGGGAGATCTTATTGCCGGACTGTTTTCAAATAATGAAACGCTTGCACAATCTCTTTTCTCATCAGGTGAAATCACCGGAGAACGTCTTTGGCGCTTTCCACTCTATAAAGAGTACTGTGATGCAATGAAAAGCGATATCGCAGACTTGAGAAACTTGTCAAAATTTAAAAAAGGATACGCCAGCTCAATCACCGGAGCAGCATTCCTGAGTGAATTTATAGATAATACACACTGGGCACATATCGATATTGCTGGTACTGCATATAACGAAGGCCAGTGCAGAGGCGATACTCCACAGTATGGAACCGGTTTTGGTGTTCGCCTTATGATGCACTATCTTACTGACCGGATATAGAACATTATGAAAAAAGCTATTATCGGACACAGGGGGCATCCATACAAATTCCATGAAAATACGCTTGAGTCATTCCGGAGTGCAATTGACAATGGCGTCACCTTTATCGAATTTGATGTAAGAAGGACAGCAGATAACATACTGGTAGCGTTTCATGACCCATGTATTCCATGCAATGGAATCAAGCTCCCGATTTCATCATTGACACTAAACAAGCTTGAAGAAATTGCTGAAAAACAGCATTTCAGTGTCCCACGCATTGAAATAGTATTTTCAGAATTTTCCAAATATTGTGGGTTCGATATCGAATTGAAAGAACAAGGATGTGAAACAGAGGTTATTTCTTTACTATCAAAATATGGTGTCATGGATTGCTGTTTTTTCACATCCTTTTACGAATCGATATTGCAAACTTTGAAAACATTGGACAAAACAATAAAAACGGGGTATCTGTTTGAGTCACCAGCTCAATTCAGTACGATCGATGTTTCTATTATAGATTACCTGTGCCCGGAGCAATCGTTATATACTGAAAATGAAACACTTTTCAGAAAAGGACCATTATCCTCTAAACAAGTTGCGGTATGGACTGTGGATACACTGGAATCATTGAAACGATTTATCAGCGATCCTGCCATCTTCGCGGTAATTACAAACCGATGTGACCTTGCACTTCAGGCGTATACATTATAAAGTATGTTTAATGTTTACGGCGAGTGCAAGCAGCATATTCTAAGATGCCAATGACAACAGACAGTCTGGGAAGGGTTACCTCAGGTGAATACCGATCCATCTGAAATGGCAATTAATAATCAGATCCGCTACCTCTGTGACCTTCTCCATCGGGAACAGCCACTGTTTGACAGTTGTTGCCTGCTGCTCAAAACATTGAATACCTTTATTGGTGCTGCTGTTTCAAACTGGTACTGGTATGACGATCAAAACCGCACCTTTATTCTTTTTGCGTCAAGTTCGCCGGCACTGAGCAATTATGGAGAAAATCAGGTCAGGCTCAATGACTTTTTTACAGGAAGAGTACTCAGAAATAATTATGAACCTTATCAGGTTCATATCCAGAAGACAAACAGATACAAACTGTTCCTCTCTCAGTCACTTCAGCTCAGAGGCCAACTGGCCGGATGTATCCTTGTGGAATCAATCTCAGTTAGTCAGGAGTTTGATTATCAGCTTTATTTTCTGAATCATCTGATTACACTTCTGAATATTGAGCTCCCGGGATTACTTCAGATAAACAATGCATTTGAGCAGACCGGCTATTCAGTTCTCAATGAACTTACCTATCTTTTTGATCAGATAACAAATATAAGACATCTGGCCAAACTGGTTGTCCGCAATGCCTGCATGGTCTTTGAATCGCAGCATTGTGTTCTAAGCCTGTACAATCCAACCATGAACTGTTTTGAAGTTCTGGATACCTGTTCAAAAATTGATAAGGCAATGCTCCCCCGGATTCTTTATCTTGACAAATCAATTGCTATGCGCACGACGATGGATCCTGGAGCACCATTAAAAGAACATGTAATGATCCATGACTACACCAATGAAGCATCTCCTCCCGTCTCTGTACTTTCTATCTGCCTGAAGAATAACCAGTCTATTTTCGGAGCGCTCTCATTATACGGAAAAAGATCGCATGACCCACTGGGACATCAGTACGATTTTACACTGGCAGATCAGGAATTGTTTGTTCATTTTAGTGATCTGGTTTCAGCACAACTGGATAGATTTTTAATCGGTGGAGTGTAAAAAGCTGTAATTAGATAAAAAAATGGATATATTACAATAAAAATGATTGTATAAAAATACAAACTTATTTAATTTTTAATGGACAACGGTTTTTCATAAACATATTAATACCTATTTAGGAGGCAGAATGAGAATTCTAAAACCTGTTATTCTTTCCGCAGTACTGTGCCTGTTTGCAGTCAGCTGTGGAACCAAACAACCAAAAATTAAAAAAGGTGATAAGCTAGTTGTCCAGGAAGAACTGCCTAGAGAAACCGCCGAAACACAATGGGAAGACGACTATACCGATGGGTTCACCGCAGTCATCCCGAAAGGTACCGTACTTGAAGTTCTCTTCTCCCCGAAAATGGGAGCAGCGATCGTTGAGTGCCTACCTGTAGAAATTGGTGAAAAAAAGGATCCTGAAGCGATCGAAGAATTCATCGTACCAGAAAGCATACGCACAAAAGAAGGATACAAGAGTTATTCATTCTCAATTAAAATGGAATACATCGGATCAAAAGTTACTCTGATGAAATAATCCTCGGAGAAGGGATTTCCCTTCTTCTTTCCTTTCGCTTCACACTCAATACAATTTGTTACCGGTTTCGGATGGTCGTGCTCTGTTTTCGGCGGGTGCTTTTAGGGGATCGAGCAAGTATCGACGAATTTTCAGTGGATTTTAACTCCAGCAACAATTTATTGAGACTATCAGCCCCTGCAATTATTTTTTTCAATTCAGTTTCTACTTTAAAAATACGTGCTTCAGTCGTTTCCACTACCGCTGTAAGTTCTTCCTTTGTAGCGCTCCCTTGAAACTCCTCGTTAGTCTGTGCACTATTTTCATTTAGCTGAATATAAAACCAGACAGAACAGACAACGAGCATTATAATGGATACCAGCGAAATGATGAAAGATGCAAGTGCAAACCGGGATGAACTTTTAAATATCTCAGATTCAGTTTCAATCGATTCCGATAACTCCTCCGGTACCTTTGTAATCATTGTCTCAAATGGCATTGTCGATCTCTGCGGAACATAGTACCAATAGGTTCTGCCATATTGATTCTGCTTTACTGAAACGATGCCCATATCAAGAAGTGTATCGAGATTTGATTGAACGATCTTTTCATCCAATTTTAAATGGAAAGCAATATCCGGCACCTCTACATCGAGGTGTGCATTTCTGGTAAGAAATGTAATGATTTTGTGTTGAATCTGTTCCAAATTAACCTTCAGAAATTACTGTTTTTTCCAGGGAAATGACGTAACATCGAAATAGTAGATCCGTTGTTCATTATTGAAATCAATCAATTTTATCTCAATTACTTCATACACCTTGCCATTTTCTTTCATTATGGTCTGACCATATAAAGACCAGTTTTTATTTTTTATTCCATGAATACCTGAGATGTAAGTATATTCAGCGATAAGCCCCTCACTCTGCTTACTGACTCCTCTAATGATCACGGCATCTTCCGTGCTTTCTCCTTTTCCACCGGAATAAGTTACACTGCTGGCTAATTCAACCGAATCATCTCCTCTTATCCCTGAACTCTGCCTTGATGCACATCCCGATAAAAGAGCCAGCAGCAACATACATACGATTAACCTGTCCATTTACATCCCCTCCCACTCTAACCTATTACAATTTAACCAAAAACCACAGTAACAACATTTTCTGGTATTCCTCAATGCCCGTTACTTTCTAAAAATATTTCTGGACACAATCCATGCAAAATATTTGTGGCTGTTTAGTGAAATAGAGTCAAAAAAACGGTATTGCATTCTTCCAGACAGCTCTGTACTATTAGTCTATGATATCATTATCCGGAAATGCCGTTCTTGATGTTAAGAGGTATTTCATTTATTGTGGGGCTCTATAAAGAGTGTTTTCTTAAAAAAAAATTCACTGGTGATTCTGGTCTCAAAAGAAGTCTACTCAATTCTTCATCAGATCAGACTATACTGAATGATACCGGTTCAGGAGATTGTATAATGCAGGAAAACGAGATGATTAATGACCTTGTTTTAGAGTCTAAAGAGCACCTTTTATCTATTGAACCAGATCTGCTGCTGCTTGAACAATCTGCAAATGATGTTGATGATAAATTAATTAACAGAATATTTCGCGCTATTCACAGTATTAAAGGCGGGTTTGGATTTTTTGGCATCGATAAGGTTACCACACTTTCCCACACAATGGAGAACATTCTTTCCCGTATCAGAGATCATAATCTTGAAATTAATTCGCCAGTTATAGACGCTCTGTTTCAGGGCATAGATAAATTAAGAGTTCTCATCGATGATATTTCAAACTGCGACTCAATCCCTATCGAACAGGAGCTCGAAAAGTTATCACCGTTTCGGTCCGATATGGAGTTAAAAGATGATATCAATAAAGATACAACAACACAATCATCATCGAAAACACTGCTTGAGAATCATCCTGATATCAGTGAATCCCAGCTTGAAGATGCTTCGAAAAATGGTAAACATGTTTATATTATAACCCTACAATCTGACCTTGACTTACATAATGGTACGACAGATCCATCTGAAATAATAAAGAAATGGGAGAAGTTAGGAACGGTTCTTGATTGTACACCTGTGGCAGACCCGATATCTGATAAAGCAAATATAAACAGAACAGACTTCAACTATTCGGTGGTTTTCACTTCAGTTTTAGAACCGGACCTGATTGGTTTTGCCTGTGAAGTAGCGGGTAATCAGATTTTTGAGATAAATCTTTCAAAATATAAAAAAGAAGGTCTCTCTACATCTTTGCGAATAAGTGACTCAACCGATGATACCAACACAATCTCGACATCAAAAATCTCCAGTCCTGATAAACGTAATGATGATACTTTAAGAGTACGAACAAACCTCCTGAATAATCTGATGAATCTTGCTGGTGAGCTGGTTCTGGGCCGCAACCAGATTATACAGCTTTTTAACAGAAAACTTATTGATTTTATTGACAATAACAATTCGGCATGTGCAATAGCTCAAAACCTGGACC
Source organism: Chitinispirillaceae bacterium (assembly GCA_016929595.1). Lineage (GTDB taxonomy): Bacteria > Fibrobacterota > Chitinivibrionia > Chitinivibrionales > Chitinispirillaceae > JAFGIN01. Next base: position 37,291 of record JAFGIN010000130.1, read on the forward strand.
TGACAGAAAAAAAGATTATTGATACATCACGGTCTGATATGTCTTCTCTTCCAGATATCATTGCATCAGAAATTGAACGTCTCAAACACGTATATCAATCTTCATTATCAATGTCTCTTAAAGAACTCCCCGGAATCGGTTCATCATTGCAATCACTTGATAGCGTTATAAGCCTTCTGCAGGAAAATATCATGCAGACCAGATTGCAGCCAGTTTCAGTTGTATTTAACAAATTTCCAAGGGTTGTAAGAGATCTGTCTCATAAGCTGGGAAAACAGATTGGACTCACGATGTCGGGGCAGGATGTCGAACTTGATAAATCAATAATTGAAACACTATCGGATCCATTGATACATCTGATCCGTAACTGCTGCGATCACGGAATTGAAACTCCCGCAGAACGTACCGCATGTGGAAAAAGTCCCGGCGGGAATATAACTTTAAATGCCTTCCAGGAGGGTGGCAAAGTAATCATTGCGATTGAAGATGATGGTAAAGGTATCGATACATCAAGAGTCAGAGACATTGCACTTGAAAAAAATCTGATTAATGAGAAGGAGGCTAAAAACCTTTCTGAACACGAATTGCAGATGTATGTAATGAAACCCGGGTTTTCAACAGCTGAAACGATAAGTGACATTTCCGGAAGAGGTGTCGGGATGGATGTTGTCCGCTCAAATATTGAAAAACTTGGCGGTACAGTAACTATTGAATCAGAATATGGAAAGGGAACTCGTTTTTATCTGACATTACCTTTGACACTTGCAATTATTCCATCACTTATTGTTTCCGTTGAGGGAAGAAATTTTGCGGTTCCACAGGTTGGAGTTGAGGAATTAATCCGAATCCGTTCCTTTGAAATTACAAAAAAAATAGAACGTATCCAGAGTGCAGAAGTTACCCGACTCCGCGGTAAGCTCTTACCTCTTGTCAGATTGGCAGAAATTTTAGATATAGAGCCGACATTTATTCATCCGGTAACAGGAGAACGATTATCGGATAAAAGAGTACGCTGGTCTGACCGGCGCGGAAAAAAGTACGCTGAAAACCTTGAAAGTGAGAATGATGAACGCAGAAACGGCAAAAAAGACCGGCGTGAAAACATCCAGAATGCTGTGAAAATAATTATACTGAAGACCGGTAACAACCTCTTTGGACTTGTTGTCGATAAAGTTTTTGACAGTGAAGAGATTGTTGTTAAACCGTTGCCTGAAGTTCTCAAGTCGACACAATGCTATGCTGGAGCGACGATCATGGGTGACGGTAAAGTCGCGATGATTCTTGATCCTGGTGGTATTGCTGCAAAAGCAGAGTTGAAATTTTCCGACATCGAAAAAAATCAGAACATTGCCATGGAAAAAGTGGTAAAAGGAGCGGAAACGAATCAGAACTTCCTGCTCTTTGATAATAATACCAAAGAACAGTTTGGTATCGATCTGAACTCAATCACACGAATCGAGTATATAAATAAGAGTGAAATTGAACAGATAGGTAATCGCGAATTCATCAAAAGAGACGGGCACAGTGTATCTCTGGTACGAATCCATGATTATCTGCCGGTATCAACACCTGACACGCTGCCTGAAGACTTTTATCTTCTGTTACCTCGTCATAGCAACAACCGACTTGGGATCGTTGCCGGAGCAGTCTATGACATATTGAACACAGAAACTAATATTGACACAAAAGATGTAAAGGGGACCGGCATACTCGGTTCTACCATTGTAAATAACAGATTAGTCATAATACTGAATATCAATGAGCTTATCACTAATGCTGGAAAACGATTTGAGGTCACCTATGAATAAATCTTTTATCACCATCAGAATTGGAGAATATCTTTTTGGAATCGACCTGAAACATGTACGAGAAGTAAATCGCTACCTTGATATAACCCCAGTTGCTCTGTCACCGGAATTTGTATCAGGGCTCATGAATCTTCGCGGCCAGATTGTTACCGTCATTGATCCCGGAATTAAACTTCAAATGGAAAAAAGAGTAATCTCGAAATCTTCACGATGTGTAATTCTTAAAACAGCTGCTGAAGATCCTTCGGTTTCTCAAAAAGATACCCTCGGCATTCTCGTTGATTCTATCGGAGATATATTTACAATATGCAGTTCTGAGATTGAATGTTCACCACCCAACATCATTGATATTGACGTAAAATTGATTTCGGGAATCGTTAAACTCGAGCAGGAACTTTTGATTATTCTGCGAATGCAGGAATTTTTAAAGGCAGCCTGATTGTCAGGTCATTGCATACAGGTATATAATGATATTAAAAGCACTCATTGTCGATGACACCATTATCTATCGCAAGATACTGACTGATGCGACTTCTGCATTTTCCTGTATAAAGGTCATCGGTACTGCTCCCAGCGGTGAGATCGCCTTAAAAAAGATCTCATTTGATAAACCTGATATTGTTTTTCTTGATGTACACATGCCCGGTATGAATGGAATTGAGACGTTAAAACAGATAAAAAACCTCTATCCGGAGATTGCGGTCGTCATGGTAAGCAGTATCAGCACAAGGGGTACAAGCGATACCATTGAAGCGCTTCAGATCGGTGCCATTGACTTTATACGAAAGCCCGATGGAAAAGATATGCGTAAAAACACGGAACAATTACATAATGATATCAAATCATTGCTCCGTTTTTTTGAAATTAAAAGGAGAACATTGAATATTCAGAACGACTCAATGATTGATGTAACCGGAGGGACAACTCTCCAGAAAAAAATAGCGACACCGGTTTCTTCTAAGCAAATTAGTAAATACAAGAGTGTACAAAAGGTACTACCGGGAAAGTCTTTATCTGCATACGCCATTTGCGCTATAGGTGTTTCGACGGGCGGGCCTGAAGCACTAAGTAAACTAATCCCGAAAATTCCTGAAGACTTTCCAATACCTATTGTCTTGGTCCAGCATATGCCTCCGATCTTCACGAAATCACTGGCCGAAAGCCTCACCAGAAGATCAAAGGTCAAAGTTATTGAAGCGGAGGATAACCTGCCAGTCACAAAAGGTACAGTAGTTCTTGCCCCGGGAGGCAGACATATGGTAATCAGGAATATCAATGGTATACTGGTCACGGGGATTAATGATGAGCCTCCGGAAAACAGCTGCCGCCCATCAATTGATGTCCTTTTTCGCTCGGTTGCCGCTCATTATGGTGAAAATGGAGTGCTGGCAGTCATTCTGACCGGAATGGGGAATGATGGACTGAATGGCGTGAGAACGTTGAAAAGAAAAAAATGTACCTGTTTGACCCAATCAGAATCATCATGTGTCGTGTATGGTATGCCTCGCGCTGTGGTTGAGGCAGGACTTTCTGATAAATCCCTTCATCTTGAAATGATTGCAGATGAAATTATTTCTCTTGTATATAAAAAATCTTTTTCTCCTATAAATGTAGCATAAGGTTATAGTATGAATATTTTATGCGTTGATGATGATCCTGTATATCTCCTTGTTTTACGGACAACTCTTGTACGGTTTAATAAGATCGATATAATAAAATTTACCGATACCGGCGAAAAGGCACTTGCAATTATTTCAAGTGAAAAAATTGATGTACTATTAACAGACCTCAATCTACCCGGGATTTCGGGACTTGATCTTTTAAAAAAATTGCGTAAGGTAAATCCGTATTCTGAAATTCTCGTTATCTCCGGAATAGCAACACTAAACCAGGCGATCGATGCCATGAAACTTGGCGCATGTGATTTCCTGCTCAAGCCCCTCAATCCCACACTTATCTGTGAAAAAATTAACACCATCCGCGAAAACATGGATAAAAAAGTCACGTTTGAAAAGGAGAACGTTTCGCCAGAAACACTATCTCCGGTACTGAAACAGCAGCAACAACAGATTTTCAATCTTCGGGAAGCATTAACCGATATACATAAAATAGTTAATGCAGATAAAATTGAACCAGTAGATAAAATCAGGACTGTTCAATCTATTCTGTCCAGGACATTACCGGTAAATGACTGAGAAAATTGATACAAGAGAATTTCAACTTCTCCGGGATTATATAAAAGAGCATTGCGGAATTTATCTTGACGAAAGCAAAGCCTATCTGATCGAAAATCGCCTTCTGACACTCATGATCGAAAATGGTTGCAGTAATTATACCGATTTTTACCATAAAGCAGTTAATGACCCCAGTTTTAAGCTCCGTGATAAAATTATTGATGCAATGACAACGAACGAAACCTTATGGCTCAGGGATTCCTCACCATTTAAAATTTTTCAATACGAACTGCTGCCGGCCTTTTTGAAACAATTAATTTCTGGTAATAAACGATCAGTTCGTATCTGGTCTGCAGCCTGTTCAACAGGTCAGGAGCCATACTCCATAGCTATGATTATACAGGAATTTTCAAGGGCAAATCCACTTTTCCACCCTTCCAAAGTTGAAATTATAGCAACAGATATTTCACCATCAGTGCTCTTTCTTGCAATGGCTGCCCGTTATGATGCATTATCTATCTCACGCGGCCTTCCAGATGAACTTCGCAACCGCTATTTTGAACAAAGTGGCAAAGTATGGTCGTTAAAAGATACGATTAAGAATATGGTCACCTTTAAAAGACTTAATCTTCAGGAAGACTTCACCAGCCTTGGCCATTTCGACATTGTTTTCTGTAGAAATGTGCTTATTTACTTTTCAGATGATTTTAAACGGGATGTCCTCAGCAGAATCGCATTAAGACTTAAGCCCGATGGTTTTCTTATTGTTGGAGCCTCTGAGTCAGTTTCCAATTACAGTAACATTTTCTCCATGCTTACATACGAGCGCGCACTTTACTATAAGGTCAGGTAGCACTATGAACATTCTTACCATTGATGATTCGGCGACAGTACGGGAATTACTTAAAGGTGCTGTCGAGATATTGGGATATGATAGTCTGGAAGCGGCTGATGGTCAGGAAGCGTTAAAGATTCTCCACGCTACCAAGGATTCAGTCTGCCTGATCCTCCTCGATTGGAATATGCCGGTTATGAGCGGTATAGAATTTCTTAGAGTAATTAAAGCTGATCCGGAGCTCTTATCAATTCCTGTCACCATGGTAACTTCAGAAAACGAGAAATCAAAAATAATTGAAGCGATTACTGGCGGAGCCAAAAATTACATTATCAAACCATTTACACAAGAGGAGATAATGTCAAAGATACTCGAAAGTTTAGGAATAGCGTGATGATAGTTTTAATAATTAATGTTCAAAACAAATTTATGTTTTGCACCTGATGCAGGAACATTTTATTATTGCTCCTCAACGAGTATCCAGAATTCAGCAGACATTCCGCTAAGCGGGAAGCATAAGATAAAACTATACTGAATTAAGTATAGTTAATCGCTATACCAGAAGAATACAACATTGTAGCTATTCTTCTTCCCGAACCTGGAATGTATTCTGGATTCTGATTAGTAACTTTTTTAACTACAGGCGTTCCCGGCAAAACAAGTTAATATATTACAATACTTATAATAATCTGAAAGGATAAAAAGTATGCAACGAGCGATACGATTCCTTCTGTACCTGGGAGTTGTTCAATCATTCCTGGTATGTTCCTGTTCTCTTCCCTCTGACAGTGAAACAGCCAAGTGGGAGATGTATGTCGAAGTACCGGTGGTTGAAAAAAAGTTCATGGCCAAAGATCTTTTACCTGAAGAGTTAAGTGAGGGGCTGAAGCTCAATTACGGCGACAGCACTGGGTTGAATGATACCATTACCCTTGTTAAAGAAGATACGCTCACCTACACAATGCAGAGGGAACTGATTTCAACAGATACCAGTATACTTGAAGAAAAAATGGGAGCTGTGACTCTTAAAAACACCCCACCGATTGATCTGAAATTCAATCTGATCACTGCAGATAACAGCAATCCATCTGTATTACTACCCGCATCCCTTAGTGTTAATCAATCTCAGGAAAAGATACTGGATGGGATAGTTTCAGTCACGATTGATGAAACATCTCCCCCATTGCAGATCACAATAACAAATACAGCAGCTCTTGCGGACATTCACAATGTAACGGTAACATTATCAAGCGGCGGTACGATAGTCGCAGCGGTTACAACACCGCTGATTTCCGCAAATACAGCTCAGGTTGCAGAAGTTGGAATGGCTGATAAAACGGTCTTCACCACGATAACGGTTTCAGTTGAAGCAACCATACCAATAGGTTCAACTGTCAATGCACAAGACGGACTTGGTGTCGCATTTTCACTGGATAATCAGATTGCATCCGATGCTGTAATCGTTGATTCGATGATCACCTACAGCGATCTGTTTACAGGCAATATTCAGTTAGCAGATGGAATAATGCTCGATGCAATTGACCTCGATGATGCAACTCTAAAATGTGAAGTTACTAATCCTGCATCAATACGTGTATTTCTTGATGCGGTAATCGATGATTCATGGGAGCGTACCTATGTACAAAACCTTTCTATCGAATCAAATAAGCAACTCGCTACGGCAACTGACAGTAACTATTTTACAGGAAAAATAATTGCAGACACGCTCTTTAAATCTGTGGCAGAAACAAACTTTTCATTTCCTGTATCGTTGAATGGCATGCGGGTGTTCCCGGACTGGGATGCTGATTCGTCAAAAAGTATACTGAAATACCAATATAGAATCACCTCTATCCCTGATGGAAGAAATATTCATTTTAATAAAGATCTCGTTATCATTTTCAAACTCATTCCAGAACAATTCCCGTTCATTCGATTAAAAGGTACCCTTATCGATCCAATTGAAGAATCATTCTCATCACAACAAGGTATTGGTTTTGACTGGAAAGCATCAATTCTTGACTCGTTAAAAAAACACTTTCAATTTCAGGAAGCTGAAATGACGTTTGAGTTCAAACCGGATCTGCCACCACAAAGTACAATTGACACATTAAAAATGCATGTAGCACTCACATCAAACTCAAATCCTTCAGATTCAACAATTCTGGATAAAACGATTATCAGAATCAATGCAGACTCACTCTACAGTCAGAAACAAATAATAACAAACCTGCTGAACAGCTGGCCAGATACAATCAGTTTTAAATCACAGGTAACGGTACCCGATATGACACCGCTTACTCTCTACAATGTTAAAGACAGCAACAACAGGTATCGTAACACACTGGATATCGGTGTCAAGGTACGCTGGAAACTCCGCATACCATTATCATGGCAGATTATCGGCACAATGGCCACAGAGCTGGAAATGTCATCAATAGAACTCGGTCTTGAGGACCTGGAGTGGATCAACAAACTGAGGGAGAAAAGGGTACAGCTCAACCTGGAAGCAAAAAATAATACTTTGATTAATGTAGTCCTCCATGCGGTCTGTGCATCAAAGAAATATTCTTCAGAACTGAGTGCTTTCCCCGGCAACCTGATATACATAGGGAACATTGAACAATACCTCGGAGCTCATCTGTTCACACTTTTCGGTAAGAATGGTCTGGAACTACCGTCACGTGGTAAAGAATCGACAGCTACAGTTCTTCTTGACGAAAGAGGTCTGGAAGCATTACTGGCTGATGAGAAGGTTCAAATCAGATGGTTTCTGGTAATGCCGGCGAGCCCCCCGGATGCATTTACATCGAATGATTACCTGAATCTGAAAGCATCAGCATCAGTTGAAGGTATTGGCAGAACTGATTCTTTGATGAATTGGGAGGATTAATCATGATTACACATATCTTAGCATACAAAAAAAGAAATGATCAGGAAGCCGCCATGAAAATAAAAATGCTACCCTGTATTTTGCTGTTGGTTTACTGTTGTATCTGTATTACAAACAGTAATGCAGAAGTCAGTTCGGACCCCTACTCTGCTTCTATGGGTAATGCGCGCACTGCATACAGCGGAGGTATCGATGCTGCTGTATTCAACCCGGCATTTCTCGGCTCGCAACTTGGACCCTGGGGAGGACTACGTCTTGTCCCGATGAGTTCCTATACCGTGGGGGCCTGGAGCGACAAGCTTTCACTTATCCCCTATCGCGATTACTTCAGGATTGCAGATGATGGCAAATGGCAGGCTATTGTCAATGAGGTGATTAACCAAAGTTTCAGAGTAAAGGGCAAATCCCCGGAGGAATCATCACAGAGAATATCTGAAAAAATTAAAGGTGGTGCATCTATATATACTGGTGTTGATCTGTCGCTTTTTGGTTTGGCATTAGGTAATTTTGCCATAGATGTTCGAACAGAATCACATACACAGATCGACCTTCCGGAAGCGCCGTTTCTCCTTGTTTTTTCAAAAGATAATGGTTTACGTAAGGGATCTGAGCTTTCACTGACCAATCTTGGGGCACAGGCCCGTGTAACTACCGATATCAATGCCGCATACGGCCGGGAAATTGACCTATCGGGAATTGCAACTTTTTTTAACGACCATACCCGTAATATTACCGATTTTAAATACGCATCATGGGGGGCCGGGCTTACCGTATCTCTGGGACATGGCTATGTAAATCTGGAAACTACTGAGGGTGCGCTTCATTACAATGATAACAACTCAACCCTCTACATGGATGCAAATGTTAAACTGAAGACTACCGGCGCGGGCCTACAGAATAACTGGGATTTCGAATTTCCCTATGAAGATGGTTTCTCTTTCGCCGGATGGGGAACGGGAATTAATGCAGGAATGCTGATGTATGGTGAGCATAGTGCAATCAGCGTTACACTGAGAAGACTTGGCCCTATGATATGGAAGAATGTCAGGGAAGGTGAATTTCCCATTCGTACAAGAGATTTTTCCATCGCATCGATGTTTGACGAAAAAGATTTTGATCTTTTCGATACGACAAAGGGGGCTGCATTTCCAGATCAGCATGATACATTAAAAACACGTGGCAGTTATTGCAGCTGGATGCCTACCCGGCTCAACATTGGATTAGGATACCGTTTCAATTTCATGCACCACAGTAACAAGACTCTCAGGTGCCTCGCTCAATATGTCAATACCACATTTGAATATGAACAGAGTCTGGCACCATGGCCAGGCCGCTCATTTGTTCCACGAATTGCCATTGCCGCTGAAGACGGATTACTTTGGGGAATTCTGCCGGTTCGTGCCGGTTTCGTTTTTGGTGGTGCGGAAAAGATCGCATCAAATTTAGGTTTTGGTATTGGTCTGCCGTCATTTAGAGTTCAGGCTGCTTATAGAGCCATAGGAACACCGTTCTGGTATCCTAAAAAGGGATTTGAACTCTCATTTGGAATGAGCACCGAATGGCGAAGGCATCGTGACCCGGATCGTGACGGTATAAATGACAAAACAGATCGTGCTCCTTATAGTGCTGAAGATAAAGATGGTTTTGAAGATACCGATGGAGTACCTGACTGGGATAATGATAATGACAGCATTGCCGACACAGCCGATAGCTGCATATCTGTTGCTGAAGACAAGGACGGATTTGAGGATAATGATGGATGCCCTGACTGGGATAATGATAACGACTCTCTTCCCGACACCCTCGACAGTTGTATCAATGAACCGGAGGATATCGACGGCTTTGAAGACAGTGACGGATGTCCGGAATGGGATAATGATATGGACGGTGTGGCGGACAGTGTAGACAAATGCATCAATGTCCCCGAAGATCGTGACAGTATCGGTGATGATGACGGGTGTCCGGAACTCGATTACGATAATGACAGTATACCAGATACACTCGATCAATGCCCGCTGGTTCCTGAAATTTACAATTTCGTAAACGATTCAGACGGCTGTCCCGATACGGTTATTGATTTTACAGAAGAGCAGAAACAGTGGATTGACAGTAAATCAAAAGAGATCATATTTACCAAATCCAATGAGCTGTCTGAAAAATCGAAAGCGGCACTGGATTCGCTTATATCGGTAATGCACCTTTTCCCACAGCAATACTATCTGTTATACTGGTGCGATTCAACGATTAGCGAGCAAGAGAGCAAAATAAGGATAGAAAAAATAGTTGCATCTCTGGCAAGCCGTTCAATCGACACCTCACATCTGGTAATCCCTCAGAACGGATTTAACGAACACTGTACTAAAGCAGGTTATTCAAATGAAAAAAGCCTGTATATCAAAGTGCTTGAATCACGGGATGAATATTTGTCAAACACCAGAAGGGAAAGCGGGGATACGCGCTGATGTAAGATTTACACTATAACTGTCTCATTATAGAAAAATACAGGTTCTCATTTCGGGGTCGGGGTCGCAATCGGTATCAACATCGAAAAACGCAGTAATTGAGGATCGATCCCGATTCCGATAGCGATTTCGACCCCGATAGCTAGCGCCCCTGCAGGGCTCAAAATCTCTTATTTTTGTACATTAGCCAGAGCCTTCGTTGAATACGGCCTGGGCTATTAAATTCCATCCCATTATGTGGGCTTGGGAAAAGATTTGCATCAAGCGATCGCCGAGCCCGTTACTTCTGACCAGAAACCTCATCCTGAATCCTTTTATTATCCGGGTCGAGACTTCTGGCTTTATCGAGATGCTCGCGGTATCCCTCCTGATCCTTTCGCACCTTCGCGACCCTGGCAAGGCCAAGTTCAGCCAGCGCAAATTGCGGATCGAGTTTAAGAACGCGATTATAAAACATCTCTGCCCATTGCAGTTTTGATTGTTCAAAATGTGCCTCTGCTCTTTCAAACATCGACATGATATGATCAGGCATCATGGAATTTATCTCTTTGTATATTTCAACAGCCTCATCATACTTCTTATCTTTACGTAATATTCTGGCTTTGATCATCAGGACATCAAAATTATCCGGTTCCTGGGCAAGGATATTTTCAAGTAATTCTGCAGCATCTTTATTTTTCCCGATCTCGAAAAGGTATTCGGCATACTTTACAATATATTCTGGCTGCTGTGTTTTATCCACAAGTACCTTTATTTCCGTTAGAGCCTTATCCTTCTGATTTGTTTCAGCATACAACTCAAACAATTTCAACGAGAGAGACGCCTCTTCAGGCTTTTTCGCCTTTGCCTTTACAAGCAAATCAACTGCTTCTGTCAGACGTCCGGTTCTATGGTATCCTTCTGCAAGCAGCACCATAATTTCCGGCTCGTCGGGTTTGAGCGTATTAGCAAGCTCAAGATACACCATTGCTTCATTTCGCATTCCTTTATTCATAAGTAATGTGCCAATACGACTGTTTGCTTCCATACTCTGAGGGTTGGTTTCTGCATATTTTTTATAGGCGTCAAGTTCCTCTGCCGGCTTCCTCATTTTCCCGTAGACTCTGGCCAGTTCCAGCCACACATCAGGCTTTTCTGATGCCAGTTCCGTTACCCTCCGCAGATAATCGACTGAACGCTCGAGCATCTCTTTCTTTGATGACAGTAGCATACCGGCCTTTAGAAAGTTTCTGTAATCAGCCGGATAGCTGCGGGTATTGGTTTCAAAAAGTCGTAACGCCGCCAGAGTATCAGAAGCTTCAAGCAGGCAAGCCCGTTTGTATGCGGCATCAGGATCGTTAACCCCGGGCAGCAGCAGATACTCACCATACACAGCGGCAGCATCAGACATCCTCCCGGACTTTTCATACGCAACAGCAAGCAGTTTAAGACCTTTTTCCTGAAGGTTTCGATCCGTTTTCTTTCTGTCATATTTAACATTTTCAAGTGGACGCACAGCTTCCTTAAATTTTCCTTCTGCAATTAAAGCATCACCAAGAATCAGATTCTCCGGAGATTCAAGCTGCAGGACCGTACTTCCGAGGAATTTTGTTACATCCGGAAACTTTTTATTTTCATATGCATCCCTGCCCAGTAAAATTGCGATGTCTGCATCTGAAGGCACTTTTTCATTGTATTTTCTGTAAGCCTTAACCGCCTCCTCTTTACGTGACAAACCCATGTAAATATCACCGAGTATTTTATACTCCTTTACAGCGCTGCCGTTCATCATTACCACCTGCTCATAGCTTATCGCTGCAGACTTTTTATCGCCGCTGGAAAGTTGTGCATCAGCAAGATCAGAAAGCATATTGACATCTGCTGGCTGCAGCTGCAGTGCATTCTGATACATCTCAATTGCTTTATCAAACATACTCTTCTTTGAATATATTGACCCGAGAGTTGAATACGTACCGGCATCAGCTTCCTTTGATTCAATCACTCTTTGACATGCCGAAATAGCTTCGTCCACCTGTCCCTTTGCAATCACAATCTCTGCATATCGCTTGTGGAAACCTTTCAATTTCGGATCTATTTCGAGCGCTTTTCTGTAGGCTTTCAGTGCGCCATCAAGATCCTTCACCCCATAAAGGTAATCTCCATAATCCCTGTAAGCGTCACCATCATTTGATTTAAGAGTAACATACCGGTTGAAATGCATAGTAACGACATCTGTAATATCCTTATTCACAATGGATATCTCAAAGAGCCGCTTGAACGAAACGGGATTTTTCGGGTCAAGAACTGTAAGCTGTGTATGGAGGACTCTTGCGCTATCTGTTAACTTTAAAGAATCTGCCCTGTACGCAAGACGTCTTCTCGATTCTACATTATCACCGCTGATAGAAACTATTTTCTCATCAAGTTGATAAAGTTTTACTTTTTCGTTGTTATTTTTATAACAATCTGCCAACTTTTGCATAAGATCAGGATTTGCAGGCATCTTTTTTATCAGGAACTCGAGATGCGGCTGTGCATTCCTGTAGTCTTTTCGTCCGTAGTAAATCTCAGCTTTGGTCTGATGAGCCTGCAGATCATCTTTTTTCAACTCCAGCGCCTGGGAAGCTGCATCAAGCGCATTGTCAATATTTTTCATTTTAAAATGTGCGACGGCAGTTCCCGACAGACTCTCTGCCGTCTTTTTCAACGAAGTGCTCTTTTGAAAATAAGTGAGCGCTTCCGTCGCATTTCCTGAAGAGAGAGAATATGTGCCCAGTTTCAGGTAAACAGCAGGATCATCAGGGCTTAAGCTTATCAATCTCTGAAGAATATTCTTCGCATTCGCATCAGCGCCGGTCTGCTGATACAATTCGCCAAGTTTAACATACGCTTCAACATTATTTTTGTTCACTGCAATAGCACGTTCAAGTGTTTCGACAGCACTTCTGGTATCCCCAGCTCCCTTTAGAGCATCAGCAAGAAGCGTATACCCGGAAGAGACAATTTTACCATCAGGATCTGCACCTGTAATAAATTTGAAATGCACGACAGCTTTTGAATAATTTTTCTCATCAAGCAGCTTTTTCCCAACTTTTGTCCTTGTTTTCAACGCATCAGGAACTGTAGAGGTACCGAACTTTTCGAGCGCAGCCTCATATTCCACGGATGCATTCTTACCTGAAGCAGTTTCCTTTGAATATGCAAAGCTGTACAGATCATCAGCAGTCAAAAGACTTTGTGTAATTTTCTCATAATGTGCTACCACACGATCATATTTTTTAATTAAATAGTATGCACGTGCCAGATCCAGTGTAAGATCATCATTCTTTTGCTGTGCGGAAAGCGCTTTGTTAAGGTAGCCGACTGCTGAATCGGGTTTTCCGGCGTAGAGAAACGCCTTTCCGATTTTACCCGTAAGTTCCGGATCCGCCTGAATTTTTACAGCCCTTTGCAACAGAGGTAATGAACTCTTCCAGTTCTTTTCATCGAAGTAAATTAACCCGAGAGCTTTGGCTGCAACAGAATTCTGAGGATCAGCCTTAATCACTTTTTCCAGGGCACTCTTTGCCTGAGATGGACGATTCAACGCGATACAGGCTTTTGCGTATTCCCATCCTGCTTCAGCAGTTGGTTCCACATCAAAAGCTTTCTGAGCCCATGTCAGTGCATCTTCACTCTGTTTCATTTTATTATAGATAGTCGCGATTCCAAGCATCGAAGCGGCACTCTTCGTATTCAATCTCCAGGCAACCAGATAACTTGCAAGAGCTTTTTCCTGAAATCCCAGTGTATCGTTTGCTTTTGCAATCCGGACCCAGACCTTCTCATCACGGTCAGCAACGGGAACCTTTTCCTCTGCATACTCCAGCGCATCCCTGAATGCCCCGGATTGAAACAGTTTATCAAAACTTTCATCACTGAAAACCATGACAGCATTCACGATTATCAACAATCCAACAACCATCCAGATATGATTTCGGTTGACCACTTTCATCTACAGATTACTCCCTTTTATGTATTCACAACTACTATCGTAAGAATTTTTATTTCTGGTGATATTGATGCATTTATAGAATTCGCTCCAGTCAAAAAGCGGTCCCGGATCTGTTTTAGCAGTAGTTCTGAGTCCAGCATTCACAGCTTCAACTCCGGCAACATCCTCATGCCCGACATAGGTAAAATGCCGCTGGTATCTTTTTTCGATCTGACAACACAAATTGCAAAGCGCCGAGTACTGTTCATTTGTAAATCCACTCTGTTCTGTAGCAACAAGCTCAATACCGATAGAAAAATCATTCACATTTTTCCTGCAGTCTGGCGACGGCATCAAACTCGGACCGCAATGCCAGGCTTTTTTTTCTTCCGGGACAAGATTGTAAGTGCTGCCATCCCTGGAAATAAGATAATGACTGCTTACACCGTAGTCCACAAATATCTTCAGGATATCAGATAGTGAAAATGGGGCTGATGCATTAACATTCACAGCACTTATGTAATGGATGATTACAACATTTACCTCTGAGGTTATCCGGTCTTCCCACAGACACGACTTCCCCGATTTCTTGATCAAATCACCAATTGAAACACCACCATGCAAAACAGTATTGCCGCAATCAAGTTTCCAGGAATATATTTCCATACACACTTATTTGATCCATTACTTCAAAAAAGACAATGCCCACCCGAAACTCTCTTACTTTAGCGATTAAGCTATCTTATGAGAACTATGGTTTAAATAATCCCAATACTCATACAAAATATATAATTTCGATCGGGAAGATTGATTTATTACCTCAAGACAACACTCTATATCTATTTTACTATTCATGAACTCAATTTCTGAAGCAGTTTTGATAACCGGAGCATCACACCGGCTTGGATTGGCAATAGCCTTGAAAAGTATTGAGCTTGGATTTCATGCGATCATTCACCATAGGACAGAACGTGATGAGCTCAGAGAAGTACTTGAGAATAACTCCGAATTGAGATCACAGATAACAACGATTCCATATGAACTGACACAATCACCTGAAGCTCTGGTTGACAAAGCGTATTCCCTTCCATTCAATCTGACCGGTCTTGTCAATAGTGCATCAATTTTTACCCCTGGAAACCTCACTGATTACAACCATTTCGAACGTGTATTGAATATTAACGCCCTGGTTCCCTCAAGACTGGCTGCACAATTCTACAATAAAGGCGGAAATGGATGGGTTATCAATATCACCGATGCGATCTGCAATAAACCCAGCGTCCACTACCAGAACTACCGTATTTCAAAAGTTTTACTCGAGCTCCTGACAAAGCAACAGGCAATGCTGTTCGCGCCGAAAATCAGGGTTAACGCAATCGCTCCCGGAGCGATGATCCCCGGGGAAGCTGAAGATTCAGAATACTTTAAAGCCCTCGAATCCCAGGTTCCAATGAAGAAAACCGGTGATATCAAATCGTTTCTCGATACGTACTCATATTTAATCGGGACACCCTATATTAATGGTCAGATCCTGCGGGTCGATGGTGGATGGAGTGTTGCACCATAGCTTTTCTCTGCTTGCCACTTAATAACCTGGGACTGGAAATCGTTCGAAAATGTGTGGCAAAATTCTATCGATATGCATATTTATTCTCCGGAATGTTTTTCGGTACTGTTCAATCGTTCCTCCAATCGGGTCGCGCACAACACCTTTAGAGGTGTCCTTTTCGGGCCACGATCCTAAAAGAAACATTCTGTCTTCCATAGCAGGAAAAAATGTATAAATAAATTGTTTCTGGACCGGTTCCATCACAAACACAAGGTCGGCGTTACGAAGCTCATCAGGGAACAGCGGCCGTGATAAATGTGAGGAGATATCGATACCGTTTTCCTCACAAACCTGAACAGCAAAAGTACTGGGTGGTTTAAAATCGAGCCCATGAATTCCCATTGAACTTACAGCAATATCGAGACGTCCATATGCAAAAAGACGCTCTTTCATTATTCCCTCAGCCATAGGACTTCTGCAGATATTCCCGGTACATATGAAAATTATTGATGTCACCTTTAAATTCCTGTATTGAGGTATGGATTGCTGTTATAAAAATATAGTATTTTCTATCAGTTTTTAACAGGAGAATGTACATGGCACTTTCAATTGAAGAAAAATCCCTTATTGAAGAAGCACTATCACTTTATATCCAGGTTGTTTCACAAAGAGCCCATCCAACACAGGTTCAACAGATCGCAGCAGTTGCTCAGGGTATTATTAAAAAACTGGATTCTGTTGGAGGTCCGGCAGGTAAGAATGGCAATAAGCCAAATGGGATCAGTGATGAGTGGTTCAAAAATGTGTGTCAGAACTGCGATAAACTGACTGATTCAGGCTGTTCAGACAAAGTTACCGAAAAATTCCCCGGTAAATGTGACCCAATACTTCATTATGAACGGGAAAAAGCCCTTAAAAAGAAGTAAAACTGGTCATATACCTGATTATTTCAAATCTGGGTATGCATTTGGTTGGTATGAGAATACTCATCGATTCGCATATCGCCTCACCCCACTTCGACTCAGCTCAGTGACCGCCTCGAT
>JAFGIN010000131.1 GCA_016929595.1 Chitinispirillaceae bacterium
CATCTCTTTCAAAATCGCTACAAATCAATTGTTTGCGAAGAAGACACCTACCTTCTTGAGCTGGTTCGTTATATCCACCTCAATCCCTTGCGAGCCGGTCTGGTTGAATCCATCAATGAACTGGATTCATATAAGTGGTCTGGTCATGCTGTCATTATGGGGAATGGCGAACTTGCGGGACAGAACGAAGACGAGGTGCTTAAGATGTTTGGCAGTAACAAGGGAGGCGCCCGGAACCAGTATCGAACTTTTATCGAAGACGGAATAAAGCTGGGAAAAAGAGATGAATTGGTTGGTGGAGGATTGCGTCGATCCCTTAAACTGTCGGGTTCAAAAGAGCATGAAGCCTACGATCAAAGAATTCTCGGCAGCGGCAATTTTGTGGAAAAACTGCAACTGATGACGGACACCACCGATATTCCACATGGCAGCGTATCCCTGGAGAAAATTATCAGCACCATTGCACCAATATTTTCAATCGAACCGGCATCCATGCGGCAAGGAGGAAAACGAAAAGAGTTATCCGCTGCCAGGGGCGCATTATGCTATGTTGCGGTGATAAAAATGGGGATAAGCGGCGCATCGGTTGCGAGAATGTTAAATATCAGTCGCGCCGGGGTCAGCTTGGCTGCGCGAAGGGGTTAAGCCATCTTCCAGAGAAACCATGAGTTACAAATTGCCGTTTCTGATTTGCGAAATTAACAACGTCCCCCATTGTCCCTCCAAACATATCAAGTCCCTTGACAACGTCCGACTCCAGAAGCGTTGCCACCTCGTCTTGCGGCAAATGGTGCCAATGTCTTGAAAATAATGTGTCCAGATTGGTTCCTCTGTTTCGGCCATGGGACGAACTTTCTCTGCGCAAACTATATGTTAAATCGGCAGTATTACAATCAGGCTGCCTTCCACGACCTGAAAGCAATAACGGGTTTTACGCGTGGATGAATTATGGGGTTTGGGAGTTGTCGATGCTGAATTGAAAGTTATCAAATGAGGTTGATATTTCATTATGTTTTGATAAAAGTCGAAAGTATAAAGATTGTTCCGATAAAGCCAATCCTTCTGCAATGGGCGGGACGGAATGCGACGGCTTTGTGAGAGGAGCGCCGAACTGCCGAAGAATGAAATCCATTCGGTGGGAGCATTGAAAAGTGGTTGCTGTTGAAACTTGAATTAATTTTAACCTGAGAGTGAAATCTATTGGCAAAAGTAATTACTTATGCGCAAGAGAATGTGTGGGAAAAGCTCCCCAGGGCAATAGAGAAAGGTTGCCCTGAATTCTTGAGGGTTCAGGGTCAAGTCAAAACAGTTGCAGCGTCTCTCTGTTATCATGAACCATCTGAACACAATGTCGAGGGGTAAATGACTATGAAAGTGGCGGTGTTTGGTACAAAACCTTACGATAAAAAATATTTTTCTCAGGAAAACAAAGGGTTTAATCATGAACTGGTTTTTCTTGACGTCCCTCTGAACTCTATGACGGCAACACTGGCACGAGGGTTCAAGGCGGTGTGCGTTTTTGTAAATGATGAGGTAGACAAAGAGTGTCTCAAGAGATTGTCTGATTGTGGCGTAAGGGCTGTTGCTCTACGTTGTGCCGGTTTCAATAATGTGGACCTTGGCGCTGCATCTTCTTTGGGTATTGTGATTGTGCGGGTCCCAGAATACTCGCCGCATGGTGTTGCAGAGCATGCGGTTGCTTTGATTCTGGCTTTGAATAGAAAAATCTACCGGGCATATAACCGTGTCAGGGAAGGTAACTTTTTGCTGGAAGGTCTTCTTGGATTTAATCTGAATACAAAAACTATCGGGGTCATTGGTACTGGGAAAATTGGCTCAGTTTTTTGCCATATTATGAAGGGTTTTGGTTGCTCCGTATTAGCTTACGACCCTTATCCAAACGAAAATTGTGCGAAGAATGGAATTGAGTACACTGATCTGAAGAGTTTATTGAAAAGCTCAGACATTGTCAGTTTGCACTGTCCCTTAACTCCTGAGACACGGTACTTGATTGATGAGAAAGCTATCTCATGTATGAAAGATGGCGTTATGTTGATTAATACAAGCAGGGGGGCTTTGATAGATACAGTTGCCGTCATAAAAAATTTAAAATCTGGAAAAATTGGATATCTGGGCTTAGATGTGTATGAAGAAGAAGGGGATTTATTTTTTGAAGATATTTCAGACAAAATTCTTGAAGATGATGTGTTTGCACGCCTACTCACATTCCAAAATGTTCTCATCACAGGGCATCAGGCCTTTTTTACAGGTGATGCTTTAACAAGTATTGCAAAAACTACGTTGCAGAATCTCACTGATATTGAGCAAGGAAAACAATGTGCAAATGCGATTTCTGTGAATTTAATAAAAACGTTTTCAGCAAACAAATAGGTGCGTTTTAGTAAATTTCGCTAAACCGGTGTGGACAAATAATTTCATCTATGCGGCTGTAAGTCAGGCAGGGTCAAATCTGCCTTTGCCTAACCTTAAGTTCTGAACAAATCTTCTTACACAATTTTCGCGCCTACGGGGCGAGA
>JAFGIN010000132.1 GCA_016929595.1 Chitinispirillaceae bacterium
ACGGGGGAAGGATGGGATAGGGGCCGCGGAATATGCGATGTTTGCAATTAGCACAAATGTTTAACATTTCAGCCGTTTGTAGTATATCGTATTTGAAAATTACATATTCAATTCGAAATGCATCATCTCACTTCCTGGTTGTCGGCAAATTGCTTGAATATTTCGAGATGTTTCCGTACAAAATACTGCTCATTATAATGCTTCAATGTGACTACGCAGATTCATTTTCTTTTGAAATAACTCCTCTAAAATCGCAATAAGTGGCTGTGGATTAGAACGATCGGATATGTATATACCCTCGGCTCCTTTAAAATCATGAACCATCCCGACATCACTTGAAATAATCTCTGTTGTGTTGTATCAGCTTGCCAGGGAAGGGCGTTCCGGTAACACAATCGAGGTTGTTAATCAGTAAATCGGCCAGTTTATTAAGTATCCATCCATCATCTGGATAAGTGAGGTTTTATAATTTTAAACGGTTTGTGTCCCCATGGCTGCATTCCAACTCCGCCAAAGAAAAATTTCTCGATAAAAGTCAGAAAACGGTTTTTAAATTTATCATGATCGTGAATAGTATGCGACTTACCACTGTATTGCAGAAGATGTTTCCAGTCCATTGATGCAATACGTTGTTTTAAAACCTCGGGGTAATTGTCTTTGTAAAGATGGAATTTGTTGAGGGGGCCGTAATCAAAGTTATCGGATTTGTCAGCAAACATCTCTTCTGTTTTTTTCAATCCCCAGTAATTAACTGTAATTGCTCGTGTACGGGATTGCATGAGTCGGGGATGGCGAACATAGCCATAATGAAAGATTTCTGCTTCGATGGGAACTACCTGTACCTTTTTATTACCTTTTTTAAATGATTGGGCATCACCAACAGATTGAATACCGATATTATTACGAATAAGACGGATTTCGCGGGCATACCATTTGTGGTTAACGACATAGTGATCGTAGTCACCCCAGAAATGTTTGTATTTAAAAAGAAAACCTTCGACTTCTTTTACATTTAAAAATTTATTACAGGTATTTTTGATATGTGGGAGATATTTTTCATGAACAATTTCATCGCATTGAATATAAAAACACCATGGATTACAGCAATGGCTAAGAGCTATATTTGTTTGTTGACTGTAAATAAGGCTGCGCACCGATTCGAGATTTTTCCATTCTGTATCAATTATTCTTATTTTTGAATCATTGATCTGTTCAACGATTTCACGTGTACGGTCATTTTCTGAACCCTTACCAATTGCAATGACAAATTCATCGCATACCGGAAGGATAGACCGGATCGATTCGGCAATGGGATAGCCGAGAGTGTCTGCATTTCTTGCAAATGAAAAGCCGCTGATCATATGATTAATCTCCTGTAATTTCTAAAAACTGATAGTAGCGAATTCCGGTACATTTCAAGCTGATTTTACGTCAGTATTTTGTAATTCCCAACGTTTAATATATTTTAAAAATGTGTAAAAACTTCCCATCATGCAAACTGCCAGCCCCGGGATACCATCAAGGAAACCTCGTCTGAGAAAATAACTTTTAAAAAAATAAAAAAGAGGTTTGGTAATAAGTGAAAACAGATCTGTTCCGGATCGTTTATTTTTATGCTGCTGAGCATGAAGAGAAGTAAATGAATCTATTTTTTCACAATGATGTGACAGGGAACGATATGAATAGTGGTGCAGGGGAGATTTGAATTTTCCAGTAATTCCATTGACCGATACTGACTCGTGAACCAGCGAATCAGTAAAAGAACAACGGCTTTTGTCAAAAAATCGTATGACATAATCTGGATACCAGCCGCAGTGTCTGATCCATCTGCCAAGGTACCATACCAGTCGTGGAACTTCATAACCATTTTTGTTAAATGTACAATTTTTGATCTCCTCACAAAGCATGGGAGGTACCTCTTCATCAGCATCAATCCAGAAAACCCAGTTATTTGTCGTTTTTGACAATGCAAACTGTTTTTGAGGACCGTAACCGCTCCATTCCTTAGTATAAATTTTATCGGTGAATCCACGGGCGATTTCTACTGTAGAATCGGTACTTCCGGAATCAACCAGAATTATCTCACTTGAAAAAGGTGCGACACTCGAAAGACAGCGCCGGATTGTCTGCTGTTCATTGCGGGTGATTATGATGGTCGAAATGTAATGTTTCATAGTTGTTTTGTCAAATATGTGGATATAGCTTCAATGATTTTGTTTTCGTCAATTAAATTCATGCAATGAATATGCCCATATCTGCATGTATTTGAAATGCATGGTGCACAGGGAATACCATCGGCTCTGATAACCGTGCATTTTTGAGAATTATAGGGGGCGGTATTTTTTTCATTTCCGGCACCAAAAAGTACAAACACATGCTTTCCGGCTGCATTTGCAAGATGTGCAATGCCACTGTCTGATGAAATCACAAAATCAACTTTCGTACAAAGCTGTGTCAATGATACCAGATTACATTTTCCGGAGTAATCCGTACAGTTTTCGGGAGAATTGATCGCAGCGATAACAGACATTGTAGCTTCCATTTCAGCGGCTGATCCTGTAAATAAAAGATGGCAATTGAACCGATTAATTAGTAATTTGCAGAGAGAAATAGATTTTGATTGAGGGATTTTTCGCGATTGGGCAGCAGAGTGCATATTAAACAGTATTTTCAGCCTTCCATGAAGTGGTTCTGAATGAGGTGTTAAACAGCTGACTGCATTGTCAAAGCTGAGTTTGACAATGCACCCCACCTTTTTGTTGGAATCGAATTTCTGGAGTAAATGGATATATTCTTCTGCTCTGTGAAGGTCACCGGGCTTCTTATATGCATGTGTAAGAAGCATGGAACGTAATTCCGCTGAATAACCGATTCTTCGTCTGCTTCTGGAAAAAAAACCGACAACGGCAGAGGAAAATGAATCGGGTAGAGAGAAAAAAAGGTCATATTTCTTCTGAAGAGCACAGTAGTGACCGAACCGGGCTGCACCTGTCAAACCTTTATATTGATTCCTTGAAAAAATAAAGTGGTTATTGACTTGAGGAAGAAACGCCACGAGCTCTTTTAAAGAATCCTTGATTATTATATCTATAGTGCTATCCGGGTAGGTTAATGCCAGAGCATTAAGAAAACCGGAACTCATCACAATATCACCAAGCCAGTTAGGAAGTCTTACTAGTATGTTCATAACCAGAATATACTAAATCTGCATGAAGGTAACTATTGAGCTGGAAAATGTTGCCGCTTTTGGGTATATTATTAAAATTTAAAATTCAGGTATAAAAGCGGCAACATTTTCATCCACAGATCGGGAAATGTAATAAATTGAAACAATTTTTTCTAATATCGATTTATATAGTAGTTTTATCGCAGCCTTTAATGGCTAAAAAAAAGATCGGTTTTCAGACGGATAAAATGTTTTTCACCGGGATACAGCTCGCTTTAAGTGATCGAAATGGCGCTTATTATTTATCAGACGATAAGAAGTTTGAAATATTTCCATCTCCGTTGCTTTCAGGAGGTGTAGAAATCGGTCAGCGTTTTCCGATTGGTTTGGGGTTCAGGCTTGAGTTGCCGGCGGTCCTGAATATTGGCTCTACATGGGAAGATGTACCCGGTAGTATTGCGCTGCAAGATGGAACATCTCAAGTTTTGATTCTAAAGAAGATGTATATCACTATTGGCCTGACACCTCAACTTCAATATGTTCTCCCATTAGATAATAAAAGGATGAAATGTTATGTTTCTGCAGGTGGGGGGGTACATTATTCTGTCTATTCTGAAGATGAGAGAATAAAGGAAAAGCCCAGTATTAGAATCATGGATTACAATCTTGAAGAAGCCAGGAGAGTTTGCGGCAGTGCTGACGTTGGGATGGGGATAGACTGGGTATTATCTAAACGGCAGGCAATTTCATTGATGTATAAATTACGGTACTGGAAGCCGGTTAACTACAGTACGGAAAAAGATCTCTTTCCTTATTCTTCCGTAAAGTATGTTGAATCTATGTTTACCAATATGCTGAGTATCAAGTTTCTGGTAAGATTGTTTTAACCTGACTTATGCCTGACAACTGTGCATCAGATTAAGTCCTATCAACTGAGAACAGATTACTACTGAAGCCAGTTCTGTTCGAAAACGTGGCTCACCAATTTTAACTTTCATTGCGTTATGCTTCATAAGAAGTTCCAGCTCTTCAGCACTGAACCCACCCGGTGGGCCGATGAATACTGCAATGTCTTTACATAGGGTATCCTGACCCAATGAAATTACGGAGGTGCCTTCAAAGTCTGCGACCAGTATCGGACCAGTGCAGAGTGAGAGGGATTTTTCTATTGTAAGTGCTTCATCAAGAATTGGCAGCCAGGGAAACAACGATTGTTTCATCGATACTGACATTTTTAGTGTAAACCGCTTTCTGGATTTGTCCCACGATTGTTTCCACCAGGGTTTTTGACAATGAGATGCAACTATCGGTGTAATACGGCTCACCCCTAAAGCTGTGCATTCGGTAATTGCAGTCTCAAAAGGATCTTTTTCAGGAAGTCCGATCATCAGATGGATCGAATATGGACGTTTAAAAAAACGGGATTCTGATATTTGTGCGTAAAGTTGTTTTTTATCGATATCCTTAACAGTACAATAATGGATTGATCCTTTTCCGTTGGTAATCTGTATATTGTCACCAGGTTGTAATCGTAATACCGTCAGAGCATGGTGTGATTCTGCCGGATCAAGCGTGATCGTACCATCATCAGAGGGAGAGGTGGGAGTATAGAATAAATAGTGTTCAGAATTTCTCATAATAAAATCAATGTTACTGGATTATCGTTGTATCTGTGGCAATAAATTGTTCTAATGTGTAATATGCATGCAGCACTTTTTTATAATAGTTTAAAGGAAGTTCCTCTTTGTTACGCATTGTGGACTTTACTTTTTCGGGGCCAATGTTATAAGCTATGATTCCCAGCTTGAAACTTCGAAATCTGCTTATCAGTTTAGCAAGGTATGCAGTTCCAAGGATAAGATTGATATCAGGTTTAAGGAGATCTTCAGGAGACTGCAGTGTAATGTTAAGCATAGCGGCTGTTTCCTGTGCGGTCGCAAATTTGAGCTGCATCAGCCCCATTGCACCACTGAGGTTACCGGATCTGAACCGACCTAGTGCTTTGGGATTGAAAACACTCTCAACATTAATAACAGCGAGTAGAAGCAATGGATCGTATCCAAACTGCCGGCTGTTACTATAAAGGACGTTCGTAAGTGTCTGAATGGTAGTGTCTGACACTTTTTTTTTTGCAAATTTTGTCAGTATCTTGTGAATTCTGTTTTTTTGCTGAAGTATTGAACAGGTGTTACCCAATTCGACAGCTTCTTTATGCATGGAAGAAATTGACCCGGCCAGCTTTGCCTGTTTTAATTCGTTCATGAGTACAATGATACCCAGAACCATAAAAATTCCAAGTATGGTGGTTGCAATCAAATAACTCAGCAGTTCAGAAATCCATATTTTCTTACCATGGAATAATATGCCGATTGGAAGTCTGTAGGACTTTTTATTGATTTTTGACATGGGAAGTGTCTTTGATTATGCCAAGTTGTTCTAATGGACGTACCCGCTCTCTGAGAAAATTTATTTCCAGCAGCGTTCGTTCTTTCCATAATGAAAGTTCCTCAAGTTCCTGATGCTGGCTTGAAATATTTCTGTTTTGAATATGAATTGTATAAATAAGTGTAAATAACCATCCGAAAAGAAGAAGGAGTAGAAAAAGTGCTACTGGTCTGGAAAGCCGTATACCTGTCTTGCGGAATAGAAATTTAACTCTTCGTTTTATCGCTCCAAAAAATCCCCGGTCACTGATTGTTGATGGATCTGTATATATACTTATAATATTCTGATAGGGTTGGAATACTTTTGAAACGAGGTCGTTTTTAAAGATAAACCGGAGGGTGCCCCCTTTTCCTCTAATACTGTTGAGGATCTGGAGGAACATTTGAACACCAGCTTCATCGATGAATGTAATATCTTCGAGAGTGATAACAAAAAACCTGTTACCATCGGTTAACAGTGTAATAAGCTTTTCCCGAAAACCTGGAATCTGGTCTCTTTTGAAGGATCCGGAAACGTTCATCCAGATCTCTCCATGAAATCGCATTATGGTAATTTCAAGAGATTCAACATACATCGTCTTGCTTACCTGTTTTTCTGAGTTTTCTGCACAGCACTTTGCCAACATTTTTCCAGTTAGAACTAGGTGGAAGTTCAACGCTTGAAGTAATCATCATTGTCAATCCCTGAATTACCGAAGAGTGACGGGATGACTGCGATGGGGGGATAAACCATATGTCAACTGGCTTCTGTGTCTGGAAATGCATCCTGATTCCTCCATTACGGTCTTCGATTACCCATTTAGTTGTATTGGGAATCTCAATAAACTGCCATCCCGGATTTTCATGAACAGTCGAACCATGCAAAACCCGCAGTTCCGGTGTACCGCATGACGGGAAACTGAAATTTATTTCTGTTGTAAATTTAAAATTCGAAGGAACCAGTGAGGGATTCGTCAATTGGAAAACAAAACTGAAAATTGAACTGTTTTTCTCCAGGCCAAACACCTTTTCCACCCTTAAGGGGATGTTCCTCTCTTCAATATAATAAAAGCAGTTTCTGATCATTATAACCCGCACACCACCACCTGCTCCTGTACCTATTTTATAATCAAACGGGGCCTGATAAAAATTACTCAGTGTTGGGACTGAACCTTGCGCAAAATCAGATCCTTTTGATTCTGGAGGTAAAATCCGGTCAAGAAACCAGGTACGTGATTTCCCTGATGAGAGAATATCGGGAGGATCGTGAAGCTCAGGTGTATATGCGGATGCGAGATTAAGTGTTCGCCCCCTGTGATCAAAGGAAAATATTTGACCGCCCTTTTTATGATCTATATACAATTTTATATGCTTATTGGAAAGAATCACTGTTTTTCCACCATCCCGAAAAAAATCGCTTACCTGGATCTTACCTCCTTCAGGCGGATTTATAGAATCAATCTGACGTTCTATTTCGATCATTTTACTAAATGACCATAGTCGGTCAGCTGTTTGTGTAAATCCACTATCCTTTCCAGGAAATAACCTGTTAATATCCTGGACAAAATAGAGCTGCTTCTGCAGATTGGGAAATGCCTTTGTATTTGTGTAAGAAGCAAGCTGATCATGAACATCGACAAGTTTCCTCTGAAGTATTCCTGCCTGATCATGAGAATAGAGGTAATTTAAAAAGTGCCGGTCAGCCTGGCCGTGCGCTTCGGTAAGCATACTGGAAGGGATGTACTGAAATCCACGGGATTGTGTAGTATTAATTGCGTCACATAAACGTACCGGCTGATAGTTGAGTAAATGCTTATCGAGTTCGGAGGCTGCGTATCGAAGCCACCTGTAAGGATTTGCTTCCCGCATAGGGTCAAGTGAAAACAGATAATGAATTGTGAGAAGTCTGTCGTTTTCTGCATTATTGGTACTTTTGTTCGTTTTTTCCAACCAGTCAATAAGATCTGCCGGAGCGTTTGTCTGATGAATAATTATTGATGGAAAAATAGAGATAGATTTGCCGGCATGTTCTGCAGTCCAGTAGCCGCCGCTGTTTTTGATATTTGATGGAAAAAGTTCCTGCGAAAGTACTGCGTAATTGAGTCCGATTTCCCTGAGCATTTCTATAGTTGATGGCTCCCAGTTGGAGAAGGGGGGAAGATATCCTCCTGGAAGATCGCCGGTGAGTTCACTGAAAACTCTCAAACCATGTTTGATGTTATTTTTTGTTAAAGGTGTTGGAGAGAGACTGAGGAACGGTTCAGTGTATCCGGTCAGAATCAATTCGATACTATCTTTTTTGAAAAGATCACGAACTTTTGATAGATTGAGAGCGCTGGCATGCTCCAGAATATATGCTGGAAGACCGCAACTGAGTCGTAAATGAGGATACTCATACATCAAATTAATGAGTTCCAGGAAGAGGCGATCTATTGAATCCCTTAAAACCGACGGTGGTAAAAGACGGTTCTTAAAGGGCTGAATTATTAATGCGAGTGTCTGTCTCTTCATATAAAGAAATTATTATTCTGGCATATCAAAATTCAATCTGATTTTTTAGTAAACTATTTTTTATTTGATAGTAACCAAAATTCATTGTATATTCTACTCACTCAGTTTAATATAAACAATTCCTTGACGACGTATTTCACGATGCTTTTTAATTGAGGTTCGTTCCGGATAACTGATAGAACGAACAGTGTACCCCTTTTTTTGAAAGGGAAATAAAAACCTGAAAAGGAACTGGTGGTGAGGAAGGATAGCAGCTGGCAACAAGAAGATGAAGCCTGTCCAGCGACCACACAGAACCAGTGGTAATGCTTTTCGGATGATGCTGTTTGATGATGTACAAAGCTGATGTTTCTGATCTAACTCTCTCTATCTCTTCCCTGAATGCAGAATCCGAATTGAATCACAGTTACCGAACGAGGCTACGTTTGATTTTGTAGACTGAATATATTGTCATTTAACACACAACTTTTTATCGGAGGATAATTTATGCCGAAACATGTGTACTTTTTTGGTGGTGGTAATGCCGATGGTGATGGGACCATGAGGAATCTTTTAGGTGGAAAGGGTGCCAATCTTGCAGAAATGGCCGGACATCCGGATCTAAGGCTGCCTGTTCCTCCAGGATTTACGATTACTACTGAAGTCTGTACATATTATTACAAAAACGATCAAACATATCCCCCTGAGTTGCAGAAACAAGTTGAAGTTGCACTCAAAAAAGTTGAAAAACTGATGGGGAAGAAGTTTGGTGACAGGAATAATCCACTTCTGGTCTCAGTCCGTTCAGGAGCACGAAGTTCAATGCCGGGAATGATGGATACGGTATTGAACGTAGGTTTAAATGATGAGACTGTCGAAGGGTTAATTGAAAAAACAGGAAATGCACGTTTCGCGTATGATGCTTATCGTCGGCTCGTAATGATGTATGCCGATGTTGTTATGGAAAAAGCTGAAGGACGTGAACCGTATGCCGGTAAAGGTATTCGTAAAGTACTCGATGAGTTGATGGATGAAGTTAAGCGCGAAAAAGGTTACAGCAGCGATACAGAACTTACTGCGGAAGACCTGAAAAGTATGGTTGCTTTGTTTAAAAACAAAGTGTTTGATTGTTTGGGCAAACCTTTCCCTGATGATCCTGATGATCAGTTGTGGGGTGGCATTGGGGCCGTGTTTATGAGCTGGAACGGTAAACGTGCAAAGGATTACCGCCGTATCGAACGAATTCCTGATGAATGGGGAACAGCTGTAAATGTACAAAGTATGGTCTTTGGAAATATGGGCGAAAATTCCGCTACGGGCGTTGCTTTTACAAGAAATCCAGGAAGCGGCGAGGAACACTTTTACGGTGAATATCTGATCAATGCCCAGGGTGAAGATGTTGTTGCTGGTATACGGACGCCATCTCCCATAAATGATTACTCCAAAAACGATCAGAGCAGTCATCTTCCTACACTCCATGAAATTATGCCCTCGATTTACGACGAGCTCTTTTCATTTCAGAAAAGACTGGAAAAGCACTATCGGGACATGCAGGATATAGAATTTACTATTGAGAATGGTAAACTTTATATGCTTCAGTGCCGTGTCGGTAAACGCAATGGAGTAGCTGCAGTGAGAATGGCTGTGGATATGTATAGAGAAAAACTTATTGACGCTCAAACAGCTGTTATGCGAGTGGCACCAAATCAGCTTGTAGAACTGCTCCTTCCTATGATCGATCCTGACGTTGAGATGAGCACTATTGCTATCGCAAAAGGCTTGCCAGCAGGACCCGGTGGAGCAACTGGAAGAGTTGTTTTTACATCTGAGAGTGCTGCGGAATGGGTGGCACGTGGTGAAAAAGTGATCCTTGTCAGAGAAGAAACATCTCCGGAAGATGTTGATGGAATGCATAAGTCCCAGGCGGTACTCACACTTAAAGGTGGTATGACTTCGCATGCTGCACTTGTAGCCCGTGGGTGGGGGAAGTGCTGTATCGTTGGGTGTTCAGACATTTCAATTAATCACAGATCATTCACAACACGTTCAGGTATTACTGTCAATGAAGGCGACTGGGTATCTCTTAATGGCACCAGAGGACTTGTTTACAATGGCGCACTTGCGTTAAAAGACGTGGATATTGAACATGATGAATATTATGGCACATTGATGGGTCTGTGCGATAAATATAAAAAACTTTCTATCCGCACAAATGCTGATACCCCGCAGGATGCAAAAAAGGCCGTCCAGTTTGGAGCTGAGGGTATTGGGCTTTTCCGTACAGAACACATGTTTTATGGCTCAGGAAGTGAAAAGCCGTTATTCCTTCTAAGAAAAATGATTCTTAGTACTACTATTGAAGAACGCAAAGCTGTTCTTGATCAGCTTTCTGATTATATCAAGAGTGATGTCAAGGCAACTATGAAAGTGCTTGATGGCCTGCCTCTGACGATCAGACTTTTAGATCCTCCTCTTCATGAATTTATTCCACAAAGTGAAGAGAAAATTGCTGCCCTTGCTGAAGAATTGAACATCTCCGTTGAGGCAGTCAAAGAACGTGGGGATAATCTTCATGAAAACAACCCCATGCTGGGACATCGGGGTGTGCGTCTTGGGGTTACGTATCCTGAAGTTTCCGAAATGCAGATCAGAGCGATATTTGAGGCTGCAGGGGAACTACAACTGGAAGAGATAAAAGCTTTTCCAGAGATAATGATACCTGTTACCTGCTCAAGCAATGAAACAGCTCATCAAAAAGCAATCGTAGAAAAAGTGTATGTCGAAGTATGCAATAAACTTGAGTTGAAAAAGATTCCTTATATGTTCGGTACAATGATCGAACTACCGCGGGCGGCTTTGACAGCAAATAAACTCGCAGAAACCGCTGAATTTTTCTCATTTGGTACTAACGATCTAACCCAGATGGGCTTCGGTTTTTCAAGAGATGATATAGGATCTTTCCTTCCAGACTATCTTGCAGCTAAAATTTTACCGGCTGATCCATTTCAGACTATTGACATTGAGGGTATTGGTGAACTGATTCGTTTAGGAATTGAACGTGGACGTTCAAGTCGCCCCGGACTGAAAGTCGGTATTTGTGGTGAACATGGCGGCGACCCCGATTCTGTCAGATTCTGTCATAACGTTGGCATGAATTATGTATCATGTTCTCCATTCAGAGTACCTATTTCACGACTGGCTGCAGCGCAGGCTGCAGTGCAGGAGATTGTTGCAGAAAAGAAAACGATTCAAAAACCGAAGGCTGTTAAAAAGGAAATAAAAAAAGCGGCTACAGCATCAAAAGGTAAAATTTTGACCGCCACAAAAACTATCAAAAAAAATGTTAAATCGAAACCTGTTGCAGCGAAATCAGTTGGAAAAAAGAGTACACCAAAAAAGGTTACATCAAAGAGTGTACCTAAAAAAGTTGCTCCAAAAAGTACAAAAAAAACTGCAACAAAAACAATATCCGCTGCTAAAAAGACGGTTGCGGCAGTGAAAGGTAACAAAAAATCAAAAAAAGCCGCTATCATTGCTGCAAAAAAAGTGTCAAAAATTACTAAGAAAACCTCTCCGAAACCAGTCAAAAAAGTAACTTCCAAAACTGGCAAAAAGAGATAAGATCATTTCTTAATGTGAGTTCTCAAAGCAAGGTTCTCATCGAACTTTGCTTTTCTTTTTACAGGAGAAATTATGCTGGAAATCGATCTTCACGTACACTCACTTTTCAGTAATTGCGGTCTGCATACAATACTGGAACTTATAGAACAGGCAAAATGTCTGGGTATGAAAGGCATTGCCGTAACCGATCATGGCCCATCACTGGGTGGACGGCTTAACTCACCTTTCTTTGATCGCTTTCGTTATCCTGATGATGGTTTTGTTTTCTATAAAGGAATTGAAACCAATGTTATTGATGCTCAAGGCACTATTGATATTCCCTTTGAGTACATATCTAATTGCGATATAGTTTTACTGGGTTTACACCATAACATACAGAAAGGTATATCAGAAAGTAGTTACACCGATATGCTGGTCAATGCTATGGAGCGCAATCCATGTGTGGACATGATCACTCATCCCAACGATCCAACCTATCCGATTGACTATATGAAACTCTGTTCTGCGGCTACAAACCATGGAGTTGCAATTGAGTTGAATAATTCAAGGACTCTTTACAGAAGAAGTAGTGATGAAACCACGATCGGGATGATCAATGCCTGTATTGAGACTGGCTGCAGGCTTGCTGTTGCAAGTGATACCCATGCGATTCAGGAGCTTGGAGATGATAGTGCAGTTTCTCCATTACTTGCGCGAACACAATTCCCAAAAGATCTGCTTGTGACACTTAATGCGGAAACAGTGAACATGTTCTTATCGGCACGAAAGAAAAACAAATCGATCTGAAGCGTTTTGTTGTGTAAACCTACAGAACCTTCATTTGGTACAAGGGAAATGATACCAGCTTCTCATAGTGAGAAGTATACTTTCCTGTATGACTTCGATAAAGGTGGAACTCGGAAACCTCGAATTGTTCCGTCATAAAGAGTGCATTGGAAATAATAAATTCTGCCACCTTTTCTTTATGTGGATTATTAAGGCGTGCAACTGTAATATGCGGATGAAACTTTCGGAGCTCAGGTTCAAGGCCGCTATTTGTGCAGGCCCTTTCGATTTTTGACTGCAATGTTAAAAATTCGGGCGGGTGTTCGAAACCAAACCAGAGAATCCTTGGCTCTTTTCGAGGTGGAAAAAAACCGCTATTTCTTATTTTAAGAATTAAAGGTGAAGAGGACACATGGCACAATGATGAGATAATGGTGTTTGTCGCTGTTTCGGGAACCTCACCAATGAAACGAAGTGTGCAGTGTAGGTTGGTTTCATCAATCCATCTGGCCCCTGGAATAGCTCTGTAGGTATCTGTGATCTCATCTTTGATTCTTTCAGGTATGTCAATTGCAATAAATAATCGTATCATTCATTACTAATCCTTGTTTATTGCTGTTATTAGTTACTTTATTGTAATTTTATCATAGCCAGATTTATGCACGGACTGAAGAGCAGTTTCGTCATTTCTTCTATGGTGTAATAAGTTAGATAAAAATTATGTTATGACAGGCTTTCAGTAATCACTATTTTTCAGATTACAGGTCTGACTGGTTCTCATTGTATGGTCAGGCATCTCTGTTGCACCTGGTTGGATTAAGTTTTGAATATTATCAGCTAATATTCCTGAAAACTGCAGGTGTTGTTGCTTTATATCATCAGAATTGAAAGGTACCTCCGGATGATTTCTGTATTTAATTCTTCACAGGTAAGGAAAATCGACCAGAGCGCAATAAATGGTAACGTTACAATCGGCTACTCATATATGCTCAAAGCCGGCAATGGTATACGTAATGCTGTCAGGGAAAATTTCCCTGATCATCAATGTGGCGAAATTGCTGTTGTTTGTGGAAAAGGGAACAACGGTGGTGATGGATATGTTGCTGCACGTCTTTTGCTGGAAGACGGTTATCGGGTGATGTGTTTTTCACTTTGTGATGTTGATGTTCTGGATGGTGAAGCAAAAATTGCACTTGATGAATATGTTGCATGTAAAGGTAATGTACTTGTCGTAAGTGATCCTGAGGATCTGGCTGAACTGAAAAAATATGTACTTATTATCGATGCTGTTTTAGGAATAGGCATTAAAGGTGATCCAAGGCCTCATTGTGCATTAATGATTGAAGAGATAAACAGATCCGGAGTTCCGGTATTCGCAATTGATGTTCCATCGGGACTGGATGCGGATACGGGCATCCCTGGAAAACCCTGTATCTGTGCTGCTTACACTATTACAATGGGATATCCTAAAACAGGAATGTTTTTCTATCCAGGGCGTAAACTCTGTGGAAAGGTCATTATACAGGAGTTGAATTATCCGGATGACTGCATTGCGGGTGTTAAAAATATTCTTCTTCCTGAATTGACAGATTTACGAAAAGCTCTGCCTCCCCGAATTCCTGATGGAACAAAAACTGACCACGGATCCGCATTGCTTTTTTGCGGGTCAAGAAGTTATACCGGGTCTGCAGCTCTTACTTGTGGCGCAGCCTTGCGTATAGGATGTGGAATGGTACATCTTTGCGTTCCAGAATCTATACTTACTGTAATGGCTTCAAAATTGACCGAGACAGTAATTCACCCGCTCTACGAGTCAAATGATGGTTCGGTCGCTTACAGTGCACTTGATCAGCTTACGCAGATGTTACCAGATTGTGATGCACTCTGTATAGGTCCGGGGTTAACACACGAACCACAGGTGGTGAGTCTTGTAAAAGATCTGCTTAGAAATGTTACTGTTCCGGTACTTCTGGACGCAGATGGAATTAATGCTTACAAAGGAAACTCATCGCTTCTGAGGGATCGTACATGTAAACTCATAATGACACCGCACAGAAATGAGTGGGCCAGATTGTTTGGGCCGCTGCCGGATAAACCTTCTGAAATAATTGATACGATAAGAGACACTGCTATAGAATACAGATGCACCATACTTTTAAAGGGAAATCCAACGTTAATCGCTCATAATGATGGCACCGTTTATATTCTGCCTTTTGGTAACAGCGCACTTGCAAAAGCTGGATCTGGTGATGTATTGAGCGGAATCATTGTTTCTCTGATGGCGATGGGGGTAAGCACAGTAAATGCTGCATTACTTGGAGGATATATTCTTGGGGAAGCTGCGAATATCAAATCAATGAAAATGAGCGAATATTCTGTTATTGCATCAGATATCATCGAAGAGATTCCAACGATAATGAAAAAGCTTGCATTGTAATTAGAAAAGAGTCATTGCTGACTGCAAAATCGTTCCGAAAGAGCAATACCTGTCAATGTTATGTCTTCATTAAATGTAAATTCCGTATCAATGAGTTTTGACAAATAGGGCCAGTCTCCACCTGTTGCAGTAATCACAGAATCAGGAAATGTGACAAGATATCGTGATATAATAGCCTGTATACCACCGGCGATACCAAACAGAACGCCAGATCTGATACAGGTTTCTGTCGAGTCCCCCGGAAGCGGTGTCAGACCATCAGGCGGCACCTCTGGAAGAAGTGGTGCCGCCACAGACAGACTTTTAAGTTGCGTTGAGACTCCCGGAAATATAGTACCACCGAGAAATTGATTGCTGGCAATAAGGTCAACCGTTACAGCTGTTCCGGCACTGATGATGATATGATTGTGTCCAGGATTTCCGACTGTTGCAT
The DNA here is from genome assembly GCA_016929595.1 of Chitinispirillaceae bacterium. Lineage (GTDB taxonomy): Bacteria > Fibrobacterota > Chitinivibrionia > Chitinivibrionales > Chitinispirillaceae > JAFGIN01. The sequence continues at coordinate 15,336 of JAFGIN010000132.1, forward strand.
AGAGGGCATGTGCGATACGGTCTGCTCCCGGAGTGTTCTTATACTGTAAAGTGAAAGGCATCTCAGTCGTATATTTGAAGCGCCGGCATTTATAACCTTTTTCACAAAGTTGAGATTCTGTTGATAAGAAGGATGAATGGGTACCACCAGAAACAATAATTGGAACTCTATTGGAAATGCCGCTTTTTTTTTCCAGATTCGATAGTACACCGCAGATAGATTTTTGAAGGTTGTAAGCCGGAAATATTTCTTTGTGCAAACAGATCATTGTGGAATAATTTACAAGTCCGCAATGAACTCGGGTATTACCTATGTCAATTGCGTATACCAATGGCTCGGGTGCACTCATTCAATTATCCTTAGAAAATAACATTGTACCACCGTTGACGTTGACAATACCATTACTGGTTTCAATAACAGCGAAACCTTCAATGGATACAGTTCTGAAAATACCGGCAGTTTTTTCTATTGTTACAGGTGAATTCTTACGGTATAGCAGCGATAGGTACTGTGAATGACAATTTTCAACCGGAGCTTCACTATATTCTTTATAGAACTCCATAATGGTTCTCAATAGAGTGCTCAATGGAATAGTTTTTCCGGCTTCATGAAGAACTGATGATGCAATAGAATGTAGTTCTGGCGGGAATTCATTGCGGGAAATATTGACATTTAGTCCAAAACCAATCACGAGCGCAGATGGTGATGTGCGATGCGATTCCAGTAGAATACCACAAATCTTTTTTCTGTTCCAGTATATATCGTTTGGCCATTTGATTGACAGAGGCGCTTTAGGTACAAAATGTTTTATCGATGATGTTATCGCAAGCGAGATTGCCCTGTTATGGATAAAATGGGTAGAAATATCAGGTAGCTGTTTTAATATCGATACCCATAATCCACCTTCTGTTTTTGAAAAAAAAGTTTTTCCAAGCCGTCCCCGTCCATTGTTCTGACAATCCGCCTGGAAAACGAAAACACCTGTTTTGGGAATTTCTGAAAAATTGACAGCCTTTTCATTGGTAGAATTAAGTTCTGCATAGGAATAGAACCTTTCTACAAACGGAAATCCGCTGAATGCATAAGGTAACATGTATACTCTGGTTTCCTTTGGATCTTTTTTCAGGTAATGAGGAGATGAATATCCAGTGATGGGGCGCTGTGAGTAATTGAGCCTGATGATATAAAATCGACACCTGTTTCTGCAACTGTACGAATTGACTCAAGCGTAATGTTACCACTGGCTTCGGTTTCAATTTGAAGGGATCGGGCTTTAATTATTGCCACACAATGTTTCATGGAATTGCAGCTCATGTTGTCAAGCATAATGCGGTCAGGATTAAACTCGATCGCAGTTTCAAACTCTTCTACGGATTGTACTTCAACTTCAATCTTAAGGCTTTTGTGGAAAGAATTCCGGTATTCAATTGCTTTTTTTATCGCTTCAGCAACACCACCGCTTCTTTTGACATGCGTATCTTTGATAAGTATCATATCAAAAAGCCCAATACGGTGATTAAAACCCCCTCCATGTACAACCGCAAGTTTTTCAAGATATCGCAGACCGGGAGTGGTCTTTCTCGTATCAAGAAGGCGGGCTGATGTATGTGCAATTGATGCAGCATAGTTCGATGTGACTGTTGCGATACCGCTTAAACGTTGCAGAAAATTTAGAATAGTTCTTTCTGCTGCGAGGATTTCATTGACCGGACCGCTGAGATTTGCTATTGTTGTGCCAGGTTCAAGTCTGGTGCTGTCATTACAGAGACAGGATACCACCACTGATGAGTTCAGCGTTTTAAAGATTGGGTCAATCAGGTATGTACCAGAGAGAATTCCATCGCTTTTGCTGCGAATAACTGCGCTTGCCAGATCTGACTCAGAAAAGAGTGCTTTTGAAGTAACATCGCCATCAGTACCAAGATCCTCTGCCAAAGCGTTCTGCACACACCGATGTATATGGTCTGTCATCATTTCCTGTGTCATCATAAAAATCCCCAACGTACTCCCGCTGATAGTTCAAAAATTAAATCAGTACCGGTAACTTCGTTATCCAGTCTGGAACCCTGATCAAAATAAAAAACGGATGCACCAAGTTCAAATGCAAGATTCAAAAAAAGTGGTTTGCTGAGTGCATATAATCCAGATTCAAAATCCCATGATTTAAAAAATGTTCCTGAATAGGGAAGAAGTGTTCCGTGATTCTGGATCAAGAAAATTTCTCCATAACGAAGGTATTTAACGATCTTTTCGTTGATTCTGCCTGAAAGTTTTAAAGAAAAATCTCCGGGAGCATCTCTTCCCTTGATAGTATCAGTTGGAAACAGTATCGAATATCTGTTTGAAATATCCTGCTGCCATTCAAACTGTATATCAACACCTTTGTATGGGTTGATTTTAAAAAACAGTTCAAAACCCACAGTATAACGATTTTTGGAATACGCGTTTGTTAAGGTGATGATAGTGTCGGGAAAAAAGGATGATTCACCATTTTTGATACGGTATCGATTGGAATGGTAACGGGAATTGAACAGATTGGAAAGAAGTCGGCCCTGTTGTATAAGAAAACAGCCACCTGCAGAGAATTTTTCGTAGCTAAAATCAAAACAGGGCATTTTGAATGTATATCCATCATTGCCATTGAGAAGTTTCTGCGCAAAAGAAGCATAGAGATTAAAAGTAAAAAAATCATCAGTAAAGATCTCGACACCGAAATCGATATTGTAGGCATGAACACTGGACGGTTTGAGCTTCTTATTTGGAATTGATATACTATTTGCCATCTGTGTACTGAACCGGAATGCATTTTCTGGAGTGGTGTTGCTGTATTGATCTGTATCAAAAACATAACTGAAACCAAGATGGTACACCGATGGGTTGAGTCCCAGATATATTCCTCCTGTAACAGGTTTTACAATTTCATTTAAAAAAAGTTTTAATTCCAGATCGTTGGAAAGTTGTAATTGCCCGGATACACCAAGCGGGTTATAGAGGGAATTGATATTTTTGTTGGAGTAATTATCAACAAGCAAACCACATCCGAAAGTCATATTGTCAATTGACCCCACACGCAGATATAGTGAATCATGCATTTTCCCGATGGTTAGATGATCGATTTTATCGAGAATGCCTTGTAATGAGTTAAAACCAGCCTGCATTGCCGATTTGGAGTTTTGTCCGGCTGAGAGTCGTATCCCGGCGTCAAGGAATCCAAAATTTCTTTTCGCTGTAAGAGTATGTTTTTGTCGTACCCCTTCACCTGTAAAGGCATAGCTGGTTAAAAAACTAAGAGTTCCCTTATTGGAAAACAGATCAGATGGGGGAGCTATTGGTCTGTAAAAAGCACTATTTAAAATTTTATCATCTATGATTCTGCCAAAGATTTTCTCAAGACTGAATAGTTGTTTATGCATTCCTTCGTCAGAATATTCTGCTCCTTTGGTAGAAAAGCTATGAGAAAAAGAGGTACGGTCCCCCTGTTCTTCAGTTGGTTTTATTCCATAGGTGTCAAGTTCCATCTCAATATAATCACTTCCAAAAAAGTGTTTTAAAACTGCAACATGGCGATGTGTAATGTAAAGGGGGGCAGTAGGCTCTTTATTGGGAAGAATCATTGTTGTTAAACCCGACCTCAGTGTTTTTCCGTTTTGCTGAGATATGTTTCTGACAAAAGCTGTTCCTCCCAGCAGCTGAAATCCCGTTTCACCTGATTTACTGTCGGCAACTGCGGATAGTGATCCGGTATCGATTTCACCGACAGCATTTGCGGTATAAATACTGATATGACAATTTTCTATCGCTTTTGCAAATAAACCTCCGGAAAATAGAGTCAGGTTAACATTTGATGCACTTTTTTTTTCTGCTTCAACGATATTGAGAAGTGCTTTGGAGTTGGAACCAAGGATAATGAGATTTTTTTCTCCGAATCGCATAAGCAATTTGGTTTGAAAAAAGGTTTCAACAAGATCATTATCTTTAAGTTTTTCACCGATCTGTACTTTTTCCCAGATGCGCTTGTTGGATCTTTGAACTTTTACGCTACCCTCAATTGATAATACCTCAAATACCTGTTCCTGGGCAGCGGCTATCAGCGGAATTGCAAGTATTGCAAACAGCATTAATATGATGAATATTTTGATTCGAAATGAAAATATGGTCATTTTGTATAGTTTTTTCCGTTATTGTTCTACTTGAATATAGTTTTTTCCTGAATTGTTGTTAAACAATCTCTATTCAATTTAAGATATTGTCGAATAAACAAAAGCGAAAGCCCAACCAGTAAGAGCGGGAAAATGAGGTATATATTGGATCCGCTTCTGGCACGAAGAATGCCCCAGAATGTTGAAAAACCCTGAAAAGTCTCAAACGAGTGGAAGCTGATAGTATCATTTTGTGTTATTGAATCCCATATTGTAGTATAAGGTGGTTGTCTGCAATTACGGTTCAGCATAGAACAGTCATACACTTCCGGTTTGTTTCGGATTTTATGCAACAGAAGCTTACATGCTATTGTTGGATGAGAACTTTTCAGTGAATAATAGTCATTGTGGAAATAATAGATCTGTTGATACCAGATCAGTGAACCAAGAACATTTATTAAAAAGGAAAATAGTAGCAATACTATCACTATGCCGCTTTTTATCGTTTGAAACAGGTTTTCACTTCGAAGCCGGAATGAATAAAAAAAATAGGGAAGGTAGAGATGCATAAGTATTGTTACAGGTACTATAAGACGTGGCCCCCATGACCAACCTCCATGCCAGTCATGCCAGCTGGAGTAAAAAAACAGATTTGAGACAAGCAGAATAATAATGGTGATATGAAATCTCTTTTTTTCCGAAATAGCTTTGAATAGTCCTGCCAATGCCAGGATTAGTAACGGAGAAAAGAGAAACATCGATTTTGAGGGCGATGTAATTAATGCGAAAAGACCAATCAGTATTGGTGTTGTAAACATTCGTTGTTCTAAACCATAACCAAAATTAAAATATGATCCAAATCTATACTGGTTTAAAAAAATCAGAAACAGTGTTGTGGCTATAGGTTGAAAAAATGCTGTGAAAGCTCCACTTTTTGTGTACCTTCCAGTAATAATTTGATAAATGCAACATCCTCCAATGATACTCACGTTTATTGCATTTCCAATTTTTAAAAGTAGAAGTGCAGACATGATAAATCCTATATGTAGTCCTTTTTTGAAGGACAATTTTTCACAGTCATACCATGTAAATGTGAATGTCAAAAGAAGCAGTGTAACGGGAAGCTCTGAATGATTAATTTTTGAGTAGGGCAAAAGCAATGAAGATGATGCAATGAGTGCTGTAGAGAAAAGGATATTTTTAATATCAAACCCAAATTTTCTCATTGTAGACATTATTACGACGATGCAGAGTGCAGCGACAAAAGTATTAGTAAAAGATGCCAGAAGCTGATGTAATTGAGAGGAATTAAAAGTGGTGTATTTTGAAAAGCAGTTTGCGATAATTGCAGATGGGACGAAAAGCATTGCGTATCCCGGACCATATTTGCTGTAATATCTGCCATGTGTTCCTTTTGAAAGATGTGGAAGATTTTCTGTTGGTGCTATACTCAATGAACCTGAACATATTGACTGTGCTGTTGCAAGACTGTATCTGGTATCGGATGGCATGTGGCCTGAAGGAGCGAAGATAGCAAAAAAAAAGAACGAAGCAAAAAATGCTGACAAATTATTCCATAATTTCATATATAATGATTATAGAATTAATACAGCCACAGGTGAAGATGGGGATTTAAAAATCGAATATCTGGCACACGCTGTAAACAATTTTCAGCGATAATCGCACCCGGTTATACATTCAGAATCGAGTTGGGAGACCGGTGATTTTTCGTAATTACTTGCTTTTTTTGCACATTTTCAGTGCATTATTGCATTGGTTACGATATGCATTCAAGATATTTTCGAACTCTTTTTTTTCTTCAGAGCTCATAGCGTTATAGGTTCGTTCATACTCACGTGCCTCATCACATATTTCTTTCATGTAGGTACATTGATACGTATCGGGTAGTTTTGAAGTATCGACGAACTGAGTTCCTGCACATGAAAAAAGAAAAGGTATTACAGAAAAAATTAACAATCGGTTTATCATAACGGTTACTCTCTTAATGATGCCAATGTTTTAAGGTCCGGTAGACTTTTCAGTCGATCTATTGCCTTGGTTTTTATCTGTCGAACCCGCTCGCGAGTAATATTAAAACGCTGACCGATTTCGTCCAGTGTAAAAGGAATATCACATCCGATTCCGAAATATAATTTCAAAACATCTTTTTCTCGATCACATAATGTATCAAGAACCTTTATAATCTCATTCTGCATTGAATTAAACAAAAGGTTCTCGTCTGGATATGATGGGTTGGTATATTGCATTGTATCCAGAAGTGTCGAACCATCAGAATCCTTCAGCGGAGCATCAAGAGAAACATGATTATTCGCAATGCTGATTGTCTCTTGTACTGATGTTTCAGAGAGTTGTAGTTCAGATGCTATCTCAGAAATATCTGGTGCACGATTGAATCGTTGTTCAAGCTCTATCTGTTTCTTACTGATTTTATGGATCGCACCAGCTCTATTTAAAGGTAGTCGCATAATACGTGATTGTTCTGCAAGCGCCTGGAGAATAGCCTGGCGTACCCACCACACTGCATACGATATAAATCTGAAGTTTTTCTTTTCATCAAAACGTTTTGCGGCCCGAACTAAGCCGACATTTCCTTCGTTAATGAGATCTGAAAGTGATAATCCCTGGTTCTGGTAATTTCTTGCAACACTTACAACAAAACGCAGATTAGCCTTTACAAGGCAATCAAGTGCATTCTCATCTCCATCACGAATTTTTGCTGCCAGAATCGATTCCATTTCGGAGTTCAGGGGCTCCAACTTTCCGATTTCTTTTAAATAGAGCGCAAGGCAACCCTCTTCAGCAATAGGAAGTGCAGGTTTATTCATTAATGCGAATTTCCTTATTAGGTAGTTATTATTAAAGTAAAATAGGTCGTAGCGAGGAAAATTACCACTGAATTTTTTGTATAATGGAAAATTTTTACTTATGTATGTAATAAAAGTTTTGATGGTAACGTTATTATTATGAAATACTTAAAAAATTGACGCATTTGCAGCTGTTTGAATTTATAATAGTAATTATGGATGTAAATTAAATAATTATAAAAATATAGACGACAGATACCTGTTAATAGTTAATTAACCCTCTCCGGTACATCGCAGGAATGGAGGACAGTATGAGTAAGGATGTAAACTTTTTTTCAGCACTTGTTTATCGGGTGATTTCATGGAACCTCAATACTTTAAAAGTAAAAATTAAAAAACAAGCATTTAAGCTGAAACTTCAACTGGTTGATTTGAAGGCGTATATAACACATTTAGATTACAAAAACCTCCTGCATGAATTGCTTCGACCCGAGAGACGGATTGTCCTTCTCATAAGTTCTCTACTGTTGATTCTTCTCACAGCTTCTCTTTCTATTCAGACAAAAGGGAGCATTCTTCCTGTTGATAAAGATGTCGTTCATGCTTTTAAAATGCTAAGGTCAACCACGAGTGGAAGAAAGCTTATCGAAAAGGTCAGAAACGTAACCAGAGGCTCTTATATCTATCTGACTATTGGTAATACAGAAAGGGACAATCTGATGGATGAAAGTGGTGAGAAAGTCCGTGGGTTGACCAGGGTTGACTTTCGGATGTCCGGACGTTCCTGTTCAGTGGGAAGGGTAACTGTCATTACTAATCGTGATCTGGTGGGTGGTGATATTTATGAGATTGTAAAAAGTCTGGCTTTTGAACTGGAAAATGTTTACCAGGTATTTGATCTAAGTTGTGCATGCCCATGGATTGATAGTCCACAAGCAGCTCTGACGCAAGCCAGAGTAATAGAAGAGCTTGGTATAAACTATTAATACTTCTTCATGAAATCTCCAAAAAACAACTCCTGATGGGTCGCGTTTTTGCGACCCTATCTGTAAAGATAGCAAAATTGCGACTCGAAATTGGCCCAAATAAGCAAAAATTGAACTTCTTTGCTGGCATATATCTTGCTTTATTTTTATTTCTTATAGTGGAATTCTACTTGATAGTTTAAACCTTTAACCTGAAAGCCGCATTAACCGAGGATACCGAATCATTAAGAGATTCCGAGACGCGTTATCAGCGTCAATCTATAGCGGTTTATCAGGAAATTGATTGAACAATGTAAGGAGAGATACCATCTAAATATTCTAACAAAATGTTTTGAAATTTGATAAAAGGTTACATTGCCTGATCTTATGAGCAAGATTTATGTTTAATACCAAATATCAGTGATTTATTTTGTTTTTATACGAAGTAGAAGAGCCAGAATTCGCTATATCACTTTTATTATTGGCTGATTTTTATATAGTCAATGTTCCCAAATTTCATGATATTGATTTTTTCCAATTACACATTTTCAAGATTATAGATTTTCAATGTTGATAAAAATATGCACTTTGTGGTCTTTGGTTCTACTACTCTTCATTAATTCTCAGGGACAGAAAGCAGAGAGTGGCTGGTTTTATACTCAGTCTGCAGGATTTTCATGGAATCCTTTGGGGGTATTGGTTGATGGGACGCTGGCAAAGCGCGTTGCCCTCTATCCTTCAAGGAAGGGGGTTCTCTGGGAATCAGGCAAAATGGAGTTTGCATTGCGTGATGAATGGACTCCCGTAGATAATCTTCTTTCATTTGTTTATACGCTTCAACCTATCGCTTTTTTCGAAATTACTTTTAAAACTGGTTTTTTTACACAATTTGACGAATTGGGGTATGGGTGTTTTCGGTTAAATTCACCAGATGGCAAGTATGATGCTTCAACCAGAAAAAAAACGGGCTACGATGATGCTGTCGGGTACTGGCTGACAGTCAATCCAACACTCAAACTCAAATTTGGTAATGTAGTAATGTTGAACAGCTTTTCATTGAACACTATCTCTGTCAATGGTGATGGCTATTATCATGAGGTTAGATCCAATCTTGTTCATAAAACATCGGATCTTGATATACAGAACGATCTGATCCTTTTTTACGAATTTAATAAATTACTGATGGCCGGGGTTCGTTACAAGGCAATGACCGTTTTTGAGACGGATGCAAAATCTCATTTAATAGCTCTTGGTGCACTGGTAACTCCAAAAAATCCAAAATACAGAGATATATGGTGTGTTCTTAATGTCGGGGTGTATCCGGAGGAGCCCTTATTCAAAGCCAGAGAATATGCTGCCGTTCTGTTCGGCAAAGAGTTCCGGTTGAAGAAAGGGAAAATCTGAAATGCTTAACAGCAATTCCAATAGTATTTTAGTTTCAGAAAAATTACCGCTATTCACAAAAATGGCTTATGGATTCGGGGACATTGGTAATGCATTGGTAAATTCATCGGTTCAATTTTTTTTGCTGGTTTTTTATACTGATGTTGCTTTGATTAATCCAGCCCTGGCAGGTTCTGCTTTGATAGTTGCAAAGTTGTGGGATGCATTTAACGACCCGATTTTCGGATGGATTTCAGACAAGGTAGAAGCACGTTTCGGAAAAAGAAGAATTTTCATGGTCACAGGGGCGCTTCCTTTGGCTGGTGCGACTGTCTTACTTTGGTATGTTCCACAGACATCATCTTCAGTAATTCTGTTTCTATGGATTGTGCTTACCTTTATCGCATGGGATACTTTCTGGACTGTTACCAATGTCCCTTATTACTCACTATGTGGTGAGCTTACTGAGGACTATGACGAGCGTTCAAGCCTGACTACATGGCGGATGCTTTTTTCTGTACCTGCATTTATTGCTGGCGCTGCTTTGACACCCGTTATTTCCGGGCATTTTCAGGACAAACGAACCGGATATCTCATGGTTGGAATACTATTTGGTTTTGTAGCTGCACTTTCGCTTATTATCTGTGCACTTAACATTAAAGAAAAACCACAAAAGAAAATTGTAAAGAAAAACAGTAACCCTGGTGAGGTTTACAGAGATGTATTACGTAATAAACCATTTATTCAACTGGTCAGCGCCTATGGCCTGTGCAATCTGGGGTTCGCACTGATTAAAACATTCATGGCTTATGCACTTATTTATCAATTTAAGATGGAAAGTAAAGTGCCAGTGGTCATGGTAATGCTCTTGTCGACTGTCGCTGTTTTTCTTGTACCGTGGAAAATTGTCTCAGAACGTCTCGATAAAGGACCTGCATATGCTATTGGGCTGGTAATATCGGCGGTTGCCATGTTTTGTACATTCTTTATGCCGGGTAAAGAATCTGTTCTTATTTACATTGTAGCAATCGTGGCCGGAATAGGATTTTCCGCAAACTGGGTCTTTCCCTGGTCTATGGTACCGGATGTGGTGGAATTTGATCAGGTCCGTTCGGGTGAACAGCGATGCGGGCTGTTTTTCGGTATCTGGGGTTTTGTTTGTAAGCTTTCCGAATTGTTAGGATTTGCAATCACCGGATGGGTGTTGCAACTTTTCAAATATAGTCCAAATGTTGCCCAGTCGGAGTTTACCCTGTTTGGGATTCGACTGTTTTTTGGACCTGTAGCTGCAATTTTGATTATTCTGGGTGCACCATTATTATTTCGTTATCCAATTACACGCGCTAAACACCAACAACTGCGTTCAACTTTAAAAGCGGATCAAGTGTAACCAGTATGAAGTAGGAGTAAAAAATGGGAGAAATAAGAGTAGGGTTTGTTGGTTGTGGCAGGATTTCAGATTTGCATCAAATGGGATATCGGGGTATTTCCAACGGACGGATTACCGCCGTGTGCGATAAAAACAAAACCCGGGCTCAAAGTAAAGCGTCAGAGTGGGGGATTACCAGAGTATACACAGATTATGACGATATGCTTGGTGATCCGGAAATTGACATGGTGGAGCTTCTGGTCCCGCATCACCTGCATGCGTCCATGGTGATTGACGCGTGCCGTGCAGGAAAACATGTTTCCGTTCAAAAGCCAATGGCAAACAGCTCCAAAGATGCAAAGAGTATGGTTGATGCTGCAGAAAAAGCTAATGTAAAACTACGTATCTATGAAAATTTCATATTTTATGAACCTTTTCTGATTGCAAGAAAAATGATTGACGAAGGTGAGATTGGAACGCCTCAGATGATTCGGATTCATTTCAGTACCGGAACAAGGGAAACCGGATGGAAAATTCCACTTGAAGCCTGGGCCTGGAGATTTGATGAAAAGAAATGCGGGGGAGGTCCGTTAGTGTTCGATCATGGCTACCATCTTTTTTCACTGGCAAGGTATTTCATGGGAGATGCTGAGCGGATCAGCACCTGGATCGACCGATCATCTGTTTTACCTTTTATCAGTATTGATGCGCCTGCGACGGTAATGATCAAATTCAAAGATGTACGAAAGTACGGAGTGATGGATTTTTGTTACACGCCTTCAATCAAGATTGATTCAGATCATTACGCTGATGATAATAGAATTGAAATTGTAGGAGAAAAAGGAATTATTCTAATAAACAGGTGTACGGCAAAGACTATAGACCTTCCGGAACTAATGATATACAGTGATGGAAAAACCCGTGCTATTCCAATTAAACATGTCGGATGGGAGAATAGCTTTATCGGGTGTACCCGCCATTTCCTTTCGGTGCTGGAAAATGGTGGTTCACCGATGCTTGATGGAAAATGTGGAAAAGCGGTACTTGACATGTCACTGGCAGCACAGGCTTCCGCGTTGAAACACCATGAAGTTTTATTAAGTGAATATACTTAGAAATGATTACATCAGAACTTCATTTCTAATGCAGTACCGTAATGGAATGTTGCTGTTGTAGTGCCAGTCTGAACAACTGAACCATATAGATCTCCTTTGATTCCCTGTATATACACTGTAAGATTGGCATTTTGCATAATGTTGTACGTGTAAATAATGGTGCCAAGCAGTGATTGATCCTGAATGTTACAAAGAAGATATCCTCCAACAGTGTGAAGGTCGTTTAACATATAACTGATATCGGAAAAAACGTAATGTTTCCTGGCAAATGGCATAAACAGCTGTTCTGGTGAATTAATTGAATTGTTAGTGTAAACACTTGATGGATTGTTATAGAGATATTCAAGTGAGAACATTACAGAATTATTAAAAGAGTAATCTATACCAAGCATAAAATTGATAGTTGTATTTCTTTTTTCTGCCCGAGGATAATAATGGACAACCGCTTCACCGTAAAACCCTGCTATCAGATCCCCTTTAAATCCTAATCCTGCCAGTATCTCATCGGTGCTGGTTCTATACATGGTGACTGCGCTGAAATCGATGTTGTTGATATTCGTAAATCCTTTTAAAGCCAGTGTAGTATGCTTATCAGCAGGGATCTGTCCCATAACATCAATACCCGATAATAATCCCATTGGTAAAGACACCGAAACCAGGTCGGTCCCACTTCTTCGAAAGGAGATATCACTCAAGTCGATTGTCGAAAAAACATCAAGCGGAGAAAGAATTTTTCCTTTGCCGAAATTGATAATCTGTCTTCCAATACGTATATCGGCAAAGGGAAGGTAAAGAGATACGAAGAGTGTACGAAGCTGTACTGTCAATGGAACTGAGTTGTGGTCAAGCATCAAAAGGGATGAACTTTTTTTGTAGCTATTGGCATACAATCCATATAGAGTAGTGATGTCGATACTTCCATCGACTTTCCCTGCATCATTAACCCCACCCTGCATCAATAATGAAAGGCGTGAAAAACCTGCAAATGAGAATGAGTCCTCAGTTTTTTCATTGTATCCATGAACCGCACCAAGATCCGAATACATCGAGCCATTGCAACGCAGTGATAGAGATGCAAAAGCTGCGCTATTAATCAGGCACACTAAAAGTGATGCCGTAATTAAAAAATTTTTCAAAATACGGATATGGCGGTTTAATTTTGAATAATTCAAAAGAACTCCCAAAGCATGGTTACCTGCTTAAATGCCTTATACTGAATATTGATTCATCGATTATCTCATTAAATTTCAAGTTTTCCATTTCAAATGTGGTTTTCGAATTTTTTCTCAGCATATTAACTATTTCTGATTTCACAGGAAAGTACCTGTCACTGAATTTTTTTACATCTTTTATCATAGATACTTTAAGTAATTTACCGCTTTTGGAATACATCTCATCCCGCCATGAAATGAACCATTCCTTATCAACTGACATTCTGCGTTTGTAATAGGGAACATTTCTGGTGATACCATTGAGCACTATCTGGTAACACGGCCTCTGATTGATCGTTGTATCCCCTACGATTGAGACTGAATATTTTTTATGCAGATCATCTGATTTTAAAGCATCCTCATAGGAGACATCACTCCCCATCATTCCATCTTTGAGCAGGTGTCCCGAAATCTTTACAATATCATTCTCTGAAGGAAAATAGATCCAGAGGTTTTCTCCGATCATGAGATATTTAGTTGTGATTTTTTTATTTAACATCATACAAATTCCCAAATTATTTATCATACGATTTCCAGCCTATCATCATATTTTCCCACAAT
>JAFGIN010000133.1 GCA_016929595.1 Chitinispirillaceae bacterium
GTCATTTCGACCTATCGACTTCGCTCAATGCACCGCTTGCGCTCAATGACCTTTTTGATGCGATTTAGGTATTTTAACGTTGTAGAATTAATGTAACTATTTCAAAAGAATCTCCTTGGGATTTCCAACTGCGACTAACAATCCATCTATGAATAATTGACCATTATGTTCCGGAGTGCCTTCCATTGTAATGAGAAATACATTTTGCTTGATGTACAATAAATATATCATCTCTACGAGACGAAAATTCCGTTTCTATTATTACTATTTCTATAAATATTTGATCCCTACAGGATCAGGGAAAAAAAACAGCAGATTTACGTAAAGACGATCAGAGAGTAGCCTTGTAACTACCCACAAATTTCTCAGAAGAGCCATATTAATGGTAGATGTTGCTTCGGAAATATTCAATGATAAATTACATAATCAGAATTTCGTAAATAGTATAATAGTACCTGAATCGGACAATTATCACTGCCGTTCTTTCATCGTGAGGTATTCGGTGCGTTAGCACCGTTTTATTCTACCGTATTCCTTTATGCAATCTGCTTCGCGTCTCATCATCACATAGTCCGAATCAGGTTTAATTCGTTATGTCTTGTTTTTTTTATTGACATTCCTTAACCCATCTGCAAATATTTTCATTGCATCTCTCATGAAACATGCAAACATCCGATCTTCTTTGCCATCTACCATAGTGTACCGGCCATCCTGTACATACAGTTCTCCCAGACCAGCATATTGATCCAGTTGTGGATCTATATTTTTTTCTGTTCCCCAGAACTTGCGAACTATGAGATAATGATGTTCAATTTCTTTTTGTACAAGAGGGTCCGATGGATCTTTTTCACATAGAGATGAGAGGTTTTTCCAGTTAACTCCGGCCTCATCTTTCAGTTGCCTGAACTCCTCCCTGCCTAACTTTTTCAGATGGTTCTCAGATCTTTTAACAGCATCACCCCATTTACTTTTTGCTTCGTTACGATATTGCACAGCCTGTTCTTTTGAAAAGCCCTCATACAGTTCTTCATGACTGATCATGGTTTCTCCTTTGATAGTTTTTATTGTTTTCCCGATAGTTTTCAGCAACATGTTTAATCTGTTATACTCGGCACTCAACATCTGTTTCTGCTGCTGCAGTCCTTCCAGAAGATCATAGTCCGGATTATCCAGAATTTCTGTAATCTCTTTAAGCTCAAAATCAAGTTCCCGGTAAAAAAGGATCTGTTGAAGCCGCATCAGTTCCTTTTCACCGTATTGACGATATCCACTCTCAGATCGCACCGATGGCTGCAACAATCCGATTTCATCATAATGATGAAGCGTGCGGACGCTCACCCCTGCAAGCTTCGCTAACTGTTTAACTGTATATATTCCCATTACCTATCTCCCGTGGTTATATCATAAATATCATCTATCACGTAACGTGAGAGTCAAGTTTTTTTTGAATTAAACAATTTCTTCACGTGATAAGCTTCTCATCATTGGAATCCCAGTGCTTTCAGATGAATAGCATTACACTTATTGGCTTTCAATTATCACAATAGGTATTTTATGTATGGTATCAATTAATAGAAAGACTAGTGCTTAATGAGGTATACATCATTTATCATAGTATTGCTGTTTTACTCAATGAGCTTTGCCCAGAATCCTGATTCAAATATCCACCCGGGTGCACTCGTTGAATCGAAAAAAACATTCTGGAAGCAGATCTATGCTGACATAGATTCGGGCAGAACTGTCATTTTTAACAAAACAACGCTGCACGTATATGCAATCGTTAAGAATGACCGTGTTGATACTATTAAAGACAGTATTTCCCGAACTGTCCCAAAACCCGGTACGATTATGATAAAAAAGGGTCGAAAGGAGTTTATCCATGAAGCGATTCTACGGGCTGCGGCATTTCAATTTGTCGTAGACTCACTTAAAGCTCACAACCTTCATCCTGATCTGCGATGGCTACCGGTTCTTGAGAGCGGCTATCTTGACACAATGATCTCAGAACAGAACGCACACGGAATATGGCAATTCATCCCGCCAACAGCAAAAAGATATGGATTGTCAATTGAAGAAATTTCGGACCCGTACAAGTCAACAAATGCATTCGTGCGATATATGTCATCTCTACACCGTCAGTTTGGCAATTATGCGCTTGCACTCACCGCTTATCACCATGGTGAAAGCGGCATTCGTGAAAAGTTGAAAAGAAAAAATGCTGTTTCCCTTGAAGCAATCATTCCCAGTCTCGGATTTCAATCAGCTAATTACTACGCCAGATATCTTGCAATAGTAGACATTGCGAGAAGGATGAAGGATGAAGGATGAAGGATGAAGGATGAAGGATGAAGGATGAAGGGTGAAGGGTGAAGGTGAAGTTTGAAGTGAGAAGGGTGAAGGTGAAGGAAACGGCTATCTTCACCGTTTTACTCACAATCCGAAAAAATATTCGCCTCTCTCCACTTCGTCCCGAGCACGAACCACCCGACCCTCTCTCTACTTTGTGGAGAAAGGGAGCTCACGCACTATCTCTTTCCCCCTCTCCATTTCCTTAATGGAGAGGGTAGACTAAGGGGGTGAGGCAGTCCGAACCGGTATCTTTTCACCGTTGAGCCAGCGATCAATCAGCTTTCTGTTATTTGAAATTTCTGCGATATAATAAGTTCGTACTGCCGTGAAAGCCGCTGAATGATCTGCAGGCTCTATAGTTACACAAAATGGAGGTGTGTATGATGAATGTATGAAAATCAGGTGATCGTTTCTATAAAGCAAAAAACCTACATGGTTATCCAATCCTGCGAAATACAACCCCTCATCGTTCTCCTTTTTGAAATTCTGATAAAAATCTGTAAATCCTTTTTTGTAAATACGAATCGAATCAGTCAGTTGAAGAGAGACCGCTTCAAAGTAAGGCGCCTGCTGGGCAAGAGTGTAACGGTTAAGCGAAAACCCTGCATGAAGCAACACGGTGGATACAAAATATCCGCACGCGATAACTCCGCTTTTGGGTATATGGGAATACCCGTTAAAATCCCACTGTGTTCCGTACCAGAACGGTATCAGTTTATTGACTACAGACTCCTCAAGTACCTTTCCTGCGATGACATAAAGGGAATCCACCGGGTGTACTCTATTAATAAATTTATTCCTGAGCTGCTGTCTGGTCAGACCAACGTTTTCCCGTACCTTTTTGTAGGCCCCCTTTGGAATAAGGTTAATAGACAGTTTGCTTGCATCACTAACCGCAAGACGCTCACCATCCAAAACAGCTGGAATGGTAACATAACCTGCAACCGTACCGCTGTAAACTTTTATTACAAATAATAGTACTGTTATTGTAGTCAAGTAGCTACGACAATATATTCTTCTGTAAATAAACATCACAAATTCCTTTCATCCGGAAACGGTAACAAGTATCATTGAATACTGAAAATTGTCATCAACCATTTCCTGCAACTATTACACAATTTACCGCTTGAATTATCTACAGTTTTGATCGTCCCCTTTGCATCCTCCATGATGCATCCTGAATGGGAACAGTGGTCAAGGCCGAATGTGTGACCAAGTTCATGGTTGATGATCTCTAAAAGACGCCGCAAAAAGACGGCTTTACTTATTGAATTCTGCTTTAATCTGAAGGTAGATACGACACAGGTTGGACCGCCTAATTCACCGAGACCAAATATTCCCCAGTCATAAATGGAGTCTTTTGTTGTGGAGATATCTTTAGAGGTCAGTCCTATTATCTTTGTAAAAGAACCATTTTGAAGGGTTTTGAGATACTTAAGAATCTTCTCTGCTCTGTAACGGTTGCGGGGTGGATACCAGGCAGATAAGGGGAGATTGGTTTCAGGAAGAATAATTACCGAAATATTGAGATCACGGTAAAAATCTTCGACGCCCTTTTTTATCACTGGTAAAAGAGCTGAATCGAAGTCTGAAAATGGTTGTATGGCTATAGTGACAGGAGGATTAGTTGCATAAATACAGAAAAGGATACTTACAAAAATTAATGGAATTTTATAAGACTTGTGCATAAATTTTATCCCTTTTACTTTATTAATCCTGAAATCAAAAAAAATAAGATACTTTTCAGGTATCCATCCCAAGCTCGGGAAAAAGACAGAATCCTGAATAAGAAATATACACGATCAGAATACAGAACACTTTTTCAGAATTATATTCGGGTTCCTGGATGCATCTTATTCTGAATTCTGACTCCTGAGAACTTTTCCCCGATACTTTTAATATGTAGCGTTTCTATCTGAAACTTTGTTACAAACTTCATGAACATTTTTAATTTTCTAATGCTGAAAAAAATAGAGGACAGATGAACCATTCAGTA
Organism: Chitinispirillaceae bacterium; assembly: GCA_016929595.1. Lineage (GTDB taxonomy): Bacteria > Fibrobacterota > Chitinivibrionia > Chitinivibrionales > Chitinispirillaceae > JAFGIN01. Next base: position 4,346 of record JAFGIN010000133.1, read on the forward strand.
ATGACAATAGTTAACCGTAGACACACTTCATCATTAAAAATAAACTGAACGGCCCTATTCTTAATGCTACTAAAAAGACAACACCAATTATAAATGACTTTTCCCTGAGAATTTCCAGTATCAATACATCAGAGGATCATAAAATGTTTTTTTTCAAACACTTCAACTGCATGACAGCAGGCCTTTTTCTTTTAACAACAAGAGCTGTTTCCGAAGATTTCAACTACGCTGAAGTACTGCAGAAATCGATGTGGTTTTATGAAGTTCAACGTTCCGGGAAACTACCAGAAAACAACCGTGTTGAGTGGCGGGGGCCATCTGCAATCAATGATGGCAGTGATGTCGGTCACAATCTCAGTGGTGGCTGGTATGATGCCGGTGATAATATGAAATTCAACTTTCCTATGGCATCATCGGTAACGCTGCTTGCATGGGGTGGCCTGGAGTATCCACAGGGATATCAGAAGAATGGTCAGTGGGGATGGCTGCTTGATAATATTAAATGGGTTACCGATTATTTTATTAAATGTCACACTGCCCCCGAAGAATTTTATGGTCAGATCGGTATCGGAATGACCGATCATAAATGGTGGGGATCGCCTGAAGTATTCCCAAACGAACGGCCATCCTTTAAAATCGATGCTGCACATCCGGGCAGTGATCTTGCGGCTGAAGCTGCTGCAGCGCTGGCATCATCATCAATGCTGTTTCGTGCTTCAGATCCGGCCTATGCTGATAATTGTTTAAAACATGCCAGAGAACTCTACGCTTTTGCAGACAAATACAGAGGATTATATCATGAAGCGATCCCTGATGTTGTTGATTTTTACAAATCATGGAGCGGCTACATTGATGAACTTGCCTGGGGAGCTTTATGGCTTTACATCGCAACAAAAGATCAATCGTACCTTTCCAAAGCAGAAGGATTTTATAAAGATCTGTCTAAAGAGCCGCAAAGTACCACACCAAAGTATAAAGAAGCTTTGTCCTGGGATGATAAGACTTACGGTTGCTACGTATTACTCGCAAAAATAACAAACAAACAGGAGTACCATACCGATGCACAGCGATGGCTTGACTGGTGGAGTCACGGGTACACCGTTCGCCTATCCGGTGGAAAAAGCTGGAGTGGTGATGAAGGGGTCACCTACACTCCTGGCGGCCTTGCCTGGGTTCGGCAATGGGGACCGATCCGTTATGCAGCCAACACGGCACTTGCCGCATTTGTCTATAGTGACTGTGTAAATCTTCCTGCAGAGAAAAAAACACGCTACTACAGCTGGGCAAAAAGTCAGATCGATTACGCGCTGGGCGCCAATGAGCACAAGCGCAGTTATGTGTGCGGATTTGGAGAAAATCCACCGGTAAAACCGCACCATCGCAGCATGCATGGACCTTACCTCGATGATAACGGAAGAACTCCTGTCAATTCGAGGCATATATTATACGGAGCACTGGTCGGTGGACCGGGAACTGATGGCTCTTTTGAAGATGCACGTCTTGATGCCGTTAAAAACGAGGTCGCAACAGATTACAATGCAGGGTTCAGTTCGGCACTGGCACGACTGGCAAGAGACTTTAATGGCTCAACAATCAACGATTTTCCGCAAGCGGCCGTGCGGGATACAGAATATACGGTCGTTGCAAAGATAAATACAAAAGGAGACCGGTTTACAGAAGTTTCAGCCACTGTAATGAATAAAACAACATGGCCGGCCCGTTATTCAGAAAACTTTACCCTTAGATACTTTGTCAACCTTTCAGAGGTCTTCACTGCCGGTTACACGGTTTCTGACATCTCGGTAACATTCAAAAACTGCCATCTCTGCAGTGATACGCCAAAGGTAAGTGCTTTGAAAAAGTATCATACTGATTCTACAATCTACTATACTGAAATATCTTTTGATGGCGATTCAATCTATCCCGGTGGTCAATCAGCATACCGTCGTGAAGTGCAGTTCCGGATCAGTCTGCCCGACACTGCGCCACAGGATATCTGGGATCCGTCAAATGATCCCTCATTTACCGGACTTACATCGATGGAAGACACCACAGGAACTCCGTATATTCCGGCATACGAAAATGGGTCACTTGTCTGGGGAAAAGAACCCGATGGAACACACTTTGTCCTTCCGGTATGGAAGAAACCCCGGATCAGCGAACCGGCATATAAACCCTCAGGATGGAATTTATCAATATTTCAGGGATGCCCGGTAAAAAAAGAGACCGATGCTGATTTTTTCGTAAACAAAAAGATCAATGTTATTCAAACAGGAACAAGTCTTAACATTACAACATTTGACGAATGTAACGCAGAGATATTTGCCCTGAATGGAACAAGAGTCTACTCTGCGAAATTATCGGGTAGAACACCACATGACATTCCACTTGGACAATACCGAAACGCCACCTGGATTATGAGGATATCGCAGACCGGTAGAAAATCGCAGGTTTACAGGGCAATTACGGTCAGGTGAAGAATGTGACTGAGTGACTGAGTGACTGAGTGACTGAGTGACTGAGTGACTGAGTAACTGAGTAACTGAGTAACTGAGTAACTGAGTGGCTGAGTGGCTGAGTGACTAAAGACTGGTACTGCTATCTTTTTTGAATGACCAATGCATACTTCGACTACGTTCAGTACTTGTTGTCAAGGTAACTTCCAAATCAGGTATTAGATATTTAATTGACCACGGTTCACTCAGATAGTCCACTCAGTCAACCAGCAGGATCATCTTATAAACAAACACCTTTAAAGTCTCCAGAATCAACTCACTGAATGAAAATGTGTCTTCAGAAGACGCAACATACATCGTTATTCCGCTTTTCTTCAGGTAGTGCTCAAAAGAATATGCTACCCTTCGGGAATGACATGGTGAGGAAACCAGGATTACGGTTTTTAACGTTTTCTTTCGTAAATACGCATCAAGAGCGCGCGCTTCAGATAACGTTCCAAAAAAACCCTCTTTGACAGGTAAAGTATCAATACAGGATTTCGGCACCCCCCTCACCACAAGCATCTTGATTGACAGTTCATTTTTGGTGATGTTGCGTTCTAATTCTGATTCATAATGCCACTTTGCCTTTGTATCATAAAGCAATATTCGCTCAGTTTTTCCACTATGAAACAGGCTTGCAGCTTTCTTGATGTGACGCGAGGTGCTGCGGGCTGAACCGCCAAGAATGTAAAGCGCATCGGCTTTTTCCGATGGAAGCGTATCCCCCGCAATAAGATACTTTTCGAAGTAAGCCTTTATAAATTCCGGAACGCGATAATGAAATAATTTTGTGGAAACGATTAACATTCCAAAGAGCAGAAAGAGCCCCGCTATAATTGCCAGAACAACAGGCATGAAATACTTTTTCAACGTACCGATGGCTGCCAGAGCGTTACCCTTTCACCTTTGAAAAATTTCAACCACGCTACAAATATCGAAGCATTTACAACTACGAAAAATGAGGGGATTCTGATAAGCACAATCTTTGTCATTACCGGAAGAACGATTCCAATCAGCGCAGAAAAGTAAAAAACGATCTGAAGCGCAAACAGGAATCGATACAGGGCTGATTCACCAATAAGCGTTGCACCGGAAATGAGTGCGACAAGCAGAAATACCGGTACCAGCCATCTCATCAGTTTATGACAAAGGTATTCGTATGAAAACAAACCGAATTTAAAAATATTCAAAAATTCAAGATGGTTGAAAAATACGGTCAGACCACGCAACACCGTGCGCACCTTTCTCTGGAACTCGCGGGATTTATCTTTTATATCCTGATAGTAGCCGATCGCGTTGGGATCACTTACCCCACGTAACCCGATTTTCATGCTGCTTAACAGAGTCCTGAAATCACTCTGCATTTTTGGTGAAAAATCATTGCACACTTCGCGACGAGCGGCAAAAAAGGAACCACTTAACCCGACTACCGAATTGATTCGTGATTCCAGTCCTCTCAACCACATCTCATATTTAACGTAAAAACCTTCCCCGCCAATATCACTCTCACCATCACTGATCATCCTATCCTCACTGCTGACACATCCTACTGACGGGTCTGCGAAATTAGATACAATTTCACGTATTCCCTGTGGATCCAGCCGTGTCGCTGTATCAGAAAAGACAACAATTTCGCCTCTGGTTATTTTTACCGCCTGAGCCTGTGCGTTTTCCTTGCCTTTTCGATCCCCGACAATAAAAAGCTCTACACCTCTGTCCTCATACTCGCGAACGATGTCATGTGTTTTATCGGTAGAGCCATCAGATGCAATAATAATCTGAAACTTATCCTTCGGATAATCGAGTTTCATGGTGTTTTCAAGTTTTTCCCGAATCCGTTTTTCTTCATTGTAGGCAGTAATGATAAGTGAAACAGCAGGAGTTATCGGTTCCCGAATAAGTTTCTTTCGTCTGAATGTGGACAATAAGATCAATGTTACCGGATACCCAAAATACGAGAAAAACGCCAGAAACGCAGAAATCCAGAAAACCCAGATCATCACCATAATTAATAACCTTGTGAAAAAAATGTATTCGACCACTAAACGGCAAAAATATAGTATACCATCAAAAGGATGTAAAGAGATAAAAAGTTAAGGGTGAAGGGTGAATGGTGAATGGTGAATGGTGAATGGTGAAGAGTGAATGGTGAAGAGTGAAGGGTGAAGGGTGAAGGGTGAAGGATGAAGGATGAATGGTGAATGGTGAATGGTGAATGGTGAATGGTGAATGGTGAATGGTGAATGGTGAAGGGTGAAGGGTGAAGGGTGAAGGGTGA
>JAFGIN010000002.1 GCA_016929595.1 Chitinispirillaceae bacterium
AGTTCCAGTGCTCTGCGGGGGATCTCTTTTTCTTCCCAGGCGATGTGTGTGTCTGATAAAAGGCCGATTCGCATAATGTATATTTATTGTAGAGGTAAGTATCCCTGATGTCAAAAAACGGGATACTTCCGCGAAAAGACAATTAAAGGTTATGTTGTGTGCTTCTTTATGGTATTATTATGAGCGAATACTGATAACCGGTAACGATATTATCCGAATTATTTGTATTATTTCTTTTGGTAAAGGGCAGTTACCTCGATGGAAAAGAAAAAATCTGAAAAGAAAATAATTGTCGGACTTCCGGCTTTTAACGAGGAAAGGACGATTGCCAGTATCGTCCTTCGAGTTGCTGAATTTGCGGATGAGGTCATTGTGGTAAATGACGGAAGTACTGATAAAACAGAGAAACTGGCGAAGCTTGCCGGCGCGGAGGTTATCAATCATAAAGAAAATAAAGGATATGGCGGCGCTATCAGGACGATACTGACCGAAGCGGTAAAACGGAATGCCGATATTCTGGTCATTATTGATGCTGATGCTCAGAATAACCCTGATGAAATACCTCGATTGATTGAAGCCGTCAACCATGGAGCGGATTTGGTGATCGGTTCACGGAAATCTCAGCGTGGTTCCACACCCGGTTACCGGTGGTTCGGGCAGAAAGTTCTGGCAAAGTTTACAAACATGGCATCGAAGCAAAATCTTGCCGATACGGAATCCGGTTTCAGAGCCTACTCGAAAATGGCTATAACGAAACTGAAACTGAGAGAAACGGGAATGGCAATTTCAGCCGAAATGATTTCCGAAGCTTCAAGAGTAGGGTTGAAGATAGCGGAGGTTCCCGTTACCGTTTCCTATAACGACGCCAGATCTTCTCAAAACCCTGTCGTCCACGGTTTGAGTAACCTTGGTAAAATTTTCATCTTTATTTCAGAAGTCAGGCCACTGTTTTTCTTCAGTATAACCGGCGGATTTTTTATACTCATGGCGATTATCGCCGGTGTCTGGGTTGCTCAGCAGTATTACACAACCTACATTCTGGCAACAGGGACGGCGTTGTTAGCCATGCTGGCGACAATGATAGGGCTGTTTCTGTTATTTACCGGGATTATTTTAAACATTCTGAATAAACATTTTAATAAGTGATTACGTTAAAATACTGGTGACTTATTTAGTATATAAGTGTAGAATTATATACAGGATTCGTCGGTTTTCCGTCGTTCGACGTTTGATGAAGCAATATGAATCAGGTAAAATAAGGCTACACAAGATAGATTCCGAAAGCTTTTCACGCCTGAAAAATTTAGTTTCAGCTGCAATGGTTGGTTGAAGCAGAGAATTTTCATGTGTGTAAACATATTTTGAGATGGTGTTGATATGTGTATCCTCATTCACATCCAGTAACCAGGAGGAAAAATGAAAGCATTAATAATTGAAGATGACGCCAATGTTTCTGAAGCGGTGGCGTTATGTTTTCAGCTAAGGTGGCCGGAAGTCAATCTCACGCGGATTGAAAAAGGAAAAGAAGCTCTTGATGTTCTGAGAACAAAAGTTATCGATATGGTAATACTGGACATCAATTTACCTGATATCAGCGGTTTTGATGTGCTTCAGGAGTTACGTACCTTTTCAGATGTCCCCGTGGTAATTCTGACTGTCCAGAACAAAGAAGATGACCAGGTTAAAGGCCTGGAATTGGGGGCGGACGATTATATCGTCAAACCTTTTAAGCCGAGAGACCTCATCGCCAGGGTAAATTCTGTTTTACGCAGGATGGAATTATCGAAAAAAAATGATAAAAGCCCTGTCGTAACAATCGGAAATATCAGCCTGAACCTGTCCAAAAATCAGATAGAAATCGGAAATCGGGTAGAAAAGTTAACACCGAATGAAACTCAGGTTCTCTACACTCTGATGAATAATCCGGGTAAAATAATCAGTAGTGAAAATATTTCGGAAGCGGTATGGGGGAAAGTATTTCCCGATAACAATAGAATCAGAACATACATACGCAGATTGAGAATCAAGCTAGATGATACACCTCCGGTGATGATAAGAAGCAAGCGGGGAAAAGGATACGCGTTTTTCGCTGTAAAATAGTTTTTTACATTATCGAAAATCTTTTTTAAATTGGTGAAATGTTACAACAGCCTCTCTTCAGAGAGGCTGTTTATTGTGTTTTGACTTGATGGTTTAGTTTCAGCATCTTGTAAAAAAGCCAATAAATGATATATATTGAAAATACAATGGGCGGATGGACTAATAAATTGGTGAAGTATCCGGAAACAATATTATTAATTAATGATGATAACTCAACCACAGAATTCCTTTCCATAGAGTTAACCGGCAAAGGATTTCATTGCGAGGAAGCAAAAAATCTTGAGGAAACCGGAGCAATTCTGCGGAACCACAATATTGACGTAGTTATAGCGAGTGCGGAGATATCCGGCCATTCCAGCGCGGATGTTCTCGCCGGAATACACACCACCTGTCCCGATATTGCTGTCATTATGATGATTAGCCATAAAGCCGCAACAGCCTCCTGCATAAAATCAGGTGCCTATGATTGCTTAATGAAACCGATTGTCACTGATGAATTACATTTCAGCGTCAATCGGGCTTTTGAAAGACAGAGGCTTACGAAACAAATACACGAATATGACCGCCAACTGGATGATAAATTAAAGGAAAAGACAGGTAGAATCCAAGCGTCATTAATTAACACTATCAGAGCGCTGGTATATGCTCTTGAGGCTAAAGACGGCTATACCAGCGGACATTCCCAGAGAGTTGCTGATATTTCGGCTTCGATTGCCAGGGAATTATCGTTACCACAGGATACTGTCGATAAAATCGTCCTGGCAGCGCTGGTTCATGATATCGGGAAAATTGGAATAAAAGAGTCGATTCTACATAAGCCGGACGGACTGAATAAAGATGAACAGAAGGAAATTCAAAAACATCCTGAAATCGGTGAGAGGATAATGGGGCCGGTGGTGGAAGATGAAGAAATTTTAAAATACATCCGGTATCATCACGGTCGTTTTGACGGAAGCGGATATCCTGATACCCTTAGCGGGTATCAGATCCCTCTCGGAGCAAGAATACTCGCGGTTGCTGACTCCTTTGAAGCCATGACATCCGAGCGGCCGTACAGAAAAGCGATGAGTGATGAAGAAGCCTTCGCCGAACTGGTTCGTGGTAAAGGAGACCAGTTTGACCCGGAAGTGGTCGAAGCCTTCTTAAGATGTAAAAACAAACCGTAATCAGAATAATAGGGCAGATTTTACGGAACGTTAATGGTGGACAATCAGCAGATAAGAATATTGGTAATCGATGACAATGCAGACATAAGAAACCTTCTCAGAAGTGTTCTCGAACGCGCCGGATACCTGGTCAATGAAGCTATCGATGGTGAAGAAGCGGTGGATTTGATTGCCGATAACTTTTATAATGTCGTATTGCTTGATATTTCTCTGCCCGGAGCGTCAGGCATGGAAGTACTCAGTTGGATTACAGAAAACGCACCGGACACTTGCGCAGTTATGGTCACTGCAGTGACTGATGTCAACACGGCGGTTGAGTCGATGAAACTGGGAGCTTATGATTATATTACCAAACCGTTTACTAAAAAAGATGTTCTCAATAAAGTAACTGTCTCGATAATGCGTAAGAATCTTGATATTGAAGAAAAGAAACGTGTTGCTGACTTGGAACGAACTATCACCGAAAAGACTTTACTGCTGCTCCGCCAATTTGCTGAACTTGTCGAAACTCTCGCGAAGGAGCATTCCTTACTTCATCAAATCGCGAAAAATCAGGCAGGAATATTTGAAGAGCTTTCTCGTAAATTATTGACAAAGCGTTCTTCAACTGAAGAATTCAGCGAGACCATACTGAAGATGCGCAGAAGACAACTGGATATTTTAAGGGAACGGGACACCCGTGAAATAGAGTGATTTATAGGTTATGAAAAAAACACGAATTCTGGTAATCGATGATGAATCAAGTATTATTAAGTTTCTGAAAGTTAATCTTGAAAGAAATGGGTATGAAGTTTTCACCTGCATGAACGGGGAGGATGGTGTCCGGATATTTCAGAACGAACTCCCTGATCTCGTGATTCTCGATATTATTATGCCGGATATGGATGGATTCAGTGTCTGTCAAC
>JAFGIN010000134.1 GCA_016929595.1 Chitinispirillaceae bacterium
TACACTTTCATTTAACGGGAATGGTAATACTTCAGGGGAGATACCTGAACTTAAAAAATATGATTACCATGCAATTGTTACAATTCCTGCTAATGGCACACTTAAGAAGGATGGTTACACATTTACCGGATGGAATTCAGCACAAAATGGGAATGGTAAAGCGTTTGCAGTAGCAGATACCTTCTCAATGCCCTCTTCAGAAATGGTTCTTTATGCACAGTGGCAAGCGCTTCCAACATATCGCATTTCCTATAATAAAAATGGTGCGGATAGTGGCGCAGTTCCTGTAGACAGTAATACCTATTACAAGGGTGAAGAAGTCACAGTTGCAGGCAATCCGGGTAAACTCTCAAAAAGCAGCGCTTCCTTTTCCGGATGGAATACAAAAACAGATGGGACAGGTGAAAGCTACAATGCTGGCGCAAAATTCCCGATGCCAGATTCTGCGGTAATGCTCTATGTAAAGTGGACAACAAATCCTATCTATTCAATTATTTACCACAGTGTATCCAGTACTGGCGGGAATGTCCCTTCAGTTGTGAATGCCGATACAGGAACACAAGTCACCATAGCCGATAGTGGTTCTCTTTATAAAACGGGGTATTCATTTGTCGGATGGAACTCTAAAGAAGATGGAAGTGGGAAATTATATAAGACTGGTGATAAGGTAACCATTGGGGCCGTAAATATTGATCTGTATGTACAGTGGACGAAAGCTAGTTATACAGTTACATATCATGGAAATGGGAATACAGGTGGGACGGTACCACAAAAAACAACACATCTTTACCAGACTGAAATTGAATTAGCTTTAGCCGGAACAATTGAAAGAATAGGATATACATTTCAAAACTGGAATACCGATTCAGCTGGAAATGGTATCGATTATAGCGGAGGTAGCAAACTTGTAATTGATAAAAACATTGACTTACATGCGCGTTGGACAAAGAATAAATATAAAGTTTATTATATAGGTAATGGTAACGACGGAGGTAATCCACCACCTCCAGTTGAATATGAATATAATTCAATTGTAACAATTGCTGGTAAAGAAACACTATTTAAAACAGGATACAGCTTTAATGGCTGGAATCGCTTAAAGACCGGAACCAGTCCGGGACTTTTACCCAATGCAACATTTAGTATGCAAGCATTTAATGATACTTTATATGCCATGTGGAGTAGCCCGCAAGGAATGGTCAAGATAAATGCAAAAGAAAAACAGTTCCTATTCGGCCATGAAATGTATACATCCCCTGTAAGTAGAGTTACATTCTCTAATAATTTTTGGATTGATTCAACAGAAATTACCCAATCATTTTATACAAGTATCATGGAAGCAAATTATAGCCAATTTTCAAAACCTGATTGGAATACAACTTATGGTAAAGGTAATCGATACCCAGCTTATTATGTTTCCTGGTTTGATGCGGTTCTTTTTTGTAATGCTCGAACTAAAGCTACTGGTAGCAATGATACTGTTTATAGTTATACTTCAGTAATGGGCACTCCGGGAAATGGATGTGTACTAAATGGAATGGTTTCAGACCTTACAAAGAGAGGGTTTCGTCTACCAACAGAAGCGCAGTGGGAATATTCATGCAGGGCAGAAACAACTACGGATTACTATTGGCTTAAAAATTACGATCCTTATCCAATGGATGGTAATGATTCAAGTGAAATTGATGCTAATGCTATTTGGGAAAACAATTCAGGCAAATTTGAAGCTGGTAACTCAAGTTATGGTACCCACCAGGTCGCAACCAAAACAAAAAATAATTATAACCTTTACGACATGATTGGAAATGTTTATGAATGGTGTAATGATTGGTATTCAGCCTACACCATAGATGCTAAGCGTGATCCAGCAGGTACAGTAAATGGTGTTGGTAAAATTGTCCGTGGGGGTGCATGGAATAGTTCACCAATTTACTTACGCTCAGATTATCGATTTTATAGTAATATTCCACGGGAGTATGGTGTAACACCAGACCAGACAAGTGATATTATTGGGTTTAGAACTTGTATACCAATATCTGATTAAAAAAGGACATTAGTTTTATTATATGACATACGTTTTAGATTTAACAAACAAGTATAGTTCTACAATGAGGAATAGAGAATAAATGTGCTGAAGAATACCGTCAGTAGGTAGGCGGAAAAAGAAATAAAAAAAAGAGAGGATAAAAGATGCTTACAAGAAGAGGGAGATTTCCGGCTGGATTTTGTGGCAGAGTACAAATTGCACCTGATTTGCCTGAAATAAAAGGCCACTGCATTGTTGATTGCCATATGCATATCCAGAGTAATAAATGCGCACCTAAACCATTACAGGATAATCAGCTCAAACGAATTAGCATCGTTGAAAATGCAACAAATATCATACCGGTTGCCGGTGGCTTGTGGCTGGGTGGAAAAAACGAAATTGAAATCGGAAAGATTGCCATAAAAGAGAATAATACTACCTACAGTCAAACATTTGAAAGCACGGAATTCGGTTACGAAAAAGATACAACATTTTCCGCAGATGCAACCAAATCAAGCAATGTTCCTCAGCAGAAAAAAGAAAAAGTATTTACAATCATGGTTGCACAGATGATGGATATGGAGTATGCACATATTGCCGGTTACGAGGGGCAAAAGATATACCATGAAAAAGATGGTGAGGTGTTTTACTATAAGAGAGAGTTCGGAAATTTACCGGAGAAAAAAGGAAAGAAAGTCGATGGTGCAAAGAGTGCAAAAGATCTGAAAAGCTGGTTGTACCAATACGCTGACACTCGCAAGGCTCTTATTGATCATCAATGGAACTTAATGGTAATGTATAAATATGAGCCAAGAAGATGGCGCGATATCACAGGTAAAAATGTAGACACTAAAATGGCCTCTGGTCCTTGGGATTACCCATTCCAAGAAGTCGCCACTTCAAAAAAATCTGGCCTTTTTTGTGGATTCAAAATGTATCCACCACTTGGTTTTCAACCTCTTGATCCAAATCTACCTCATCTCTGGAACTATACATCTTCAAAAGATGAATGCTTTTTTGGAAGGTGTGAATTGGAAAATATTCCGATTCTTTCACATTGTTCTCCCGGTGGCATGACAACACATGAGTTGGGGTTCTATATGGATTTCTTTAACAAAAGAAGGCCGGACAAAGTGCCATCATCACCAAAAACAGTAACAATGAGTGATGTTCCACGCATGTCAGCACCCTCGGATGTTACAAATGTTGCTACACCTCATATTTACGGCAGTAGTCAACCAATTTCAAATCCCAAAGAGGTGGAACCTGTACAACAGAGTGATGCTCAAACCTCTTCTGCAGCGGCAGATGGAACTCGTGTCAAAATAACAATTGATACAGAAAAATGGTTCTATGAAAATGTTGTTCACCCACGTAACTGGAGAAAAGTACTTGAGAAATTTCCATCATTAAAAGTGTGTCTTGCACATTTTGGCGGTGATTTATGGCAAAAAAAAGGTCCCCAGAATGACTGGATTCAGGAAATTATCAATCTGATTACTGAAAAGGATGGTAGTGGTGCTTATAAATACCCTAATGTCTATACTGACGTTGCGTGTTGGGACATCACGGCTCCCAGAGTAGGCACTGCATTGAAAAACATTCTGACAAATACACCTGAGTTGAAAAAAAGATTGCTTTTCGGTTCTGACTGGCACATGATAAAAATTGTATCGCCTTATTGTGAATATAATGAGTTCTGTGAAAATTGGAAGCATTATCTGGATGAAATTGATGAAAAGTTGTGGGTGCGGTTCTCATTGGTTAACCCGTTCGAGTTCTATGGCTTTTCTGACATCTCAAAACTAAAGCAAATAAATAAAGGGCTAAGTCTCGCCAGGGTAAGAGCTGCTGAGCGAATAAAGGGTTTTAATAAAATTCTTGAAATTCAGAAGGAAGTTGAAAACCTCAAAAAGGCGTTGGAACAATGGGATACCGCTGGATACTGATACTTCTGGCGACCCTTATAGTCGCTTGCAGCAATAAACCTGAATATACCCTGTCAAAAGAGGATTTAAAAAATATGAGAGAACGATACATTTTCAATCAAAATGGCAAAAAAGCGTACATGCCCCTTCTTTACGGGCTTAAAAATTATGTGTTCAAAATATTTCCAGTACCAGGTTCCAATCGAGTTGGCACTTTAGAGTATGACAATGGATTTACCCTGATTGAATTCAAAGAAGAAGAACTCAACTATGATCTGGTAGTGAAGGATTATGAAGAGGAGGTATATGGAGATTTCAAATTCAGCTTCGCACCAGTATATTCAGAAGATGAATTGATCTATGGGCAAAATAGCCGTTTTCACTGCATTAATCTTAAAAAAAGAAGTATACACACCTTTGATCTTTTTGGTAATATCATAAAATACACTGGTGAGTATTTTTACCGTATACAGTATACTGGTACTGATTCTGTTTTTTTATGTGAAAAGGGTGAGCCAAATACAACCAACCTACTGAAGAATATCAAAGTTATTAAATTCGGAAAAACGAGTTCTGAACAAGGTAATATTTTCGCTGGTGTAAATGACATTACATACAGCCAACCTTGGCAATTAAGCCAGAATGTAATTTTCACATACGATAGCGCAGCAAATAAACTGCTCTGTCATACTGTAGAATTAAAACCGACCATACACCCATTTGCTGAGATATTTAATAGAAACAATAGGAATTTTAGAAAATTGAAGGAGTTTCTTATTCATCCGACACTGCCCTTCGGTATCGTTGTGGAAATCGGGAAAGATTGGGATTCTGAAAAGATAGATGCCATACCAATAGAAGTATTTGACTCGTTAATAATTCCTCTTGAAAAAGAAAGAGACAGACATACATTCTATTTGCTACGTTGGGATACAAACGATACAAATAAACAGTTCGTCCCAATCTTCACTGAACCTTCATCAATAATTGCAGGCCTTCATCCTAAAACCTATTCAGATTTCCAGTGGTCGCCTGATGGAAAGTGGCTTGTGTTCCGAGATGAAACCCAGTATGAAGAGTGGCAAGATGATACTCCGATTTCGCAAGAAAATCCAGTATTTATTGCATTGCCGATAAAAAGTGACAATTCACTATATATCGGAGAACCGCTTTACCTTGGAAAAGTCATGCGGGAAAATGCAACGCCAGAGTCAAGTGCATGGGTACAAAAACCGGTAAGTTTTGTAGTATCTGATGGGCTTGTACTGTACAAGTGGGATTTAGATAATATAAGTACCGCTATGCAGATAAATTCTCCAAATGATGTTGTAAAAACGAATTAAAAGTAAACCATATAGAAACGCATGGAGCTTTAAAGGTTGTTATTTTAACAAAATAAAGAGGAGAATATTATGGATTAAATTTGCCCACGACGTAAATAATTTTTATGTTTTTATAGTGTAAATATAAGACAGCCTCTCAACAGATTCAACTCATTTTTCCTGTATTGATATTGTATCTCTTCATCTTTCTCCAGAGTGTCGCGACATGCATTCCAAGTTCCTTTGCTGTTGCGGCACGGCTGTATCTGTTTCGTGAAAGAGCCTCTTCGATTCTGCTTTTTTCAAAATCTTCAATTGATCCTATCCCTGGAGTTTCCACATCCTGCTTTGCTTTAACGAAAAGGTATGCAGGAAGGTGTTTTTTCTGAATTACCGGAGCCTGACACAGTACAAATGCATGCTGGAGAATATTTTCAAGCTCCCTTATATTACCAGGATAGTTATAATCAAGAAGAACGCTCATGGCATCAGCAGAGACATGGTCAATCGACCTTCCCTGTATGCGGTTGAAATGTTCAATGAAATTGTCAATCAGAAGAGGGACATCTGATTGCCTGTCCCGAAGGGGTGGCAGCGTAATCGGGATAATATTTATCCTGTAGTAAAGATCCTGACGGAACTCTCCGGATTGTACCATTGCTTCAAGATTGCGGTTCGTAGCTGCAATGATCCGTGCCTCAGATTTGACAGGTTCAGTTGCACCTAAAGGCTCGTAGCATTTTTCCTGAAGCACCCGCAATAGTTTCACCTGCATGCTTTTTGGTAAATCCCCAATCTCATCGAGAAACAACGTGCCTTTTCTGGCACGGTCAAATCGACCCGGCTTGTCTGTCTTAGCATCGGTGAATGCTCCTTTTTTATAACCGAACAGTTCCGATTCGAGAAGATTTTCCGGTAGTGCTCCACAGTTTACTGCAATAAAAGGTTCCTTCTCTCTGCCGCTGTGGTTATGGATAGCTTTGGCAAGAAGCTCTTTCCCTGTGCCGCTCTCACCAAGGATCAGCACCGGTGATTCGCTTCGGGCGATTACAGGGAGGATATTGAAAAGATCGAGAAGACGGTGGTCACGGGTGATTATGTCGGTAAAAATAACTCTTCTGGAAACCTCTTTACGAAGTTCTTCAATTTCGCTGAGATCACGAAAGGTCTCAACTCCTCCGATAACATTTCCTTTTTCATCTCTGAGGATTGCAGTAGAAATACTGATTGGAATTTTCATCCCCTGTTTATTGATAATCTGGACAGTTTTATTGATACAGGGATGGTTGGTTTTCAGTGTTTTTTTCAGCAGACAGTCCCGTTCACAAACATCAGCATGAAACACTTCCCAGCATTTTCTTCCAATGGCATCAGTGCGTCGGGTGCCAGTAATCTGTTCTGCAGCTCTGTTAAACGACCTGACATTCCAATCCTTATCGACAGTGAAAACACCATCAGCAATGGAATCGAGGATCGGATCGTATTTATTGTTATGTGAATCGAGCATAGATTTTCAAAATATAAGTTCAAAAACAGTAAATAAATGTAATTCTTTAAAATACCATAATTTTGGAGTACGTGTTAGAGGAAATAAAAAATATATAATAACTTACCAGGTACGCCCCGGGGGACTTTTAGTGTGCTACGTGTTTTTTTTCCACTAAGTCCCCTCTGTGGAGGACTTAGTGGGCGTGAAACCGGTAAAAGGTGTACTACCTGAATAGTTACAATATAAAAAAAAAGTCATCTGGGATTTTCATAGTACCCGGTTTGTGGCGATAAGCAATAAAAACGAAGATGGTTCAACCGGGACTATTGAAAGGTTTGTGTTTGTAAGCTTGACCTGGGATTTAAAGGGTTACCATAATAGGGTTTAACAAAAGTGCGGGCCGTTATTTCTACAAATGTCGAACTCGTCCCCTAAATCCCCCGTAGGGGGACTTTCAACAAAATCAACATCTTACAAGTCCCCCTTCGGGGATTTAGGGGGGGCGGGCAATGGAACGGGTATGTATCCATTTCGGGTTGGCAGTACTGTACATTTACAAGTAGACTTGATTTCAGAGATTCACTATCCTTCGCTCGATCTCAGAACCAACCTCACTGGTTGAACTGTTGCCACCTAGATCCCTTGATAGGATCGTACCTTCTGACAGGTATGCTGCAATGACATTTTCGATCAGAGATGAGGCTTCAGTTTCTCCCAGAAAATCCATCATCATTGCAGCACTTCTTATAGCAGCGACAGGATTGGCAATTCCTTTACCGGCGATATCAGGAGCAGAACCATGTACCGGCTCAAAAAGTGAAGGAAATTTACGTTCAGGGTTCAGGTTGGAACTTGGGGCCAGGCCAATGCTTCCTGCGATTGCTCCCGTAAGGTCGCTGATTATATCGCCGAACATGTTTGAACACACTATCACATCAAAAATCTGCGGTTTCTGAACAAGCGCCATGCACATTGCATCAACATGATATTTATCAGCTTTAACATCCGGGTAATCTTTCCGGACTATATCAAGTATCTGGTCCCAGAACACCATACTGAATTTCAGCGCATTGGATTTGGTAACCAGGGTAAGATGTTTGTCGGAGCGCTTGCGGGCGACTTCAAACCCAAAGCGGATTATGCGTTCAACCCCTTTGCGTGTGTGAATTGCAGTCTGCAATGCAGCTCCATCGCTGGTCTCAATTTTAAACAGTCCGCCGGCATCAACATATTCGCCTTCGGAATTTTCTCTGATTACAAGCAGGTCTATGTCCTCTGGTTTCATATTTGCAAGAGGGCAGTTTACACCATGAAACAATTTTGCCGGACGGATACATGCATATTGGTCGAATTTTTGACGCATTTCGATAAGCGGAATCAGCGTGATATGATCAGGTACATTAGCCGGGTCACCTACTGCACCAAGATAGATAGCTGAAAAATCGTTTAGAACTTTAAGATAATCATCAGGGACGACCTTGCCATGCTCTTTCCAATACCGATGTCCCCAGGGAAACTGGACGAGGTCAAGACTGAATCCAAACTTATGAGCAATTGCTGTAAGGATTTTAACCGCTTCAGCAGTTACCTCGATACCGATACCATCTCCAGCGTAAACTGCGATTGTATATTTTGCCATGGATATCCTTTTCTGTTTTAGTTATCTATTTAACAGATAAATCAGTAGGAGCACGACCAAGCGTCATAAGCAACTTGATGGTGTCGTCAATCTGTTGCGGGATGGTTTCATTATCATGAGCCCGATTGGGATAGAGCGAATAGAATTTGCGATACGACAGAGGAGTCGCATTGAGCATAACCGAACTTGCTCCGGCTTTAAGACCTTTGATCCGTGCATTACCACTGATAGTTTCAAATGCGGTGGTAACAAGAACCTTTGCATCATGATGTGCAATAATTCTGGCAATAGCAATGACTTTGAGCATCGTTTCCTCATCAACTGACGGGTTCTGCCTGAGAGGTGTTTCCGGATGGGAGATAAAAGGCCCAAAACTCATCATTTCAGCATGTAAATCTGAAGTTAGCTTAATATCATTCAGGATATCATTACTGCTTTGTCCGGGAATACCGATAAGACTACCGGTTGTCACGAGATACCCAAGTCTGTATGCTTCACGAATCTCACGTACCCTTTTTTCGAGACTTCTACCGGGACAGACTTTACTGTAAAGGTCAGGGTTAGAGGTCTCGAAACGCATCAGGATCGCGCGTGCTCCCGCCTCATAAAGTGCCTTCAACCCTTCAAAACCGACCTCTCCGAAGCTTATACAAATGAGAGACGGATAATTTTTTTTAATCGTTTTTACGATGTCCACAAGTTCTTCTACAGAATAAGCACCTTCACCGCTTTGTAACACCAGAGATTTGAATCCGTATTCGACAGCTGTCTGCTTTACCGCAGCCATGATTTCATCTTTATTCATGCGATACCGGGTGATCGAGGTGTTGTGTGTCGATATCCCGCAATAAGCACAGTCGTTTTTACAAATGTTCGAGAGTTCTATTATGCCATGGACACAACAGGAGTTATCATGATTTCTCTGACGAAGGTGGTTTGCAGTCTGATACAGCAGTTCCACATTAGGTTCGCCTGACATACTCAGGAGTTCGAGTATCTCGGAGTCCGCGATCGCAGCACCTTCAAGTGCAGACTGAAGAATCGATTTTTTGTGTGAGTCGGGAAATTCACTGAAGTTAATCGTGGCAGTGGACGCATCAATGCTTTTCAGTTCGAAAAACAGGTCTTTCCATGTCTCGAGGATGTTGCTGGCTTCAACTGGTGTGATTTTCTCGATGACATAACCACCCTGAGCATAAACAAAATCACCGATTTCAAGGTTTCTGAGCTCATTTATCGCCTTTTTTTCTTCACCATAGTATTCGACAATGACATGTTTGCCATCGATAGATTTAATTCTGCCAGGGAGAGCATAACACATGATATAACCTTACATTGCCAATCGAAAATTGTTCAATTATTCCGACTCAATACTTTCGAGGAAAAATTCTTTGCCGCTCTGAAGCGAAAGTGATGTACTGGAGCAGGATGGACAAATGAATTTTCTTTCGGGGTCTTCAAAAACAACAGAGCAATCTTTACATTGAAGTTTTGGCAGGTAATGCTTAATTTCAAGTACTGCACCCTCAAGCGGAGTTCCTGGTGTCATCTGATCGAAATATAGCCCGATAGAAACATCATCAAATCCCACCAGTTCACCAAGACCGAAACGTATCTTTGTCACTTTTTTTGTACCGGCTTTTTCAACAGCCTGATTAACAAGGTTTTGAACTGCGTGATGCTCATGCATTGTAGGTATCTTCCTTTTTAGTTACATCTGGAGTGTAATATTTAGTATCGAGTTTAAGCGAATTTTTCGGGCATGCATCAACACAAGCACCACAGGAGATGCACTGCATTCTCTTTATGGACCATTTCTTTTCGGCTCGTACAACAGTAATTGCAGCAGTAGGGCATTTCCGCTGGCACAGACCGCAGAAGATACATGTTGAAGTGTCAATGACTACCTGACCACGTGAACCCTCTGGATACTCACGGGGTTCGAAAGGAAACTTAACTGTTGCCGGTTTTGAAAAAAGATTTTTAACAAGCGTTTTCAGTATAACAAAAAAGTGCATGATTATCTCTCTGTACAACTGATACAAGGATCAATAGTTAAGATTAATATTGGTACATCTGCCAGACTTGCACCAGGTAATATTTTAAGTAGTGGAGCAATATTGGCAAATGTTGGTGTTCGAACACGGACACGATCAAGGAATTTAGTTCCATTAGCTTTGATATAATAGACAGCCTCACCGCGCGGTTGCTCTGAGCGGGCGAAAAATTCACCATCAGGAGTTCCGCTTACTTTAATGTCAATTGGACCATCAACCATTTTTTCCGCAGCCTGCGCGATAATATCGATTGACTGAAAGAGCTCCTTTATACGAACGAGACAGCGTGCATAACTGTCACCGGTACTTTCGATAATGGGTTCAAATGCAATCTCTTTATATGCTGCATAACCAAGCTTTCTCATATCAGAAGCGATACCACTGCCGCGTGCTGTTGGGCCCACAGCTCCTAATGCATAAGCCTGTTCTTTTGAAACAACACCAACGCCGCAGAGACGGTGTTGTACGGATGCATCTTTGATAAAAACGTTTGAAAGTTCTTTTATCTCTTTCTCAAACACTTTAAGTCGTCGTACGATTTCCTGCATTTTTTCTCTGGAAATATCGCGTCTGACTCCACCAACTTTAGAGGAACCGAAAATTACACGGCCCCCGGTGGTTTCCTCAATGATATCAAGGATCCTTTCACGAAGACGCCAGCTTTGCATAAATAAAGATTCAAAACCGAAGGCGTCTGCCATCAGGCCAAGCCACAGCAAGTGACTGTGTAACCGTGACAGTTCACTCCATATTACTCTTAAAAAGTGGGCTCGCTGAGGAATGTTAAGTTTCATGATCTCTTCAACGGCTATACAGTATGTCATGCCATGAATAAAACTGCAGATACCACAGATTCTCTCCGCAACGTAAACATATTCTATAAAATCTTTTTTCTCAACGAGCTTTTCCAGTCCGCGGTGAATGAAACCAATCGAAGGAATCGCTTCAACGATCTTTTCGTCTTCAAGAACCAGATCAAGATGAATTGGTTCGGGAAGTACCGGATGTTGAGGACCAAAGGGAATAATTGTACGCTTTTTACCTTCCATATTACGCCTTGTCAGTCGGTGGATTAAAAGGAGTCTTGAATGAAGTACGGTAAAACGTACCTTTGTAGTCGATAGCCATATTTTTTACTTCGACACCGAAGAGATCGTGCATCTCATTTTCGTAAAGGAGTGCCTGAAGATAGATCGCGCTCACACTATTAATGCGCAGATCGCTTAAAGGTAATATGATACGCAGATTGGTAAATGAGTAATTGTTATCAAAAGAATAGTTAACCTCGATCGTATCTGCGATCTTTGCACAGCAAATCTGTATCAGGCGATGACCGGAATTTCTAAGTTTTTCTACTTGTGATACTAAATCATCGGCATTGATCGTGATCAGGCTCTGTTCATCAATCATAAATCAATCCTTTATATGTTTCTTTTCAAAGTGTATACGTTCTCTGCGTTCCGAGACCCTTTCTTTTTTGAACCAGGTGTATCCCTGGTGTTCGAAAAGATATATGTTACGTTTACTCTGGTGGCTGGTGTAAACCTGAAAAGATTCTGCTGTGTCAAAATGGTTCTCTACCGCCTGAAGGAGCTTTTTCCCAATACCAAGATTTTGATACACCGGGTTAACGGCAAGGCGACCAATATGGCAGATATCACCTTCCATCCGGGATCGGGCGATACCTACAATTGTATAATTCATTACGGCTTTAAAGAAGGTTCTGTTATTAAAATCTTCTTTAATTTCATCCATTGTTTGACGCAACGGTGACAGAGAAAAATCATTATAAATTTCAGCTTCACTTTGAAATGCAAGATGCTGTACATACAGTATTTCAGCCGCATCAGATATTTCAGCCTGTGTAATTGTCAATTCTTCAAGACCTTTTGTCATATTGCGGAGTTTCTTACGCTTCTCTTCAAGAATCCCCATTCCTTTGGCAACACCTTCAATGATAGCCTCGGGACGTGCGGCACAACCGGGGACGTACACATCAACAGGTAAAATTTTATCTACTCCACCAGAGACATTGTAGCATTCTGCAAAGATACCTCCGGTACAGGCACATACACCCACCGCAACAACGACTTTGGGATCCGGCATCTGATTGTATATGTTTTGAATAATCTCTTTGTTTGCTTCGTTTACCGAACCGGTAACCAGAAATATGTCTGCATGCTTGGGATTTCCAACATTGATAATACCAAGCCGCTCTACATCGAATGTAGGCATCAGGCAGGCTAACACTTCTATATCGCAGCCGTTACAGCTGGATGCATCATAATGGACTACCCATGGTGATTTTTTTAACATAGTTAATTTGCTAAAAAGGATAAAAGAATAATGTTACCAACTCCAAAAATCAATGCTATAAGCCAGGAGCTTGCAAAAGCCTTCTGCCATTTAACACGAGCAAAAGAGTTGTCTATTATAATCATTAGGAAATATGCCGCTGCTGCTGCAAGAAGCCCGATAAGAATATTAGATGAAAAAAACAAAAAAACGATACCAAGAGCGATTGTCGTTTCATACCAGTGAGTTATTTCGATCATGGCAAGTGCTTTGCCGGAGAATTCTGTGGTGATTCCCTTTACAAGCTCCTGATGTGCATGATGAGAAGTGGAGAGATCAAAGGGGGATTTACGTAATTTAATGGGTAGAATAAACAGGTATGCTAAAACAATCCCGGCCAGTGGTATATATAACGGTTTATCACAAGTAAAAATAGTCATAATGTTGAAACTGTGAGCTACCATATACATCCCGATGGCAGAAAGCAGCACCGCTGGTTCATATGATGCTATCTGTATAAGCTCCCGTTGTGAACCGATAAAACTGTACGGAGAACTGGCTTTAAAACCACCGAGAACGAAAAAAATGCTTGAAAGAGTAAGCGCAAAAATGACCAGGAGTATGTTTGCACCCCAGGCAAATAACCCTGTGGTAAAAATGACAAGGATGAGTGAAAAAACAATATAAAAATTCTGGGATCTGCGTACAACCATGGTCTCTTTCTCGAAGAGTTTAAGCACATCATAGAATGCCTGGAAGATCGATGGGCCAACTCGTCCCTGCAAACGTGCTGTTATTTTACGATCGATTCCGGCCATGAGGCCTCCAAGAAGCGGAGCGATAATTACATATAGAACAACAAATAAAATTCTCAGCATACTGGCGACACCACTGAAATAAGAATTAGTATGGTACTCACTATGATGCCTGTAAGCAATAATTTTTTTTCATTAAAAAATTCCTGCATATAATAACTTGTCATATGCATCTGTTGTGAGGTGTTGAACGAATTATAAAAATCAATACCTTGCGGAGTGTTTGCACCGGCAAGGTATGCATCGACAACTTTTACACTTTTTCCATACCTGAAAAAGCTTAAAGGAAATAAAGCAACCATCGCGAGCATTATCAACATGATTGTTATATTGCCATGTCCCATATCAACAGTACGATGGTAAATTTCTTCAATGTATGGTTCTACTAATGAATGTGCTACAAGAGGAAAAAAGCCGCAAACGCCGATTGTTAAAAGTGCCAGAGCACTCAATGAAAACCATTCAGTGCGGTGAACAGTTCCTTCGAGCTCGTCCTGTTTACCCACGACAGTCAGGAGACGCCCCATCCATTTAACCCAGTATAATAAGGTCACTGATGAACCGAAGACGACAAATATCGCTAGTAGTGGATTGTAATCTACAAGCGCCTGCAAAACAGCCCATTTACTGATAAGCATTCCGAACGGTGCAAGAAACATTCCTGCCATTCCGATCTGCATCATAATGGATAATTTTGGCATGGTAATAATAAGACCTGCCATGTCTTCAATGTTACGACTGTGAATTTTATGCTCAACAACACCGACACATAAAAATAGAAGACATTTGGCAACTGCATGAAAGATAATGAGCAGAATGGCAGCCCATACTGCTTCATAGGTACCAAGGCCCGCACAGAGAACGATCAAACCGAGATTAGCAATTGTTGAATAGGCAAGAACCTTTTTCGCATCGCTCTGGCTGACTGCAATACATGAGCAGATAAAGAAGGTAACACCACCGACAAGTGCAATCATAAATCCGACTAATGTTCCTTCCAGAACACCGGCAAATCGTAAAATCAGATAAACACCGGCCTTTACCATCGTGCTTGAATGCAATAACGCAGAAACCGGAGACGGTGCAACCATGGCCCCAAGCAGCCATTTTGAAAATGGTAACTGAGCAGATTTCGTCAAACCGGCAAAACACATCAGCGCAACAGGCAGCAGAACGATTGCTTTTGGTGAAAACATAACTTTGTCAAGTTCAAGGATACCGACGCGGGTTTGAAGAAAGATAATTGCTGCTGCAAAGCCGATACCTCCAAGAAGGTTGAGCCGTAGCGCTAAAAATGCATTCCGTATCGATTCTGTTGTACCTTTATAACCGATTAGAAGAAAAGAACTTACCGAGGTTATTTCCCAGAAGAAGTAGAGCCAGCGAAGATTGTTTGAAAAAACAATTCCGTACATCGCTCCCAGAAATGCGAAAACGACAAAAAAGAAAAAACAACGCTTATCCTTATATTCTTTATGATGCTGCTCATGAAATTCCCGCATATAGCCCAGAGAATAAATACTGATAATTCCACCAACAATGCCAATTATCAATGCCATAACCACGGACAGACGATCCACAACAAACGAATGTTCTATTTCAATATGAGGACCTTTGAACTCAAACCACAGGAGCGGTAATAGCTGGATTACTGCAAACAGCGTGACAAGCTTTTGTTTATTTCGTATTCCGGTGAATAACACATATAAGGAGAGTAAAATCTCAGCTGCAAGTATAGCATGATTTGTAAATTCCCATGGTACAGTCAGGAATTGCATGTCACTTTTGAAATATTCTGCCGCAAGAAATATTGAAGCTGCAGAGAGGACAAAAAAGGAAGTGACCACTACTCCAAACCGTGCTGTGTTATTTTTAAGAAATAAAAGAATAATAGAAATGAGTAATGGAAATACTATTAAAAACAAAGGTGTAGACATAGGTTGTATCTATTGGAAAATGTTTAACAGTGTTGGCATAAAAGAATGGGGCGTTTTAAGGTATGTGCTTTGGCCGGAAAACGTTTTTTTCTGTTTATTCAGCCGGAACCTTCTGAAACAGACCGGTTCGATGGTCGCTTTCCTGTAATAAACCAGGAAATCAAAAATCGAATTTTTCTGCATTTTAAAGCCTTTTTGAATAAACAGGCAACAAATATAATAAAATTTAGCCCGAAAAGCTACTTAATTTTGTAATCGTTCACCTCTCTTTATATTAAGTCACAAATGTAACGCTGTGCAGGTCTTGAACGTTATCTTTATATACATAACTCCAATTTATATAACTACGGAGGCTCGATGTTTGTAAGGACAGGAATTACGATGAGCAGGATAGTTCACTGGTTACTATTATTGATTTCACTGACATTGAACCTGACTTCCTGTAGTGACAGATCTTCTCATTCAGAAGAGATGCCGGACACTGTTTCGTTCCATTCGGTTGATCTGGAAGGAAAGATTGCTGTTGATACATTTTACAGTGGCCTGTTTAAACCTCAGCCAGTTCCTGGCGAGCATGACTGGCTGGCAAATCACCATGAAGAGGGGGAGACATTCGGGCAGTTTCTATCTTCACCCCGAAACAAACTTGACTCTTCGAGATCAAAAATTTATATCTTACCGATGTGGAATTTTATGAAAGGTAAAAGTCCATCGATTGAACTTCTGAGGCAGTACACCCAGGCCTATTTCGCTATATCTGTAAAGACACTTCCACCTGTCAAGCCATCAACCAGTCTGTTTTCCCCGAGGGTACATCACGATTATGGAAATGTACAGGTTCATGCCGGAAAGATTCTGTCGTATCTTTTGAAACAAATACCTGATGATGCGTATTGCATAATCGGGGTTACCATGATGGATTTATATCCCGATCCTGCCTGGAATTTTGTATTCGGATACGCGGCATATCAGGAACGGGTAGGCGTTTTCAGCTTCAGCAGATTCGATCCCTCCTTTTACAATGAGGAAGATACAACAGATCATAAACTGCTCCTGATGAGAAGCTGCAAGGTACTGACTCATGAGATCGGACACATGTTTGGAATGGCCCATTGTACTGCGTACCATTGTAATATGAACGGTTCCAATAATCTTCAGGAAGCTGATGCACAACCGCTGCATCTGTGTCCTGTCTGTTTACGGAAATTACAGCATGTAACAGGGTTTGATATTATTAAGCGATATCGTATGCTTGAGTCTTTCTATGGTGAATCAGGTTTTACAGAAGAATCGAAGTGGGTGAGATCAATGTGTGAGTTTTTGGGTAGAGAGGTAGAAGGTAGAAGGTAGAAGGTAGAAGGTACTCCGTTTTTTGGATGCTCTTTCTTATACTAAAAATTGGAATTACGGCAAATGCTGTTAAATTATTTGTTCCTGTAAAACATTAGGGTATGGAGTTGTCAGAGCAATTGCAATTTCTCCTGATCGAAATAGTATGTTGGTCGGTTTTAGCAGGCAAGCGTACTTGTTGAATCCCCGCGAGGGGCGAGTTCGACTTTTGCAGTTACCTCAGGTGTACAATAAACGTTTCGTCTCTACGAGGCGAGAATTTCGTTTCTTTTATTACTATTTCTATAACTATTTGATCCCCACAGGATCAGGAAAAAAATTCAGCAGATTACGTACGACGATCAGAGGGTAGCCGTTTAACTACCCACGAATTTCTCAGAAGAGCCTTATTTTTTTTACCTTTATCGTCTTTTATAGCTATAATTGTAATATACCAAGGGACTGACTTGTCCCTAAACAGGTGGTGAATTTTAGCATGGGTACAGTTTATTTAACCCAGGCATTTACAACAAAATTGCCACACAAGAGGTGTTTTTCAACTAAAACAGACAAGTTAATGAATTTTATTTTCTATTTCCTTAATGGGTCGATATTATTTTACAATTTTGTTTCACTATAGTATGTTGATATAGTAAAAAAAGTAGGGAGGACAGAGATGAAACATCCGACTTTATACAAAGTTGCATTATTCTTTTTGAGCGTTTTTTTTCCTATTTATGCAGCTTTACTTGAGAATTTCGAAAACGGAAACATCACCAATTCGCTCAGCGGAAAGACTGTTGCTTATTCAGATCGCAATGATGACGGCAATTCCGATATTCTCAATGGAACACTTGTTGAAGGTACCAAAAATATATACACTGTGCAACCTGCATCCGGGCAGGGAGCTCCTGATGGTACATCTCAGAATGGTTTGAGGATCGATTTCAAGTTCGGCACAGAAAAACCATTTGATGGAATGCATTATTACGGAAAATGTGTTGGAATACGCTCTGATCTATCTTACACTGCATCGGGATGTCTGGATATAACTGGTGCCACTGGTATTCAGTTCAAAGCTAAAGCTTCTTCAGCAATGCAAGTTCGCGTTTTGATTCCCATGATGAAGGTTACTGATAAGGGATATCATCGCCGTACTGTATCAGTTGATACAACCTGGAAAACCTTCCATGTGAGTTTAGATACTCTCTATCAACCAACCTGGGCAGATCGGATTGGCTTTGATGACAGATTAGTCCAGTGCCTGCAATGGGAGATAATAACAGAAGATAACGAAAAGCTGACTGAAGGTAAGTTCTGGCTTGATGATATATCTATCGAAGGATACGAAATAAACAATCCTCAACTTATTACAGGGCCAGATTCCACCTATGAGACCCGACCAGTGTTTGGATGGAAGCCGCATAGTGGCGCTGTTAGCTATACTTTGCAGATCGATACAGTGTCTACATTTACATCCGGAGCCCTTATATCTGCAATTGTCAGTGAAACCTCATTTACTCCCCTGGTCGGTCTTTCTTTCGGAAAAAAATACTGGAGGATTAAAGCGGATAACTCAAACTACTCAATGACCGCTTTTTTCCGTTTATTGGACAGCCATATTCCTGTTCTTATCCCTATTGAAGATACAACTGTTCAACGTCAGCCGACATTCACATGGAAACGCGGACTTACACCGGCCTCCCAATACCATATTCAGATATGGTATGGTAGTTCTTTTAACATTTCAAATTATTTCAGAGACAGTGCGACTGTGACAGATACATTTTACACAATCAGAAAAAATCTTGGACTGGACAGTGTGTTTTACTGGCGGGTAAGGGGTGATGGGTCTGCATTCTCAAAACCCGATTCTTTCAGAGTAATTGACGGTAGAATCCCGGTTACTATCGATGTACCAAGTCCTGCGCATACCCGTCGCCCGGTGTTAAGGTGGCATCCTGCAACCGTTCCTGTTACTACGTTTACAGTAGAGATAAAGAATGAGAATATTATAGGAACAATTTACCAGGGGACTACATCTGATACGTTTTTTGAGGTTCCCGTTGATCTTCCACTGAGAACCATCTACTGGAAAGTTAAGGGTGATGATTCCAGGTGGTCCCGGGAAAAAAGCTTTACAATTCTTCATACTTCAGATCTTGACCTTATAAGTCCGGAACCGACTTTGGATACAACAGTCTGTTTGCGATGGCACAAACCTCCTGTTCCCATTCAATTTTACAAGATTAAAGTGAGTCGCAATAGAAGCTTTGATGACTATTTCATTGATTCTGCGATGGTAATGGACACATTTTATTTATGGAAAAATCGTGCTGTCTTTACTACGGGTACATTTTACTGGCAAATATATGCACAGGATACGATTCGTTCTACCATAGACAGTTTTATAGTGTTCGACAAAAGAGTGCCCAGAATAATACCCTATATTCCAAAAGTATCCACGATTTCGACACCTGTTCTTACCTGGCATCCGGGAACTGGAGTAACAACCAATACTATTCAGATTGCTGATACGATTTCATTTAATAATATTCTGATATCAATTCCTACAGCAGATACATTTTACCGGGTTACCGTTCCGTTGAATGAAGGTACCTGGTACTGGAGGGTCAAAGGAAATCTTCTTGATACCTATTATTCATTGATTGACAGTTTTACCATCCAACACTCAAATGTACCGGTTATTAGCAGATATGGGGGGATTGTAACCGAGAATAAACGCCCATTTTTCTCCTGGAAAAAAGTGGCGGAAGCGAAATCATACAGACTCCTATTAGCAAATAACGCTTCATTTACAAATGCAGCTATTTTTACACTCGAGGATTCTACCTTCACTCCCCAGGCTGATCTCGCTGAAGGACCGTGGTACTGGAAGGTAAGCTGTGATCTTGATTTTAATCTTTACTGTCAGCCCGACAGCATAATCATAGATGTTATAGTCAACGCCCGATCAGATCTGCCGGTGCGTAGATTCAGTATTACTCAGAAAAAGAATGGTGTAATAATAGAATGCCCGCACTCGCTTGTGGCTGATGCTATCACCATTTATAATTTGTCGGGGCGTATAATTGCTGCACCTTCGGTAACTGATGGCACGAATCAGTTAATCTGGAGATATACCGATCAAGGTGGAAACCGGATCCCTTATGGAGCTTACATTATGCAAATAAATACAAGTGAAGGGGTCAAGGTGCATAGATTTACCTTTTCAAGATAACCCTGGAGTGGTTGCCATAAAGTTTTTTGAATGTGCACCACCAAATAATCAGTCTTTAT
This sequence comes from Chitinispirillaceae bacterium, assembly GCA_016929595.1. Lineage (GTDB taxonomy): Bacteria > Fibrobacterota > Chitinivibrionia > Chitinivibrionales > Chitinispirillaceae > JAFGIN01. The sequence continues at coordinate 20,138 of JAFGIN010000134.1, forward strand.
ATGATTTGAAAATTATTACCACTCAGGGAAGGGTTGTTCACCGTGAATCGTTCATTTCCAGCCAAATGTTTTTGGGAGCATTTTCCCCCGGTGTGTATCTGTTGTCTGCAAAGAATTCTAATGGCTGCATTGTGAACCGGACATTTCATATACGCGGTTTTTGATTTTTTAAACCTCATTCCCGCCTCCTTTTCCTGTGTTGGCCTATCGTAGAAGGGGAGTTAAAAACACTTGTTGTTCTTTTTTCTCAAATCACCAGCATAACGCCCTGATTTTCTCTCTGCATAGTCCGGCAACACCTTTGAACTGGAGATCTTGCCCCCTTCATTCACGATTTCACCGTTTCCTTCTTTTTAGACCTGAAGTGATTCAATTATATTTGATGATAATCTAACAGGTCCGAAATTGATCAGGAGAACAGAAATGCTGGATATGCAGCGTATAAGGGAAAACCCCGATGCGATAACGCAGGCTACAATAAACAAAAAGAGCCCTGTGGCTATCGATGAATTATTAGAACTCGATTCCAGAAGAAAAAATATCATTCAGGAAGTTGAACAGCTTAAAAACGTTCGTAATGAGCGTTCTCAGGATGTTGCGCGGCTTAAGAAAGAAAAAAAGGACGCAACGGAACTGATCGATAGCATGAAACAGGTTTCAGAAAAAATCAAAGATCTGGATATTGAGCAGAAGAAGATTGAAGATGAGATGTACGCGATTCAGATCCGCATTCCCAATGTGCCTCACAGCACCACCCCTCATGGTAACTGTGAAAAGGATAATGTCGTTGTGGCGCAATGGGGTGAAAAACCGGTGTTTAATTTTAAGCTGAAAGATCATATTGAACTTGGGACTTCACTTGGTATCATCGACTTTCCCCGTGGGGCGAAAATCAGCGGAGCCGGATTTCCTGTGCTTAAAGGGATGGGGGCACTGCTTGAGAGGGCGCTTCTGAACTTTTTTCTCGATATCCATACGGTGAAAAACGGGTATACAGAGGTTTTTCCACCTTTTCTTGTCAATGAGGCAAGTCTTTTTGGTACGGGACAGCTGCCAAAAAGCAGGGAACAGATGTATTACATTGGAGATGATGATCTCTTCTGCATACCTACCGCTGAAGTGCCGGTGACAAATCTTCATCGCGACGAAGTCCTTGAGATGAAAGATTTACCCGTAAAATACTGCGCGTACAGTGCTTGTTTCCGCAGGGAAGCTGGTTCGTATGGAAAAGATACCAAAGGATATCTCCGGGTTCATCAGTTTAACAAAGTAGAACTTGTAAAGATTGTCGAACCATCAACGTCTTATCTTGAACATGAATCACTCAGGAATGATGCAGAGAGCATCTTAAAGGCTCTTGGATTGCATTATCGGGTGTTATCGCTCTGTGATGCGGACCTTTCCTTTGCAGCTGCGAAATGCTACGATCTGGAAGCCTGGGCACCGGGGGAGGGGAAATTCCTCGAGGTTTCATCATGCAGTAATTTTGAGGATTTCCAGGCCAGAAGAATGAATTTAAAGTATCGTCCTGGTGCCGGAGAAAAGCCCCGATTTGCACATACACTTAATGGCAGTGGTCTTGCTACTGCAAGAATAATTGTTGCAATTCTGGAAACGTATCAAACTGAACAGGGGACGGTACGGGTACCGGAGGTTCTTCAGAAGTATATGAATGAAATCGTGGAGATCAAGCCGACGTGATGCATCACGTTCACAGGATAATACGACAAATTTCAAGAGGGAACCTGTTCGGAAAATTTTCGCCGGTTTCAGGGAGAAACGCGATCTTTGCTACCGGAGCTCTGGTCATTATACTTTACAACGGTTTCTCACTTTTTGCAACAAGGCATCTGAAATATGAGCGTGAGCAGCTCATTGATGCATACGTGAAGAATGTAGATAATCAGCTTTTGGCAGACATAGATTCGAATGTCGTACCTGATGCGTTTTTTCAAATGATTCGGGGGCTTGATTTGCCGGTGATCATTACCGATACAAACTGGAATCCGTTATTATGGGATAATATATTTCAGATGGAAAACTTTTCTGCAAAAAATGGAAAGTTGACAGAAAGGGCAGAAAGAAAATATAACGCTATTGGGAAAAAAGTTCTGCTTTTGAGAAAACAGAATAAACCCTATCCCCTGTATACACAGGACGGAAGTTTAAAGGTTGGTTATCTTCTGATCGGGAATAATCTGCTTCTAAAGGTGCTCTCTTTTTTACCGTTTATCGAGATTTTGATTCTTCTGGCTTTTTTTACGATTACATTTCTGGTATTTCAGAATGTCCGTTCGACAGAGAAGAGTAATTTGTGGGTTGGACTTGCGAAGGAAACCGCGCATCAGTTAGGTACGCCGATTTCATCCCTGATGGGGTGGACGGAGTATATGCGTACGATTCATGAAGCCGATCCGCCGATCGAGCCTTCAGAGTTTATGTCGCAGATAAAGAAAATCTGTGATGACATGGAAAATGATCTTACGCGCCTTCGGAAAATTACTGCGCGATTCAGTCAGATCGGATCCATTCCAGCCTTGACAGAATTGAAGGTTAATGAGATTATCAGTGATGTCGCTGAATATTACAGGATCAGGCTACCGCTTTTAAGAAAACACATCAATATACGTTTTGAGCTTGGTGATGTCCCTGACATAAATGTAAACAGAGATCTTCTTGAGTGGGTATTTGAAAATGTGATGAAAAATGCTATTGATGCAATTGTTCTGGATAATGGACTTATAGAGATTAAAACAGAGTTTATAGAATCAGAAAAAGTAGTTCGTGTTCTTCACAGGGACAATGGCAAAGGTATGAGTCGTGATGTTCAGCACCAGATTTTCTCACCTGGTTTTACAACAAAAAAACGGGGATGGGGACTGGGGCTTACGCTTTCAAAAAGGATTGTTGAGGATTACCATAATGGTAGAATATATGTCAGTTGGACTCAAAAAGACAGGGGAACGGTGTTTTGCATAGATCTGCCTGTTACCAGTTGAAAATGTATGTATTCATATCGTATCTTGATAGATGTTTATCTAAAGGAGTTTTTTAGGGATGCCAGGGCAAAGAAAGAAAATATTGTGGGTTGATGACGAAATAGAATACTTACGTTCTCATATCATGTTCCTGGAAACTCGAGGCTACAGTGTCATACCTGTTTTCTCCGGTGATGATGCTATCCAGATGATTCATCAAAACCCGCGTGAATTCGATATCGTGCTTCTTGATGAGCAGATGCCGGGAAAAGATGGGCTGACCACTCTTGAAGAGATAAAGGAGTTTGATGCATCGATTCCGGTTGTTATGGTGACAAAAAGTGAAGAAGAACAACTGATGGAGGATGCGCTCGGTAAAAAAATTGACGGGTACCTCACCAAGCCGGTCAATCCCAGTCAGATACTTCTTGTTTGCAAACGAATACTTGATGCGAAGCAGATTATTTCATCAAATGTCAAACAGAAATTCGTCAGAAATTTTTCTACTATCAAAATGGCTATTTCCAACCGGGTAACCACACAGGATTGGATAAAACTTCATGAGAATCTAACCAGTTGGGATCTGGAGATCGAGAATCTTGAAGATGAAGGGATAAGGCAGGCTCATGCCGGTCAGAAATCCGACTGCAACAAGCTTTTTTCCGATTATGCTGCTGAAAATTATGCACGGTGGATAAAAGGCGAGGGGGATCCCCCGGTACTGGCCTCAGAGGTTATCGATAGCTGCATATCGCCGCTGCTTCAGGATGGTAAGAAGGCATTGTTTGTAGTGATGAGTGGAATGCGGCTTGACCATTACATGGAATTCGAAAGAGTACTGGGTACTAAGAATCTTTGTAAACGACAATTTCATTTTTCCATGTTGCCGACGGTGTCACTTTTTTCAAGGAATGCTCTGTTTGCGGGATTACTCCCGATTGAAATCGCAAAAATCAAGTCAGATCTCTGGGTGACAGGTGAAGAATCTTCAGATGTCGGATCGCGTTACGAAAAAGAACTACTTTCTGCAAAACTTGGTTCGCTGGGAGTTCAGGTTGGTGATAATGAAAGCTGGTTTCAGAGAGTTTCGCCACATATTGACAACTCAAATTCTCTAACATCGATCGATGCTTCGGGTGCTGGTCAAATTCAGGTTATTGCAGTTGATTTTTACGATCTTATTCTTCATTACCAGAACACATCATCATTGATTAAAGAAATTGTCAGTGATGAAAGAGGGTTCAGGGAGCTTGCGCTTGCATGGTTCCAGCATTCAGCGCTTTTTGGGGTAATAAAAGACGCTTTGGAGAAAAAATGGTCCGTTGTTGTTACCTCCGATCACGGCATGACTCTTTGCACACGCGGGACGGAACTGTACAGCGCTCCCGATTTTCGCGCTGAGGTTCGCTACAAATTTGGAGACCGTATATCATCAGATGAGCGTCGTGTTGTGTATCTTGGAGATCCGGGGCATTTTGGTTTACCGGCATTGAACGGCTCAAGCTGTATCATCGCCAAGGAAAATTACCATTTTGTACAGCCTGAAAAGTTCGAAAATTATGCAAAATATTATAAGGCGAATTTTCAGCAGGGGGGTATCTCAATGGATGAGATGATCATGCCTGTGGGAATATTTGAAGCACGGTGAATGAAAGATGATTTTGACAACAGGCAGCGTTGAGGAGACACGTGAAGCCGGAGCACGATTCGCGAAAAAAATAAGTTCCGGTGATGTTATCGTTCTTGATGGGGGGCTGGGGTGCGGAAAAACAGAGTTTGTTCGTGGAATCGTGGAGTCCTTAAATCGTACTGTCATCGTACGTAGTCCAAGTTTCTCGATCGTTAATTCGTATCCTTGTGGAACTATTAATCTGTACCACTTCGATTTCTATCGTATAGAGAAAGCATCGGAACTTGATGAAATCGGGTTTTCAGAGTATTGCAACAATGATGGAGCCTGCATAATCGAATGGGGTCTGATGTTTCCCGAAGTACTTCCGCTAAATGCTGTCATTATTAAATTCAGTGATTCTGGTGATGGAAAACGGCAGATCGAACTGCCGTTTGAGATATAAAAGAAAAATGATGCAACTTCGTTATATCGCGATGGTGTTAGCGCGTTCAATACCGGAACCGTTTTCCGGCGGGATCGCACAGGTGACCATGTCTCACTGTAGCTTTTGGAATCCGGATCGGATTGTGCATGGCATTCGGTAATATTCACTGGAAAGGTCCTGTCGGGCGTAGAATGGTTGCGTTTACCTTTGATGATGGGCCGCATCCGGTCCATACGCCGCGGTTGCTTGAGATTCTTGATGCGTCGAGTGCCAAAGCAACGTTTTTCATGACGGGGACCAATGCGGCTGCGCATCGGGAACTGGTGCGGGATGTCGCAGCGCGGGGGCATGAGATCGGGTGTCACTCTTTCGATCACTGCCGGACCCGGACCTTGCTTGCCCTTCCAGAAAGGCAGCTTCGTGAAATTCGTGAGACAAATGAGATTGTCGAGGCGATTACCGGGAAACCCGTGACCCTTTACCGGCCACCTTACGGTCTGGTGTCGCCATTGCTCCTTCCGGTCTGCCTGAAACTATCCCTCAAAATCGTACTCTGGAATATCAATTCTTATGATTTCAGGCGGGAGCCCTGTTCCATTATCGTTGCACGGGTATTGAAACGACTCGCGGACGGGGCAATTCTTCTTTTTCATGACTGTCATTACAGTGACGCGACTATCGATTATTCTACTACTGCGAGTGTCATTGAGAGGCTCCTTGCTCAATGCAGCTCTGCGAAACTTGAATCTGTTACCGTATCCCGTTTACTTGAGCGGAGAGGTGTGTGTCCATGATTATGATTGGTGTTCTTCTGGCGGCAGCGGCTTCGCTCTACTTTTTGTCTGTGGTATTCCTGTTTACGGGCCTCTTCAAACTCAGGCGGGAAACATCCGACATTGAGCATACCTTTTCTGTGATTATTGCTGTACACAACGAGGAGCGCAGTCTTGAAGCGTGTCTTGATTGCTGCATCAATCAGAACTACTCTTCTGAAAAGTATGAGATCATCATCGCTGACGACCGGTCAACTGATTCTACTCCCGATATTGTTGAACGATATTGCAAAAAATTCACAAATGTTAAATACGTCCGGGTAGAGCAGGACGAACCTGCGGTTCCCAAGAAAACCGCTCTCGCTAAAGCGCTCCGGATTGCTGTGGGCGAAATTATTCTGAGCACCGATGGTGACTGTCTGCAGGGGCAGGGATGGATCGCTGCAATGAATCGCAACTTTACAGAACGCGTCGGTATGGTGATCGGTCACGTGGGATATTTCAAGCCGGGGAACGTCTGGGAGGGTATTGACGCACTCGATTACTGCTCTCATCGGGCGCTTGGCGCAGCATTTATTGGTGTCAACTCGGTATATACCTGTACCGCTGCAAACATGGCATACCGTAAGGTTGTTTACGATGCGAATGTCGAAGGATTTGCGCAACTGAAGGTGCGGCCCGCTGAGGACAACTATTTGTTGCACTGCACCAGAAATTCCGGTTACGCCATTGCTGTTGCGACCGATCCCGGCTCCATTGTGGAGACCGCTGGTGCCCGGGATTTCTCCCATTTCATGCAGCAACGGTTTCGCTGGGCGGCGTATGGCGGGAACATTACGACTACCGGAGTAAAGCTCTTTTTTATACCCGCATTGTTTTTTTACGTAATGCTGTGGACCGGTTTTGCAGCAACGATTTTTTCACCCTTGATTGCCCCTTTTCTTCTCCTGGCGATTGCTGGAAAGAGTGTTGTTGAATTCATGCTCATTGCAAGATATGTTTCGATATACCGGATAGGATACATGTTGCGATACTTCATTCCATTATCGATTGTCCATCCGGTGTTTGCGCCACTGGTCGCAATCTGGGGGAATCTGTTTTCATTCACATGGAAAAACCGCCGTTACACCAGTGAACGCGAAATCGGGGAAGGCGGCCAATCGTGAAAGTGGTGCTGCGCGTAGTTTTTCTGATCTCCTTCACAGCCGTTGCGACGCTTGCGGCTGGGTTCAATTGGGGGGAACAGGTCGGTTCGGTGCTTGAACTGGTCATGCTGCAACGGTATAACGATGCGTATCGGATCTGTGATTCGGTTCTGGCGATTACACCCGATGACATCGATTTTCACTACGTGAGACTTGCAGTCCTGCAGGCGCAGATGTCGGACTACGAATCATATGCTCTTGATGGGCAGAAGTGCGTTTCCATGGCGGAAAGCGTTCTGGTGCGGGTGGAAAGTGGACTAGCCGGGAAGCCGCCACGTGATGAAGTCATAAGGCTTAATCTTATAAAGGCTACTATCCTGGGGGGAGTAGGAATGACAAGAGCGAAAATTGGTGGTATGTTGACGGGTATCAGGGATGCAAAGGCATCGTACGATCTGTATAGAAGCCTTCGGAACCATTCATCGCTTTTCCCTGATGTTTTGTACGGGATCGGGTTGTTTGATTATTATGTGGGTGATAACCTCCGCTGGATACCCGGACTCGGTTTGCAGGCGCGCAGGGGAATCGAATACCTCTATACGGCGTCAGATTCAGATTCACCGTTTCGGAATGCAGCGAAAATTTCACTGCTCTGGATTCTGATCGAACAAGGCGAGTTTGCGGCAGCCGATTCGATTGCGGCCAGTATGCTGCGGGGGTATCCGGAGCACAGCGTGTTTCTTCAGATACAATCGCGGGCGGTATTCGGCGCGCGTCAGTATCAACGTGCGATAACGCTGGGTGGTGAGCTGATCGATCGTTCCCTGAAAAGACAGCCTGTTAACTGGTGCGACGTTTTGTCGGGATATCAGCTCATGGCCGCTTCCTGGTTGAAACTCAATGACAAACAGAAAGCCTTTGCCGTAGCAGAAAAAGGTCTGTCGTACCGGATTCCATCTGATACGCTCCGCATCGACTGGGTTCGCAAACATCGGGAGCATCTTAAGTCTATTGCTGAAACGTGCCAGCGTCGGTAAACCATTTGTAGCGCAGCCGCATTTTTTTGAAAAAACGGTTAGTTCCATACCTGATATTTGAGTAGAATTGCAGGGTTTGTGCAATTGTAGTGGAAGCCGATCAATCCCCTGCAGTTATTGTACGTAATTACTCAAAAACAACGAACTGAAACCATTTTTGATCGGTAGATCCGCTAGTGTTGCGAGTGTATATGTAAAGATTTCCTCCAGCGCCACCAGTAGTACAATAACCAGCTGACAGAAGAACTGTTGCTAAAGTGGTAAATGACGTAGGCATATAATAATATTCTGTAAACGAAATTACGTGGCAATCTTCAGGGCCATTGAAACTGTAGCTCATTGTCCCTTTGGCACAGTAGGAATTATGAATCTCACCAGCATCACTAATAGTTGCGTATGCAACTATTTGGCCCGGACCTGCTGGACCGATGGGACCAGTTTCTCCAGTGGCACCAGCGATCCCCTGTGGTCCGGTTGGTCCCGCTGGACCAGTTTCGCCAGTAGCACCAGCAATCCCCTGTGGCCCGGTTGGTCCCGCTGGGCCAGTTTCTCCAGTAGCACCAGCAATCCCTTGTGGCCCGGTCGGACCCGCTGGGCCGGTTTCTCCCGTTGCACCAGTGGCACCAGCAATCCCCTGAGGGCCGGTTGGCCCCATTGGCCCGGTTGGGCCGGCAACTCCACCTGATCCGCCAGGCAGATTAGTAAGTCCGCTTCCATCACCAATGAATTTCTTTGCTGTAACGTCGCCAGAAACTCTGAGATTACCGTTTTTCAGTGTAAGACTGTCGGTTGGCGTTTCAATAAAAAACTTTCCATTAGTTTTACTCCCGCTCCAGCCGAATTTTGACACCCGATCTACTCCTGTAGTATCATAAAATTCGATCGCTGATTTTGATTGTGCAGTTACACTGCAGACGACAGTTGCCAGTATTACCAATGATATGATTGGACGCATTGCAATCCTCCGAGACCTGCTATTGAAAAACAAACCGAACAGTTCCCCATACTTTAATTGTTCCGTTATCGTACAATCCCTCCTGTGGACAGAGCGATCCGGGACGTTTCGATGATGGAGACGCATTTATAATTGCCGCATTCAAACTTCCGGTAGTCAGTTCAACACATCCGGCAGCTGTTTCGGCAATAAATTGAGCGGTTATATTGGTATTTCCTAAAATCGGAAATTTTATTAAAGGTGTTATACCGGTGGCTGCACCGGTCCATTCCAAAAATTTAAACCCCGGGTCAGGTACCGCAGTAAGTGTTACCATCTCTCCCCAACGATAGTTATTCCCTGCCGGCAGAGCAGTAACAGTGCCGGAAACTGCATGAAGAGAAAGTGCATAGTAATGCGGCAGGACTGTAATAATTATTTGCGATGTATCGGCTCCCCCTCTGGTTGAAACAACCACCGGGATGGTGTAATTGCCGCTGTCACGTTTTCCTGGTGTAAATACGAACAGTGAATCACCCTGAAAACTGGACTTTGGCAGTGGATTAAGCTGTGTCAGCGTACCGATATCACCAGACGGCACTATATAAAGAGGCTTTACCCGAACAGAAAGTATTTCACCCTCTGTAACCGTGTCTCTAAGAACGCCAAACTTCCAGTAAACCGTTTTTCCTGATCCTTCATTGACAATAACCGATGTGATTGTGCTGCTGTCTTTACCCCAGTTGTTCCATACTTTGCAACGGTATATTCCGCTGTCTACCGGTTGAATAGAGGGTAAAACCAATGTGTCCAGTGTGTCGCCAGCGAGTTCCCTGTTATCTTTATACCACTGAAAATGTAATGGGTCACTTCCGGTCGCCTTGACACCAAGGGTGCATGTGTATCCCGGTCTGAGAATAAAAAAACTCTTTGGGTGAGATACAATTATCGGCTCGTTGCCAAGGATGGCAATGGTCGTTGATACACTGAGCCGCTCACTGTTCTTCTTTACCAGGGTTGCCTTGAGCTCGATAGTATCTGGTGACAGAAACGATCTGGAGATATGAACCAGCGTATCGAAAATGATCTGATTACCAAGAGAAATTGCAGTATCTTGACCATTAAAAGACAGGGTAAGAGTATCGATCAGATGAGGGTTTCCCACCAGGAGATCGAAGTCGACACTTTTACTGATGTAAAACACCCCGCTGTCACCCATATTGGTGAACTCTACAGTACAATAGCTATAATTATCATACGGATTTGATGGAAGCCCGCAAAAAAGCAAAAATATGACAGGGAATAGTATAATCGATCGTAATAATTTCATAGCTGCCAATCTGGGTATTTCATACACTTTAAACAATATATATCACGTACTATAGTAAGACAATCTCAATTATTGAAACAAGTTTAAACGCTCTTTTCGGCACTATACGCCTGTTATTGATTCGTTTCCTTTTGATGCCGTAAGGGGTTTCCATTGGCATGTTTTTGAAAATCAGCAAAAGCACTGATTATAACTAAGTCAAGAATCAGGTTTATTTACCATTATACTATACTTTATACAGGATACAAAATATGTTTCATGTTTTAATCGCAATCTGATGATATTATATACAGGGGAGTTATTAACTGAAACTCCGGGCTTTTACCCCAGAAAAAGGAGCGATTATTATGTCGCTGAAACAAGTAATCAGAGCTGGATCAATGGCAGTTGCAGCCGCTGTGACCATGTGGATGGTTGCTGGATGTGCAAATTCTGTAAACAATTCCAATGAAGGGATCGGGGTGGAGATTACGGATTACCGGTCTGGTCCAATTACTACTGAAGGAGGGACCGCCTCGTCGTGGCAGTCGGAGAACTTTACAGAAACCGTAAACGGCGTCGCTCTTGACATGGTATTTGTGCAGGGGGGTACGTATCAGAGAGGGTGTGACAATTGTGCTCCGCAGGATCGTCAGTACGAATCTCCGGTACATGCTGTGACACTCAGTAGTTATCACATCGGTAAATACGAGGTAACGCAGGCACAATAGCGGGCAGTAATGGGCGGGAGCGCCCCCGTTTTTGGTGGTTCAGACAAAGCACCTCAAATCGGTGTCAGCTGGTTTGAGGCCAATGAGTTTGTTTGTAAGTTAAATGCTTTTACAGGTAAAACGTATCGCCTGCCCACCGACGCGGAGTGGGAGTTTGCGGCTCGCGGAGGAAACGCCGGTAAAGAAAACGGTTACCGTTACTCAGGCAGTAACAATGCTGATGATGTTGCGTGGTATTCGGGTAACAGCGGAAACCGTTCCCGTGATGTAGGCACTAAGGCTGCTAACGAACTGGGTATTTATGATATGAGCGGTAACGCCTGGGAGTGGGTGTATGACTGGCTCGTATCGTACACTGAAGGTGGAAAAACCGATCCGGTGCAACTTACTGGCTCGGGAAACAAGACACGGCGCGGCGGTAGCTATGATGAACCAGATTCGTTTGCCTGTGTGAGCAGACGTGCAATCCGTTCGCGTGATGGTGCTGCCGGAATGGGATTCCGTATCGCTCTTTCCAGTAGTTTACCTCAGGGAATGGTCGATCCATGTGAAGCTGCTAATCCGACAGAGGCATCATGTTCTGGTGATAGAAATCGTGACTGCAGATTGATCACTGAAGATGGTGAAGTGTGGGTTGGTGGTGATAACGTGCTTATCGTCAGACCGAACGGTGTTGCAGTGATCAGTGGCTTTCCGGCCACATCCGGTGAGTGGTACACGCTTAACAACCGTTCTTTGAATATCGTCTCCACCTCAGGGGCAAGAGCTACTAAAACATGCCTATTATGTGTTCAGCAAGGACGAGATGACCATGATCAATGATGAAGGGATGCCCCAGTTTATGATCCGGGTAATTACGAGACGGGGTCTCCGATGGTGACAACCGGTACCGTACATACTTTGAGAAAGTAAGAAGATAATCTATCAGGGGAATCAAGAAAATAATATCAGTGAACCTGTTAAAGTCCATGATGTGATTGTGCGGGTGCCTGCCAGAGAGCAATGTCATTTCAGTGAAGTTGACGTCACGATAGCGTGTAGGGTGATCCCGCACTCGGGAGAGCCATGAACGTTTGCCCTTTATGGGGTTTAACAAAAGTGCGTGCCGTATTTCTACAAATGTCGAACTCGCCCCCTAATCTCCCGTAGGGAAACTTTCAACAAAATCAACATCTTACAAGTCCCTCCTTCGGATTTAGGGGGCGTGCAAGTAAGGACTTTGAAATTACCTTATTAAATAACGGAATTTATTTATGTTAAACACTATAACCGGGCACTTCTTATTCATAGCATTAACTTCTATCGATAATTGACGTGGTAAACGTCTTCGGGTTATTACCTGGAATGATTAAGTCAATGAAATTGCAGGTTGCTGATGTTCTTCATATGTCACCTGAAAAAATGACTATTTTCTCTATTCCTTTGCCAGTAGTACTTTAATCAGTTTAGCAATATCGTTTATTTTACCAAAGATGCCGACGTGCTTTACACTGCCGAACTGGTCTGACGGAAGTGCGATTATCTCCTGTAGAACATTGTACATTCCCTGGCATTGATCTTTGACAAGAGATTGGTTGATTATTTCAGAAGTCTGCTGTCGATTTATGCCGGGAGGCTGATCACGGATTTCACTTAATAAATAAGATGGAATTCCAAGAAGGGCAACAGCTGGAATACGTGCCTCGAAAAGCGGTTCACCTTCTCCGAGGTGGCGGATCGAGCGGGGGGTGACAATGCTGGCTCTTAATGGGCCTGATCTTTTCTGCCACTGACGGTTAACAATTTCCTGCATCTTTTTTGAAGTTGCATACACAATTTCGATTTCCGGCTTTCCGGATGGTACATATTCTGTTCCGGCATCAGCCCATTCCATGGCTCCAAGGTGTTCGATTACCAATCCGGCAACAGCCTTCCGGTGGCCATTTTTACCATCCCACCACTCGGGATGGTCTTTGAGCCAGATTGTTGTAGCCTGTTCTTTTTTCTTCGCGGTAATATCGGGAAGTCTCAGGTGGCCTGCAACAGCGACAAAGACAATTGTACGTTCGGTTTTTTTCCCGCTGTGGACAAGCTTGTTTGCTATGTCAAGTAAACCGATAAACCCGTTCTCTTCAATGGGATTGGTTCCGTCAGTATGGGTGATAATAAGAATCGTTTCATCTCTTTTCTCACCTTCGATTACTGACCAGACACTATGAGCGGTGGCAGTGTCAACTGTTCCTGGAAGTTTGAGATTTGCCTGCAGGTTGTTTTTTGCGGCTTTGACAATGTCTCTGCCTTCGTCGCCGGCGGCCCAGACTGCAGGAATGGAAAAATAAGGTAGTGTAAAAGGAATAAATTGTCCTCCAGCAAGACCTGAACTCATGTTCTTCCAGACGGCAATAACCGCAAGTGCTCCGGCGTTGTTAAACTTGTCAAGCTTAGGACCAAAAAGAGTACTTGATAGAACTGGATTTCTGATCGTTTCTGGCAGCACGGCTGAACCTGATGGATATTCACTTACAACATCGAATAGTGCTTTTGTCGGAATCTTTTTATCCGGTACTTCAACAACGGCAATTTTGCCTTTCGCAGCACTGAAATTTTTTCCAGATATGTATACCAGCCTGCCGGTTGTACCAGAGGAATCAGTTATTCCTGAGAATGGGTATACAGAGGAAAGTACAACAGATTGTTCACCGTTCTGAGATGTAATAGAAAGCGACATATCATTTGAAGATACTGTATGGCGATTGAAAACATGCGGATCACGGATGGGTTTAAGGCCTATTGCTTCAAATTGTCCGGCAATCCATTCGATGCACATTTTATGTGCATCACTGCCAGTTGGTCGTGAATCCCATGATGAAACAATCTTTACCCATTCTTCAAGCATGCTGCATCCTTGTGTTAATGTTGTTGATACGGAATCCTGAGAATAACTATGAGGACAGATGAAAGTAATAGTAACTGTAATGAGCATTGAAACAGATCTGAAAGACATTTATGCTCCTTTATCGTTTAATCCGAAAGCATTATGATTTTCATTATATCCCTATGAAAATAGCTTATAAATTGGGTAAAACAAAGTACACGCTCAATATTACTTCACCATTTTTACATTTTTTTTACAATTATTTTACTATCTTCTGACAACACCCGCTGAAGGTTTCTGTATCTTTTTATTGTAATGCATCGTTTGATATTCAGCCTGGATAGAGTTGTGATGAAAAGTATGAAAGGCTGATAGTATTGGTAGTGATGGGGTTGCAGGTCTATCGACACTGTGACAGGATGAATTTTTACTGAAAGGGTATATCCCATGAAAAAAGAGGTCGTGTCAGTATTTGTTATGGTTATCATAATTTGTATGGTAAAGGCACAGGCGAAGAAACCTGTTATCGTGAATGCTCACCTTGAAAATGTTAACCGGGTGTATCTTACTTTACGTAATGTCAAAAAAGATGCCGTTGATACAGTTACCATTTATCGGTCATTTACTGATATTGACAAAATGTATGCACTTGATCTTGATTACTATCCGATTACAAAAACCCAGATTGCAGGTGAGTCTTTCACCGGCACTATCATCGACAGTATGACTGCTCACAATACGGTGTATAGCTATTATGTGAAAGTTCTTTATAACAATGGTGAAACAGTACCATCGAAAGTGATTTCAGTATCGATACCTGATTTCGTAATGGTAGCTACACAGTTGAATTATAGTTTTCATATAGATAAGGTGCATTATTTCTGTGAAGTACGACCAGGTAACCAGTGCGGAAAAAGATACCCTGTAAATCTTGGGGGGAAACCGGGACTACGTAAAACGTATTACGATTGTTTGTCAACTCCTGAAGGAGTGTATCAGATTGATTATATCAAGCCTGTCAGCGATTATTATAAAGCGCTGGGGATAAGTTATCCTAATAGTGCCGATCGGGTACGATATCAGCGAGCTCTGCGAAGTGGCAGTGTCCCGAAGAAGGGAGGGAAACCAGTATCGATCGGTGGTTCAATTCAGATTCACGGGGGAGGGATTGGAAATAACTGGACCTGGGGTTGTATTGCGATGAGAAACGATGATCTTGATCAGATTTTTACCCTTCCACAATTGAAAAAAGGAGTTCCGGTAATAATCACAGGAAATGAGTTCAGTCGCGACAGTTTATTACTCAACAATGCAATGTAAGAATGGTATATTCGATGTAACGCAGAAGAACCATCAAAACGGGATTATTATATCGGGATGAAGCGAAACAGGGGCAACCTCAAATCTGGTAAACTTTTAATGTGGAAGCTCTGCGGGATCTATACCCTGGCAATTGTAATTCCGGGTTTGATATTGTGCCTGATCGCTATCAGAGCTGCAAAGCATGAGGATGCATTTCTGGAAAAACAGCTTGAGACAACATTTTCTGCGGAGTTAACTCAATCGGTGTACGGTGTCGAACTGCTGCTAAATCAAATTCGGACTGAACTGGACTCGACAGTTCCTCAAAATGGTGAAAGCGGTGATGCGTTGGCCTTGTGGGATAGTTCTGCAGCGCTTGTTGACGTTCCTTTTCTGTTCAAACGTACGGGAAGCTTTCTCAGGCCAGATGTGAAAAGAGTGTCGGAAAAAGAACGAGAGTTTTTAACATTCAACACAGATTTTTTTATGGACCGGAAAATGGTAGAGGTATACAGAAGCATTACCGAAGAGTATCTTGACACTATACTTACCGCCAGGGCAAAAACTCAATCCATGCAAAAACCGGATAGAAAAGAGGCGGCCCGTAAGCTGGCGGAGAGTGAGTTTGAAATAGACAAAGATGTTCAGAACAGAGTTTATTCCGATTTGAAAAAAAGGGGAAAACTAATTCCATACCGTAATGTTGTCAGCGGAAACAAAAGCAGTGTTAAAGTTGAAGCATATTCTCCTCAGCTTTCGACTTATGTAAGCGAATCGATGCGCTTTTCGCAGATTGTGGCCGTAGCGTCTTCAGGGCTGATTCCGCGGATCATTGATGAACAGTTTATGCTGATATACTGGAAAAAAAGAGCGAATGGATATATAACAGGGTGTTCGATCGATATTGATCAACTTGCGCAGAGGATAACGGGAGCACTTCCTCAGATGCTTACGCCGGTACGTTTTCTGACTGTATTAGAGCAGAGTGGAAGACCGGTATTTTCCGGCAGTTCATTTACACCTAAGGATTGGAGCCGGCCTTTTATCGCGCGCGAAATCAGCCGTCTTCTTCCACGCTGGGAAGCCGCTGTCTACCTCGTCAATCCTGAGGAGATCTCTTCCCGGGCAAGGATGGCAACGTTAAGTCTTGTCACTGTTGCAGCAGTTCTTTTTATGATAATACTGACAAGTGGGATTGTGTTGCTTGTGTCAATGTATTCAGAGATCAGGCTTGCACGTCAGAAAACGACATTTGTGACGAATGTTTCTCATGAACTGAAAACCCCGCTTACATCGATACGCATCTTTGCCGAATTGCTCAAGGAGCGAAGGCAGCCTGATCCGGTAAAGCAGGAGCGATATCTTGGTATCATGCTCTCGGAAATTGAAAGGTTGACTCGGTTGATAAATAATGTTCTCGATTTCGCACGCATGAATAAAGGGACACGAAAATATAATAAAAAGGTGTGTGATTGTGTTGAGTTGTGCAGGGAGCTGGTTGAGAATCAGCGTGTGCGGCTTGAGCATAACCGTTTCGTACTGGAAACAGTTTATGAACAGGGACCATTAGTGGTAAATGTCGATCCGGAAGCAATAAAACAGGCGTTATTGAATGTTTTGTCTAATGCGGAAAAATATTCATCTTCCGAAAAGTGGATAAAAGTATCGGTAACATCCCGCAGACCTTATCTGACAATAACTATTGAGGACAGAGGGATTGGCATCGATCAGGCACAGTCGGAGTTTATTTTCAAGGAGTTCTTCCGGGTTGATGATTCGCTCACTGCAAGGGTACAGGGAACAGGGCTTGGGCTGACTATTACACGGCAGATACTGGATGATCATGGAGGAGAAATCAGATATCAGAGAAATGAACCATCAGGCAGTATATTCTTGATTACATTGCCGCTTTACATGGAGTCTTACCGTGGGGAATAAAATACTTGTTGTTGAAGACGATCCTGCAATACTCACAGGTGTTGTTGATCTGCTTGAGAGTGAAGGATTTACGGTTTATTGTGCCAGTGATGGGGATGAGGGATTGTCGATGTATGAGAAGGTACATCCTGACCTTATACTTCTTGATGTCATGATGCCTGGAAAAAGTGGGTATGATGTCTGCCGTCAGATACGCAGTAAAGACACTCGAACTCCACTTCTTATGTTGACTGCCAAGGGTCAGGAAATTGATAAGGTGATAGGTCTTGAGCTTGGAGCCGATGACTACATTGTAAAGCCTTTCGGAATTCACGAATTGCTGGCAAGAATCAGGGCTGCACTAAGAAGAGCATCGCTTCCGGTCACTGATGATCAGAGCCAGCCACTGATTGCTTTTGGTGCTATCAGGATCGATCCATCAAGAATGCAGGGAACAAATAACGGAATACCCTTTGATATCAGTGCCCGTGAGCTGCATCTGCTGCAGCTCTTTTACAGACATAATGGTCAGGTACTCGATCGTGATACAATTCTTGATAAAATCTGGGGTGTTCGCTATGAAGGTACAACGCGAACTCTTGATCAGCACATTGCGAAGCTCAGGCAGAAAATCGAGGCAGATCCCTCAAACCCGGTACATATTAAAACGGTTCACGGAACGGGTTACCGTTTTTGTATCGATTGATACCTGACCTGTGCATCAGACTCAGGACTAGTTGCATTCACCCCTTCTCCGGTACATAAACGAGGTACTTTTCAGAAAGGTAAAATTCACCGTATTCTGTGAAAATTATGTATATCTGGAGAAAATTACAGGGGTGATACCATGCTGAGTTCTGCATCAATGTTTTTATTCGGTATAGTGCTTTTATTGGTTTCTTCTGAAATAGTTATACGCAAGATAACACCGATAGCGAAAGTTTTCAAGGTTAATGATCTTGTAGTTACAATCCTTGGTGTCAGTTTTGCGCTATCTTCTCTACCGGAACTGACGGTATCCGGTTTGGCGATTGCAGCAGGAAATTCGGAACTGTCGGTTGGTAATGTATTCTCAGAGCGTACTTGGTTTTGCCATGCCTTTTTTAAATACTCGCGGCAATAACAATTCAGATCTTCATTACGACGGGAAGAAAGCTTAACCGGATTGAGGCAGCTATCCTTATGATTATGTATATGGTGTTTGCTGCAACCAACTTTTTTAATGTCCCAAGTCTATATATACTGATCAGATAGTAAAAATTGGTGGCTTTATCACAAAAATTGAAATAAAATATTAATTTAAGAAATGATTTTACTGCTTTTTATGTTCACACAATGTATCTTCAATGATTATGGAAGGGATCGGCGGCAAATTGTAGTCGTCAGATCTGTGTATTAATATCTTTTTTAAGGAGTCCTTACTTGGGCAACAAATTATACGTCGGCAATCTCAGCTACAATGTAGGTGATAGCGAGCTCGAACAGCTTTTCGCATCTTTCGGCACTGTTTCATCTGCCAAAATTATTACGGATCGGGACACTGGACGTTCCAAAGGGTTCGGTTTTGTAGAAATGGGAACAGATGATGAAGCTAACGCAGCTATAACAGGCTTGAACGGTAAGGAAGTCGATGGCCGTGCACTTACAGTTAATGAAGCTAAGCCAAAGACCGACAATGGCGGAAGAGGTGGTTTTGGCGGTGGTGGTAGAGGTGGTTTCGGTGGAAAAAGTGGTGGTAGAGGTGGTTTCGGTGGCGGTGGTGGTGGCCGCAGAGATCGTTACTAGTATTCAAATTTTCTATTGAATTCTATTATCGTCAGTAGATTTGGGAAATGACCCGCGAGATGTAGATCGTTTCCCGTCTCCACTCTATTTTTGTCAGTATACAGGTACTTTATCAGAGACTGTATGAAAAAAGAAGATATAAATATTGGGGAATTTGTTGATAAACGCCTCGATCAGATAAGTAATGCCGGTGAGTGGCTTGGCAGCAGACTTGGCGGTGTTGGACGGGGTGTCAAAAACGTTTTTATCGCTGCCGGAGTGCTGATAGTTTTTGGACTTGCAGTTTTTCTGTGGGCAATGGGCAAAGGTTTGATAAAAAAGGGGAAATAATAGTATCTCCAGGAAACCCCGCCGTAGTTCATTGCAGCGATTTTTCCCAGCATCTTTTAATTACGCTTTCGCAATGTCACGCTCATAATAGTAACTGGTAGTGAGCCCTGCCTGGAATGTATTGCAGTATCCAGTAGTATCTATCACATTTTCAAGCGGAAGCGCATTTTGGGTTTATCTATCTCCGGTTGCCCGAAAATGCGATACTCCCGTTTGCTCCAAGAGTAGAGGGACTGTTGACATGAGTAGCCCAGATGTAAAAGCTGTAAAGAGAGTTCCGGATTTTTTCAGTTATGCAGGATGATTTATAGACGCCACTCCTCCCAGGCACCCACAATCCCGAAACGCTCCCCTGAAACATCATTAATAATTTTATTGCGTGCTGTAAATCCTTCGAGGCGCTGCATCAGGGAGATGTCAGCATGTTCGTTTCGTAACAGTGCTTCGATGCAGTCACCGCCTTCATCAGTTCCTATTGCACCTGCAAATGCGCTCCTGTATCCCATTTGACTGAACCGTACCGCCTGGTTGAGAGAATTATCTCCTGCAAAACACTGATTCTTGCTGAGGAAGAAATCTACTGCTGCAACGCTGAAACATACTACGTTCATAATGAATTCCTAAAGTAAATTGTTAGGTGATTTTGCTCAGTCTTTGACAAAAGACTTGTGTTACCTGAACCGTTTACAAATATTCTACACAAAGCAGATGAAAACATCAAACGCAGAGAGTGAAGAGAATCGTGTAGCAAAGTATTAACTGTCTGATAATACAATGCACAGGTTTCCATTTCGGAATCGGAGTCGGGGTCGGTATTGGTATCGGTATCGGTATCGAAAAACACAGTAATATAGGATCGATCCCGATTCCGACAGTGACTCTTTGGCCTGCATATTGCAAAATTTTACAAGAATAAAGGTTGGTTCTTCGAAACTCAACTCTGTGCTATTCACCCGATTAAGGCAGTATGTAAATGATCAAATCTCGATGTGCAGGCATTCTGATATTCAGTATGTGTTTCTGTTTCAATTCGCTGGTAAGTTGTTCTTCAAAAGTTCAGTTACACCTCGACTCTCAATCACCATATTCGACACCCGTTGAGAATGTTGCGAAACTTAACTGTGCGGGCATCAGTGTCATTGTGGAAACGGGCGTTTGGTATGGACGGGAAAACGATGGAAAGGAGATTGTACCGATTCGCATAACCTTTTCTAATAACAGTGGCTTCCCGATCGTTATCCGTTACAGTGACTTTTTTATTGCCGGCTCAAAAAGTGGAGATGTATACCCGGCTTTACCGCCTTATTATTTTAAAAATGATGAAGAGATACGAAAAATTGTACTTCCGGGAATAGTTGCATCTGAACCATATTTCGATTGTGAAAAATTCAGTGTCGCCTATTACAGTGCAGGTATGTATCCTACACTTCCAATATGGAAAGGCGTATTTTTACATGATCATCTGTATTATAATCTTTATTACCCGCTTTGGGCCAGGAAGAAACTGGACTCATTTACTTCTTTGATTAAATCTGAGATACCAGAAGGAGTTCTTCTCGATGGTGGATTTTTAAGTGGGTTTATCTATTTTGAGACTCTAAGTAAAAAGGAAAAAAAAGTATCATTACATTTCAGAATTTGTGAAGCACGAAGAGGCAAAGTGCTGGAGACGATATCGATTCCTTTTGCAGTAAAGGATTAGTAAACGGGGGTGATGCTGCCGCACAAATGATTGCACGCAATTGAAATTCTCGAAAAAGCTATTGAACTCGGTATTACCACGATCGATACTGCACCAGTATATAGTAGTGGTATGCCGAACGGCTCGTTGGTATACTTATCAAAAGTAAGTGAGAATCTCCGGTTGAACTTTTTTCTGAATCTTACTTTCCAATTAGTCTTAAAAATTCCGCACGGGTTTTTGCATCATCGCGAAAGCAACCCAACATTGCGCTGGTAGTCATCATTGAGTTCTGCTTCTCAACCCCTCGCATCATCATACACATGTGTTTTGCTTCAACAACAACTCCGACACCATCAGCAGCGATCGGTCCCATGATTGCATTTGCAATTTGTTGTGTTAATCGTTCCTGAACCTGAAGCCTTCGGGCAAGGGCATCAGCCGCCCGCGCAAGTTTACTCACTCCGTAAACTTTATTGATGGAAATATAGCCGATATGAACCTTGCCAAAAAAAGGAAGCATATGGTGTTCACACAATGAATAAATCTCAATATCGCGAACAATAACCATATGATTCACATGTTCAGTAAAAATTGCCTTGCGTAAAATTTCATCGGGATCAAACTTATAGCCACCCAGAATATGTTCATATACCTTTGCCACACGACTCGGAGTTTCAACAAGACCTTCACGATCGGGATTTTCTCCCACATGAATAAGAATATCGCGAATCCACTGTTGCATGTTATTTTTTCCTTTGTTTTCCATGGGTGGTTAAGTTAATCAATACAAACTATTTAAATTGATCTTATCGCTTTAAAACGGGATGTATCTTTATTGAATTGCAAGGAGTTGGAAACACCAATCGCTCTGCAGACAGATAGTGTCAGCTCCGATTTGTTGAGGGTGTAAAAGTGAATCCCTTTCACATCATTGTCAAGCAGATCTCTTACCTGCTCAGCTGTCCAGTGAATACCGATATTTTTGACATCCGCGTCAGTGTCCGCACGATTGAGTGCACGAAGCAGTCGGGCTGGAAAACGAGACCCTGCAGATAGCTCTGCCATACGATTCATGGTTTTAAGGCTTGTTATCGGCATCAATCCTGCAATGACAGGTACATTGATTCCTGATAAAAGACATCGTTCACGAAAATCGTAAAAGTCATGGTTTCCAAAGAATAGTTGTGTACATATGTAATCGGCACCCGCATCTATCTTGGCTCTGAGATGCTCCATTTCAACCAGACGATTGGGACATTCAGGATGTCCTTCAGGAAAGCCTGCAACTCCCACGCCCATTTGCGGATACCTTTTTTTGATGAATGAAACCAGTTCAGCTGCATTTTTAAACCCATACTTAACCGGTATCCAATTTACATCGAATGAAGGTTTATCTCCCCGCAATGCCATAATATTTGTTATACCCTGTTCTGCATACCGGTCAAGGATTTTTCCAATTTCATCATTGGTCGAACCGAC
Organism: Chitinispirillaceae bacterium; assembly: GCA_016929595.1. Classification (GTDB taxonomy): domain Bacteria; phylum Fibrobacterota; class Chitinivibrionia; order Chitinivibrionales; family Chitinispirillaceae; genus JAFGIN01. Next base: position 42,453 of record JAFGIN010000134.1, read on the forward strand.
ACAGGTAAGATGAGACACAACAGTAATTGCTGTTTCATTCTGAATTTTAACGACAAGATCGTGGGTTAATTCACGAGTGGTTCCTCCAGCACCATAGGTTACACTCACAAATGCCGGTTTCATCGCTTTTAAATCTGATATGACAGAGAATAAACTGTTTGATGCATCCTGAGTTTTGGGTGGAAAGAACTCAAAACTCAAGGATGTAGCATGCGCCTTGAGAATATCGGAAATATGCATTACGCTCCTTTATTTTTTTACAAATGCTTTACTGCTTACGCAAAACGGCTGCAGCTTTTACCATGTTTTGCAGTGCGGGTATAACTTCATCCCACTGCCGTGTTTTCAATCCGCAGTCCGGATTGACCCACAATCGATCCGATGGGATTTTTTCCGCCGCGAGTTTCATCAGTGAAACTATGGATTCTGTAGAAGGAATATTTGGTGAATGGATATCATATACTCCCGGCCCGATCTCACTTGGATATTTAAAATCATCAAACACATCAAGCAGTTCCATTTGCGAACGCGATGTTTCAATTGTGATGACATCGGTATCCATCGCTGCAATTGATTCAATGATATCGTTGAACTCTGAATAGCACATATGGGTATGGATCTGGGTTTGGTTAGTGACACCATTTGCTGAAATTCTGAATGATCCAACCGCCCAATCAAGGTACTCCTTCCAGTCGCTTTTTCGAGGTGGCAACCCTTCACGCAGTGCAGCTTCATCGATCTGAATGATACCGACACCTGCCTTTTCCAGATCCAGTACTTCTTTACGAATAGCAAGAGCGATCTGGCGGCATGTCGTTGAACGGGGTTGATCGTCGCGTACAAATGACCAGTTCAGAATGGTGACCGGACCGGTAAGCATTCCTTTAATTGGCTTTATTGTCAATGACTGTGCATATGTGGTCCAATCAATAGTCATAGGTTTTGGGCGTGAGATATCACCATAAATCACAGGAGGCTTAACACAACGCGAACCGTAAGACTGTACCCACCCATAAGATGTGAAAGTAAACCCATCCAGTTGCTCTCCGAAATATTCCACCATGTCATTACGTTCCGCTTCACCATGAACTAGAATGTCAAGACCCAGTTTCTCCTGGACATTTACAGCGTATGCAATCTCTTTTTTCATCAGCTCCCTGTATTCTGCTTCATTGAGTCCGCCCTTTCTGAAACGGGCACGTGCTGTACGAATATCGCTGGTTTGCGGAAAAGATCCGATTGTTGTGGTCGGAAAGAGTGGAAGCTGAAATCGCGCCCGTTGAATTTGAGCTCGTTGCGGATAAGAAGCCTGCCGTTTTTCGAGATCTGCCGATAACGTAGCAACAGCTTTTTTGACTTCGGGATTGTGTACTCTCGGTGATTCTTTTCGCGAGCAAATTGCTGCTGCATTCACCCCAAGTTCCACAGCAACCGATTCACGGCCGCTATTAAGAGCTTTCCCGATAATACGAATTTCCTCAACCTTCTCGGTAGCAAAGGCAAGCCACGACCTGATTTCAGGATCGAGATTTGTTTCCCTCTCAAGAGAAACTGGTACATGAATCAACGAACATGACGGTGCGATCCAGAGGCGATCTCCAAGTTTTTTTGAAATAGGTTCGATGCGGTCGAGAATTTTAGTGAGATCACATTTCCATATGTTTCGTCCATTGACAATTCCAAGAGAAAGAACCTGCTCCGGTGCTATTTTTTCGGCTATATACTCTATTTCCGATTCTCCCCTGACAGCATCGATATGCAGACCATTGATCGGAAGAGATAAAAGCAGATCCCTGTTTTCACGGAGTTCACCAAAGTATGATGCCAGAAGGATTTTTACTTTTGACTTTGATAACTCCTGATAAGCGTAACCAAATGCCTGCCGCCAGGGTGCATCAAGTTCAGTAACCAGAATCGGCTCATCAATCTGAACCCATTCAATGCAAAGTTCATCCAGTTCCTTAAGAATCGTCTGGTAGGCAGGTAAAATTTTTTCGAGCAGACACAACCGGTTTGACTCATCTTTTTCTTTTCCTGATTTCAAATACGTTATTGGTCCGATAAGTACAGGTTTGACATTAACACCTTTGTCTCTGGCTTCAGAAATTTCTTTGCATAATTTCTGAGTATTGGGTGTGAAGATAGTGCCGGAAGAAAATTCCGGTACCAGATAATGATAGTTTGTGTCAAACCATTTGGTCATCTCCTGCGCATGGCAGATTCCAGCACCGGTATCACAGGCAGAACGACCACGGGCCATGCGAAAATAGAGATCAAGGGGGGATCCACCAAGATTTCTGTAGCGTGCAGGAATATTTCCCAGGAGTATGGACATATCAAGCATCTGATCGTAATTGCTGAAATCATTGACCGGAACATAATCCAGGTTTTCTTGCTGCATCACATTCTCGTTCCGGATAGTCCTTCCGACAGCTTCGAGTGCCTCAGATGATTCTTCTCCTTTCCAGAATGCTTCGAGTGCTTTTTTCAGTTCACGATTTTTTCCGATTCTTGGGAATCCAAGATTATGAATTTTAGCCATAAAATATCTCTCCTTTTTCGTTTTTAATAAAAATAACCGCAAAAACAATAAGTAAAAAGCTATATTTTCTAATGAAATAATAAGATTTTCTAAAGGAACAGGGGCAGAGGATCAGGTGTCAGAGTGATTCCCGTGAAAAGCTGACACCTGTCTTCCAATTGAAAGTAATGTACGCAAAGGACTATCAATGGTTGAACGAACACATCTTACAATACTCAGGGCAATCGACCGGACTGGAACGTTAGCTGCTGCATCGGAAGAACTCTGTGTAACCCAGTCTGCTCTAAGCCAGAGTATTAAAAAGTTGGAACAGCAGTTCTCTATTATTCTCTGGGAAAAGGCTGGAAGGAAAATAAGGCTGACTGAATCCGGGCAATATCTGTTGGGAGTCGCCAACAGGGTACTTCCACAATTGGAACATGTTGATCTTGTGCTTGGGAAGTTCAGTGCCGGAGCACGAGGGGCACTTCGCATAGGAATGGAGTGTCATCCCTGTTATCGCTGGCTACTGCAGATTATCGGTCCGTATCTGAAGCAATGGCCAGAAGTTGATGTCGATGTCCGGAAACAGTTTACATTCAAGGGACTCGCTGCACTTTATCAATATGAAATCGATATTCTGGTAACTCCGGATCCGATTATGCGCAGGGGGGTGAAATTTTATCCTGTATTCGATTATGAACAGGTTCTGGTTGTGCCGGCGAATCATCAGTTTGCACAACGTGAGTGGATCGAACCTGAAGATCTTTCCGATGAGATACTGATAACCTATCCGGTGGAAAGGGAGCGGCTCGATATTTTCAGGGACTTCATGACCCCTGCAAAAATCTTTCCAAAAAAGCATATTCACATCGAAGATACTGATATTCTTTTACAAATGGTCGCATCCGGTCGTGGTGTTTCTGCTTTGCCAAAATGGCTTGTGGAGGAGTTGAGGACACGGTTTTCTGTTCAAGTTGTGTCGTTAGGGGAAATGGGTGTTCATCAGAAAATTTATCTTGGTATTCGCGATGAGGAATATAATCCACGGTATCTGTTGTCATTTCTGAAAACTGCCGGAGCAGATGTTTCAGAACAGGTAGAACCAGTTTTAAAATTGACTAAATAAAAAAAGCCCGCTTAACGTTCATTTCTTGAACCAAAATAAAATAGCTGGTTGTTCTCTTGAGAGGGTTGAAAGTCCGTGACGATGACGGCATGCTCTTGCCAATCAAAGGAGAATTCCCATAGAATGGTTGTTAGTCAAGAAATTGACACGCAAACGGGCGTAATTTTAAAAGTAAAGTCTAACCAGCTGATTAATAAAGACCGATCTGGCGGATCATGAACATATTACTATTTCGTTTCCGCTCTTACCAATAATATACTATATTTTTTAAAAGTTATTGTCTCATTCATTATTTTTTTTCGCACTGTTTTTATATAGTACCATTTCTAACAAAAAAGTACAGTGATTATTTTCAGAGAGATGGTTTTTGTCATACGTTATGTGTGATGAATTATTGTTATAGAAAATTTCAAAGAGTTACAAGTCTTTTCAGGGGTGTATCATGAGTGGGTTTATTGTCGAGGGGAAATCATCGCTTAAAGGAACTATTCAGGTTGCAGGAAACAAAAACGAAGCACTTCCTTTAATTGCTGCTTCTATGCTTTGTTCTTCACCGGTTACCTTTTTCAATGTACCGGATATTGGTGATGTTCGTAATATGCTGGAGATTTCATCAGCGCTTGGAGCGCAGGTATCTCCAATAAAAGACAGCGTTGTGACGATTGATGCATCAAAACTGAATACATCGGTACTTCCTCTTGAACTATCAAATAAAATCAGAGCCTCAGTGCTGTTTGCATCATCACTTCTGGTCCGGACCGGTAAGGCCGTGATCTGTCAGCCCGGTGGTGATATGATTGGCAGGCGAAGGATGGACACTCATTTTCTTGTGTTCAAGGCATTGGGAGCGAAGTTGAGTGTAGAGCGTAAGGTGTCCTCAGATATTACTCAGGAAACCAATTACGTCCTTGAGGTGCCAAAAGGGGGGTTGGTTGGTGCTGATATCTACCTTGATGAAGCATCGGTGACTGCCACCGAAAATGCTCTGATTGTCGCATCAGGCGCATCAGGGACGACTGTTATTGCTAACGCGGCATCGGAACCTCATGTGCAGGGGTTGTGCAGGTTTCTTGAGAGAATCGGTGTTTGTATCGAGGGTATTGGTTCCAATGTGTTGACAGTGCATGGAACGGATCGGTTCAAGTCTGCTGAACATACTGTTGGGAGCGATTTCATTGAGGTTGGATCGTTTATAGGGCTTGCTGCAGCTACGAAATCAGATATCACTATTACAGGTGTTGATCCGGGTCATATGAGGATGATACTGTTTCAGTTTGAAAGAATTGGTATTACAGTGGAGATGGATCGTGAAGCAAGATCGATTCGTGTTCCGGACCGTCAGGAACTCAAAATCCGCAAAGATCTTGGCGGGGTGATTCCCCGTATTGAAGACAGCCCCTGGCCGGGATTTCCAACTGATCTGATGTCAATACTTCTTGTTGCAGCTACGCAATCGGAGGGGCTCTGTCTGGTTCATGAGAAGATGTTTGAATCGCGGCTATTTTTTGTTGATAAATTGATTTCAATGGGGGGGCAGATCGTGTTGTGTGATCCGCACAGAGCAGTAATATCCGGACCGGCACCACTTTACGGTGCGACGATCAGTTCACCCGATATTCGGGCTGGAATGGCGCTTTTGATCGCGGCTTGTGCAGCAGAGGGGCGAAGCACTATCCGCAATATTGAACAGATTGATCGCGGGTATCAGCAGATCGATAAACGTCTTAAAACTATAGGCGTTTCTATTGATAGATTTACTGAAAAATAAGATTGTGTAATGGGTACTATGGTACAGCAATCAGAGTATAAAGGGAAAAATATGATGCGGTTCCTGTGGAAATTACTGCCTTTGGGGGCAGTACTGATGCTCGTTTCATGTGTTTCGTCGATCAGGCAGTATTATCCTGATTTTTTCCACACCGAAGACAATATTTATGAAAACCGGGCGCTTCACTTCCTTATTGTCTATAAGGGTGACTGGCAGTTGTATACCAACCCGGAGGATATGGACAAGGGAAGCCGTGATTTTGCGGTGCAACTTAACAAACGCGGTGCAGAGCTGCTTTTTACCGGTGCTACGGTTGACGGGATTCTTGGCAGTAGAGGTATTGCAATCAATTTGAATGAACCGGCTCTTGATTATGCGATGCAGGTGCGCGAATTGAATAAGGATGATATCCAGGATGATTCCGGAATAGTTGAGTTTTACGCCGGGAACTATCCCATGGCAAAATGGACCTACAGCATGTATAACTTCAGGTTCGCGGAGTTCTTTTTTAATGCTGGTACCTATGATATCAGAATCGCTTTCTGGACAAAAAAAGAATCGTTCGATAATTTTCTTCCGGTCTTTGAAGAAATTATCAGCACCGTCTCTTTTACTCATGGACTGTAGCTTCCGGATGCTCAAGACCTGCGTCTTTTTGATGAGAATCTTCGGGTTCAGGTAGCGGGATTACTCTTTTTGTAAACATCAAATTCTTTTGCAAAAAACAGATAAAGAGCGACAATAAGCGTGAAGGTAAATGTAAGGGGAAAGTACGCTTCATGATACTTATCTACAAATGAAGTATACAGACTGTTTCCTGAAATCAAAAGTATATTGTGCACAATTGCAAATGTAGAGATTCCTATCGTAATCGCCATAAACAGAAATCCGTTAAATGCGAGGTGACGCCGGTAATGCCGCGGAACGGTAAACACCCGTCTGCGCCAGGGGTGCATTTTTCCGTAAAAATAGACGTAGCTGAAATCATTCAACGATAAGTTGCTCTGGTCAATTTTTGGCGGCTTGCGGTTAAAGTAAAAATACATCAATATGGAGATGAAAATTATAATCCCGATCTGCGTTGCAATAAAGCCATACCATGTCAGGCCGAAAATTGATACAAGCGGGTTCCATTCAGAACCAAGGTCCGGAGTGTAGAGATAAGTAATGTAGAGATCCGCTGCACGCAGAAGGATGATTGTTATTACTGCGCGTATGTATGATTTCCACCTCATAGTTGATAGCGTTTTGTTTTCCACAATAATCGTTCCAATGTCAAAAGGTCACAGAAGACAGCATTCGGGGTGTTATAAAGCAGAACTGGTGTGTAACTCGGGTCAAATTCTAAAAGCAAAATAAGATAAAAAAATTGTTATAGGTAGCATTTTTTTCAGTAAGCGCAAAAAATTAGTCTGTTGTTGCCAGCTGGCAACACTTTGTGCATCGATACATGGTTGTTTCTGGTGTTGTTGTGCTATATTATGTACAGGGAGTAAACGAAAATGGCTGAGATGGATAAAAATCTTTTTGAATATATGGATTACAGGGAATTTCTTCGGGATCTTATCGATACCATGAAAAAAGAAAATCCGGCTTATTCCATGAGAGCGTTTGCAGCTAAACTGGCGTGTAATCCAGGTCAATTTAACCGGATACTCAAAGGGGAACGCAATCTGCTTCCGGCCCATATTGTTGAAATTGGCACTATCGCAAAATTCTCCAAAAAGGAAAAAAGGTTTTTTGAACTGCTGGTATCGTACAATCATGCGAAAAAACAGTCGGAGCGGGAGTATTTTTATGATCAGATGCAGCAGTTCAGGAAAGCAAATGTTAAACAGGTGTCAAGCGAACAGTATCTTCTCTATTCACACTGGTACTATCTGGTAATAAGAGAGATGCTTACCATTGTTCAATGTGGCGATGATGGTGATGAGCAGTGCCGGAGGTTATCGAAACTGCTTGAACCATCGGTAAGCATCTCCGAGATGCAGGATGCGCTGGAAACCATGATGCATATCGGGGTGCTTGAGCGAAAAGATGGACGCATTGCCCCGGCAGAACGGTTTACTGCAAGTGGTGGAGAAGTGCCACAGGTTATAGTTAATCGCTTTTTACTCGAATTCACCGATCTGGCGCGTCGGGCACTCGATGTGGTACCAAGAAATCAGCGAAGGTTTTCCACGTTGACATTCAGTGTTTCTAAAACGGGGTATCAGAAAATCAGCGAGCGTATCGATGAGTTCAGACGCGAAATACTTGGAATCATCGAAGAAGACCTGGGTGAGCTTGATAGAGTGTATCATCTTAATTTTCACCTTTTTCCTGTATCGAAATCGTTTCTGGGGTAAGGCTTTCAACGTATGAAATTTTTTAAATCAGTTCTCTTTACATCGTTATTTGCGCTGATTCTTCAATGTCTCAGTATGGGACCAAGCGAAAGTGCTTCTACAGGAGGATCCGGGTCGGAGGTAGTTGGCGTTGTCAATTATCCGGACAGCTCAAATGCTGCAAAGAAAATGAGAATTTTTACACCGGATCGCCCGATGAAATTTGCGAATGTCTATATCAATCCCCGTTCGTTCCTGGCCGATACTGGTTTATCCCAGGTTACGACAAGATATCACACTTCTGAGGATGGTTCTTTCAGGATCAGTCAGGTTCTTCCTGGAGAACATCTTGTGTATGTCAATGATGGCGCAGGGATGGCGATTGCAACGATGATTACTGTTCCACAGGATTCGACAACAATCGATCTGGGGGTGCTTCTGGCAAAGAAGACCGCATCAGTGCAGGTACAATATGACGGAGTTGCTCCTGGAAAGGTACTCTTCTATGTGACACTGCGCGGCGCAGGTATGTCCGTGCGTTGTACCGAAAGAAATCTCTTTGCGGTACTTAAGGATATCCCGACAGGGGACAATGTAAAGCATACAATAACTGTACGGATGTTCAGCCCCTTTGTTAAAGGTTTCGATCTGGACATACCGGTGCTGAAACCATCGCAGCTATTTACACTGGAATCATTGAAAGATCTGTAATTAAGGAAAGTAAGGGGATTAACCAATGGATCTATACTCAGGATAAAACTCACAGCGCTGACGGACGGGAGAGTATTGTCACTCCCTGAACCGGGATGAAGACGACATTGATGATCGTCATGACATGCGGTAATTTCTGCTGCCAATGATGATTTTTTTTAAAAAATTAATAAAATATATTCAGGTGGAGGTTGATAATGAAAAAAGGAATTTTAGCAGCTATTTTCGCATCGATGTTTCTTTTGAACTCCTGTGCACTGTTTATTTATGAAGACGATTGTGATGATGACAGATATGGCTGTGATCATGATTCTGATACGTTGATGATAATATATTCAAGTAAAGCAGGCAATCCAGTGCTGCCCTGATCACATCATAAAACATCTTATAAGGGATAGATGGCCGGAAATGAAGGATTTGGGATTATTACAAAAAAAGGAGGTTGTATGTTGAATAGATCGGTACTGCTCTCAGGTGTGTGTATGTTGTTTGTTTCCTGTGCTGTGATGGTCAATGGACCGGAAGATGATGAACAGGGTGGCGGGTTTGTCAAGCCACCGGTTTTACATCAGAGAGTGCGTATCCAGACAAAGAATATGTTTCCTTTTGAGAACAACAGAAACTGGTGGAACTACACGGAAAGCTCAGGAAATAAACTTCAAATGAGAGTAACCGATACTATATCAGATGATAATGTATTGTATTACAGGGTTGCTTTTCAGGAGTTACGGGTTGATACGACTGATGACTGGTTTAAATCATCATCGTCGGGGAGTGTCATGTTTGGCCAGTCGTTGACAGGTTTGTATGATCAGTTCCTTCCCCGTGAGATCGATTCAATTAACGGCAGCTTTTCCTGTGGAATAAACAATGTCAGGTATAATTATTATGATTCGCTGGTAAGTGGGGGAGTAATGTACCATAAAGTACTACGGTTAAAGTACGATTACCCGGTCATTCACGGGTTTGAAGAAATACTTCTTGCAGAGCGCATCGGCATTATCAAAATGGTTGATTACAATGGCCGCTGGCCGGTTAATTATCTTCTGGATAGTTGTTCGGTTGATGATGTAGTGATGACTTTTTAGGAATATCTGAGAACCTCTGTGTCAGGAAAAAAATGCTGCTATTCAGAAGTCAGAATTCTGTATTCATCCCGATTTCGGGATGAATAAAAAGCCTCATTCGCGGCGGGGAATGGTGGAGTGATTCCAGGTATTCTGCTCGAAACGGTTCCCGCCATCATAGCGGATATTAAATGTAATAATTTTGATTGAATTGATAGAAGTATAAACATCAACTGTTTCCGCTTCAGCTCTGCAAAAATCAGACTCCACCCGACTTCGCCTCATAGATGACCGGATCAATTAAGCAGAATGATCGTTTTCCAAAAAAACATGTACTGTGAATAATTGCGTTATCAAAAAAATCTTTGATTTAATACAGTTGGAATTGTACACTTTTTCTGTATCTTTTTTCTGTGCGCGAGGTGGTTGGCTTATTGAGTTGATACTTTCTTATGAAAATCACAATGTTTGTTGTTGTTATTAACTTATAGGATGATCTATAACACTGGTTTCTTTCCGGTCATGAAAGGAACATGAATTTACATGAAAATTGAGCAGTTTATAACTGTTAAAAAAATTCCCCATGTTCTGCAGGCTTTGGGCTTATTACTCTGTATCTTTCAGATGCTGTATCATTTTACAATAGTGTCGATGCTTATACTGATACTATTTACAATAGCCTACATCATTTTTTGCTATATGGGCATTACACATGGACGTAAGGATGTACGTACCGATAATGCTGTGTTAATGGAAACGGGTGCAGAAAATATAACGGAAAAAGAAACTGTGGATATTGCGCCCCTGGTAAAAAATAAAATAACAATATTTCCTGTGTTGACCGAGCAGTTGAAAGCTGTAATCAACCAGACCGATACTGCTGCAGAAGGGCTGATTACAGCATTTATGGGGATAAATCGTCAGGCAAAGAAACAGTTGAAATCGGTTCAGGAGCTGTTTGGAAATATTTCTGAGCAGTCGGGTCGAAATACACTGTTCGAAACGCAGCAGGAACTTCAGGAAATTCAAAGTAATTTTTCTTCAATGGTTACTTTTTTTGATAAATCGATTGCGATGATTTCTGATGTTGTCAATCAGTTGGGCAAAGTTGATCAATTTGCATTAAAAATCAAAAAGATCGGTCATATGACAAATATACTTGCGTTAAATGCATCTATAGAGGCAGCTCACACTGGTGATGCTGGAAGCGGCTTTAAAGTTATAGCAAGTGAAATCAATGCATTATCAAGGGATTCAAGTAATTCAATAGGTGAAATTGCCGAGATCACCGAAAAGCTTACTTCAAATATAAACAGTATAAAGAAGGAACTCGAATCGGTTAACAGGGACACACTGGAAATAGGGAAACGCACAGACACCCTTTTTAATACCGCAATGGGAAAAATCGGTGATACATTGCAGGATGCAGCGTCTAAAATGAGCTCTATCGCTGAAGACGCAGAAGTGCTGAATAAAGATATCAGTAAAGTTGTAGTTTCGATTCAGTTTCAGGACATCACACGTCAAAGGATTGAACATGTAATTGCGCCACTGGAAACATTGCAGAAGGAAATAACCAGCTTAATTCAGAGTGCAGAAAAAGGAGAAAACGGTGAAAACGGTACAACCCAATCGTCATTATCCTCTGATGACAGCGAACTTATGGAACATTATACCATGGAATCTGAACGGGATATATTGAGAAAAGTAAAAGAAAGCAGCAGTAAAATTCATGGAAAGGTCTGATGATGGGCAAAAAGGTACTTATTGCGGATGATTCAACATCCATGCGGCAGATGATTGAATTTACGTTAAGTGATGCCGGGTATGATGTTGTTCAGGCGGTTGATGGTGAAGACGCATACACAAAGCTCACGACAGATGTCAAACTGGTTGTTACTGACCTGAATATGCCAAAAGTGACAGGAATTGAACTGATTAAAAAGATCCGGATTGGATCTGTTAATAAATTCGTTCCTGTAATTATGCTTACAACTGAATCGGAAAATTCGATCAAGGAAGAAGGAAAAAAGGCCGGGGCAACGGCCTGGATTGTAAAACCTTTTGCACCTGAAAATCTTTTAGATACAATAAAGAAAGTAATGGGATAAAAATGGTTGAGACATTACTTGAAATCAAAAATCAAAAAGCGATTGTACATGTCAAAGGTGATGCGACAATTGATACCATAAAGACAATACATACCGTTTTTGTTGAAGCATTTAACAGCGGGTTGCCGGTAAGCATTGATATCTCAGATGTTCTGGAGGCTGATGGCTCATTTATCCAATTATTACGATCTTTGTGTTATTCATTAATTATCGACAGAAATTACACTGTGGAATTCAGCGGAGATGAATTATCGCCTGCGTTAAAACAAACCATTATGGATACGGGATTTATATGCAGACCGGAGTGTGTGCGGGTAGATGGTATCAAGTGTATTTGTAATAAACTGATGAATATTCCTGAATTCAAGCTGGAGACCATGGAATGACAAACCAGTTTCAAAAAGCATTTATTGATGAAGCAAAAGAGATAATAGAATCACTTGAAAAGGATCTGGTTGCACTTGAATCTGATGCCAATGATTCTGATTTAATAAACAGAATTTTCAGAAGTTTACATACGATCAAGGGATCAGGTGCGATGTTCGAATTCATGCGGATATCCAATTTTGCACACGAGCTTGAAACGCTTTTTGATCTGGTCAGAAACGGGAAACTATCGATAAGTTCAGAAATTATCACCTTATCATTAAAATCAATAGATTTTCTGAAAGACCTGCTGGAATTGCCAAATGGTTCAAAGGATAATGATGCTCTGGAGCAGCAGCTGATCGATCAGATACATCTGATTGTTCCATCCGACAGGAATACCACGACTTCAGGTGGAAAATTACCCCCTGAAAATAGAAATGGCGAACGGAGGAAAAGTTCCGTATACCGCATCTTTTTCAAACCTCAGAAAGAAATCTTTTTAAGGGGGATCAACACCGTACTTATATTGAAAAATCTTTCAAAACTGGGAAAAATGTTCTGCTATACACATGAGAGCGAGATACCAGTAATAAATGAGATTGATCCAGAGCTGCATTACACGTTTTGGACTTGTATTCTGGTTACAGACAGAATGGTTGAAGAGATTCAGGATGTTTTTATATTTGTTGAAGGATTGTGTGAACTTGAAATCAGTGAGATCATCCATGACACAGAAGAACTGGAATCAAATACAGTCCCGATGATTGGTGAGATCCTGCTTTCCAAAGGGGATGTCACGAAAAAAGAGATCGATGTTGTAAGGGAAGCAAATAAACGTTTCGGGGAAAAGGCCATAGAGCTTGGCGTAACATCAAAGGATAAAGTTTCATCTGCGCTTTTCGAACAGGCTGCGATAAAAAATGTTAAAAAGGAAGTAGTTACAAACATAGCAGGTTCCACGATACGTGTTCAAAATGAAAGACTCGATACTCTCACCAATGCAGTAAGCGAACTTGTTACACTACAGGCAAGACTGACTCAATATGCCGAAGTTAAACGAGAGTCTGAACTCACTACTATTGCCGAATATCTCGAGAAATTAACATTGTCATTACGTGATACGGTAATGGTGATACGAATGGTTCCTGTAGCGGAGGGTTTTTCTTCAATGTATCGTCTTGTGAGAGATCTTGGCAGGGATCTTAAAAAGAAAGTGAATTTATCAATAATTGGCGGAGATACTGAACTGGATAAAGCGGTAATCGATAACCTCAAGGATCCCATGATGCACCTGATTCGCAATTGTGTTGATCATGGCCTTGAAAATCCTGATGAACGGATTATGCAGGGAAAACCGGAAATCGGACAGGTCACCATCAGTGCAGAACATATTGGATCACATGTTATCGTTTCTGTTACTGATGATGGGAAAGGACTTGATGCCGACAAAATATACTCGAAAGCTGTTGCAAAAGGGTTGATACAAGGCGAGGAAATTATGGAGGAAACAGAAATGTTTCAACTGATTTTCCTGCCGGGGTTTTCGACTGCAGAAAAGACAACCAGTGTTTCAGGACGGGGTGTCGGTATGGATGTTGTCAAAAGAAATATAGAATCTATTCGGGGTGAAGTAAGCCTGGAATCAAAAAAAGGGGTTAGTACCACAATTAAAATGAAACTGCCGATCACGCTTGCAATTATCGACGGGTTATTATTCACGGTGGGTGAAGAACTTTTTGTTGTCAATATATCGGCAGTTTCTGAATGTCTTGAACTGACACCTGAAATACGCAAAGCTGCAGGAGAACAGAATATTCTAAGGCTTCGCGATGCTGTAGTACCGTATGTTTCATTAAGGGATTTATTGAATATACCTGGATCTCCTCCAGAGCATGAACAGATAATCATAATGCATACGCATGATCAAACAATGGGCTTTGTGGTTGATTCTGTGGAGGGAAAACACCAGACAGTTGTCAAAACAACAGGAAGACTTTTTTCTAATGTTAAAGAGGTTACCGGAGCGACAATACTGGGTGATGGAAGGATCGCTCTGATTCTGGATGTCAATACTATTGCTGAAAAAGTAAATAATAACTATCTGATGCTGGTTAAAAATAGTGATTAAAGTAACTAAATAAATGTAACTTCTAAAATGGAGAAATCCCAGATGTTTAACAAAGCAAAAATAGGTTCTAAACTTACGGGTGGATTTTTAATTGTTTCTATGATTGCAGCATTGATTGGAATTGTTGGCTTTGTAAATATCGTGGAAATTGGGGATCATCGCCTGCCGGGGGTACAATCGTTACTGATTATGCAGCAATCACAGAACAGGATACTGGCAGGTGAACGGGGTCTTCTTGTTTCAATGATATTCGAAAATCCTTCTCTGAGGAACGATCAATTTACATGGATGAAACTGGCTGGTGAAAGAGCTGCAGAAGCTTATGATGATTATGATAAACTTTCCAAAAACAGAGAAGAAATAAAAATATGGAACAAATTTGCCCAGCGCTGGGAGGCGTGGAAAGAAGTTGGTAACGAGTTTATAACTGCGGCAAGAGCTAAAGAAACCGAAATGAATAAGGCAAATTCGAATGAGGAGCTTGTAAACACATTTGATAAGAATATGGATGTTGCGAGCATTGAATCACAAAAAGCGTTTCTTGCTGCAAGTGAGTTGCTTGACGAACTGGTACAACTCAATGCTGTCAGTGCACGAAATGCATCAAGAAATGCCAAAATTTTTATGGTCTCATTGATATTTATCGGAACAATCATCGCGTTTTCGATCGGTATATTTTTGACTCGCTCCATTACGAGGCCGCTGGCGAAGGTTGTAAAACTGATACAGGATGTTGGAAATGGACAGCTGGAGGTGACTATCGATATTGACCGTGAAGATGAGATCGGTATTCTGTCCAAAGCAATGCAGGATATGGTAAAACAGCTTAAAAATACAATAAGTTACGCATTCGAGGCATCACAGAATGTTTCAACCGGTAGTTTACAATTATCCTCTGCGGCACAAGGTATTTCACAGGGATCATCAAAGCAGGCTGCATCGGTTGAAGAGATAAGTTCTTCAATAGAAGAGATCTCTGCATCCATAGAGGAGATGACGGCATCGATCAATCAAAACGCAGATAATGCAAACCAGACAGAAAAAATTGCTTTGAAATCATCTGTCGACGCAAAGGATGGCGGTGAAGCTGTACAGAAAACGGTGATTGCAATGAAACAGATTGCCGAGAAGATCAGCATTGTACAGGAAATTGCGCGCCAGACGAATCTGCTATCACTTAATGCATCAATTGAAGCGGCACGGGCCGGTGAACATGGGAAAGGGTTTGCAGTTGTCGCATCTGCAGTTCAGAAACTTGCGGAAAGAAGTCAGGATGCTGCCGAAGAGATCAGTAAATTGTCAAAATCGAGTGTCGATGTTGCAGAAACTGCTGGCGAGATGCTCAAAAAACTGGTTCCCGATATTCAGAAAACCTCAGAGTTAGTTTCAGAAATCAATGCAGCCAGTGCCGAACAGAATAAGGGAATTCAGCAGGTCAATTCTGCGGTTCAGCAGGTCAATACTTCCATTCAACAGTTTAATCTTGTAGTCCAGTCAAATGCATCAGCATCAGAAGAGCTGGCGTCTACATCTGAAGAGCTTACTGCACAGGCTGATGAGTTGAAAAAACGTATTTCTTTCTTTCAAATTGAGAAACAGGTGTACACTCAACGTTATGATGGGAATACCACCGGGCGACTTACTCAGGAATTATCGTACTCACATAGTAAACTGAATACGTTATCAGCTTCAATGCACAAAGAGAAAAACAGTCAATTAGAAAAAGTGGAAAGAGAAGGAGATGTGATGAATGGAGTAGCAATAGACATGTCAGATGAGGATGAAAATTTTCAGAGAATATAAAAGTAAATTAAACAGATGAGGGGAGTTTTATAATGCTTAATAAGATCAAAATTGGTCCAAAATTAATCTGTGGATTTCTTCTGGTTGCGGCTATTTCTGCAGTCGTTGGTTTTGTTGGTATAGGTAATATGAAAAAAATTAATGAGGCAGATACTTTTTTATATGAGAAAGCGACAATACCACTGGGGGATCTTGTTGAGATAGCGATGGCATTTGAGATGGCAATACGCGATCTGCGTGATCTGGGGCGTGCAACGGATCCTCAGGAACGTGAAGAGAAGATAAAAATCATCGAATCATTTCGTGCCAGATTGGGAAAGGCAAGCCAGAAATATGAAGAGACGATTGTAAATGATGAAGGGAAAAAACTTTTTGAAGAATTTATTAATGCCCGTACTATAATTGCGGCTGCCATTGATGAACTTTACGTCCTGGCGCGGGCAAACAAAACTAAAGAAGTTTACGAAGTGATTGATAACCGGCTTGCAAGAAACAGTGAAACCGAAGAAAAGATCATCGAAAGGATGATTGACTTTAATATCAGTTCAGCAAAAAAAATTGCAGATAATAATTCTAAGACTGCAAGTAATGCCACCAATATTCTATTTGTTGTTATGGCTATAGGGGTTATAATCGCTATAGGGATTGGATTATTTCTTACTGCATCAATAACTAAGCCATTGAATCTCGGCGTCGAAACGATGGCTGAAATATCTAAAGGGAATCTTCAGGTTACGTTTGACAGGCATGCATTGTCTGTTTCAGATGAGACCGGTATTTTCACCAGAGCTATGAAAGAGATGACAGATAAATTAAAGGATACTATCTCTTTTGCTCTTGAATCATCAGAAAACGTTTCTACCGGTAGTATTCAACTCTCATCTGCATCCCAGGGAATTTCTCAGGGGTCATCAGAACAGGCTGCATCAGTGGAAGAAATCTCTGCATCAATTGAAGAGATGACAGCTTCTATAAACCAGAACGCTGATAATGCGAATCAGACTGAAAAAATTGCCATAAAATCATCCAATGATGCCAAAGATGGTGGTGAGGCGGTACAGAAAACGGTTTCTGCAATGAAATCAATTGCCGAAAAAATATCAATAATTCAGGAAATCGCCCGCCAGACCAATCTTCTCTCTCTTAACGCTTCAATAGAAGCTGCGCGTGCAGGAGAACATGGAAAGGGATTTGCAGTGGTTGCATCTGCGGTACAGAAACTTGCTGAACGAAGTCAGGATGCTGCGGAAGAGATCAGTAAACTCTCAAAAAGTAGCGTTGATGTAGCGGAAAAAGCGGGAGATATGCTTAACAAGCTTGTTCCTGATATTCAGAAGACAGCAGAGCTCGTTGCAGAAATCAATGCTGCAAGTTCAGAACAAAACAAGGGTATCCAGCAGGTAAATTCGGCGATTCAGCAGTTTAACACGGTAGTCCAGTCTAATGCATCTGCATCTGAAGAGCTGGCCTCGACATCCGAAGAACTTTCTTCTCAGGCCGAAGAGTTGAAGAACCGACTGTCGTTTTTTCAGATCGAGCAGAGGGGGTACAGAAAAGATAATAGAAAAAGTAACTCGCTTCGGAATCCACAAAAAAGCACCACGAGTGCCAACTCTTTTACTAATGATCACACCAGTCATTTTGGTACCCCGGCAATGGATGATGTCTCTGATACAGAAAAGAATGCTGGAATTGCCATTGATATGAATGATGATGATGATAACAACTTTCAAAGAATGTAAAGGACCAGAATGACTATGGAAACGATAACAGCTATAAAAGAATCCGGACAGTATCTGACTTTTCAACTTGGTGATGAGCTGTTTGCATTTGATGTACTGCGAACTAATGAGGTGCTTGAGGTCACGCAGGTTACCCGTATTCCCGGGGCGAATGATGCAATGATTGGTGTTATCAACCTGCGTGGAAGTGTCGTCCCCGTTATTGATTTACGTAAACGGTTGAATATGCCCCAAAAAGAGCGAACTGTCGATACTTCGATCATTATCATCGATACCGATTATGGTGATGAAAAGATAACTCTGGGAGTACTTGTTGATGCTGCAAAGCAGGTTATTATGCTTGACAAGACACAGCTTGAACCGCCACCGAAGGTTGGTATGAAAATGAATATTGAATACATTACTGCTATCGGTAAGCACGATAATAATTTTATCATTCTTCTTAACAGTGATAGAATTTTTTCTGAGAAAGAACTGATTGCGGCGGTCGAAGTTCGGGATGTTCAGGAATAATATGTCCGGATGTTTCCAGGTGCATTTTGATATTACCTGTTGGTAATCGAGAGATGCTCATCATTGAACGGGTTCGAAATGTTCTGATGGTCACATTTATCGGGAACTTCTGTGTCCGTTTCGATACCGTTCAACTATTTCTTTGTGCATTAATTTTATCTATTATCGTGAGCATTACCGATGTTTTTTGCTCAATGATCTGTTCTGTGTTTAATAAGGGTCAGTTGCACAATGAAATCTCCTTTTTTAAGGGAATAGCAAGTGTTTGAACTCAATGAAAGAGACCGCATACGATTAAGCAGTTTCATTGAAAAAAAGTACGGCATTCAGATGCCCCCGGCTAAAAAAATACTTCTTCAGACCCGTCTTCAGAAACGGGCAGTAACGTTAGGTTATGATTCCATTCACGATTACATCGAATATTTATTCAGTTCAAGAGGATTGCAGCTTGAACTTGACCAGTTTGCAACTGCTGTGTCAACACATAAAACAGACTTTTTTCGCGAACCAGATCATTTCACAGCCTTAAAAATGGATCTGCTCCCGGAATTGGTTGACAGGTTGAATGTTGGATATAGGGAGACGTTGGTTGCCTGGAGCTCCGCATCATCAACGGGTGAGGAGGTATATTCGATTGCCACAACAATGTATGATTATTTCAAGAGGCGTGGAAATGCAACGCCTGCTATGAAAGTGATAGGAACTGATATTTCTGAAAATATTGTGCAATTTGCCAGAAACGCAATTTACAGTAACGATGCCATAGGTGCGGTACCTGCCGAATATGTGCATTATTTCATGCGCAGTAAAGATCCAAAACGTAAGGCAATACGAATTGTTCCTGAGATTCGTAATTATACTGATTTTCGTCAACAGAATCTCATGGATACTCAATATCGTGTAAAAAAAGGAATTCACATAATATTCTGTCGTAACGTTCTCATTTACTTTGATAAACCGACACAAGAGAAAATAATTAGAAGGCTTGTTGAATTACTTGCCACAGGAGGGTTTCTGTTGATCGGACACTCAGAATCGCTTTCCGGGCTCAATCTGCCTCTGGAACAGGTAAAATTAACAATATATAGAAAAACCGGGGAGGGTTGATGAAAAAAATCAAGGTTCTTATCGTTGATGATTCTGCAGTTGTTCGTCAATCTCTTTCAAGTATAATATCTGAAGACACGGAGCTCGAAGTGATGGGAACTGCCGGAGATCCGTTCCAGGCTGCAGATAGAATGAAAAATGAGATACCGGATGTTATCACTCTGGATGTGGAAATGCCCCGGATGGATGGACTGACCTTTCTTAAAAAAATCATGGCACAACATCCGATACCTGTTGTTATCTGTTCAAGTCTGACCGTTGAAGGATCAGATACAATAAATAAAGCTGTTCAGTATGGAGCCATTGAGATTATTACAAAACCGAAAATGGGTACAAGAACATTTCTGGAAGAATCAAAAATCCGTGTATGTGACGCAATTAAAGCGGCATATAAAGCTGATATTAAAAAACATTCCTTTGCACTTCAAAAAGTCAGTCCCAAATTAAGTGTGGATGCTGTTATCGCCAAATCAAAATCACTTCTGACAGAGACAACTGAGAAAATAATAGCTCTTGGTGCATCAACAGGGGGAACTGAAGCGATCCGTTATGTTCTGGAACGGCTCCCGGCTGATATTCCGGGGATGGTCATTGTCCAGCATATGCCGGAACACTTCACAGCCTCGTTTGCAAAGAGACTTGATGAAATCTGTGCCGTTTCTATAAAAGAAGCAGCTAACAATGACACTGTTCTCAGGGGCCAGGTGCTGATCGCTCCCGGTAATAAACATATGCTTTTGAAAAGAAGCGGGGCACGGTATTACGTGGAAGTTACAGATGGGCCTCTTGTCAATCGCCACCGCCCGGCCGTTGATGTGCTCTTTCGTTCAACTGCCCGCTATGCCGGAAAAAATGCAACAGGAATTATTTTAACCGGGATGGGGGATGATGGAGCTAAAGGTATCAAAGAGATGTTTGATGCAGGAGCGTATACAATTGCTCAGGATGCTGAGAGCTGTGTCGTTTTTGGAATGCCCAAAGAAGCGATTGCCGCTGGCGGCATATCATCAGTGCTGCCTCTGAGCAGAATAGCTCCGGAGATTGTAAGGACCTTCGGTTTGCATTTGAAATGTTGAAGTAGTTATTATACATAGCGACATAGTATATCGCGAATAATTCTGATTTTCCCCCATCCGCCTTCGGCACCTTCCCCCGTTAACGGGGGAAGGATGGGATAGGGGTTGTAAAAATGTAAGGGTATAAA
>JAFGIN010000135.1 GCA_016929595.1 Chitinispirillaceae bacterium
CATAGCGACATAGTATATCGCGAATAGATCTGATTTTCCCCCATCCGCCTTCGGCACCTTCCCCCGTTAACGGGGGAAGGATGGGATGGGGGTTGTAAAAATGTAAGGGTATAAATAATCGTAACTATTTATGTCGTCGTATAATATATACTGTAATCACGGCACTCAGGGCATCGGAAGAACTTTGCTGCTGATGATTTTCCCTTGTTCTTTCAGAATGCCGAGGTAGAGTCCTGCCGGGACGGGGCGGTTGTATTTATCTGATCCATTCCATACAAATGAGGTTTTTCCATTATGGGTACAGGTATAACTTGTGATTGTTTTTCCATCAATGGATAGAAGGATAAATCTGGTAGTGGCCGGGTGCCCACTGTTGATGTCTATCTTGCATGAACGTCCGGACTGGAAGGTACATGAGAGCATTGATGTCGAATGAGAATGGTATTGAGGTAAAACTGAAACCGATGGTGACGTTGAAATTGTGGATGCTGGAAATCTGGTAAGTCCTCCCAGTCTGGTACCAACCCACAGATCACCATTTTTTGTGAGGGCAAGTGCAGTGATATCATTATCGCGAAGTACTGAGTTCGTTGTTGTAATAATCAGGTGATCAGTCATATCAGCTCCAAGTCTGACCAGGCCGCGTTTTGTTCCGACCCAGACGCAGCTGTTTGTATCTGATGCAATGCACTGAACATTGTTGTCGGGGAGCATAGCTTCAGTCGTATCAAAAATGGTTGATACACCGGAAGAATAACATATCAGACCTCTGGCGGTTCCTGCCCACAATGTGCCATTATGATCAAACGACAATGCCTTTACTGTGGCACCACTTTGGCTGCCAGGTGTTGCAGGAGGAAATAAATTGACAGTAGAGTCGTCAGCCCAGGCACCGTCAATGTATTTCTTCAAACCGAGTCCGGTACCGATCCAGGGAGTGTTGTTTTTGTCAAAAGCAATTGAATGCACCATGGTCCCGAGTGCAATATCCCTTACGCTGCTGGGTATAGTCTCGAAAAGCTGTTCCGCACTGTTGTTACGATAACGATAGACACCATTATCACTAACGATCCAGATGTCTCCCGTCCTGTCAGTAGTTGTTTTTTTTACTGATATGTAATCCAATGTAAACCTGTGCCAGTGTTCACCAGTGAATTGAGCGAGTCCGGCCTGAAATGATGACATAATCGGGTTTTGCTGAAAACCTGCCCAGACCGTTCCGGATGAATCGATGGAGAGTGAAGAGACATCTCTACCGGGCAGGGTGTCACCTTGTTGAGGGTACACAGTCCAGTTATTTTGATCATACCGGACGATCCCATTCCCGGTTCCTGCCCATAAAGTACCTGATTTATCGACAGCTATTGAAGAAATTGCGTTCGAAGGTAAAATTGAGTGCCCTTTATTAATGGATGAGGTATCTCCGGAGAGAGATACTCTGATAATTGATCCATCAAGTCCTGCGCAGAAAAAACTGCCATCACGATCAGAGCACGCAGCAACCACGGAAAAGTCTGAAAGAGTAACCGCTGCAGAATCAAATGGCTTGCTTTTTCCGGTAATCTGGTCGTACAGGTGTATCTCGGTAGAGCCCGACGCTCTTTTCAATGCGACCATAAGTACTTCATTGTGATTGACTGTGAGTGCCGAGATCTGTTCCAGCCGAGTGGTGTCGCGACGGGTTACAAAGGTGTCATGTGCGGTTTCATTAATTTTCAGCAGGCGCTGTCCGCCGCCAAGCCATGCATTTTTTTTCCCGTCTACCGCAAAATAAAAGGGCCATGCAGTTTCGGGGTAGATATGGTCAATCGATATGGTGCGATTGAGGCCGCCGTTGAGGTATTCATAAATAAAGCCGCTGCGGTCATACACCCACATATCACCTTTTTGATCAACTGTTAAAATCCCGTTGATACGGTTGATAACAATCTCCCATGATTCATTGATCAGACGATAGACGCCTGAGTTTGTTGATGTCCAGATTCTGCCTCCGCCATCAACGCAGACTCCCGTAACATTCTGTCCGGACAGTGAAGGAAGCGGCTTCCAGCTGGACCCGTCAAAGCGTACAACACCACCTCTCAAGGTGCCGACAAGAAGTGCTCCGGATGTATCTAATGCCAATCCACGGATATCTTCATCGGTAAGTCCGGAATTGGTACTGGTAAAAATCTCTGTTGTACCTTCTGTTTTACTGAATCGAAGCAATCCCTGACCATTCGTTCCGGCCCAGACAGACTGATCATCACTGATCATGACAGCAATCGAAAAATTGGAGGAGGTGTACGTTTGACCGTTCAGATTTGAAGCAACGCTCACGGTGCAGATGGATAGCAGTGCCAATGCCACGATGATTTTATAGTAACCAGACAAGAGAGATTGTGCAATGAGCTTCATACTGTGATTTGCTCCCTGTTCAGGATTTTTTAATACATAAACCTGTTATTGTACTGAAGATACATTGATAAAGTACCATATCTATAAGAGAAATGGGATGGTTTTTATCTGAAATTGTTGTTTAAAGACAACAGAACCGGTAGAGAGACGTACGGTTGTATGTCTCGCGACGGGCCGTGCCCCTGTTTTCTACGGCCGTTTGATCGTGCGAAACATGAAAAGTGGTCAGGTATACATTATATTAGATACGTGTTATGCAAAAAGATGCAACGGGTTGTCTGCTGATTTTCTGAACCTGGAGCACCTTTATCACACAATAATTAAAAACAATCGGTTCAAGTATGCATTAAGGAGGTTATTTCGTGAATATTACCAGATTTGCGGCAGCGATAGTTTTTGTTTCAACATTATGGATCAGCATTTGGGCAAATGATATGGTGCTGACGCTTGATGACGGGCAGGATGCCATTCTTCATGAAGATAAGACCTGGGGTTATGCAAAGGGGGCGATTAGTCATGGTGATGAGGAGGATATCTATATCACTATCGATAATGGTAAAATAATTTTGCTCCGCACCGATGGTACCTGGGATTATACTACTAAGAGTGCTCCGCAGAAGAAGTCTGCAAAGCAGCTGCCTGAGGTCTATGCTAATGGAGTTGCAACAAAGCCCACTCTTGATGCAGCGGTACAGGGTGCAACAGTGCAGGCTATACAACGGGCTGCTACAAGACTTGTTCCTTACGCTAAAAAATCCAAATCAACGAAGAAATTTCTGGAAGCATGCATTAAGAATGAGATAGGCAGTCAGGGTGCCGAGGTGACCTATAAGCCTGGATGGACCGCTGAGGCCAAGATCAATCTGACAAAAGTACAGGTGAAAAATATTGTTGATTGTGTGGAAACGCAGATTGATGCAGCGGCTCAGCAGCCGGTACCAGCACCATCTGCTGGTAGCGCAAAGTAAGTTTAGAATAGTATATTATTCATCGGCAATTAAATGTTACCCGATCAATACTTATCTGTGGCCTGTTTTTGCCTGACCTCTCGTAGCTTTTAGCGAAGGAGGTAGGGCAGAATTCACAAATGCCGGAGTTAGTTTGTTTATGGTGAGTACTATTTAATTGCCGGAAACATAATCGAATTGCAGCAGGGGCTCCAGATGTGAAGCCCCGTTTTTTTCCCCCATCAACAGAGGTTTATTTATGCTTCGTTTTGCCACAAAACCCGATGAGGTTTTTACCGAACTTGTAGATACTGCTCTCACCATTGGTTTTGATATGCTTGTTCATGAAGGTCCGGATATCGACTGTCACTGGCTTGATCAGACTACATGGGAAATTTTTGGAGAGAACGCTCATATTCTGGCACAGGAACTGAGTAAATTGATTAAGGCAAATAAGAGCCCTGATCTCTTTATGCCGACGGATTATCATTTTCGTTTACTTGACAGAGTGCTTGAATGGTACTGTGATATTTACAATGATCTTCACCGGGACAGTACCGAAGATGCAATCTGTTATAAAGGTATACCGATACAATTTTTCGATATAAATCTGATTCGAACCGACTTTTTCTGGGATACAGACTATAATTTTCTGGAAACGCTTGGCCCCGATTGTTCCGAAGTGACTCAGATCGTCCTCCAGGAAATAGGTGTGTCAAAATCCGGCAGGAACATGCAGCGGGGAATGCCTGCAGATATAGCTGAGTTTACGCTTGAAAAGTGTGAAGAGGATCCTGGCTGGAGTACAACAGAGAGTATTGGTGATGGGTTCTGGTTTGGTGATATGGGCGATGACGGTGAATTTGATGATGACCTTTCGTAATGTAATCACTCTGTTACTGATTTCATCTGCAGGTATCATTTGCTGTCTGGATAGAAATTCCGGTGGATCACCTGATACATCCGATAGTTTACAGGACTCCATACCGCCAGTTCCTGATACCATAATTTCCGGGATGCGTAAGTATCACAATACCCGTTCTGCGTATTTTTCCGGATGGCTTCCTGATGGAAAAGGAATGGTGATTCAGACCCGGTTTGCAGAGACAAATCAGATTCATATCGTTTACACACCTGGTGGAGCACGATACCAGAAGACATTTCGTTCCGAAGAGATTTTTGGTGTTGCTGTCTGCCCTGATCCATCGAAAATTAAAGCTCCATTACTGATCATTCAGGGGGCAAATGACCCAAGGGTACCTGCATCGGAATCCGAGCAGATCGCGGCCGCTGTCAAAAAAAACGGAAAACCGGTCTGGATGTTTGTTGCGCCCGATGAGGGACATGGATTTAGAAAAAAGAGTAACAAAGAGTATCAGGATTATGTTACGGCGATGTTTCTGGAAAGGTTCATTACAGGAGATACACCATGAATGATCAGGCTCTCTGTCGGTATAGAAGAGGTTGAAGATCTGCTGGCTGATATTGATCAGGCTCTGGGAAGATGTTGAAGTACTTTACGGTGATTACCACTGCTCCCACCGTCGGGATGACACATTCGGTAAGCTGCTAAGTGCACCGCCCAAACTGGTGGCTTTAGCCCAAAATTGTTTTCATAGTTATTATATGCTGGTATATGAACTATGAGAAGAGTTCTCTCTTCTAAAGTTCTCTGAAAATCACGTCTTTTATTGCATTTATAAATTCATTGAGATTGTACGGTTTACCTAAGGATCCGGAGAAGCCATATTTTTCAGGTTCGGAGATAACCGGATCATCCGAGTAGCCGCTTGATGCAATTGCTTTTACTTCAGGGTCGATCTCTGCCAGTTTCTTGAGTGTTTCAATGCCGCCCATCCCGTCAGGGACGGTAAGATCAAGAATGACCACATCAAACGGAGCTTCAGAGAAGTGAGCATTTTTAAACAATTCAACAGCTTCATGACCCTGTGTAGCTGTTACAACGCTGAAATTTTTCTTTTTTAGAATTTCGGATGCCGTATGACGAATAAAATACTCATCATCCATGAGTAATATTTTACCTCTGGTTCCCTGATCATTCGATGAAGAAGAGCCGTTGGCTGGTGTTACTGCTGACGGTAGATAGACTGTGAAGACAGAGCCTGTGTTTACTTCTGATGACATGGTAATGTGCCCCTTGTGGTTTTTTGCAATCATCATTGCACTGGTTAAACCAAACCCGCTGCGTCCGGATTTAGTTGTAAAGTAGGAGGAAAAAACTTTGCTCTGGACTTCCGAGGGGATGCCGCAGCCGTTATCGGTGACTTGAATTTTGACATAGTTACCTTCAGACAATGGTAACGTTTCGGATGCGGTGATATGTTCATTGGTAATGGCAATATTAATAAAGCCACCCTCGGGCATGGCTTCGCGGGCGTTGATAATAATACTGGCAAACATCTGCTCGATTTGACTGACATCAGCATTGCATTGCCAGAGATTATCATCCACATGTAATTCGGCCCTTATATTGGTGCCGCTCAAAAGTATTGATATGTTATCGCGTAGTGTTTTGTCGATATGTAAGGGTGTTGGTGACGATTCGCCGGGTTTTGAGTACTTGAGGAACTGTTTTGTCATCTTTTGAGCATCGTTGATTATTGCGATTGTATTGTCAAGGTATTGTTCAATCTGCCTGCTTACTGTGCAGAGTTTTGCCAGGTTTACGAAGTTTAAAATACCGGTAAGGTAGTTGTTGAAGTCGTGTGCAATCCCTCCGGAAAGAACGCCAATGGATTCAATCCTTTGTGCGTTAATAATACGTTCACTGAGAGAAAGAATTGCCTGGTGGTTCGTTGTATCAACTGAATCATTCGAAGGCTGATTTAATTCCAATACTTTTTTCAAATTTTCCATTTGCTGAGCAGTCTCGAGAATGTCCGATTCTGTATAGTCTGTATCTTTATTGAGAAGGATAAAAATGAGCATACTGTTATTAAAGTGTGTCGGTACCGTAGCATACCTTACAACGCGGAAACTGGAATCACTGCTGGTAATGGTGCAGTATACAGGCAATGAATTTTCAATGACTGATGTATACTTTGTAAATGATTCCTGCCAGAATTTTTTAAAATTGGTATTGTCAATTCTTTGTGCCGCGAAATTCTGCATGGATGCAAGGAACAGCTTTGTGAGGTCCTCTGTTTGAGTATCAATAAAAGCTGCAAAACAATAGGTACTTTTTGTCTTTTGAAGAATGTCCGGTAACGTTGTTTTCAGGTACTCGATGATTCTTAAATCATATAGCCCGACAGTAGAGTTGTTTTGACTCGACGTCACCTGATCGGACTCGGCTGTTCTCTGGTTTAAAAGTTCATTGGAAACGTCTGATTTGGTTTGGGGGGTGGATGATACAGGTGTTTTCATACTATCTCCCTGATTGTTGGCGGATCAGTGTGGTGTTGAATAATTGTAGCCGGACCTAATACAAAAAGTCAATAGAAATAAAATAAATATATCTAAACGGTTAAACGAATGCAAGACTAAGTAATTGTTTATTTATGGAATTACGAAAAATAAAGGTCACCTCGCAAAAATCACCAACAATGTTCTGACTCCTGCTCACATCTGCAAACTCTACAGTGTCAATTTTTAACATGTGCTCAAAACGACACTGTTACACATGGTATTATTTACAAATGTGAATAAACGGTGCTCAAAAAAAAGCCTTAAGATAGTAGTTTGATTAAGATTAAGATATTGTTTGTCCCGGCTGGGCAAATGTGAAATAGCTTATTAATGAGTTTCCGATAATTAAATTTGCGGCCGGAAATAAAAAAAGAATCATAGAGATATGCCGTCGCAACAAAAGGATTAAAGTTTTACTAACACAAAAAGCGTTAATTTCAAATCAGAAGCGAACACCCGCAAGCGTTAATGTCAAGAAATGTATCACGGGATTCGCAGGAAAACTAACGATTATTCCTGATCCTGCTCTTCGGCTGCGCCATCGGGAGCAATTTTTATCCATTTCTCGAGCGCATCAATAATCTTTGTAGCCTGATCTTTGCTGGAGATGTTGAATTTGGCCTGCTGACGGTATTCATCATCGATTTTACGGTATCGGCGAATAGAGTACCTGTCCGGTCCGTAGGCGCTTTTAGCTTTTTCCCACTGCTGATAACGGAAAATAACGGTTGCCCAGGATCCCTTTGAAAGAATTGCTTTGTCAAGTTCTTTTACAACTTCTACACCGTCTTCTTCGTAGGTGATTGTCAGTTCTTCAACTTTTGATGCCATTGTCGTTCCTGTGTGTATTTACTGGTTAAACGTATCCCCCAGGCAAAAGAAGGCCTTTTTCTGAGGTTCCAACTGGTAGTTACTATTTAAAGCATGGACTATTTCAAAGGTACCAGACTGGATAATATACCTATAACAAAAAACCTGTGCAAGGAAATTTTCTTATAGTTCACCAAACTGCAGGGGTTTAATGTGCAGTTTTTAAAGAATTCAAGCTGCCTCCTGAGATAATTTGTTTCATATATTTCCCTGTGTATGAGATTTTTGATTTTTTAAGGAGCGTATCAGGAGTCCCCTCCGCAATGATTGTACCACCTTCATCGCCACCTTCAGGTCCAAGATCGATAATCCAGTCTGATTCAGCGATCAGATCGAGATTGTGTTCGATCACAATAACACTGTTTCCGGAATCGACCAGTTTATGGAGAACCTGTATCAAACGGTCGACATCAGCCATATGCAAACCTACCGTCGGCTCATCAAGGATATAAAGTGTATGGTTATTTTGTCTGCCCTGACGAACTCGTGAAGTATCCACTATTGCTTTACTGAGTTCTGTGACCAGTTTTATTCTCTGTGCTTCACCCCCGCTTAAAGTGGGACTTGGTTGGCCGAGTGTGATATATCCCAGACCGGTATCTTTGAGCATGACCAGTACCTTTGCAATTGAGCGGTGAGCATCAAAAAATCCGGCAGCATCATTGATATTCATTCCAAGTACATCACTGATCGAGGCGTCTTTATATTTTACTGCACGGGTTTCGCGGGTAAAACGGGCACCACCGCATGCTTCACAGGTAACAGCGACATCAGGTAGAAAATTCATTTCGATTTTTTTTACACCATGACCTTCACACTCAGGGCAGCGGCCGTTGCCGGTGTTGAATGAAAAACGGTTGGCGGAGTAGCCGCGAATACTGGATTCCGGAAGGCTTGCGAAAATTTTTCTGATCGAATCCATAATGCCGGTGTAGGTTGCCGGGCAGGATCGTGATGTTTTGCCAATAGGACTCTGGTCAACCTCAAGAATCCGTGAGATATGTTCCCAGCCTTTGATAGATTCACATCCTGCAAATGAGACGGAACGTTTTTTATCTGACAGCAGAGGGCGGAGATTATTGTAAAGAATATCTCTGACCAGGGTACTTTTTCCGCTGCCGCTGACACCGGTGACACAAACAAACCGTTCGAGTGGAATGGAAACATCAATGTTTTTAAGGTTATGCATCGATGCTGATTTTATTGTCAATTGAGGACCATTTTCAATCGGGCGGGTCTTTACCCGGTGTGTTAATTTCTGTTTCAGATAGTGTGCCGTAAGTGAATCTTTCGTATTCAATATCTCACTGAGAGAACCTTCTGCAACGATCTCTCCACCGGTTTTTCCACCGCCGGGCCCAAGATCGATGATATGATCGGCACTGCGAATGGTTGCTTCATCATGCTCAACAACAACAACGGTGTTGCCATGGCTGGCCAATGCTCCAAGCGTATCGATAAGTCTGGCGTTATCCCGTGCGTGAAGTCCTATTGTTGGCTCGTCAAGCACATAGCACACACCCTGAAGGTTGGATCCCAGTTGAGCTGCAAGTCTGATCCGTTGCGCTTCACCACCACTGAGGGAGGGTGCGGAACGGTCGAGTGTAATGTAATCAAGACCAACCCGATTCAGAAAGGTGAGCCGTGAGACTATTTCAGAGGTTATTGTCTGTGCGATTTTCTTTTTATCGCTGCTGAAAACAAACGTCTTGAAAAAATGTTGTGCCTGATTGACAGAAAATGCGGTGACATCACTGATGGACAGAGTATCGATTTTAATGGCAAGTACTTCATTGTTAAGACGTTTCCCGTGGCAGGCAGGACATTGCGCTCCTGTAGACTCCAGTTCACTCCATTGTGTTTCTTCACCGGTTTGCTGGCTGTCAAATTCCCGAATTTCGACACCAGTGCCGTAGCAGTGAGAACACCAGCCAAGTTTTGAATTGAATGAGAACATGCGTGGATCCGGTTCCTTGAAACTTTTCTGACACAGCGGGCAGGAACGAAGTGTTGAAAAGATCGTTACTGCTGCCCGTTGACTGTTTTCAAGAACCGAAAGCATGCCTTTTCCAAAATCAAGAGCGATGGTAACGGCGTCGATAAGATCTTTTTCTTTCTGAGGGGTGATTTTTAGTGTCGCAACCGGCAGCTCGATGGTGTGTTCTTTGTACCTGTCAAGCTTTGGCCAAGGATGGACCAAAACAGTTTTGCCGTCAACACGTAACGATGCATATCCTTTTGATTCAACCCATTCTGCGAGATCCTTATAAATTCCTTTACGGTTCTGAACCAGTGGCGCAAGAATCGTAATGTTTTTCTGCCGGTACTGTTTCATTATCGATGCTATAATCGATTCGGGAGATTGTGGAATGATAGGAACATGGCAGTCCGGACAGTACTGTACGCCAAGTTTTTCGAAAAGCAATCTCAGGAAATGGTAGATCTCGGTGACCGTTGCAACCGTGCTTTTTAACCCGCCTCTACTGGTTCGCTGCTCGATGGCAACGGTGGGCGGAAGACCTGTTACTGCATCGACATCAGGACGCGATGATGGCTGCACGAACTGGCGGGCGTAGGCATTGAGCGATTCGAGATACCTTCTGCGCCCTTCAGAAAAGATAATATCGAATGCAAGGGTTGATTTTCCACTGCCGCTTACACCGGTAATCACGGTGAGTTTATCCCGCGGAATCTGTACACTGACCGATTTCAGATTGTGTTCGCGGGCGTTAAGGATGGAGATCTCCTCAGGTACCGGATAATCTCCTGTAAAACTCTCTTCTAATGTAAACTGTTTTTTTCGGGTAGATGAATTTGTATTGAGATATTTCTGTAAAGCAGTTGCAGTATGACTTTTTTTACTGGATACGATTTCTGATGGTGTGCCTTCAAAAATAATCGAACCTCCGGCATCTCCGCCTTCAGGACCCATATCGATGATCCAGTCTGCGTTTTTTATGATGTCAAGATTGTGTTCTATAAGAATTACCGAGTGTCCGTTTTGTAGTAAGGTATCAAATGCTTTGAGCAAAACACCGATATCTGAGAAATGAAGCCCTGTCGTCGGTTCATCAAAAAGAAAAAGGTGTGTGCTTCCCTTTCTTGTGTTGTTACATTCGGCAAGATGGCCAGCAAGTTTCAGACGCTGTGATTCGCCGCCGCTGAGGGTCGGGAGTGGCTGACCGAGCTGCATATATCCCAGCCCGACAGCCCGGAGCGGCTCGATGCTTTTGATGATTTTCGGATAGTGCGCAAAAAAATCGCATGCGGTATCGACGGTCATCTCAAGCACATCATAGATAGAGTGATCTTTGACGTTAATCTCCAGGATCTCATCCCTGAAACGTTTACCGTTACATTCGGGGCAGCGAAGATAGATATCGCTGAGGAACTGCATTTCGATATGCTCAAATCCTGTACCTTCACAAGAGGGACAACGCCCGAGCCCGGAATTGAAACTGAATGTACCGGCGGTGTAACCCCGCTGCTTTGACTGGGGTTGAAGTGCAAAAAGAGCTCTTATCGAGTCAAATGCACCGACAAAACTGACCGGGTTCGATCGGGTCGTTTTACCGATCGATGACTGGTCAACCAGAATTATATCAGAAAATGATTCGAATCCCTTTATGGAATCATATTCTCCGACCGATTCTGCCCGCAGCCCCAGTTCCCTTCTCAGGCCATTGTAAATAATGTCCTCAAGGAGTGTTGATTTACCTGAGCCGCTGACTCCTGATATACAGACAAGTTTTCCAAGGGGGATATTGACAGATATATTTTTAAGGTTGTGTTCACGGGCACCGCGGATTTGCAGCATATTTTTATTTTTCAGGGTATTGAGCTCCCTGGATAGAACGGCTTTACCGGAAAAAAATTGAGCTGTAACCGATGATGATGACTGCTCAAGCGCCGCTATTGTTCCGGCAAACACAATATTTCCACCATGATCACCGGGACCAGGGCCCATGTCGATAATGTGATCCGCAGCACGGATCACTTCAGGATCATGTTCAACGATAATGAGTGTATTTCCGGTATCGCGCAATTTATGAAGGACCCCGATAAGACGATTGATATCACGGGAGTGAAGGCCGATGCTGGGTTCATCAAGAACAAAACAGGTGTTTACAAGTGATGTTCCAAGTGCGGTTGTCAGATTGATACGCTGAACTTCACCACCGCTCAGTGTGCGCGACTGACGATCGAGCGTCAAATAACCAAGACCGACATCGCAAAGGTAAGTAAGACGAGTACGTATCTGTTCCAGTACCAGCTCTGATGCTTCATCGAGAGGCGGAGGCAACTCCAGTTTCTTAAAGAAATCAAGACATTGATCTATGGGCAACAGCATGATTTCATGGAGGTTTTTACTATCACTCCCTAATTTCCATAAAAGAGAATCTGGTTTGAGCCGTGCCCCGTGACATGCGTTACAGATATGATATGCTCTGTAACGGGAAAGCAGTACCCTGACATGCATTTTATAGCTTCTGGATTCGAGCCACTCAAAAAAACGGTTGACGCCGTACCATACGCCCGCATCCCAGGAACCTTCGCCTTCAAGAACCCACTTCCTGTGCTTCTCCCGAAGATCTTTCCATGCGATATCAACAGGAATACCTCCTTTTCTGGCAAAACGGATCAGATCATCCTGACACTCTCTGTAGCTGTCAGTTTGAAATGGCTTGATCGCCCCTCCCCGGAGGGTTTTTGATGAGTCAGGAATTACCAGTGCATAGTCGATACCGATGGTTCGGCCAAAACCGCGACAGGTTTCACATGCACCAACCGGCGAGTTGAATGAAAACATCCCCGGTGATGGATCACTATAATATATGTCACAATCAGCGCAGTGGAGTGCTGCAGAAAACCGCTGTGGATGTTTCGTGTTCCCATTTTTTACTATCGTGTAAACAATAGCGCGCCCCGCTTCATGCTGAAAACAATTTTCGAGTGCCTCTATGATCCGGTCATTATTATCGGGGTTGAGAACGATACGATCGAGTAAAACTTCAATCAAGGTTTCCGATTCTGTAAGAAATCTGGTGTACCCTTGAGCGTTAAGAATCGCCTTGATTTCATCTTTTGTAAATTGTTGAGGAATGTGTACGGGAAATGCAACAGCAATGAGGGCATTTAACGAAAAAGTTTTGTAAAGGGAGTCGAGTGCTGAACGGGGGGTATCCCTTCGCACCATTTTTCCGCAATGGCTGCATGTCAGGTGAGCAGCGCGGGCGAACAGAAGTTTGAGGTGATCGTTAATCTCTGTCATAGTTCCAACTGTCGACCGTGATGTGCGCACCGGGTTGGTCTGATCAACAGCGACAGCGGGAGGCAGCCCATCAATCCTTTTAACTGCAGGTCGGTCCATCCTGTCGAGAAATTGTCGGGCGTAGGATGAAAATGTCTCCACATACCGACGCTGCCCCTCGGCATAGATCGTATCGAATGCCAGTGATGATTTTCCGGAGCCGCTTACCCCGGTAATGACCGTCATTTTCCGTAACGGGATCGAAAGAGTGAGATTTTTAAGGTTGTTCTGGGTTGCACCCTCAATCGTAAGATATTTTGTATTCATCAGGAACCTTTTTTAGTCCATTTTAGAAGTATAAAACCTTAATACGGATAAGACCCTCAATCTAAGCGCGGTTTTCAGGATTAAGATCAATTTTGTTAAAATTCAGAAATGGTAGTATAATTGAAAAAACATGGCATACACAAGAAATGATAATCCCGATGTTTCGATAGTAGTAGCATCACACCGCTCACAGTGGATTGAAGAGCTGTGTGAGAGGCTGCTGAATCAGAGTAATGGTGACACCGTACCGTATGAGATCATCATTGTTACAGATTATCACAACGACTTTTTTGCTCAAAAATATCCTGGTATACGATGGATCTTCATTGCGGATCTCAGCATAAGCAGAAAACGGAATGAGGGGATCAGGAATGCAAAGGGAAAATACATCGGATTTACTGATGATGACTGCATGCCTGCACCGGACTGGATTTGCGCGGGTTACCGGTATCTTGAAAGTAATGACAGTATTGCCGGGGTTGAAGGGTATACGCGGATCGATGCTGTTGAAAATAAGGGAACTGCCGGGGAGTACAAACGCCTTGAGAAGAGAGGGTTCAGGACCAATAATATCTTCTACAGAAAAACAGATCTTGACGGGGCGGGGCATTTTGATACCCGGTTTTCAGTGCAGCGTGAAGATATCGATCTGGCATTTACGCTACTCTCTCAGGGGAAAAAAATTGACTATTGTAAGGACCTTCTGGTTGTTCACCGGTTTCGGGAAGGGGAGCCGTGGGATCTTGTGAAAAATTGTGTAAACCGACGGTTTGATCCGTTACTTTACAAAAAACATTCCGGCTTGTATCGACAGTATATTAAATCTCCTTTTCCGCTCTCAATTTTGGTAAGTTTTATCCTGTTTGTCCCCTTTATCGTAGCATTGGCAGGGGTGAGCAGGTATCGCAATGCGGTTCTACTTACGGTATCAGGCGCAGTACTATTAACATTGAGGAGAAATGGACTGCGGATAACGAGGCCTTCCGGGATAATCCGGGAGATGATTGTTGTAACAGCTGCCCCGCTTGTTTTATGTGGAGCTCTGCTGTATGGATCGGTAAAATTTAAAAAGTTCTTAATGTTGTAAATGAGTACCATCGCCTTTTTCAGTAAATATCTGCCTTCAGATAAACCCTCGGGTGTATCAGTACAGGTCCATCGTCTCGCACAGCAACTTGTCAAAAATGGACATGTGGTGACCTGTTTCAGTTTCAGTCCCGCTCCTGCAGATGCTATTTACAATGTGGTGCAGCTTGAATGGAAGACCCAGTCTCCTCTGTTACGGAAATTATTTCCTGCGATAGCGTTCAGGAATGTATGTGTGAAATCGTTTGATATAGTTCATTATCACGGAGATGACTATCTTTGCGAGGGCAGCAGCAGGCGGGTCAGAACATTTTATGGTTCTGCACTCAATGAGGCTCTTCATGCAGCTACAGTTTCCCGTTTCATCTATCAGGCGCTCTTTTACTTCTTTGAATGGATATCATGCTTTAAAAAAGGGAAGCTGGCGGGGATATCACGCGCCACAGTAAAGAGCCTTCCATGCGTTCGTTCGGTGATTTACTGTTCGGTACCTTTAGATATATACACCCCCGATGGAAACCGTAAAACCGTGAATCCGTCACTTCTTTTTCTTGGCGATCTCGATAGCAGGAAGCGGGGACGATTGCTTGTGGATGTCTTCCATAGTGAAATTCTCAAAAAGTTTCCCGATTGTACACTGACCATTATCGGTCCCCAACCATGCAGTGGAATAAATATTGAGTATATCGGGAACTGCACAGAACTGGAGCTGGTCAGGCAGTATCAAAAATCCTGGATCTGTTGCATGCCAAGTTCTTATGAGGGATTTGGTGTTCCGGTTATCGAGGCTTTTGCATGCGGATGTGCAGTTGTTGCAACTATAAACAGTGGTGTAAGGGAGATTATCACCCATAAAGTGAATGGGATGGTATGCACACCAAAAACACTGGGGGCTACTGTTAATGAAGTACTTGAAAACAGCGAATTGAGGAGTTCTCTTATTCGTAATGGTAAGAGATCTGCATGCTCTTTTGCGACTGAAAAAATAACGGGAGAATACGAGGACGTTTACAGGGCAGCATCAGGTACACAGATGAGTGACTGAGTGACTGAGTGACTGAGTGACTGAGTGACTGAGTGACTGAGTGACTGAGTGACTGAGTGACTGAGTGACCTGAGCGACTGAGTGACCTGAGCGACTGAGTGACCTGAGCGACTGAGTGACCTGAGCGACTGAGTGACCTGAGCGACCTGAGTGACCTGAGTGACCTGAGTGACCTGAGCGAACAGCCAACAGCCAACAGCCAACAGCCAACAGCGAATAGCTTTTTTGTACTTATTCAGGTACGCGAATTGCGTGATTAATGGTAACTATTCAGGTATATTGACACCAATGTTTACGTGACCGCTTGTGTTGAGCAGTAATCGGGGGCGCTGTCGGAATCGGTATCGGTATCGGAATCGGGATCGATTCTCAAATGCGGCGTTTTTCGATGCCGATACCGATTGCGACCCCGACTTCAAAATGAAAGCCTC
>JAFGIN010000136.1 GCA_016929595.1 Chitinispirillaceae bacterium
ATTAACCATTAACCATTAACCATTAACCATTAACCATTAACCATTAACCATTAACCATTAACCATTAACCATTAACCATTAACCATTGCGCTGCCAGTCCGGCCAACCGGGTTGTTAGTTAATATACAACCATACAACCTGATATTTTTATCATACATTCACTGAGATCGGGTGACAATGTCCGCATGAGCTGCATTATTAACGATCTCATAATGGAAATAGTTGTTATCGGGGTCGCTGTAGGAATCGGAATTGGGATCGATCCTCAATTACTGCGCTTTTCGATACCGATACCGATTCCGAACTTAAAACCTGTGTAATTTAGTATGTGACAGTACCTTGTTCACCCTACAGTCTGTAACTGACCCAAAAAATAAAGGGAGAGATCCAACCGAATCCCTCCCTCAAACCAGCAAACAGCAAACCGGTGTTTCAAAACACAGGTTTAATCGTGTCCAATTAACGTATCATAATTTTTCTGGACATCGAGATACCTTTTCCTGTCACTTTTATTATGTAGGCGCCTTTCGAAAGACCGATACTGCCTGCCCAAAAAGCAATCTTTTTGCCACCCGAAACCCTGAGAATGTTTACAACTTTCCCATTGAGATTATAGATCACTATCGACAATCCATTATGATCTCTGCTGCTTATTCCTGACAGGTCAATTTCAATCCTGCCCTGATTTGAAATAATTTGCAGATTTTCTGAAACAGGAGCACCAGCAAGCGGCCTGACAGAGAGTGCATCGTAATTGAAAGTAGCATTAAGGGCTTCAGCATACACAGGAGCTACCGCCGGCATTGCGACCCTGCCGAATGCCTGAACACCCATATCTCTTTTATTAAAATCATCAACCATGCCTGCCTCCATAGCGGTGACCTTTATCCACCCCCCGTTCCAGGAAAGCGGATAAAGTCCATATAATGCTTTGGCCATAGATGCCGGCGGATTTGCTTTGAACCACTCAGCAACCGATACATCATGGCGCTCATCAGAAGCCGCAAAAATATCCTTTGAATCAAGGAGCGGAACGCCGCTTTCATTATATTTCGCAGCAACGTCTTGAGAAAGAGCATCCTCTTCAAGCGCGACAAGTGAATATTTTTCGTCAATGAACCCCACCGATGAAGCAACCGATGACGGCATGACATCTGCGAGTGGATTCAGATATTTCGAAGCCCCGATCAATCGTGCATACTGTAAACCATCTCCCATGGTTACAACGGTTGGAGTTTCAAGAAATTCAACTGCATAATCTCCCTGTTCCACCCTCCAAAGGATCTCTTTTTTCAGTGCAGGGTTGCTGAAAAGATGTGCTTCAGTGGTAGTCCTTAATCCACAATTGCGGCATGCTGTATCTTTTTCAGCAGAAACTTTGAAACTGTAAGATCTGTCGCCATTTGACATTGTTGCAACCACCTTCACATTTGATGAATCTTTCATAAGGAAGGCGTTGATATCGACACCAGGCCAGTACATTATTTCTGCCCTGTCCCCTGAGGACTCGGCAAATGCAGCTGCAGCACCATCATAAGAACTTAAAGTCTTGATCGCGATTGAAGAATTCCAGACAATATCAGGAAGTTTAGCAGTAAAATTGGTAATCAGACGCGGACCGGCAGTGAGCAGAATGAACTGTCTCAACGATTTCGACCCGGAATCAAACATGTCAAGAGCAGCCTGCAGTGCATCATTAAACTCACGAATTGCCTTTTCTACGTCAAACTGAATCTCTTTCTTTGTAGCGTTTGTCAACTCTGGCTCAATTACATCATGCATGCTGACATCGGTGAGCCATTTTAACATCTTTGTATACTCATCACTTCCAGGGGAATCAAGTTCGAAAGTAATCCTCTCCCCACCCTGCATTGAAATAATCAAAGCAGCACGCTTACCATCTTCATTTAAAGTGTTAAGAAATTTCATGAGTTGTTTTGACTGTTGTACAATCTGACCAGCATACTTGACAAGGACCTCAGGATGATTCCAGCGCCACAGGATGACAAAATCCTGTGGAATCGAGGTTTTTAATAACGCCCGATCAGCACTCATGGTAATAACATGGGCTGCTTCACCAGACATAGACTCTGTAGAGAAGGCTCCGGAATATACAACCGATCCTGATAACTCGTTATTGAGTTCTGGTACAATGAACTCGATTGATTCTCTTCCAGCCGCCCCTCTGTATGGCCGGAATTCAAATTTGTTGCGATCCAGCAGCACTGGACCATCAATAAAGTAAGGAACCACATTAATGGCTGTTTCTACAGTATACCCCTTCACACCGGGGCCATTTTTTATGGACACTGATGCCTTGTCAGTAAAAGCATGAGGATAGGAGATTTTGTTCACCCCATTGACCTCATATGCGGGTATCAGATAGCGAATCCTGACCTGTCGGGTCTTTCCGTACTCTACCGGGAAAATAGAAATATCGTAATTATCATCACGGATATATTCAAGGAGAACAGGATCGCGTGGTGGCGGAGGTGCATCAGAACTTCGCTGAACAACATCTTCATATTGCTCACGAGCAACCGCATTCGTTTTCAGCTTACCTTTTAGAATCATATCCTTATACCAGGTGATCATACTGATCACAACTGAGTTCTGTACAAAATTGAGATTTCCTACAATTTCAAGAGCATCCTTATGCGCTGCAGGTTCATCCCCGCCAGTTTTGAACTCCCACTCAAGCTCAACGTCCAGATAGTCTGGAAATACCGTTATATCGTAATGTTCCCGGATAATTTGAGCTGTCCCCTGCCAGGGATCCCCCTGTGTGGACTGGCTTCTGAAAAGGCCGTGTTGCAAACCAATCGCCTGTACCCCTGTGGCAACGAACAACAGAAAACAGCATAAAGTACCTGTTCGATTCATTACGTTCCATCCTTTCAAGACGTGTGTTATTAATTCCGTATTCAAATTCTTATATTTAAATGATATATTTTTAAACATTAGATAACTGAATTCCTTATTAATATCATATATTCCAGGCTTTTTTACAACTATGATAATTAGAAAATGTATTCTGATGTATTCTGAAAAATATGTTTTTTAGTATTACACGTTAACATTTTTCATGTTAATCAATCAGAATTCACTGAAGGAGTTAAACGCGCCATTAACAAACGTTTAAATAGTTCTCTTCAGTGAGTTCAAATCTATAGAACCTGTAGTCGTAATTTTATAAGGTGATGATACTTTAAAAGGAGTGTTCTATGGACGAACAATTCAATCAGGAGAAGAGACACTCTTCCCGTGATATACGAAGAGGAATCAGTGATACTGGTGAGTCATTCTCGAATTATGCCAAAGATACGATTGTCCATGAATTTGACAGTATATGCTCTGCGCTGCATACAGCGTCCCATACGCTCAATGCAGATAATTCATATTTTGCAGGCATTTTTGATACAGTGTCAAATACTGCTGACAACGCATCAAAATACATAAGAGAACGTGACCCTGCAGAGATTGTTGACAAGGCCAGGGATTTTTCGCGACAAAATCCCTACGTATTTACAGGAGGAATGTTTATTGCAGGACTGGCATTATCCCGATTCCTTAAAACAGGATTACCTGGTGTCCACGATCAGAAGGAGGAAAGGTATGAACATGGTGCATGACAGGATTGTTACCCTTGAAGAAGAATCTGTTTCAGACCTGATAAAAGACCTCAGGGATGAAACCGTTATCATGATGCGGCAGCAGATTGAACTTGCCAAGGAAGAAACATCAGAAAAGTTTTCCCGAGTTATCAACAACACGTTTTCTCTTGCGACAGGGGGTATCGTTCTTTATACAGGAGCGCTGTTTATATTGACGAGTCTTACATTTCTTGGTTTTGTCGGATTGATAGCAGCTGGTATCGCGCCGGGAATAGCAATGTGGCTGATGCCCCTTATTACCGGATTGGTTGTTGCTGCAATCGGCGGGTTCATGGTGTCAAAGGGAATAAACACCTTGAAGCATACCTCGATTGTACCGAAAAGAATGGTTAACACACTCAAGGAGGATCAAAAATGGATAAAAAGGAAACTCTAACGGGAAACGGAAATGTTGCGATCCATGACTGGGAGCCATATACAAGCGAAGGTGATCATAAAAATGCCGATGAAATCGAGCGTGACATTGAAGATACCAGACACACCATGGATGAGTTACTTGACATATTGACATCAAAGGTCAATCCGGGAAATGTTGTTAACAGAATGATGAACTCAATGAAAAAACCGCAGACCCGTGAAAAAGCCAGAGATGTTCTTTATGACACTATAAACCGGGCCTCTTCATCATTTCAGAGAAACCCTCTGCCATTAATGATTATTGCAGCTGGAATAACATGGCAGCTGCTGGAATCTAACCAGCGTCCCGAGCTGCAAACGGATCAATTTAAGGAACGTTTAAGGTCAGGCAAAGAGAGTGCTGAAAACAGATTTTCTGAAACGGCAGGTCAAATCAGAGGTAAGGCATCAGAGGCAAAAGAAAATCTTAAGGAACGATTTTCTTCGATGGGTGAACAAGCCAGAGGTGCTTTCAAAACGAATGAAGAGAAAGCACATCGTTCACATAATGAAATGCAGACACATGCCGAAGAAACTCTGGGGGAATTTCAGCAGGAATCCGAAAAGATGCGGGGTCAGTTAGGCCATTCTTTCAAAGATACCGCAGGACGGGCCGATCGGTCATTTCGTGATAATCCGCTGTTTTTTGGTATTGCAGCAGTTTTCTCCGGTTTCCTTTTAGGTAGTCTTTTTCCGGAAACAAAAACGGAACATCACGTTTTTAGTGAAAGATCGGAAGATGTAATGGAGGAAGCTTCTGAAAAAGTATTGAGTAACGGCAAAGATACATCCCGATCCTTTGCGCAAAATGTAAGGAGTGCAGATACCGCTCCGAATAGTACTGAACAACAAGGGCATGAGACAGGCAACGACAAAAAGGAACTGAATGGAGAAAAACAGAAGCCTGTTACTCCAGCTCTTCTGAAGTCCTCAAAAGAAAATCAAAATGGAGTGTTAAAGACCGCAGAACAGAAAATTGACGACAAAAAAGGGTAACGATCACTGGATGCCACCGAGCCAGGCGATTCAGGTACATTCAGGATAGAAAAGCAGATCCCCCCATCCGGGATCTGCTATACTCCATAACTGTAATTATGACCTTATGTATCAAGCAGCTTCGCCTAGTTCATCTGCAGAGTGAGCACCTCTTTTTCCCATTGGATTATCTTTCCCGACTGTAGTATCTGTTTTTGTCTGGCGTTCGATCTCAGAGTTAACTTCCGCACCCAGCAGAATTACAAAGCTGGTCAGATAGAGCCAGAACAACAAAATGACTACAGCAGCAAGAGAACCGTACGTTGCATTATAACTGCCGAAATTAGCTACGTAAAATGAAAAAATTGCAGTACCAGCTATCCAGAGAACCGCAGCCAGAACTGAACCCCAGCTTACCCAGCTCCATTTCGGGCTTTTTCTATCTGGTGCGAAATGGTACAGAACTGCCAGAAAAAAAATCAGCAAAGCAGCCAGCACAAACCACTTGAACCACCCTACGACGGTTTTTACACCAACCGGTACCTCAAGAGCATTGATCGCTGCAGGAAGAACCGCTACCAGAAATAAACTGCCTATTATAACAATGACTCCACAGAAGGTAATAGCAAGAGTAATCGCATTTACCTTTAAAAAACCTCTTTTTTCCCGCTCACCATACGCAATGTTTATCCCCCTGAAAAGTGCCTTTGTTCCTGCATTTGCAGCCCAGAGACTCAAAACAGTACTGAAAACAAGGCCCCAGCTGAGTGCGAAAGAATTACCGCTCACAATCTCTACCAGTTGACTTCTAATCAGCTCGCCAGCCTGAGAAGGCAGTACATCTGCGAATTGTGATAACTGATCTTGAACAATCTGGGGGTCTACTACGAGTCCATACACTGATATCAGAGCTGCAATGGCTGGAAATATTGCTACAAAAGTATAAAATGCAACTCCGGCAGAAAGGATACCGACATTATCAGACCCGATCTCTTTAGAGACCCTGATTACGATGTCCTTCCACCCCGGATAAGGAATTTGGGTGGGATCCCTGGCTTCACGCCCATGATCATCACTTTTTTTTCTCCACCCTGGCATCTGCTCCTCCTTATTCTGAACAAAGGAAACAAATACTGTTCCACAATGTTCTGATCTTAAAGAATGCAGTGCTTCATCGAACGCAAAACAGTATATCTGCTCGCGATTACGAAAACATCCATTTGTTCTATGCTGTAATAATCTTTAATTCCAGAGTTATTTAGAAAAAAGGGGAATTACAATGTCATTCCCCTTACAGAGATCTATAGTTCTTTTCAGAAGAAGGTTTTTTTACCATGTAAATTTCTGAACCGGGGCATATGGATCACGTGTCCACTCCTGAATTGACCCATCATACAGACTGACATTCTGATACCCGAGCACTTCTGACAATATGAACCACCAGGTTGATGCAAAACCACCGACACCACAGTACACAATATTTTTTCTATGAAAACAGTGATAACCAACTACCCCTCTTGCCATGGCAGCCAGAGTTTCGCGGTCTTTGTACTGTCCATCTTTTGTAAAAACCCAGGGAGTCGGAAGGGACACGGCACCAGCAATATGACCATCTTTTTCCGAAAACTCCCGGGGTGTAGTTACACCAAAGAAATCATCGGGAATACGGGCATCAATAATTTTGGCTGTAAAAAGATTCCGCATAACAGTTCTTTTACTTGCAAGCACAAATGGATTGAATCGCCTGGTATATACTTTCACCTCAGGAAGCAAAGAAAATTGCGTCAATTCTCTTTCTTCAGCGACCCACTTTGTATACCCCCCATTCAATACAGCGACATTAGCTAATCCGGCATAGATAAGAGTCCATGCAACACGATCTGTTTGTGCACGATCATAATCATTCAAAGAAGTATTAGCCAGAACAACTTTGCTCGATCCATCAATTCCCAGATCTCCGATTTTTGAACGCAAAGCTTCCTCATTCCACATCTCCAGAAGAAGAGCATCATCAGAAGTAGTCCACCATCCATCAGCAGGAGAGTTTATCGAATTGGCAATATGCCCGGCTTCATAAGCAGTATCAACTCTCAGGTCTAATATAATCAAACCAGAATTTAAATTGGCAGCCAACCATTCCGTTGAAACAATAGGATCGATTTTTCTATGGTGAGCATTTACGATAGAGTAAGCACTGAAACAGGTAATTGCAGCTAGTGCGATCGCTCTGTAAATAGATCGTTTCATGGAAAACATCCTTTGTTTTAAGGTAAAGTAAAGTAATACAATAAATCTATATCAATCTGTATTTGATGTCAAATTTTATCACTGACAAAAAGTGGCTTGTATTAGTTGACTGATATAGTAACTATCCGTATCACTGAAAAAGGTCTCACGTTTTGTATTTGTGGTATAGCAGCAACAAAACAAAATGAGCTGGCCATTCCCGGGCGGCAATAATTTTTTTTTACAGCGTAGGCCCATATGGCCTCGCCCTATTTTATATTTGCTATGTATAACCAGTAGAATGTATAATGAAATCAAAAATCTAACTAACGAACTAACTAACTAAAAGGTTAACTATGGCTGCAATCAGTTACGCGACCCAGGAGATTAACGCAAAAATTGTCTATTATGGTCCGGGTCTGAGTGGTAAAACAACAAATTTGAGGGTTATCTATGAAAATGTGCAGCCCAATTTCAGAAGTAATATGATTTCACTTTCAACTGAAGGTGAGCGGACACTGTTCTTTGATTTTCTACCCCTGGATCTGGGCAAAATCAAAGGTTTCAAGATCAAACTACAATTATATACAGTGCCCGGACAGGTCTACTATAACGCAACCCGAAAACTTGTACTCAGAGGTGTGGACGGAATTGTTTTTGTTGCAGACAGCACTCCGGATAAAATGAAAGAAAACCTGGAAAGCCTCCAGAATCTTTATGACAACCTCTATGAATACCGCTACAGAGCTGAGGAAATCCCCACTGTACTGCAATACAATAAGCGAGATGTGGCTGGAGCAACCACCGTCGAAGAGTTGCATCATTATCTGAACAACAGGAATCTATTATGGAACGAAGCTGTTGCCAATAAGGGAACAGGGGTTTTCGATTCGCTCAAACAGATCAGCAAACAGGTGGTCAATGAATTCAATAGAAAGTACCTGCAGCCTGGTGCGGCAAGACCAAGGTACATGAATCACGCATCACAACAGCAGCCTCAACCTCAACAGCAGCCTCAACCTCAACAGCAGCCTCAACCTCAACAGCAGCCTCGGCCTCAACAGCAGCCTCGGCCTCAACCTCAACCTCAGCAGCAGTATCGCAGACCAGCTCCTCCAATGCAGTGGCCACAACCACCCCTTTCCCCGTATCCCAGTTCAACACCTCCGTCAAAAAATAGTCCAGCGGATACCAGAGGTTTTCCAAACCCTTTTGGACGGAGATAAACTGTAAAGTAATGTTCTCACATATCCAGAGTACCCGGAAACATCAATCCTGCTGCATCTGAGCTGAGAGTATACTTGCTTATTTTCCAGCCTCAATAATCACGACAATCTGAATATGTCGGTTTAACTCAACATATGTTTATTTCATTTGACAATTT
This sequence comes from Chitinispirillaceae bacterium, assembly GCA_016929595.1. Lineage (GTDB taxonomy): Bacteria > Fibrobacterota > Chitinivibrionia > Chitinivibrionales > Chitinispirillaceae > JAFGIN01. Next base: position 8,656 of record JAFGIN010000136.1, read on the forward strand.
ATTAGATTAATAGGACACTGATTTCACAGTATTTTACTGTATTTCTCATTTTAAAAAAAATTATTCCTTTTTTCTTTTTTTCAGCCATTTTCAGATGTATTTTAACAGGTCAAATTTAATTAATTTTGCGGAAAAAATACCATGCACTCTCACGATTTCAGTTTATTGCCGGTGAGAGCTGTGAACTTCACAGTGTATATGTCTAATGATCCTTTTTTGAGTAGTCTTCCAGCAACAAATCCCCACTCGCCACATCCCATCACTACAGATATCGCCACAATAGATCGGCTTAAGAAAAAAGTCGGTTTCAATCAAAAATGGCAAGTACCTGCCATCAGAACCAACATCATCAGACACACTGATGAAAATACTGATACGATTGATTGCGGACCAATGCTCCATTTCAACAGTTATGCAAGCGAAACAAAAACTCAGAACTCTTCATTGGATAGAATAGTGCTAACACAGGCAGATAAGACAGTCAGATCATCTCCTGCAGCCGGACCGCATCAGAAAGCAGTAAATTCTTTTATTAAAACTTTAACAAAACAGATTAAAACAACCTATAGGTATCTGACTGATTTTTTTCGGAAGTGTTTTTACCAGAAAAGAAAGGCACTTGTGAGTGTATTCGATAAGGTACGCCTGTCCGGAGAAAATAAAGGACGATTCTTTGTATGTTGCTGATTATAGAGATTATGTTTAGTAAGATTTGTAAAACAGCACTTCAGAATTCTATAGTCAAGTAATTCGGGTGATAATTAAAAAGCATTCCCGGAAACCTGTACGTCTCTTGACAATAACAAAGATACACAAAATGTATTCAAGTCATAATATACAAACCATAACCACAGGAGTCAAAAATGATCATTAATGGACTCATTTTGGCAGTAATCGGGATAGGAGTAGTTTTCACTTTCCTTTTAATAATGATAGGAACGTTAAATCTATTCTCACTTCTGATGAAACCGTTGGCCAGGCTCATTCCGGAACCGGAAGAGAAAATCGTAACCAAAGTGAAAAAAGCAGCTTTTGAAAACCATGAGGACATCGCAGTTGCAATAGCAGCTGTACATTCATTCGTTAATTAAAATTATTTCAATATATTAAGGAAGGTTATACAAATGGGGAAAAAACAGGTCAAAGTAATGTTAACCGCTTTTCGGGACGGTTTTCAGTCTGTATATGGAGCTCGTGTTTTAACAAAAGATTATCTCCCTGCCATTGAGGCTGCAAGAGCCGCTGGAATCAATCATTTTGAAGCCGGCGGTGGCGCTATGTTTCAGAGTCTCTTTTTTTATTGCAATGAAAATGCATTCAAAACGATGGACCAGTTCAGAAAGGTCGCAGGCCCCGATGCCAACCTCCAGACCCTTGCCAGAGGGATCAATATTGTAGCACTGGATTCTCAGTCACGGGATATCGTAAACCTTCATGCAGTTACCTTTAAAAAGCATGGTATTACTACGATCCGCAATTTTGATGCACTCAATGATGTCAACAACCTCATCTATTCGGGCAAATGTATTGTTGATGCAGGTCTTCAACATGAAGTTGTCGTCTCCATGATGGCACTTCCACCTGGAATGACAGGTGCACATACACCTGAATTTTATGAAGCAACACTCAGAAAAATTCTTGATTCAGGGATCAAATTCAATTCTGTCTGCTTTAAAGATGCATCTGGAACGTCAACACCACAAACGGTGTATGATACAATGAAGAAAGCACGCGCCATGCTACCTGCAGGAACAAAGGTCGTGTTCCACTCTCATGATACAGCCGGTACCTGTGTGGCCCAGTACAGAGCTGCTCTCGATGGTGGTGCTGATCAGCTTGATCTATCAATGGCTCCGGTTTCTGGTGGAACATGTCAACCAGATATCATTTCGATGTGGCATGCGTTAAGAGGAACAGATTACGATCTGGGAATCGACATCGATAAAATGCTGATCGCCGAAGAAGTCTTTAAAGATTGCATGAAAGATTACTTCGTACCTCCAGAAGCAAAAGCAGTCGAACCTATGATACCATTTTCACCAATGCCTGGTGGTGCACTAACTGCCAATACACAGATGCTCAGAGATAATCATCAGATGGATAAATATCCTGAAATTATTAAAAACATGAAAGAAGTCGTCAGCAAAGGCGGTTTTGGTACTTCAGTTACACCTGTTTCCCAGTTTTATTTCCAGCAGGCTTTCAATAATACCATGTTCGGCCCATGGAAAAAAATTGCTGAGGGATATGGTAAAATGGTTCTGGGCTATTTCGGAAAAACTCCAGCCACCCCGGATCCCGAAGTTGTTAAAATCTGTTCTGAACAGCTTAAATTGCAGCCAACTACCGAAGATCCACTTGATATCAACGACAGAGATCCAAATAAAGGTAGTAAAGCCGCAAAGAAGATGCTCCAGGACGCAGGAATCACCGATATGAGTGATGAAAACGTTTTTATCGCTGCAGCATGTAAGGAAAAGGGTATCGCATTTCTCAAGGGACAGGCAAAAGTTAACATTCGTTATAATGAGAAAAAAGAGGAAAAAGCCGCAGCCACATCTGCACCAAAAGCTGCAGGTTCTGCCGGATATACGGTCTCCATCAATGACAAAAAATATACTGTCGCAATCAATGGAAACAGTGCTACAGTCAACGGAAAAACATACACTGTCAATGTTAAAGAGGGTATTGAATCCGCATCCGCAGCATCAGGTGGTGCTGGTAGTGATGCATCCTCAACGATAGTGAAATCTCCCCTTCCAGGACTTGTTTTACGTCTGAGTGTCAATGTTGGTGATTCTATCACCAGTGGAAATGAACTGCTGGTACTTGAAGCGATGAAAATGGAAACACCTGTTAATTCTCCAGTCTCCGGAACAATTACATCTATAGATGTCAAACAGGGTGACCAGGTAACATCAGGTCAGGTTCTGATCGGAATCAATTAATTAAGTAAAGGAATATCATACATGGATTTAACCAGTTCTGTTCACAATTTAGTTATGTCAACAGGGATAGCAAATTTCAAGGTCGGGCAGATCATCATGATCCTCGTAAGCTTTTTTTTGCTGTTTCTGGCAATTAAAAAGGGATTTGAACCGCTGCTGCTGATTCCGATAGGATTTGGCGGTATTCTGGCCAATATACCCGTCGCAGATATTGCCGGTCCTGAGGGTTTTCAGGGTCTTATCTATGCAGTGGGCATTCAAAGCGGAGTTTTCCCGTTACTGATTTTCATTGGCGTTGGAGCAATGACCGATTTTGGTCCACTGATCGCAAACCCCAAGACGGCTTTACTTGGAGGTGCTGCACAGCTTGGCATTTTCGGAACACTTATCGGAGCACTTGTGCTCAGTAAATATGTTCCTGGCCTTGAGTTCAGCCTTAAAGATGCTGCATCAATTGGGATTATTGGAGGAGCTGACGGTCCAACCGCTATCTTTCTCACGTCAAGACTCAGTCCAGATCTCCTGGGAGCAATAGCGGTGGCAGCATATTCCTATATGGCGCTTGTACCTATCATTCAGCCACCAATTATGAGGCTCCTTACAACCGAAAAGGAAAGACGCATTGAGATGGTACAGTTACGACATGTGTCAAAAAGAGAAAAAATCATCTTCCCTTTGGTGGTTCTGTCTCTTTGTATCATTTTGCTGCCAGATGCAACACCTCTGATTGGTGCTCTCATGCTGGGAAATCTTTTCAAGGAATCTGGTGTTGCTGACCGTTTATCAAAAACAGCAACCAATGAATTAATCAATATTGTTACAATCTTTCTAGGACTAGCCGTTGGAAGCAAACTTTCCAGTGAACAGTTTCTGCAACCACAAACTCTGGGTATCATTTTATTAGGTCTGATAGCTTTCAGTGCCGGAACCGCAAGTGGAGTTATTCTGGCAAAAATTATGAACAAATTTTCAAAAACACCGATCAATCCTCTTATTGGTTCAGCGGGTGTATCTGCAGTTCCAATGGCCGCGCGCGTTTCTAATAAAGTAGGTCAGGAGTACAATTCCACCAACTACTTATTGATGCACGCAATGGGACCCAACGTTGCAGGTGTTATAGGTTCTGCAGTTGCTGCCGGAGTTCTTCTGGCGCTGCTGAAATAAATTTTCCTAAGGTCATTCTTTAGATTGACGCGCAAAAAACCGGAGCTGCAACACTCCGGTTTTTTTTATTTGCAGGTTATTACGGAAAAGGGCTGTAGGCCCTTTTATTGTAGTAAAAATGCTGACTTAAATCCTCATATTCCTGTATGGGAAATCATTATATGATGCCAGACTTTACGCAGTATGTTCACCTATCTCTATACAAAATCAATAAGGTGACTGAGTGAATGCCAATAACCAATCCTTCTGAAGATTTTAACCACGAAATACACGAAAGGCCTAAAAGGAAATAAATATAACAACCTATCCAAATTCTTTTTTCGTGTATTTCGTGCCTTTCGTGGTTTCTCTTAAACCAATAGCTTGAGCAGGATCAGGTACAGGTGAGTGAATGTCAATACTCAATCCTCTTAAAGATTTTAACCACGAAATACACGAAAGACACTAAAAGGAAATAAATAAAACAACCTATCCACATTCTTTTTTCGTGTTTTTCGTGCCTTTCGTGGTTTCTTCTTAAACCAATAGCTCGAAGCATCAGGTACAGGCGAGTGA
>JAFGIN010000137.1 GCA_016929595.1 Chitinispirillaceae bacterium
AACGGGGGAAGGATGGGATAGGGGCTGTGAAATATGCGATATTTGCCATTAGCACTAATGTATGATATTTTAACCGACCGAAGTATATAAGCTGTACTGCCTCATTTGACAGGAATGCAGATATCAATAGAGTTTCTTTCTCCTGCATTCTGCTGATTTTGAGGGATAAACCATTCAAAGGCAATACGGTCATCCACCTGATAACCGCTGAGAGGAAGAAAGGTACCATAGATCCAACCCCATGCTTCGGGATAATCCTGAGGGCCAAGAACAAAGCGACATACAGCATATTTTCCTCCAGGCAGTTGCATTTTTCCTACCTCACCCGTTGTTTTTGTATTCTCATCAACACTGATACAAACGCTGATCCGTAACTTTTCTTCCAGGGTTATTTCCGGATCATCATGGCAGAGTGTCAGAAATACGGTATCAGGATTTTTTAACAATCCAAGTGGAGCTGCCCAGGCCGCAAGTCTGTTCCATAGCCGGGCAAAAAGACGGGTATCACCTTTATAAGATCCTGTATAGCGGATATAAGCAACATGCCATGGCGGCAGCTCAACCACGTCGACCTGTCGCTGGTAACCGATCCCACGTATGTGATAAGACAGCTTACCTTCCTGCTGTTCGATCCGGATGTGCAATGTATTCCTGTTTTCATCGGGCAGGCAGATATACCTCTTCTGTGTCACATTTTTTTCACTACATCGATATTCAGATGCTGATTTGCCATAATACCTTTTGAATGCATTAGCGAAAGATGCGGACGAAGCAAAACCGCACCTCAAACCAATATCTGTTATCGCCATTTGAAGATTATTATGCAGCAGGACAGCAGCCTTTTCAAGTCTCAATCTTTGAATGCACTCAGCAAGCCGTTCTCCGGTAACCGCTAGAAAGATCCGATGGAAATGGAACTTTGAAAAACAGGCAATATGCGAAAGTGTTTCCAGGGTAAGTGTTTCATCGAGATGTGCCTCAATATAATCCACCACATGATTTATTCGATAAAGATACTCGGTTTGTATAGAGCTCTTTTTTTTGAAAATATCATCCATACCACAAAAAATATTTTTTGCCCCTGCCACAATGGCAGAGATCATTTCTTCCTGGTAGTCCCATGTTAAAGATCCTTTAATAAACTATTATCTGTTGATAGATTTCATTACCTCATGGAAATTGCAGTACAACTAAAATAGTTTTTCTGCTTCAATTGTGCAAAAACAATCTATTTACTTTTTAAATAAAATTTTTGAGATTTTTTTTACAACTTTACTGCGTCTGTAAGAAAAACTTTATCAATTAGTAAACATTCAGTTTTTCTGCTTTTGGCTTTTTCTATTTTAGAAAGAAACCACATTAAATTCGAAAGTTGTTTTGGCTACATAAAAGAACCGCCGGGAATAAATCCCGGCGTTTCCGCTTCACCCAAATGTTTGCAAGGAGGGCCCTTGCATGTAGTAGGAAAATAAGAGGTACTGTTAATATATACTTTATTTTTTGGCAGTGCAAGTATTTTTTTGTTCTGTACAATTTTTTTATATTTATAATCATTTGGAAATTTACATAATCGAAGTATGTTGACTTTTTTCAACATATCTTACTATTTTTTACTCTATGTTGAAAAAATTCCTACCCTTTCGGAAAAGTGAACCTACAATTTTATATTACTACTACCTGGTAAAAATTTGTTTATTTTTGAATGTCTGGTATTTCATCTGATATTTTATGCAATTTTAGATTTCCTCTTACAAAAGGTATGTTTATTTCATGCATCCAAAACAACGCCTTATCTTCAGTTTGTACCTGATTATCACAATCCTTTTCGGACTACTGTCCCGAAGTTCTTTTGTGCCCCACACCTCATTCATCGGAACATACGCCGGGGATACACTTTGGGCACTTGCAGTATCGTTAGGCTTCAGCATCGTATTCATTGATCATTCCGCAAGAACCATTTTCATTATCTCTTTGTTGTTTTCATTCGCAATCGAATTTCTTCAATTGTATCACTCTCCCTGGATCGATACATTAAGAAGTTACAAAATTGGCGCGCTGATCCTGGGGTCTGGATTTTTGTGGAGTGATCTGGTCTGTTATACTGTTGGAGTCGTGGTGGGGACGGGAGTTTATTTTTTTTCTATAATTAGTTGTTTTTCAAAAAAGAAATTTCAACAGGTTTAAAGATGATAATAATCAGGCTTATATACCAGAAAAAAAATAAGATCCCCAAGGGTAAAAACAATTTATCTTTAACGTCAGTACTAAGTACTTCGTTTCATAACTATAATCACATATAACTTAATAATTTTTTTCTCTATCTTTATCACCCGTCAGTTAAATGCTACCAGATAGTATTGACCTTCCTCGTTTCGCGATAGAGCTAAAAATAGCTGCGTTCTCCTGTGACCATATTTATGAAAAGGGATACTATGGCCTCGAAGGCACCGACGCCAGACATTTACCGCAGCCCGACTTTCATCGATTGAACAGTCTTCGATCCATCCTTATTTATAATATTCATACGGACCAGACAGGTCTCCCTGCGCTGACCACTGTTTTTCGGTGTCCAGAAAAAAACCGCCGGTTTCCTGTTTATGCTGCTTATTCCGAAAAAGTTAACCCTTTCATGGAACAGACAGTTTCCCATGCTGTTGAAAACAAAAAGATCACCGTAACGTTCATTTCCCACCGGGGTATACTTTATTGTCACACTCTGATCTGAAAAAACCGGATTAGGAGCTGCTGTGAGCTCCGGGTTCTTTGACGCCTGTTGCTTACCTGACACCTGAAGTGGCGCCTCTTTTTTGACAGAAGATGGATTGTAAACAGTAATCTGACATGGAATTTTCAGTGGCGATGGTCGCGAGGGATCATTATGATAGATCACTACGGTATCTGACAAAATACCAACGTCAAGATCTGTTGCGTCAATCGAAACCGTAAAGGTTGTTGAACTGCTCTTGCTGACAGATTTTGACACCGGAAGAAGTGTCAGAAATGGTAGCGGGGCCGATTTCTGTTGAGTAGTATTAAGCTGCTTGAGCGTACCCTTACCACTACAGATCCAGTCAAGTAAAGAATCTGTATCGATGTGCGTAGTTCTTGCAACAAAAGAGGTGCAAAGCTCGATGCCCTCTCCCAGCCAGCCGGTTCCATCTGGCGGAGAGGATGGACTCCCGGGAGATTTTACAAAATCAACACCACGCCCTTCACGATCGGTAAGAGTCACATAGAATTCCAGAAAATCACTGAAAAGCCATTGTACATTCTGCCCCATGTAGAAAGAAGATGCTGAGGTATCTTTTTCCAAATCATGTACCACTATAACCTCTCCGCCTTTAAAAACAGTGCCATCTTTAAATGTAAAGCTTCCCGATGTAACCTTATTGTCTTCCCAGATCAGTTTCCATCCGCTTATGTCAATATCAGCGCCACTATTCCAGAGTTCAACAGCATCAGGAGCCTTAGCGTCTGCACCGATGGAAAGCTCATTAATCAATACACGTTTAATCTGCTGCTGCATTGTCGCAGAAAGAGTAAGATTGCCCGTTCCCGAATTCTGGAGTTGAAAATCCTGTGTGATTTTTTTCCCTTTTGCAACAGCTATGGTTATCCCCTGTTCAGAGATAGAAAGCTGTGGTTTCCGGCGAATGGAAAACAGGCCTGAAACTGTTGAAGGATTCTCATCACGATCAGCTATTTTTATGATACACTCATTACTTTCAAGATCGGGAATTTTCCATTTATAGACACTGTCTTTTGCTGCGACATTACCGCTAATCGTTGTAAAGTATTCACCGTTATTTACACTATATGAAAGTACAATCCCTTCCACAGTAACACCCCGTTTCTGCCAGGAAATTACCATCGTATCACCAACATAGTATAGATCTTCCTCACGAGGCGAAATACATACAATAGAGGATTTAATACCGAAATCTACTTGCATTGTCTGATCACTGCTGATATTTTCGATTTTCACCGTATCCTTGATTGAGGTTGTGGCACCGTTAACGGTAATTCGATCGATCTGATACCCGCTATCAGGTTTAACAATGAACTGAAGCGACTGCCCGGCTCTTACCTGAATCACCCCGGATGGATTGACTGATCCATGATCGGAGGCTGACACCGCAACCTTGTATCGTATAACATTTGCCGTGTCTCCGATACTGAAAGACATCGTATCGCCACATTGACTCATATTCCAGATCTGCATTCCTGATTTCGAACCATTCCACCATGTGGCAGAGGGCTTAGTTTCATCATCAAATCGATTTTTATACCCCATCCGGAAAAGATCACCTTTTTTACCACTGTTTTTATTTAATTCAAGTTCGAACAAATTATCAGCCTGCTCGAGAGAAACAAGGTAATGAGATGAAGAGGTACGTTTCTCATTGTTATTGGAGCCTTTACGATCGACATGCCATATCATAAATCCTGAATCAGGGAGTGTTTTGGAACGACCATTTCTTCGTGTCGCTTCTATGTAAAACATCTCACTGGAATTGTTTCTATTACGGAATGTAAACGAACTGTTGGAATTAGGAAGCGCGGTGAGAATAGTACCACTTACAATATCGGTAATGTCAGTCACCACATCCCATCCGGAGTAATCTCTGAGATAGGCGCATGGACGCGCAGGATTTTTACTATTTGTTCCACACATGATACAATAATTACCAACACCTTGTGATTCACCACCATAGTCATAGAGATCAGGATAATTAAAAAGAAGATGCCCGTTTTCATGACAAAAAGTACCGATACTCAATGATGTCCCAATATTTGAGATCTGATATTTGGTTACGCTGTAACCATTTGCAGAAAAATTTGAAAGTGATCCCTGATGCGGCCAGAGGCCCTTTGACCACCCCATTGATGGTGTACCCGCATACAACACATTTACGGCGTATATCCTTTTGCGGGAGTTTGACGACAATTGTGAAAAATCGAACCCTTCATTTTTAAGCTTGTTAAGTGCTTCGAGAATAAGTTCCTGTGCCCGCAAACCAAACGATGTCGTTGAATTATCGTAATAGTTTTTCGGGTTTCTGGCCCGATGGTAAGCCAGTACAATATTTTTATAATCAACTTTACCACCAGAAACATCATAAAAATAATCACGAACTGATCCGTTGTTACCATATCCTGTATACCCGCGTTTGTTCACAAAATTTTCTACTGAATCTTTCGGGATTGTTGCGGTTTTATCCGAAAAATCTATGAGGATAGTCAACCCTGTAAATTCACCCTTAACAGGATTAACGCCCTGAAGAGGCATGATTATGGCCGAACCACCTTCATCATCGGGGGGAGGAGCTGGAGCTGGTGTTTCCATTTCCTCAGACTCATCTTTTTTCTGAAGCCTGGAACGTACCTTTTCATGATTTCGCAATCGATGTTCCCGACTGATTTTGAGATGTCTTGAAAAAACTGACTGCGTGTCTGACTGAGCTTTTCTCAACCCTGAAGAAAAACGGTAGATAGAATCGGTTGGAAGTAATTCTGAAGAGTCGCTTGAAAGTTGTGCATAACAGATCCATCCGGTCTTTTCATTTCGAACCAGAGTAAATCCATCGGGACTCTCAACATGCTGATAAAACTCATCTCCCCAGACAAGTACGGGAACTGTGGAGCCATCTGGTTGTTCAAGATCGAAACCGTTTCCATTATGTGGAGCACCAAATACTAACAGTGGCAACACACAAATGATTAAAGCGTTAAAAAAGCTGTTTATTTTTTGCACATCATCCTCCGGGGATTAGTTGCTGTTTTAGAAGCATTTATATAATATAAGCAATTTTTTTTAATTTAGTGGTCTGTATATTATCGCAGCATCTGTGTATTTAAAAATGTTTTCAGCTGCGGAAAAAGTCCGACAATGCACGTCCGGTGTCATTTCGCAGCTCTATGATTATGACATCTTTAAACTTTGTAAAAAAGCAGTGGTTCAAGGTTGATCTACATACTGCTAAAAGTAGATTTTCCTGCAGGAAAAAATTTAATTCCCTTTTACATATTAATCCTGCATATCTGCTGCTCGTGTTGCCGGTTAACGTTACAACATCCTCATCTATTTCAATTATTTCGATTCTGTCCATTTGAAAAAAGTATCTGATACTTGCCATTGCACAGCTTTCACCTTATACTTTACCTGAACTATTAATTACACCATATAACTGTATTCCAGCTTGCAAAGTCTCTCTATCTTATTGAATAATCTGGAGATACAATGGCGTTACTTAGAAAACTTATTAGAAGTCTTTTTATTGGCTCGCTTGCCGGACTTGGTATAGCTCTGTTTACCCGTTTTTTCTTCCAGGACCTGATCGATCGTCTTGAATATGTAACCTACTATATGCGATATCGGTGGGAGTATGCTGAACTTTCCAATGATCAACTAAATGATATTAAGAAAAACGAGTATGGGATTCATGTTATTGATATTGATGATCGGAGCATGCAGAAGATGGGGTTGTACCAGAACTGGAACCGTTCCTACCACGCAAAAATGATTGAGACCTTGAACCGTCATTTTCCGGCAGCGGTTATTTTCGATATTCTTTTTTACCAGCCAGAAGACGAGCATCACAAAAAACGGCTTGAAAATATCCTTACCAGAAGCATCCAGATTGATCCGGATATTACCCTTACCGATAAATCATTACAGTCAATTATTTCAACAATTGATTATGATAGTGCATTTGTAGCTGCAACCCGTAATGCCGGTAACGTATTCCACGGTATCTGCCTTTCTGATGAAAAGGATTACAAGGATTTTGCACTTTCGCAGATAAAGTACCGCATGACAATGGAATGGCATGACTCTCTTAATCCACTCTCAGCAGTGTCATTTTCACCTGAAAAACAGATTGAAATTTTCGATGAGAAAACTATCATTGATGGGATTTTTCCGCAACTTGCACAAGCAGCACAAGGAATCGGCCATGTAGATATTATTCCCAGTGAGGATGGGGTTATCAGAGAAGTTCCTCTATTTTATCGTTTTGGGAAATTTGATCCCATCTACCTTCCTGTCAGTTTACGTGCAACAGCAACACTGTTTAAAACACCTGATGAGGAGATTCTCTTCGAACCCGGAAAATTCGTTGATGTTGGCAAACCATTCAAAGCCTTCATGGATTCAATCGGACAACTCAGTTTTTCCTACCCCAACATGACTGCTGCTCAAATACGATTACTTATCAACAAGTCTGAGAGTATTCTGAATCTTAAAAACAGCCAGAAAGTTAACATATCATCATTTTGTGCTGTTTCCCGGGATATGAAGGGATCTGTTTCACTTGAGATGAATGTCCCCGGAGTAATACCCTGTCAATTAAGTGAGATACTTTTTTCATCAGATCTAAAAAAAATTCTTATGCTACCTGTCGGAGAACAGATTCAGATTGCAAACGATATTTCTTTTATACGTGATTCCGAAACAGACTGGGTATTGCGAGCCCCATTTGATGTAGAAGAGTGGTGGTTTACACAGCTGGATCTTGCAACATTGTCGGAGACACACCCGGATGATCTTTTTTTTGTCAAAAACGGTGAAAGAAAACTGCTTTTTCATAATTTGACAGTCTCTAATTACAAAGGCAGGCTTGTAAGCACAATACCAGTCCTCCGTGAAGAGACTCTGGAACAACTATGTTCAATACCATGGAACACTCTGACCTCGCTGCAGCCAGGCACAAGAATGGACTTTGGTAGAAACATCAAAATTCCACTTACTCCTTATAACCGTCATATCATCACCTTCTTTGGCCCCCGGTCAATTCCTTTTCCGGTTTACAGTTATTATGACATCATGAATGATCGTATCCAGGGAAACCTCGATGGAAAAATTTTTATTGTTGGCTCGACAGCTCCAGCCCTTTTTGATATCAAACCAGTACCTCACGACCGCAGTTACCCCGCCGTCGAAATACACGCATCCCTGATAAATTCTTTTATCACCAATACTTTTATTGTACGTTTGAATGCCTGGCAGAACTTCTTCATTCTGCTGCTTGTCGGTATCACTATCGGGCTGGCCTCATTTTTATTCAAACCTCTTACCGGCGCTATACTTTCAATAGTCATGGTGTTTGCATACTTTTTAATAGCGATGACATTATTTGGTTCTGACCATATCTGGATAGAAATCGCGCGACCGGTATTCACGATACTTTTAACCTATACTACGGTCATGGCTTACCGTTATATTACCGAGGAGAAAGACCGGAAATTTCTTCAGAATACATTTAAACAATATCTTTCACCTGAGCTCATTGACATCATGTATAATAAAAAACAGCTTCCGGTTCTCGGCGGTGAGGAGGGAATACGAACGGCGTTTTTTACTGATATTCAAAGTTTCTCGACATTTTCTGAAAAACTTGGTTCTCCTACACGTCTTGTAGAGTTACTCAATGAATATCTTTCCGAAATGACCGATATTCTGCTTAAACATTTCGGTACTCTTGACAAGTATGAGGGAGATGCAATTATCGCCTTCTTTGGTGCCCCGATGCCCTCTGAAGACCATGCGTATCAGGCCTGTCTTACTGCTCTTGATATGCAGAATGCACTCGGTAACCTTCGAAAAAAATGGGTCGCAGAAGGTGATAAATGGCCTGATATTGTTCACCAGATGCGAATGAGAATTGGTATCAATACTGGTCTTATAACAACAGGAAATATGGGCTCTTCAATCAGAAAAAATTATACTATGATGGGTGATGCAGTAAATCTCGCAGCGCGCCTGGAGAGTGCTGCAAAACAGTACGGAATTTACACCATGATCAGTAATGCCACGCACGAACTGGTAAAAGAGCAGTTTGAAACCCGCAAGATTGATAAAATTACCGTTGTAGGGAAATCTGAGCCTGTAATAGTGTACGAATTGATTGCACAAAAAGGCACTCTTGACCCGAATGCAATCAGAATGCTAGATTTGTTTAATGAAGGGCTTAAACTATTTTATGCTCAGGAGTGGGACAGGGCAATAGAAATCCTTCTGGATGCACATTTGCTGGAACCACTCAGGGAGATTGCCCCAAAAGGGATGACTCCTTCAAAGAAAATTGTTCAATATTGTGAAATGTATAAATCAAATCCGCCCGGTCCAGACTGGGACGGTGTCATATGTTTGACATCAAAGTAAGGAGCTTAATATGATCGGAAAAGTAATTCTGCTTCCGTTTCGTCTTCTCGGTACATCATCCGGGCTGGTATTCACTATTGTTAAACTGATCTTTTCGATTTCTTTTGGAATTATCAGATTTCTTTTTAAAAATTCGATTGGAGTAATTATTGGACTGGTTGCAGGTGTTTTCATCGTCAAAAAGCAGCTCGACAATGATTCAGAATGGTGTAGTGATGAATCTGCTAAAGAAGAGCCTGTGGAATAACACTGTTTTCTATAAGACAGGGAGGGAGGACAGTGGATGTACCCACTGTCCCTTGTTTTTTTTTACAATCCAAGCTGAAAAATAAGAACTGCAAGTGGAGGCAGCGATATTTCGATTGATTGATCCTTTTTATGCCAGTTCTGAGGTGTAGACATAACACCACCGGCATTTCCAACACCGCTTCCGCCATATTCTTTCGCATCACTGTTGAAAAGTTCCTTCCAGAAACCGGGAGCAGGAACACCGACACGATATGACTCACGCGGCATCGGTGTGAAATTGCAGGCGACCAGCACCTGCTCGGACGGCTCCGAGCCTCTCCTAACAAATGTCAAAATACTGTTTTCCCAGTCATTGCAATCCACCCATTCAAACCCTTTTGGATCAAAATCAAGTTCATGAAGAGCAGGGACTGATTTATAAAGATTATTGAGATCAGAGACCATCAGCTGTATTCCACTATGACGATCCCATTGAGTCAAGTGCCATTCTAAACAACTGTCATGCTGCCACTCTGACCATTGTGCAATCTCTCCCCCCATAAACAACAGTTTTTTTCCGGGGTGAGCATACTGATACGCAAGCAAAAGTCTTAGATTTGCAAGCCGCTGCCAGTCATCACCGGGCATCTTAGTAGCAAGAGATCCCTTTCCATGCACAACCTCATCATGGGACAGTGGCAATGCATAGTTTTCAGTGAAAGCATAAAGCATGCTGAATGTGAGCTCCTGATGATGATACTTTCGATAGACAGGGTCTTTACTCATATAGCTCAGTGTATCATGCATCCACCCCATATTCCATTTCATGCCAAACCCGAGGCCTCCAACGTATGTTGGACGGGATACCATCGGCCACGCAGTAGATTCTTCAGCAATGGTCTGAACATCAGGGTATGCCTTGTAAACTTCCTGATTAAATCTTTTCAAGAAATTGATTGCTTCAAGATTTTCTCTGCCTCCGAAGTAATTCGGTATCCACTCACCCTCTGAACGGGAATAATCCAGATACAACATTGATGCTACTGCATCAACTCGAATTCCATCTATGTGGTAATGTTCAAGCCAATACATTGCTGAACTAAGAAGAAAAGCCTGAACCTCATTGCGACCATAATTGAATATGAAACTCTTCCAGTCGGGATGAAACCCTTTTTTAGGATCGGCATGCTCAAAAATACAGGTACCATCAAAATATGCCAGGCCATGCTCATCTCCTGGAAAATGTGACGGAACCCAGTCAAGTATCACTGCAATACCGTTATTGTGAAGGTAATCAACAAGATACATGAAATCCTGCGGTGTACCATACCGACTTGTGGGAGCAAAATATCCAGTCGTCTGATACCCCCAGGAACCATAGAAGGGATGTTCCATTATTGGAAGTAATTCAACATGTGTAAATCCCATTTTTTTAATATAATCAGCAAGCTCATGGGCAACTTCTCTGTAACTCAACCATCGGTTGTCCTCTTCAGAACGCCTGCGCCAGGAACCGGGATGAATCTCATAAATAGAGATCGGAGCTTTAAGGTCATTGACTTTTTTACGATTTTCCATCCACTGTGCATCATTCCACGTGTAATCGAGATTCCATACCACAGGTGAAGTCTTTGGCGGTGTCTCCCAGTAAAAGGCAAATGGATCTCCACGATTCGCTTTATAGCCATTTACATGAGATTCGATATGATACTTATAAAGGGCACCCTCTTCAATCCCCGGTATAAATCCTTCCCAGATTCCAGAGCTGTCCCAGCGTACAAAAAGAGGATGTGTCGTTGGATTCCAGTAATTGAAATCTCCTACAACAGAGACCGTTTTTGCATTAGGAGCCCATACAGCAAAGTAAGTCCCGCTCACTCCATCAACAGTCATTGTATGAGAACCAAGTTTTTCATACAATTTAAAATGATTACCTTCTTTAAAAAGATAGATATCAAAATCAGTAAAAAGTGTGACCTCACCTTTTACTCGCGAATCCATCCTTTCACTAGCTGCTTTAGCCTTCATCCCTTCTCCCTTCAATACCCGACAGCATTATTACACATATATTGCACTCTGTTTCAGCTGCAAATGTTTTCTATTCAGCGCATGTTCATTGCCGCTTGAATCCCGGATCTATATTTGTTTTTCAAGAATTGGTATTATATAATGATGGTTTATACAAAACGATACAATTTTAATGTTAAACTGGTTTTTATCACTATTTCAGCAGAGCATCCATCTTTCTTCAAATGTTTTACTAATATAGTTACAGGGAGATCGCATTTGCTTGTTTTGTTTAACGACCTTAAATTCAATTTTACTCCTGTAGGTATCCCAACGGCATTTTTCCTATTTCAGTATACGATTTTCATGCCAAATTTATACTTTGATATTAAAAGCTTAAGAATTGAGTTTCATAACCGATAAATATAATAAGAATATTGAGAAAGGGAATTCAGGGGAGGGGATCCAGGGAGGGATCAATCTTCCAGGGAAGGAAGCAAACCCCACTTAATATCAAAGATGCAATACAGCATCACGTTTCATTTCTCAGGCAGGTAGGCTATGGACATTAGTAGAATTTCTTCAGCTTACGGGGCCAAACCTTATCAAAACTCAATAAAGAGTAGTAGAAAGGAAGCCCCGGACAAATCGGCGGCTGTTCCAAAAGAGCAGGTTGAGCTTTCAGACACCTCTAAAACCGTTCAATTGATCAGTGATACAACCTCTGAATTGCCAGAGGTTCGTCTGGAGCTTGTAGAACAGATAAAATCAAAAATCAAGTATAACGGGTATCCACTCGAATCAAATTTGTATAAAGCGATTGAAAATTTGGTTGAAAAAAGGATCATTTAGCCTGCATTGTTCCTACTTCTCACCACACCCTCATCATATTTTTTAATAAGATGGGGGTTTTTTCTTGCTTTTTCACGGGTAGAAAGCCATTTTTAGGGATTCTATTATGCCCAGGTGGTGGAATAGGTAGACACAAGGGACTTAAAATCCCTCGGCCCACAAGGCCGTGCCGGTTCGATTCCGGCCTTGGGCATGTAATAAATTCAAAGACTTACAGACATCCTGTAGGTCTTTTTTTATTTCTACAGAAAACACCTTTCCAGAAAATACTTCCAGAAATGAGAGCAAAATGTTTTTGAGTGTTCTGTTCATGGATCAATCCTCAAGCCCCAAATAGTAGGTTGCGGCTTTGGGTTCCATCGATTCGTACCAGCCATTATCGAATTTGATTGCCTTGGTTTGAATGTCATAGACCATCTGATCATTGATGTACCTGTTAAATGCGGCATCAGATTTCCACCCACCAATCATCTTAACCACTCGCTCGCTAAAATCATCAGCAATCATTTGCATAGCGGCTTGTTGCCTCGTTTTGTGCCAATTATAGCCAGTTATTTTTGCATCATTTAAAGTCTTGTTCCAATGTCCTATAATATTGGGGATGACCTTCCCATCGGCACCAAAGTAGCCAATAGGCTTTATAATCTTACTTGTTTTGCGAAAGAACAGATATTCACACTCTTCCGGTAATGTTGAAAAATATTCTATCATCTCAGGATATATGGTAAGTTTGCGGGGTTCACCATTTTTGGCAAGAGATCCATCTAAATGCAAACGATTCGATTCAAGATGTAGATTGCTTTTCTTTAAATTCACAAGTTCACTGATCCGACAAGGCACCCTTGATGAAAAATACCATAACGGTTTTAACCATTCCGGTAGTATCTCATACAATTTTTTTCTTTCTTGATCATTTATGATTCGATAGCGGATATTGTCCTCATTTAATAATTGATACCGTAACAAATATTGTTTCTTAATCTTGCCATCGATGAAAGCCTGAGAATCAGCCCTCTTTGCATCAGCAATGAATCTATTGATTGTGGAATTTGTGTATTTGGTTTTCTTGCGTGTAACCTCATCTTTCAGCATAAATTGCAAACGTTTCAAGCCCTCACGAACCTCATCAAGAGGAAGGTACCCTAAATCACTCATCAATCGCTCATAGATGTAATCTTTGGTTTTGCGTTTGTTTCCGTTTCTATCGGGAGACCCCTTCCAATGCTCAAGCACCTGATCGAATCGTGTAAAATTTAGATTCTTTGGTGCTTGCTCTTTATCACGTTTCGCCAATAATTCTTTTTCCCATTTCTGGGCTTGTTCTTTGGCTTCCTGCAATGTTGCTTTCCTACTCTTGCCAGGAAAGGTTCTATAAATCCGATATTTAGGATAGACGTGAATATCGATATGCCATTGCCCATCACCTAATCTTTTTATCCTCATAATTCTCCTTTCGTTTATACGCTATTTCTGGAATATAAGCAGCATCCCCCTTCAACACATCATCATTCTTTTTCTCTCTTGCAAACATCAAGTCCTTGAGCACGTCTATACTCAAATACATCCCTACGAATCATACGTGTTGCCCCTGCACTATACTCACCATGATACTTACACGCATACGCTTTATTCTTGCCACATCCGATGATTCGAGCGACATCAGCTATTGTATAATCGCCTTGATTCGAAGCGTTCTCTTTCACGTTCATCAATCGCAAAAGCAAGTCATCAAATTTTGTTTCTATTTTTCTATAGATTTTTTCTATGACCTGATTCATCATTTCATCATTTCTGTTTCTCTCGTTCTCCATCGTTTCCTCCTTGCCCTGATGCAAGGCGACAGATTTATGTCCCTTACAATCAGGTTCAGGATGTCGATACAAAACGAAATACAACAGATTTCAACATCACTGTCTTTGGTTAAAGGTTTATAGATATTTACTGGACGTTTGATGAAACGCTTCGATGCAAAATGCTCTGTTTGTTTCATCATTCGCCCCGATTTCATTGAATTTTTCATTATTTCACTAACCTTATCCAGAACCATTAAATTGTTGGACGACAATTAAAATTGAGGGGTCAACCAGCATCAAAAATTCATATTAACACTTCTTCCAAAAGGAGTGTTAAATGAT
>JAFGIN010000015.1 GCA_016929595.1 Chitinispirillaceae bacterium
AAAATCAGGGCTTTCTTCTTATGGTAAACAGGGTTGTTCTGGACACAGGACAGCTTGTCCTGGCCGGTAAAGTAAATCGGCTCGTGGGTAATAATCAGGTTGCAGCCGGCATCGACGGCTTTCCGGATAACCTCGACGGTCGCCATGAAGGTCACGGCGATACCCTTCACCGGTTCCTCCCAGTTGCCCTCCAGCAATACATCGCAGGTTTCTTTAACACGTTCCTTGCCATTAAGCTCCATGATACCGCTGATAACATCCCGAACGTTCATTTTTTAATCTCCGTTTCCTGACTGAACCAGTTTAGCGAAATTGTACCCGTGTATCGACGGTCTGTCAAAAAACAGCCGGAGCCGGTACCTGTCATCGGTAGTATAATCGGGCAAATAATTCCTCAACCGCACTATCCCGATGGACGCCAAAGGATATATGGGGTATCACAGAAAGATATCGGATTTGGCGTAAAAAGAAAAAGCCCTCGAATCATCAATGGCTTTTGTAGATTCTATACCTTTAGCTCATTCGGTCATGCGAAAAAAATAAACCGTTTCAAGGATCTTTCTTTTTATCTCGGCAGCCAATCTAACGGGTGCGAAGAACTTCGATTGATGAAGGTAATTTTCACCCGATTTGTGGATAAACCGTACTGGAATATGTTATTCAGCTTCTTTATCCGGAATATTTTTACATAATTTTCTTAATTCCAGCGAAGCTTCATACCCTTTATTGTTAATTCACTAATTAATATATTTGTTCATTTTCTCTTTCCAGGATTTTCTTTATCTTAATTTCTTTTCGTTTCCTCTAATTCGCTTTTCAATACGAACGGTTTAGCTTCTTAATATTATATTCAACTTGCCAAGCCATGTTTGATTATAAGCTTCCCTATCTCATTACCAAAATGGGGCATGAAAGTGATAAAAACCTCTTGACAAAACCTTTATTAAAGAATATAGTAGAACATATGTTCTTTTTGAGTAGCGAACGATGGCTGGAATAACAACAACAAAGAATCTGCAAAGAATTCGTGGCAGGGGATTACTTCTCTCAACCTTGGAGAAGGATGTTATCCTGACCAGAGTTAAGGTTTTTGAAAATGGGTGTTTAAAATTAGAAACTACACATTGGGATGAATACTGGCAGCCGGTTCGTAAACTCAGTCAGGGAGAAATCGAGGAAAACGTCAATGCGCTCCATATTGCATGGAATAACTATATTCATTCCGGATTTAATGCCTTATTAGGGCAAAACTTATGCTATCGCTATTTTTCCCTGTTGGATACCTTATTCTCACTTCGTTTAGCAATCAAAGCTCAAGAATGGCTACATCTACTTCAACTTGTGTTGGGCTTTGAATGCTTTGGAATTGCTTCAGCTTCTGACAATAAAGTTTTAGCAGGTGGTACCTGTACTCTTCGGAATCCTTGCTACCTTCTTGCGAAAATCAAGATGCCCGAATCACTAGACGACTCTAAATTCCTGCCTGTAATCACCGTTCCGGGTACAGGTGAACAGGGTCTTTTTTACCATTACAGACAATACACGATCTCGGGTACGTCACCCCTATCGCTTCTGTTGTATCCTTCCGTTTCTGAAAAGAGACGCTCGGCGAGTTTCAAGTTGATCGGCTCGTTCGTCGGCCGTGTAAGAGATGCAACTGATCCTCGTACCTTTGAGCGAGCGCGGCGCTTGTACCGAAGTATTATTCGTCCTCTAGTGGAATCGAACAACCACTCTGGAGAGGTGATGAATCTGGAGTTAGCGGATATTGGTGCTGGTAGCGGTAGTCTCAGTGCTTCTATTTGCCGGGAGGTTCAAAATTCGGAAATCACATGTAAACTCAGATTATGGTTTGTTGATCTGGAACCTGCTGACCCGGCAAGGTTCTTTCGCAGTAATAAACTAAGAGCATCTACCGATAGCTTATACTTTGTGGGAGACGATTATCGAGACTGGCTGACTCAGCCACAGCCCTTGCCTGCTAAAAACGGTCTTCGCATAGCATTGATATCAAAACTTTTCAATAATTTCAGCACCTTTTCTATTCGTCGACTGTCTGGTGAAGAATTATCCCCAATCCTTGAACACTATAACGGAAATACGAAAATAGAAGAGTATCTTCCATCAATCTGTTTAGCTCCGCATGGCACTGGTAAAAAATCGCTGGTTATCTCTAATACTCGAATCTATCTTCAAGAAGGCAGAGCTTTTTCCCAGGCATCGCTCTCGAGGTTCTACGAGGGAATATACTTTCTTACAGGAAAAGGACTTTCAGACGAATCTTCTGAAAGCGGGGTATTTTTACCTGTCAGGTTGTTTAATCCCGAATGTCTGATTACCTTGAATAACAAGAGTATTATTGCCTGCCTTTCCGAGAGCTGCGATTATGTCATTATCGAAGATGCTGACCTCAGGCCACAGAACGTTATTGACCATGTAGAAAAGTATTCTCTCAGCTCTCTGAATATATATGACATGACGAAAGCTTTGAGGTTAAAAGGTAACTACCTGTACGTTATCTGGAACAGCAAAGCGGTCAACCCAAATCTATCAGGTGATCAGTTATGGTGAATATAACCTGGGCTGAGCGTAAGTCACCTGTTCTTTCGTCATCAAGTTTGGCTTGTCTGGCTCACATTCCGGGTATAAACCTGACCTCGGGCTGTGCCCATGATTGCATTTATTGTTATGCCCATGGCTACAGTGCCTTCCCGGGCACGAACAATGTTATTATCTACGAAAATATTCTTGAGAAGCTTAAAAACGAACTTACTCGCAAGCGTAATAAACCCCGGGCTGTGTATTTCAGCCCCTCCAGCGATATTTTCCAACCCGTGCCGGAAGTGCTTGAATTAAGTCACTCCGTACTGGAATTCTTGCTCTCCAGAGATATCGGTATAGCGTTTCTGACTAAGGGATATATACCTGATAAAACTCTGAAACTCTTGCTCAACAATGCCGATAAAGTCAGGGCGCAGATAGGTATTATTACCCCCGATGAGAACGTCAGGAAAATGTTCGAGCCCAATGCGGCAAATATTCAGGTGAGGCTTGAGCAAATGGAGAAGATTGCTGCCGGCGGCATAGCTGTAGAAGCGCGGTTGGTACCGATTCTCCCCGGGATAACCGATACACCCGATTCTATCGAACGTCTCTGTGCCGCAATCTCGGATACGGGGATAAAACATGCTGCCATAAGCGCGCTATTCTTGAGACCGGCCATTACCGCAACATTACGAAAACATATCATAGATAAGGAAATTCTGGATAGTTTATTGAGCTTATACAAAGATAAAAAAAGGTTGGCGGTACATGCAGAGCATTCTTCCATCATACCCTTACCACGAGAGAAAAGAGACGAAATGTACAGTCATTTCATGGAAATTGGTAAAAAATATGGAATTGAAATGTCGATTTGCGGCTGCATGAATCCGGACATCGGCGGAATTTGCAATATTACAGGAAAATGGACGGAGACTGTCTTACAACCAGGTTTATTTCATTAACAGGGAGGCTTAAAAATGAATCAGGTTAGGATACAGGAGATTCCTGTTGCTAAACTGCGGGAGCATCCTGAGAATAGTAATTTTATGAGTGCCGAAAAAACTCAAAAACTACGGCAGCATATTGAACAAACCGGCAGATACGAACCCCTGACCGTGCGTCCACACCCCAGCGAAGAAGGTAAATTTCAAGTCATAAATGGGCACAACCGTTTGAGAGTTCTTCGCGTCCTTAAATTTGAAAAGGCAAACTGTGTTGTCTGGAATCTGGACGACCAGCAAGCCCGGCTCTACCTGGCAACCCTGAACCGTCTATCGGGTAAAGATGTCCCTGAACGCCGCGCCGTTCTTCTAGATAGTTTATTCAAGTCTTTTGATATTGATGAATTGACTTTGTTGCTTCCCGATGATAAAAAACAGATCGAACAACTACAGAGATGGTCTCATCTGGAATTTGAAGAATTTCCTAATCGAAGGATTAACGGAGAAAAACTCAACGTCCACGTTATGCTGAGCTTTAGCTTGGATGAGGCAGAAGCCAGAGAATTGGATTTAGCTTTAGATTTGATAATCAACAAAGAAAAAGGAAATCTCTCCCGCAGCCAGGCCTTGGTACACCTTGTCCATTTTTTCCTGAATAGTTACGAATTTCCATCGGGAGTATAAAGTGAACGAAACCCTTTATACAGACAAGCTCAACTGGTTCAAACAGAATGAGAAGCCGGAAACATTGCTGATGATAGCGGATAATCCGGAACTTATCAAGATTGTTATTGCCTGGTCCAATTGTCAGGTGAAGCCTGCCGTTCAGTTGACTGTGCTTAGCTGTAATTCCGAAAATGAAATTTGGGACTGGCTCTGGGAAAACACTAGATTCAGCCTGACTAAGCTTAAGGTAACGATTGGTGTTCCGTATTCCGAGTCCGTCCTGGAACAAAAGTTGAAACCGCTAATCGGTAACCGTATTCTTTATCCGGACGGTACGGTTAATTCTTTTGTCCAGAGGTATCTACGTAGCGAAGTAGCCAGACTTTTCGAAATCAAATCCAGGAAGGCGATAAAGAAAACACCTGGAAATTAGTCCGACAAAAGTCGAAACAACAACTTAAAAGAAGGCAATCTTATTATCGGGATTAGTTGGTAACCCACACGGGAAGCTTCCCGAACTTTTCTTTTCAAAGAAAAGTTTAATTCCTGCATTACAGCAGCTTTTTCTATCCCATTTATCTGACTAATAACGATTTTTTAAAACCTGTGTACTTACTTGCATTAAATCCTAAGGATTTATAAAAAGATATCGTATCCGTTCTATCGGTTTCAGTAATAAATATCATCTGGTAACAACTATGCTCTATGGCTTGTCTTTCCATTTCAGTCATCAGCGCTCTGCCGATTCCTTTTCTTCTACAATTCTGATCTACTACTAAATCCTCCATAAGTAAAAATGACTTACAGTCACCATAAAGCTCGTTACAAATGACTCCCATAATTGATCCTACTAACTGATTATTATCCAATGCACTTAACAAAATATATCGAGGGTCATCCTGTATTTTTATGAATTCCTTCTGCATCAAATCCTCACGAGAATCTTCATCCCAAAATTGCTTATACAATTTTGCTAAGGTCGGGATATCTTCTTCATCCATCTCTCTAATTAGCATATTCTCATATATCCTTTTTGTTTTGTTGAACGAATTCTAAATCGTAGTATTATAGTATCATTCAATGATCGAGATAAAAACAACGAGATAGTTTTGCAATATCATTGCGGATAGTTTTTACAGTATACCCAAAAAATAAGTACTGTAAAAATGACAACTTAGCACGACAATCAAACTGAATTCGTACCGATATCAGGCATTTAATCAGAGAGGAAAATGCAAATAGGGAGCGTTTCTGAAGCTGAAAGAAAATTGGTAGCGGGGGTAGGATTCGAACCTACGACCTCCGGGTTATGAGCCCGACGAGCTGCCACTGCTCTACCCCGCGTCACTTCCTGAGTATAACCCGCTTTCAGCCTGAGTGTCAAGGAAATCAAAACTGCGGGTTGACAATAACGCATTTAAGAATATACTATAACCCTATATAACAAAATATTTTAAAAAGCTAAAAACGGTAGGGAAACTCTTAATTACATATGCGTATCCTTTACCGTTTTAGTCATTTTTAAAGGAGTCGCTTGTGAAAATTCTTATGGTCTACCCAAGCTACCCTGAAACATTCTGGAGCTTCACCCACGCCCTGAAATTCATCTCGAAAAAAGCCGCTTTTCCCCCGCTCGGCCTCCTTACCGTCGCTTCCATGATTCCCGAAGAATGGGAAAAGAAACTCATCGACATGAACGTCCAGAACCTGACCGATGCCGATATCAAATGGGCTGATTACGTTTTTATCAGCGCTATGGTCGTCCAGAAAGCCTCCGTCAAAGAGGTTATCGATCGATGCCGTGAACTCGGGGTAAAAACCGTCTGTGGCGGACCTCTCTTTACCACCGGCTATGACGAATTCGAAGGAGTCGACCATTTTGTTCTCGGCGAAGCCGAATCAACCCTCCAGCCTTTCCTCGATGACCTCGCCCGTGGAGAGGCGAAACACCTCTACGAGACCGGTGAACGGCCGGGTATCGAACACACCCCCGTTCCCATGTGGAACCTTATCAATCTGAAAAACTATTCGTCGTTAAGCATTCAGTATTCGAGAGGCTGTCCTTTCGACTGCGAATTCTGCGACATCATTATTCTGAACGGCCACACTCCGAGAACCAAGGGCAAAGACCAGATGATTCAGGAACTGGATGCCGTCAAAAAAGCGGGCTGGACCGGCGGAGTCTTTATCGTCGATGATAACTTTATCGGAAATAAAAAGAAACTGAAAGCCGAAACCCTGCCCTCGATGGTCGAATGGTCGAAAAAGAATAAATACCCCTTCGATTTCTTTACCGAGGTTTCCATCAACCTTGCGGACGATGAAGAACTGATGCAGTTGATGGCGCAATCGAATTTCGACAGGGTGTTCATCGGCATCGAAACCCCCAACGAAGAAAGCCTTAAGGAATGCAACAAGATTCCCAACAAAGGGCGTGACCTCACCAGCGCGGTAAAAATACTTCAGAATCACGGCTTCGAGGTCCAGGGCGGATTCATCGTCGGCTTTGACAGCGACCCCCTCAGCATCTTCAAGAACCAGATTACCTTCATCCAGAACAGCGGCATCGTCACTGCCATGGTCGGCCTGCTGAACGCTCCCCGGGGAACAAAACTCTACCAGCGGCTCAAGAAAGAAAACCGGCTGCTGAGCGACATGTCCGGCGACAATACCGATTTTTCAATGAACTTCGTTCCCAAAATGAATAAAGATACCCTCGTCAAGGGATATCATAACATCGTCAATACTATTTATTCGCCGAAACAGTACTATGAACGGGTTCGGACATTCCTGCAGGAATATAATCCTCCGAAACTGAATAAACGACCGCACTTTAAATTACAGCATATCGAAGGCCTTTTTAAGTCTATCTGGGTTCTTGGCATTAAGGAAAAAGGGCGAAGGTATTACTGGAAGCTCTTTTTTTCCACCCTGTTTAAAAAACCACGGGCTTTGCCTCTCTCCATAAGCCTGTCCGTATTCGGGTTCCACTTCAGGAAAATCGCTGAGCGGTTGAACATGGAGGAATTTGACGATATCACCGCTTCAAGCTGACATCGGATAACTGAAAATAACGAACCAGCCGCACTCCGAAAAGGGTGCGGTTGACTTTGTTCCCCCTGAATTCCCCTGCGCCTGAATTTTTCCTTTGACTACTCGCAAAAATCGAATTATTATGTTAAAATAGATATGTAAAAAAGAAAAAGTACACTTGTTACCTGAATATGAGTATAAG
>JAFGIN010000138.1 GCA_016929595.1 Chitinispirillaceae bacterium
ATTCCCTACTGCTGCCTCCCGTAGGAGTCTGGGCCGTATCTCAGTCCCAATGTGGCCGTCCACCCTCTCAGGCCGGCTACCCATCGCGGTCTTGGTGGGCCGTTACCCCGCCAACTAACTAATGGGCCGCAAGCTCATCCTTAAGCGGATCACTCCTTTAATCATTCTAACATGCGTTAAAATGACCACATCCGGTATTAGCCCCGCGTTGGCAAGGTTATCCCAATCTTAAAGGTAGATTGCTTACGTATTACTCACCCGTTCGCCACTTTCCACAAGTATTGCTACTCGTTTCACGTTCGACTTGCATGTATTAAGCACGCCGCCAGCGTTCGTTCTGAGCCAGGATCAAACTCTCCGTAAAGAGTTTTCCTAATTCATTTTTTTTCTCAAATTCAATGTTCAGAGAACCCGATCACACACATCTAAACTTTCAAAGAACTTACTGATCTATTTATTTAAACTTACGTTTAATTCTTCAGTGACCTAAAAGTAGTTTTTTTCATTTTTAATGTCAAACTATTTTTTAACAAAATTCTAACTTTTCTATTTTATCTTTTTTCGAATTTTGTTCATCAAAGAGCTTCGTTTTAAGTGGTACCAAATATACCTTTACGTCACATCTTTGTCAAATTCTTTTTAAACTTTTAAAGAACTTTCTTTTTCTTTAACCCCATCAAACCGACGTTTTCAAAAAAGTGAATCAAATATAACATATCCCAATATTCAAGTCAAACATTTTTCTTTTTTTCAGTAATCTCACCTTTTTTACTGCAAGTTTCGATACAATTCTACGATTCTTTTAAACGACTGTATCAAAAACTTATTTAAAAGGTACTATAACAGTAGAATTTCATAAATACAAAGCTAATTCCCCTGACCCGGATCAAACGGATAACACCAAAACACCGGAATTGCAACCACCAGTCGTGGGTAATCCACATCATACAAATTTGACTCCTTCACGGTTTTCAAAATATTTTACCAGCAAATTAAACGATAAGGAACTTTGATAATGATTAAAATTGGTATTGCAGGCTATGGTAATTTAGGCAGAGGCGTGGAATGCGCCATTAAGAATACTCCTGATATGGAACTTATAGCTGTTTTTACCCGTCGTGATCCTGCATCTGTTCAGATTTTAACCAAAGACATTCCTGTAGTCAGCTCAGATCTTTCTATCCAATGGAAAGATAAAATTGACGTGATGATTCTCTGCGGTGGCAGTGCAACCGACTTGCCGACGGCAACACCTGCTTTTGTTGAAATGTTCAATGTTGTAGATAGTTTTGATAATCATGCCAAAATTCCTGCTCATTTTTCAAATGTAGATGCTGCAGCTAAAAAACATGCACACCTGGCTTTGATTGCTGCCGGCTGGGATCCGGGATTGTTTTCAGTAAATCGTCTTTATGGTAATGTTTTTCTTCCCGGTGGTAAGGATTATACCTTCTGGGGTAAAGGTGTCAGCCAAGGGCATTCCGATGCGATTCGCCGTATTGATGGTGTAAAAAATGCAAAACAGTATACAATTCCTGTTCAAAGTGCTCTTCACTCTGTTCGCTCTGGTTCAGACCCTGAACTTACTACCGACCAGAAACACACCCGTGAGTGTTTTGTGGTTTTAGAAAAAGGGGCAAATGCTTCAGCAATAAAACACCAAATCAAGACAATGCCCAATTATTTTGCTGATTACAATACAACAGTTCATTTTATTAGTGAAGAAGAGTTTTCAAAAAATCACACTGGCATGGCCCATGGCGGTTTTGTCATCCGCTCAGGAAGGACCGGTGTAAATAAAGAACATTCTCATATTATTGAATACAATTTAAAACTCGATTCTAATCCTGAATTTACAGCCAGCGTGCTTGTTGCCTATGCCCGCGCCGTATACAGAATGGCAAACGAAGGTATTCACGGATGTAAAACAGTACTGGATGTACCTCCCTCATACCTGAGCGAAAAAAGTGGTGATGAACTTCGAGCGACTCTGCTTTAAATCGATTTCAGTCGCTACAAGACAACTATTTTTTATTTTTAGATAAATCGGATGATTCTTATGAAGCGAATCGCTTCGATCCAATATGGCATATAATGTCATCAAAGAAGTTACTCCTGAAGATAATAACTATTGTTAAGAGAGTGGTACATGGAACACGAAAGGATATTCTGGAATTTTTAAAAGCCAATCGTAAATTCTTCAGAAAACAGTTTCATATCGTAAAAATCGGTCTGTTTGATTCCTTTGCATGAAGTGAGCAGATAGCACAAAGTAATATTGTTCTTATTATTGAATTTGATGCTCCCGATACTGATATATACCTTAATTAAAAACAGTATACGTGAGTTTGTTTCCTCACGTTTCAACCGTGGGGTTGATCTCACGAGATAGAAATATCTACGACCGTATGCCAGCGATGCGATCCTTAAGGAGGCCATTTTTATCTGAAGAAAAGATAATTGATTCTTCCCGGCCGTTCTCAACCAATAAACCTTAGATGTGGCTTTGTTGAGATTCAACAGAAATCTTATCCGGAAAATGCAAGACATAGAGATGCCATGATCAGACAACTCGAAAAATTTCAGAAAGATAAAAATTCTACAGTCATATTTTTGTAAAAAGCTCTCCCGCCTATGCGCCCGTAAACATCAGAAATCTGTAGTTTTTTGGTAACCAGTAGTATTTCGTAGTATTTTGGTCGAAAAAGGAGGAAAAAGCAGGACGAAAGCTCCCAGAAAAAAAACACTCAACAGCCTGTTCTCACGGTAGATAGAGCGTTAAAAAACTACCCCCAGCCGGAATCGAACCAGCGACACCAGGTTTAGGAAACCTGTGCTCTATCCTACTGAGCTATGGGGGCATGTAAATTTGTCTTCTAATATATAATATCTCACCCATCTATTACAAATCCTATGTAGAGCAATTCACTTAAATCATATTAAACACTTAATTTTGAAGCTACCATTGCAGTATGACGCCCCTGAAAACGTGCACAGGCAAGTTCATTTTCTCCCGGTTTGCGCTCCCCCCTGGCACCTGCAACAGTAGAGCTGCCATACGGTGACCCGCCATGTACAATCTCGGATCCTGCATGCGTCTGAAACGAATACGGAAGTCCGACAACTATCATTCCCAGATGCAGAAGCGCTGGAATAAACGTCAATATTGTTGATTCCTGCCCCCCGTGTTGTGTCGCTGACGAAGTAAAAACGCCTGCAACTTTTCCAGTGAGTTTGCCTCCGGCCCACAGCTCACCGGTATCATCGATCAATGTACGCACCTGTGCAGGCGCACTCCCGTAACGGGTTGGAAATCCAAAGATAATCGCATCATACCCTGGAAGCTCATTGACATTTATTTCCGGATCAGCCCAGTAGTGCCTTTTCGCTTCCAGAGCTCCGATCTTCTCCAGCTCATCTCTGGTGAATGTTTCCGGAAAGGTCCGCATCACTACATCATTTCCTTTCACTTCACTGGCTCCCGCAGCGATGGCTTCAGCGAGTTGAAAAACATGCCCAAACAAACTGTAATACAATACCAACGTTTTCATCGGGACAGCTCCTTAAAACGAGTAACCTCTTTTTCGCACCAGTATCTCCCGATTTTTAGCTCAATTACTGTGCCCATTGACAACGAAATCAAGAATCACGTCTGCTATAATCGCTGAAGCAACCATCACACGTGGAGCATGGGGATGTACCTTACTACTTACTTCTGATACCCGGTCCCCGACGATGAACACGCTCGGCGAAACTCTCAGAACATCTATGGCTCCACTATTTCCAATACCACCTATCCCGCTGACTCCGACAAGCAACTTCTCTGAATGAAGGTAAACGGAAAACAGCTCTGCTTTGCTTAAAGCATTATCAAATGCTTCAATGACAATATCACAATCCCCGAAAAATTCAACTGCATTTGCTTTTGTAACCCTGTCGCAAACTATACTGAGAGAAAGTTCAGGATTTATGGACAACAGTATCTCTTTCAAGCATTCAACTTTCATCCTGCCAACATGTGGAGCGAGATACATCTGACGATTCAGATTAGATAGTTCCACACGATCATAATCAACCACTGTAAACCGCCTGAAACCACAGCGCACCAGTATGGCAGCACAATTTGAACCTATTCCTCCTGCTCCTGCAATTCCGACCTTCAGCGTCTGAATGCGGCTGAATATATCAGGGGAGTAATAGTTTGAAATCGCAGTATCAAAAACACCCATTACAGAATCCTCAGTTAATTATGAATTATGAATTATGAATTATGAATTATGAATTATAAATTATAAATTACTAAGTACTAAGTACTAAGTATGCACTCACATTATGTAATCAACATAGATAGAGTCACTCTGATTGAAGGAATAAAACTACAATTATTTCAAACCTTCAATGCAATGATTATTACCAAACAAAGTATCATTAAGTTATATTTACGGTATGATTAAGATCTGGTATGGTGCACAGCAACAAACACAAATAGATATGCAGCACTGTTCCCTGCATATTTGTTCAACAATATACTCCCGAAAGAACAATCCAGAGACGGTAGTGCTACTGTTTCCCGAATACACAATAAATCATTTATTGTCCCAATCTCAATAAACCGATAGAATCTTGAAAAATCACGTGTTATTATATATATAAGTATAAAAGCGTTTAAGTGTTCAATTTTTGCTGGTAAGTGCATATCTTTGAATTTAAATGTGTCTGTCTTTCACGACACTTTGTAAGGAGAGAACTATGAAACGGGTTTTGTGGTGTGCGTTAGGAATTATGTTCTGCTTTCAGGTGAGCAGTTTGGCACAGATTTATCCTGATACATTAAAGGTACCTGTTACCTACTACGACTTTCATTCTGATGGTTCCTGTCCAGATTTTGAACCGAGAAGAACCGGTTCTGTGCTTCGAAATATGGTTTCCAAAACCCTCGACCCAATTATAAAAAAACCAGAGCCCGGTACGGCAACCTTTTTCAGTAGTTATCTGAAGTACTGGTATCGTGACTGGAATGATTCCGCGAGCAGAGATTATACCTATCCTGTATATAATGATAATGGTACCCAGGATTATATACATACGACTCCACCTGACAACGGTAAATACAAAAACATGGTGTTTAGTGATACCCTTAAATTCTGGCACACAGAAAATGGGGTATACGTATATGAAAACAATCATTTTTTTCCCCTTGATGGTCGTGGCTTTGGCAATGAAAGTAGCGATGGCAGCAGAATGCGAAATTTTTCATTTACAATGGAATTGCACTGGGAATTTACAAAAGTACCTGGTTTAACGTTTAATTTTACTGGAGATGATGATGTCTGGGCCTACATTGATGATACATTGCTAATGGATCTGGGAGGCATTCATGCTGCAGCAAGTGGATCAATCAATCTTGATAATGTACCCAGGCTCAGGAATAATCAAAAGTATTCTTTAGATTTCTTCTATGCTGAGAGACACACATCTCAGTCACATATTAAAATTACAACCAATATTATTTCTGTTCAGCCTTCCGAGCTCAAACTCTATGCTGAACCGGAGGGCAACATCTGTGCGGGTGACACAGTTAAACTTTTTGCTGTTGTAAAAGACGATACTGGTGGCGTACGACCTGACATTGGCAGAAACACAACATGGACAGTGATTAAAGGTGCATCAAAACAACCCGCAATTACCCCTTCAACAGGTGATACTGTAAGATTCACTCCGACGGAAGCCTATGATACGGTATATATTGAAGGAACCGTCTCCTATGGAACCTCCCCCCCTCTTCGTGCTACCATTAGCCTCTATGTCCAGGCTTGCCACCCACATCATCTGGTGATTGAAAATTCTCCAACTCCCACAGGGGCAGCATTGCGAGATGATAATCCCCTTGAGCTGCTGCGTATCTCTTCAGATGATACAACCGGCACAGCTTACGCAGTAGTCCGAGACACATTTGGCAATTTCATTGAAGCATCAGATTCAACCCGATGGAATATTATTCGTGGATCACCAGCAGTAATAAAAAGTGTAGCTGTTGGCGCAGCAGATTCTGGCCAGGGAATTGTAACTAAAGCAGGTCCTTCAGGAAAGGGTGAAATCGCTGCGCAAAGTTTAAAATATTCATGGGTAAGAAAAGATTCTGTTCCGGTTACTGTTGACGATATCAACTATCTGGCATTGCGGATCCTTAATCAATCACGAAATCCGATATCAACTTTGACAATACAAGCTGAAACCTGCACACTTCTCATCGTCCAGGGGCAGCGATCCTACGATATGGCTTGGGTTGAAGTCCCGGGGAACTGGTCAATGACTGCAAATCTCAGTTCCAGCACCTCTGCACCATCAGCATCTCAGGAATGGCTATTCTGTCCCGAGGATACAGCAACTAATGGCAGGATCACCGCTCAATTTGCAGGAAAAAGCACTTCTATCACTGTAAATGTTACTCCTGGAGGACCACACATTTTGAAACTATTCAGTTCCTTAACAGGTTCTGGAGAATATGTACAACCACCTGCATCCATTGAAAGAAACAGACCAGCAGGGACTTCAATTCCAATATTTGCCAGGGTTTACGATCCAAACGGCTATCAATTAATGCAATTCAATACTACCAGTGCTCCAATAACCTGGAGTATTCGTGAGATCAGCGGGCCTCTTCCTCCTCCAACAGGAACGTTACAGGGCCCCGGCGGCAATCAAAATGCACTCTTACCTACCCGGGCGTATAACGTTGTTCAGGTTAAAGCAACCTTTAATGATGGTAACAGAATTTTTTCTGATTCTGTATGGTTTTCCATAATTCCAGGACCTGCTCACCATATCACAACACAATTCGACACCGCAACTATTTTAAACTGGACAGATCAACAAAATGTCAGTTTTGGTCCATCAGATACATCACGACTGCTCTACCCGATGATCCGTGACTTGTATAATAATTATGTAAGCAGAGCTGAACTTGCAACCTGGTCAAGTCGTGATACTCTTGTGGCCAGAACACGTGCAACTGACAGAATCTTTTTTGGTGAAGGTGTTGTCGTTCGGGTTGCAGACTCCACCGGAACAACCTGGGCAGATGTTTACAGCAGTACGACACCAGTGTTGCGAGATTCAATCCAGGTACAGATTTCATCAATTACCTATGACAGTCTTCAGATTTACATACTTAACCCTTCAGCACGACAGGTCGATACGGTAAAAATCAGGACCGATTCAAATCAGGTCCTTTATGCCCGAGGGAAAAGATCTGATGGGAGAGGATGGGATGATATTCCTGTCAAGTGGAATATTTCGACAGGCTTAGAGGTAACCGGTACTCCCCCCACATTTACCCAGAGCTGGAATGTAGTTCCCCGCGCAGTTGACACTGGAAGGATTTTTATCACCCGTCAGGGCTCAGTATCCGACACGGTAACAGCTATTTTTACTCCAGGACTCCCGAATTCTGTTGCTATTTATAAAAATTCAGGTAACCCGGCATTACCAACAGTACAACCGTACGCATTACCCCCCTATTCCGACACTCTTACTGCAGGTACCAGCTACCCATTTTTTGCCAAGATATTTGACAGTAAAAGTGCCTGGCTCTCCCGATATGAAAACAATCCTGCAACAGAGTCATTCTTTTCCTGGCAGATTAACCGGATATCCGGTGAGACCTCGACCGATACGCTTGACAGAAAAACAGGATCGCATATAACTTTTTCTCCCAAAAAAGCCTACATCTCCTACCAGATCACCGTGAACTTCCAGGAGGGTACAAAGCGTTTTACAGCATCTGTGAACGTTTACGTAAAACCCGGTCCTGTTGATCACCTTGTAATAGAGCCATCCGCAACTCCTGGTGGACGTGCACGCAATTTTGACACTCCATTTCCCAACAACACAATCACCTATGGAGCCACAGATACGATCCAGAGTGCATATGCAATCCTCAGAGATGCCAACCAGAATTTTATCAGTACATCCCGGGGTACAAACTGGCAAAGTCTCGACACACTACTCTTTAATGCCAACGAAGGTATCGTAAGTCTTGGAGAGGGCCGGATACTTCGCATAGGTGAAACAGGTCAGACGAATGTAGTTGCCTGGAACAAAACCAATACTGCATTACGCGATACAGTCAGAGTTCGTGCGACTGATTTTTCCTACGACTCTCTTAAAATTGTTGTAAATGACACTACTCGCATCACCGAGCTGATAATGCCATCCAGCGAGGATACGTTACTACAGGTTCTTGGCCTGCGATCATTTGACAAGAAATGGGTTCCAGTTTTTGCAGATTGGAATTACACAGCTACAAGCCAGAGTCTTACCCACCCTGGCCAGCAGGAGTGGCTTTTCGCGCCGGGTGATACAACGTCAAGTGGTAGAATAACAGTAACACTGGGCACCGCAGTCCCCTATTCTGTTATAGTCATGATCACTCCCGGACCAGCAAGTAAACTTGCACTCTATCCAAAGCGTGGGCCACAAAGTACCTCCAATGCTGCATATGCTGGTCCACCGACAGCAATCAAAGTAACAGCAGGCAAGAGTTTTCCTATCGTTTCCAAAATATTCGACTGGAAAGATGTCTGGCTCAATGAGTATGAATCTGCACCAGAGAGTGATTCTATTACATGGGCAATCTACGAATTTCCCGGCAACGATTCTTCCGGAGTTTTCCTCTCCACGGATACAAAAACCGCAAAGGGCGATTCCATATCATTTTTCCCGATCAGAGCGCACCAGCAGGTATACGTTGTTGGAAAACTGCGTGAAAACAACCGTGAATTTCTCGACACGGTGCTTCTTGACATCATTCCTGGTGAACCACGGGCACTGTTTATTGAAGCGAGTGAAAATTGGCATGCCAGTCCAAACAAACCAAATCCGGCTGACACCATCAGAATTCTTGGCAATATGACTACGATCCCGGTCTATGCAATCCTCCGGGATTCAATTGGAAATTTCGCCCGGTACTCGACAAGTACAACATGGGATATAGTAAATAGTGACACCGTAATTTCGGTTTGGAATGGAACAATTGCGATTGGTGAAGGTATCATCAGCCGCAATGATTCATCAGGTTACGCAAAAGTATACAGCGTTGATGCATCAGGGCTTCGGGATACAGTGTCAGTTCTTTTAAAAGCTTATTACTACCTCAAACTACGAATTCTTGTTGAATTTAATCCGGATCCGGATTCTCTCACTATGCCAACAACATCAGATACCACGTTGCGGGTTCAGGGACTACGGTCAGACACTGCATTGTGGGAATTTGCCGATGATGCAGTCTGGGAGATTACATCAAATCTCAATGTGAAACCTGTTGCACCAATGGGCAGGTTATGGAGATTCTCACCAACAGACACTGGAACTGGATTTATTCGTGTAACTCAGAATAACCGGGTGATCCCGGCAAACGACTCTCTTCCTGACACTCTCTATGTAAAGTTTATTCCGGGACCACCATCAGAGATTCGTGTAAAAATTATCACGCCTCAACATCAGCGAATCGCCGGCGAGCAGATTCTGATGGTTGTTGAACTATTTAATGAAGATGGTAAAGTAAAGGGTCCGTGGGATTTTAATTCTGCGGTGTATACAGATCTTCTTCCGGATGGCGGCCGCCCGAAGCCTTTTGTATTGATTGATAATGACACCGTTTACCTTGATGTAGCAGGTAAAGAGCACTTTGAAGATGGTGTTGACACTGTCCCACTGGTTTTGTACTATGCTCCAATGGATGATGACAGTCTGCATCAGATCACGGTTACCCTTGATGGGTTAAAGGCGGTCACAGACCCATTTGCTCTGACCGCAGGCGGGCTGCATCATATGAGAATTGAACGTCAGGAACGTGTCGTATCCCCCGTTGGTGATACTCTGATTGTAAGAACAACTGATGACCTTCTTCAACTGGTTTCTATCGGTTATGACATTTACGGTAACCGCATCGGTAAAGAAAATTCAAACTGGAATACCGACTCGTTGCTGCATCCGATTACCGGAACCACACAGAACACTCATCAGATCGTCTATTATCTCTCCGGAGTTAAAGACAACGAATATGGAAATATCATTGCGAAATCCTCCACAGAGCCAA
Organism: Chitinispirillaceae bacterium; assembly: GCA_016929595.1. Classification (GTDB taxonomy): domain Bacteria; phylum Fibrobacterota; class Chitinivibrionia; order Chitinivibrionales; family Chitinispirillaceae; genus JAFGIN01. The sequence goes on from JAFGIN010000138.1 coordinate 10,100, forward strand.
CAATATCGACAAGCGTCTTTATAAAACTCCTCGGCCCTGCGACTAAACTCACCTCAGCAACTACTGAGGATGTGGATGGTAACGGCTACCTTGACAGAATAGTGCTGAAATTTAATAAACCGGTTACGATTCCTGAAGATGTCCCTGAAGATCTTTTCAGAGTAACCCATGGCGGTACCTACTTCTACATTGACAGCTTAAAAATGGGTAAAACGCCATCTGACAGTATTGTTATTCTATATATAAAAGAGAATAAAGGTGACTCGTCAGCACAGACCGGCTGGAAACCCATCATTACAAGTGATGGTATTGTTGAACTTGGAATTGATTCAATACTGGATCACAAAAGTATCGATGGCGCCGGACCGGTTATTACCAGAGTAACCGATAAAATTGTGTCTGCAACGGACCGGAAACTGGATGTGGTCACCGTCACGTTCAGCGAACCAATACAAAGGTATGACAATATTCCGCTCAAACTTACCGATATACCATCAGTAATCTTTTATGTCTGGGAGAAAGATCCGCAGGGAAATTTTCAACTCCGGGACAGTATACTGGAAGGAATCGAAAATATAAACATAATAAATGATTCCACAGTTTCGTTTGTTATGTCAAACGGTTTTACCCTATCCCAGTGGAACTATTTCAGCATTAAAACGGTTGTGACCGCAGATGGCGATACTTCATCACTGGTTACCGACAAAGCCGCTTCAAATGGTTTACTGAACCCCAATTATCCAAACGGTAACAACGTTCAGATAAAAGTTCTTATCATAGGGGATCCTGAGCATGATTTGAAAATGTATCCTAACCCCGCAAGTGCAGATGACCGGAGAGTCCCTGCCGGTACATTTGTTGTCAAACACGATCCTCTTGCTCACAACTATATTGAGAAGCAAGGTGGTGGTGGTATCATTTTCAGACTGACTTTTATGACACCAAACGTCTCAGATAATGTTAAAGTACGTCTTAAGTTAAAAGTATACGACGCAGTCGGTAATCCGGTAATTTCCAAAGAAGAGGCTGACATCCTTAATACTGATGTCAATGGAAAAAAACTGAATCTTCAACCGGGAATTAATAATATCGAGATTTACTGGAATCTGTTTAAAAAGGATCGTTACAAAATTGCTCCAGGAATGTACAAGATTGTTGAATACCTTGAGTACTATGGTTCACCTGCCGCATCGAAATATCCTAACAGCCGAAAGACAGTGCTGTTTGGTGTAAGTCATCGAGCGCCCGGCAGCAGGTAAAAAGTAAGTCGCACTACAGCTGATTTATTAAATCATAGCTGTAGTCACTACAGATCAGGCGCAATAGCAGTATTTATAAAAAAGAGGTGCGGTTACCAGAAAAACGTACCTCTTTTTTTTAATGATAAGTCGGTGAATCTCCTTGAATTTATACCCTCCCTGGAATATTTTAACAGGAGTAAAAAACGAAAAAGTGAGGGAACATGCACATTTCCGAATTATTAAAAAAGAATCGTCCTGCATTCAGTTTTGAATTTTTTCCACCAAAGGATCTGACAACATCGAATCTTTTATTCGGTACCGTTTCTGAGTTAATGACCTTACACCCGGCTTATGTCAGTGTGACCTATGGTGCCGGGGGGTCCACCAGAGATTTGACCCATGAGCTGGTTCTGAGAATTCAGAAAGAAACGAATCTGACGGTAATTTCACATCTGACCTGCGTTGGATCTTCCAGAGATGAGATCCACTCGATTCTTCAGAAATATCACGATAACGGGATAATGAACATTATGGTTCTTCGAGGAGATCCCCCTAAAAACAATCCTTGTTTTGTGAAGCATCCTGATGGATTCGAACATGCAGCAGAACTTGTCGCTTTTATTAAAAAGCACTTTTCAGACATGGGAGTTGGTGTTGCCGGGTATCCCGAAGGCCACCCGGAAACGCCAAATCGTCTTTTGGAGATCGATTACCTGAAACAGAAGGTTGATGCCGGTGCGGATTATGTATGCACGCAACTTTTTTTTGACAACCGGGATTTTTATGATTTCTGTGAACGTTGTGAAATTGCAGGAATTTCAATCCCCATCCTTGCAGGAATCATGCCAATAACATCTAGTAAGGGAATGAAACGGATGGCAGAACTTGCTGCAGGGACCCGATATCCAGCTCGATTACTTAAAGCTCTCAACCGTGCAGAGGACGAAGAACATTTTGAAAAAGTGGGAATCCACTGGGCAACTGAACAGGTCCGGGATCTTCTGGACAATGGTGTAAAAGGTATTCACTTTTATACGCTCAACAAATCCAACGCAACCCTTAAGATTTATGATTCTTTAGGGGTTACACGATCTTCAAGTCTGACAGTTTAAAAAAGTGGCAGGATGTAATCCTGCCACTTTTTATTCGTATGTTTTAGTTTCTTTAGTCTTCTTCTTTTCTTTCTTTTCCTTCACCGAAAGTTTTGGCTTGTTATTCTTGTTAACACCTTTGTCCTTGCTTTTTGCCATACTGAACTCCTTTTAAAGTGATACTGCCACAGGCAGGCTTCATTTACCGTAAGGCGTGAACTGATGTTCCATATTGTCCGGGTAACACCAATTCTATCCTAAAATACTTTTATTCTTACGACAATACTAAATTGAACCAGAATTTTTAAAAATTTTCGTTCAACATTTTATGAAATTTTAAAAATTTTATTTTAAACGCCACCACTCATTCTACTCTCAGGAATGAATTTTGTTATCTCAAAAGCTTAGCACCCGATCGAAGAGATATCTCTTAGTTTCAACCAGTTACAAATTAAACAAAAAAATACGATTCCTCTTGCATCTTTTATGGAGCTATAAGTATAATTGCCTGTTCAGCAAGTTCGACTGGTATTTAAGTTGCATCCCCCAATGAAAAGTGATAAACCGATCCTGAGGGGATGAGAGCGTAATCCGGTCGAGACAGTTTTGTTACTCCCTTATCTCAAGGGCAATAAAGGAGACCTGTTATGAATCTGATACGAGCAAGTTCAAAGGGAGATCTTGCCACAGTTAAAGCCGAGCTTGAGTCCGGCACAAATGTTAATCAAACAGACAGTAACGGAAGGACTGCACTTATTGAAGCTGCATGGAGTGGCCATGTTGATATTGTTAAGCTTCTCGTAGGAAGTAAGGCAGATGTTAATATTGCAGATGTTTCAGGGTACACTGCTTTGATGCGGGCATCGGAGGAGGGGTATCTTGACATCGTAAGATTGCTGTTAGAAAGCAAGGCATGTGTCAGCTCTCGCGGGAAAGTACGCGGTTCAACAGCACTTATGCTTGCTGCTGAACAGGGACATTTGGAGATTGTTGATCAGCTTCTTGAATTTGGAGCAAAAATCAACGATGTGGATCTTTTTGAAGATACGGCGTTAGCCAGAGCATTCAAAAATAACCAGAAGGAAGCTGTAGTTCACCTCGAATCCAAAGGTGGACGCGGTAAACCTGAGCGTAACTCATATAACTACACCGACAAAGAGAGTATACCAGTCGTTAAAGCATCTCTGCCGGAATGGAACGCTGGAAACTTTGATGCACAGCTGGATGACGAGATTCCTCTTAATGGTGGTGAAGAGAGTTTTGATGATGAGTAATTTTATTATACGGTAATAAATTCACCATCAGAATTCTGAATCTTTGAATGCATCACTTTAATCGGTGATGCATTCGCATAACAATATCTGCATCCATGAAAACACGTGTTGTATGCTCCAATATCTTTGCTGACACAGCAATTACACCCTTTTCTCTGCCCGCAGTCTTTTACAGATTCAAATTGTACCACCTCCTTACCAGATATTAAATCGGCTGTTTTCGAAATTCTGAAATAGTTCTGTATTGCTACGTCATCACCGAAGCAACGCACAATCAAAGCCGGATCGATACAGCTTCCATGAGCTATCCCATACATTGAAAGATCCAGCGGCTCTGCACAGGAATAGACCGGTAAATCCCAGTTCTGACTGCACCGACTGATACCCATAGCTATCGCGTATTTGTCCTGCGCGGATATTTCACGTACCGAAAAATCCTTTAAATTACGAAGCACTTTCCTATACGGAGAAAGAAAACTTATCGTCAGCCGCCCGACAAAGGGATGAATCACATTCCCGATAGAACTGATCTTACCGAGCAGAGAATCAGCCGTAATTTTATTTGTTAAGATAAGCGGATCGAACCGCCATAATACTTTTTCTTTACCAATCAGTGATGAAAGCTTCTTTAGCGAATCAACCCTCTGCTGCAGAGACGGAAGATTCAGCTCCAGGTTTTCATTTTTGTAATCATTTAATGTAACCTGAAACAACACCCTGATTCCCATCTTTTCAACACTTTCAATATGTTTGTTAAATGGAGCCGGATTTTTAGTCCAGAACACGATACACCTTGTCTTTTCAAATGAGATGTACTGTATTATTCCATTGAAAGGATTTTTCCATGCGATATATCCTCTTTTTAATCTGTTTACAAACCAGTCACCATAACATCCCGGAATATCTGTGGAACGACTTGCAGAAATAATCACCGGAGCGATCCCATCAATGAGCTCCCCGTTATCTCTTGTAATTTTTACCTTTTCGTGTTTTATCAGTTCGATGCTCCTGTGGTAATGTACCGGTATTGTATATTAGAATCCATGGAAAAAACCGTTGTTCTAATAATCAATCCGTATGTTACAGATTTTAAACTATATGATGAATGGATGCATCCTGTCGGATTATATTTTCTTTTTGACTACTTTGAAAAAATCGGTATCACACCCTACTTCTTTAACTTTCTCGATCCAGGAACACATGTTCAGGAAAAAAAGTTCGGGACTGGTACATTTGAATGTACTGAAATCGCGAAACCGGATCTCTATCAATCTATAAAAAGGAAATATAAGCTCTACGGACGATCGCCGCAATCGTTCATTTCATACCTGAAAACGATACCCAGACCGGACATAGTCTGTATTGGTGGCACAATGACATACTGGGCCCCGGGCATAGTAGAAACGTACAAGCTTGTACTCCAATGCATAGCCGACAGCATTATCGTTTGTGGTGGAATTGCAGCCCAGCTCATCCCTGAGTATCTTAAAGCACGAATGCCATATTGCCATATTGCAGGCAACATCGAAGGCTTGTTATCACTGAATGAACTCCCGTCATTATTTAAAGGCCACACAATCTCTCACTACATGCTTACGATCAAAAACTGTTTTGCTCAATATCAGTCATTGCGCCATGCACCGGTGCTGCTCTCATATGGCTGCCCGATGCGATGCAGTTATTGTGCGTCATCTATACTGCAGCCCCGACATCACTTACGGCCAATTGATATAGTGATTGACGAGATCATTTATGCGATTGAACGGTTCAATATTACTGACTTTGCTTTTTATGATGATGCGCTTTTATTTAAGAAAGAGGAGCTTCTCTTCCCATTTCTTAAAAAACTCGATGATCTGGGATGTAACATCCGGTTTCATACACCAAATGGTCTTCATGTGCGCTACCTGGACCGGACAACTCTCGATAAAATGATTAATGCAGGTTTTAAGACTATTCGCTTTGGGTACGAAAGCAGCAACGTTAACCAACGGAAGGCGGTATCTGAAAAAGTCAATCGCGACCAACTCAGGGAAAAAATTTCAACCGCTTTCGCGAGTGGATTTACAGGTAATCAGATCGGAGTATATGTAATGGGTGGCCTCCCCGACCAGACACCCGATGATCTTGCTGAAGAAATGGAATTTATCAATTCGCTGGGCATAACGGTCAAACCTGTTTTTATATCACCGGTTCCCGGAACGGCAGTATTTTCACAATATGCAATCAGATTCCCGCAGATACAGACAGACCCGCTATGGCATAATGATACATTTTTCATAACGAATCTTGAAAATTGGAACGAAAACACTCTGGAATCGATCCGAATAAAAGCAAGAACGTTAAATTCTTCTATTGACTAATTTCGCAGATCTCTCACTAATGGAGCACGTACAATTTCCAGAAACTTCTGGAAATCACCATCCCGGAAATCAGGATACGTCCAGGAGAAGAAACGGTACCGTCCTTTGCGATAATGAAGTGTCACTTCCGCAAAAATACCATCCCCAATGTAGATCCGATGAAAGAAATCCTTAGTTGACGCAAGGACAAGTTTGTCGCGTGCAACATATCCCGGATCGATATTAACCTGCCGTTTTCCGTTTCTGGCAAACCCGGTTTCCAAATCGTTAGAGTAGTTTTTTATTTCTGCCAGAGATTCCCGCTCAATAGGTATTGAATAGGTGAAATACTCCTTCATAAGATTATTACCCATCTCTTTTTCGTAATATTCAGTCCATGAAAACGCAATTGGTCCAAAGGTCCGGTCCCTGTTACCAAACCGTTGATCCAGTTTCGTATGGATTTCATTTATATCAAACGACTGGTTCCAGGTAACCGCAAAAAAAAGCAGTACCTTATGTGGATTTTGAGCAACTCCCATTTTTGTCCTTTTTGAGGGAATATACATTAAATTTTTATCGAAAATTAATCATCATATAATGTATTATCCAACTTGACTGTAACGGTGCGCTGGTTGTAATTTCAATCGATTGCTAAGTATCGTTACTATCTGCTGCATGATAGTTCGTTTTCAGGTATCGGAGGGGGCTTTATTGGCCAGGAAATTTTCATTTAAAGGTGGTATACATCCACCTCACAGTAAAAAGAAGACCGAACACCTCACTATAGAACAATTCCCGGCACCACAAAAAGTAATTGTACCGCTTTCTCAGCATATTGGTGCGCCAGCTAAACCACTGGTCAAAAAAGGTGATCGGGTTTTAGCGGGCCAGTTAATCGCAGAATCATCAGGGTTTGTTTCAGCAGTTGTGCACTCTTCGATATCGGGAACAGTGCAATCCGTTGGTCCGTTTCCGCATCCATGTGGAAAAAAGGTTATTTCAATTGAAATCGAAAACGATGGTCTCAATGAAATGGCTGTTTTTTCTCCACTATTGAACTGGCGTGATGCAGCTCAGGGCGAACTGGTGCAAAAAATTCAGGCTGCTGGAATTGTCGGAATGGGTGGTGCCAGCTTTCCAACACATGTAAAGTTGTCTCCGCCGAGCAATAAAACCATAGATACTCTTATCATTAACGGTGCCGAATGTGAACCATACCTTACTGCAGATCACCGTTTGATGCTCGAACGAACAGAACAACTTCTTACTGGAATTCTGATCCTCAAAAAGATTTTAAGTGCTCAAAAGTGTTTTATAGGAATTGAAGAAAACAAGCTGGATGCAATTCAGGCTGTCACTCCGTTATTAAAAGATCAAAAATACAGAGAAATAAAGTTTGCAAGATTAAAAGTTAAATACCCTCAGGGTGGAGAAAAGCAGCTTATAAACGCTATTACAGGGCGTGAGGTGCCATCGGGTGGATTACCAATGGATGCCGGGTGTGTTGTTCAAAATATTGGAACCGCAGTCGCAGTCTGCGATGCAGTCATCCATGGTGTCCCATTATTTGAACGTGTTGTAACAGTATGTGGCCCGGTAGTGAAACATCCTAAAAATTACCTTGTGCGAATCGGTACACCATTACGTCTCCTCCTTGAAGCAACGGAAACAGATCTTTCTGCAGCAAAAAAAGTGATTATGGGAGGTCCTATGATGGGAACTACCCAATCAGACCTTGATGCACCTGTGATCAAGTCAACCTCCGGGATTTTAGTTCTTGACTCAGTACAACCTGGTGTCAGAGAACATCCATGTATTAACTGTGGTCATTGTGTTCATGCATGCCCGGTCCATCTGATACCTTCACGGCTGGCAAAATTCGTCGAAAAAGAAAATATGGAAGAAGCGGTCGAATGGAACATTATGGATTGCATGGAATGCGGATCCTGTACCTTTGTCTGCCCATCAAAAATTAATCTGGTTCACTTTATACGACTGGGTAAGTTTCGCGTTCAGGCAATGAGAGCTGCCAAAGCTCCCGGAAAGTGATCTTTCGAAGGGTATTTTTTCAATGATATTACCAAAGACATCAGAAATAACAGATAAAAATCCACAGGTGGTTAGTGGAGAGAATATTAATTTACAATTAAACATCTCTTCGTCTCCCCACATTCGCCATTCTGAAACAGTTCCATCAATAATGTTGTGGGTAATCGGTGCGCTCGTACCATCAATGATTGCATCGGTTTTGATTTTTGGATTTCGGGCGCTGTTTTTGACTACGCTATCAGCAATTACAGCTGTTGCCGTTGAAGCACTGATCTGTAAAATGATGAAGAGAGCATCCACTATTGGTGATTTCAGTGCTTTGATAACAGGTATACTGCTGGCATTCAATCTTTCACCATCACTTCCCTGGTGGATGGTGGTACTGGGATCAGCATTTTCCATAGCAGTTGCCAAAATGGCATTCGGAGGACTTGGAAGTAATTTCATTAACCCGGCACTTGCCGGAAGAGCTTTCCTTATGGCATGTTACCCCGCAGAGATGACCAGTTGGGTTGCACCAAAACTCGGTACCATTTCCGGTATCAACGGGATCACTTCGGCAACTCCACTTGCAAATATCAAATCGGCTATGGCAAACGGTACATTTCAAGCCCTGGATTTTCAGGACGCAATTATAAATCTTTTCAGTGGAAATATCGGCGGTTGTATCGGTGAAACCTCTGCTATCGCATTACTTATAGGAGCGGTAATTCTTCTCTATAAACACATCATCGGCTTTACAATACCTGTTTCATTCATAGGTACGGTATTCCTGCTTTTCTGGTTATTCAATGGAAGCGGACAAGTATTTACTTCCGGTGCAATCATAGTACCTTTCTACCATATTCTTTCAGGTGGATTATTTCTGGGAGCCTTTTTCATGGCAACCGATATGGTTACCTCTCCAATCACCAGAAAGGGTAAGCTTATTTTTGGACTCGGATGTGGGCTTCTGACTTTTACAATACGCAAATTCGGCGGATACCCTGAAGGAGTTTCCTATTCCATATTGATTATGAACCTTTTTGTGCCTCATATTGAACGATATACCAGGCCCAAAATTTATGGTGAGGTAAAAAAACGTGACTGATATAATCAAATTAACAGTTGTACTTACATTAACGGGTGTTGTGGCTGCACTTCTGATAGCATTTACAAATTCAAAAACGGAAGCAAAGATTCGTGATCAGGCGATACAGGCACAGACTTCCGCGCTTGAAAGCATCATGACCCCGGGTGCCACCATTACGGAAGTGGTGGGAACTACCGAAAATGGTCTCCCTCCCCAGTACTGGACAGGTGTAAATGGCAGTGATACCAGTTATGCTTTCAAGACTGGTAGTTTTGGCTATTCAAGTACGATAGTATACCTTGTTTGTGTCAGTTCTGATGGTACGATACAGGGGATGAGTATTCTGGAACAGAACGAAACTCCCGGTCTTGGTACACGTGTTCAGGAGATTATCAGCAACAAATATTTATGGAACGGGTTATTTTCCAAAAAGGAAGAATCGTCACCCTGGTTCACTGAACAGTTCAAGGGTGTCAATATTTTTAAACCTGTTACCATCGAGAAAAGTTCCGGAGAATGGCACAAGATGGATAAAGAAAGCAGAGAAAAATTGCTTCAGAATAATGGAGTTACCGCAATAACAGGAGCTACAATTTCAACCCGTGCTGTTGTCAGTGGAATTGAATCACAGGCAAAAAAGTATTTAAATGCTATAAAGGGCAACGGCTTATGATCAAGGAAAATTTAAAACGCGGTATTTTCAGCGAAAATCCGATCTTTGTTCTGTTACTGGGACTATGTCCATCACTGGCAGTCAGTACATCACTGGTCAATGGTATCGGTATGGGTCTGGCTGCAACCTTTGTTCTGACCTGTTCAAATGTTATAATTTCCATGATTAAACGTCTCATCCCGGACAAGGTTAGAATTCCCTGCTACATTGTAGTAATTGCCACGTTTGTTACCATCGTTCAATTACTTATGAAAGCATATCTGCCGGCACTCGACAAACAGCTGGGGATTTTTGTACCGCTTATTGTTGTCAACTGCATCATTCTTGGCAGAGCGGAAGCGTATGCATCAAAAAACAATGTTTTCAAATCTTTCATCGATGGTATTGCAATTGGTCTCGGTTTTACAGTTTCACTTTCCGTGCTGAGTATTATCAGAGAAGTTCTGGGAAGCAACAAGTTATTTGGTTTAAAAGTTATTCCATCATTTAATCCAATGGCTGTTTTTATTCTTGCTCCCGGTGGTTTTTTTACAATTGCATTAGTGATGATGCTTATTCGCTATTACAGTAACAGGAAAAAGGTATAACACATGGGAAATATTGCCGGATTAATAGGTATTTCGATAGGTGCTGTATTAATCAACAATTTTGTTCTGTCCCGCTTTATCGGACTGTGCCCCTTTTTCGGGGTTTCAAAAAAATTATCAAGTGCAACCGGAATGGGAATGGCGGTAATTTTTGTCATGGGACTTGCGTCAAGTTTCACGTGGTTGATTAATTCCTTTATCCTTCAGCCGTACCATGTCGAGTACCTTCAAACGATTGTATTTATTCTTGTTATTGCAGCTCTCGTTCAGCTTGTAGAGATGGCACTCCAGAAATATTCCCCATCATTGTACGAGGCCCTCGGTATTTATCTTCCCTTGATTACCACCAACTGTGCGGTTCTGGGAGTAGCGATAATAAATACAGGGCTCAACCAATTTACCGGAGCTCCGTTCACATTCATTGAAAGTGTTGTAAATGGCATCATGTCCGGTATAGGGTTTATGTTTGCCCTTATACTTATGGCTGGTATTCGTGAGAAGCTGGAACTGGCTGATGTTCCTGAGTTACTCGATGGGCTTCCGATAGTTTTTATCACAGCCGGTCTTATGGCTCTTGCATTCCTGGGTTTCTCAGGATTGAATTTCTTTTCCTGAAAGTGGAGGTTTTGTAGAAGCGATGTTAATTCCGGTTGTGATTATTGGCGTAATATCATTGATTCTGGGTATTGGTCTGGGAATTGCCTCTAAAAAACTACATGTGTTCATTAATCCTAAGATCTCTGAAATTCTCAGGGTACTTCCCAATGCAAACTGTGGAGCCTGCGGATATCCAGGATGCAGCAGTTTTGCGCGGGCTGTTGCAGAGGGAAATGCGAGTGCATCAGGATGTATTCCCGGTGGACCGAAAGTAGCGCATGCAGTAGCTGACATTCTTGGAGTTTCAGCTGGTACATCCGAACCGATGATGGCAGTTGTTCACTGTAAAGGTGGAACAAAAGAGGCTGCCAGCCGGGCTATCTACAACGGTATCCAGGATTGTTATGCAGCAAGTATCGTGGGGAACGGATCAAAAGTTTGTCAGGATGGCTGTCTGGGGCTTGGAACTTGTGTTAAAGTGTGTCCATTTGGTGCAATCCAGATTAGTCCAAACGGTGTAGCAGTTGTCGATGCAGACAAATGTACCGGTTGTGGTAAATGTATCAAAGCATGTCCCAGAAAGATTATTTCGCTTATTCCGGTTGTTCATAAAATTTATCTGGCCTGTGCAAACCACGACCGCGGGGCTAAGGTAAAAAAATACTGTAGTGTTGGATGTACAGCCTGTACGCTGTGTGTTAAAGCAACATCATCGGGGGCGATTTCAATGGAAAACAATCTTCCCGTTCTTGACTATACAAAAACCGAAAATTTCATACCGGCAGCTAATAAATGCCCGTCTGATTGTTTTGTAGATCTTGTTTCTGTCCGACCAAAAGCTAATATCGATACTAAATGTGATGGATGTGGAGCTTGTGTTCCCTTCTGCCCTGTCCCGGGGACAATAACGGGAGAGAAGGGATTGCGTCATACAGTTAACAAAGAAAAATGTATCGGCTGCGGCCTGTGTCTGGACAAATGCCCGACTCACGCAATCTCGGTATGGGGTGCTGGTTCCAGTATGAAAACCAGACAATCCGGACAAAGAAAAGGATAATCACTTTTCAGACAAAGACAAACGTTCACATGTAAACATTTACAACTCGTTGTCATTTACTTTCAATATTTTTCTCTCTGAGTACAGTTAGCTCTTCACACAGGGGACAACCCAAGCTGTTGAGCAATTTAGGTATTGACACACAACCCGTAGACATGTATAATTAGAGCACGACCCTTGACCCAAACCCAGTTGGAGGTAGAGATGCAGTTTTTAAAAGTCTCATGCTCTCAGTGCGCCAGATATCATGAATGCCCACAGAAAACCAGGATGTACGTGAATTATTGTGGAAGCTGCAGCAAACAGATGAAGGAAAATATTCGCGAAGCCATGCTGGATTGCAGAGCTCGTCAGGGAGGTCTGTTTAAACGCACACTCATTTCTGAATCTCAAATTTCCACACATTCTGAACTTGCAGCACCAGTTTCGCCTTGAATATTGAATTTGTAGCGGTGAGCATTGTATAATCTATAAGAATTTCTGGTGGTAATAAAACGTCTTTTTCAAGGGCAAATTTTATTACTTGCTTATGCTATTACTTGAACTATTTTTCCTTATTCAAGAAAAATCAATTTAATACATTCAGGAAAAGTGTGTGAGATTTAACAGTTCATTCAGATCACCTATTTTATTGGCAGCGGTGAGTTTTCTAACAGGGTGTGCATCGGTAACATCACAACGATCAGGCCCCGGAGATCAGCAGGCATATCCCACGATCGTAACCGCTGAAGTGATGCCCGATGAAGCAGGCAGTAAGGAACCGGATACCTATACGCTCTCAAATGAGCAAATGATCAGTCAGGCAGAATATTTGTGTGCATTTGAACACTATTCTGAGGCTGATTCGATTTTGAGAACTGTTTTAGATGAGCTTCAGTCTGCATCGGAAGGAAAACCAAACGAGTACCTGAAAAACAGTGATCTTTTCAGTTCCATTTTTGGAATTTACAAGGATCTGATACCATCAGAATATTTTTCAGACGATATCCTTAAGCTTATTGAAAAGTACAACCTGATGACATCCATTGATTCGATGGTGGTCACTGATGGAGACTCTATCCTGCCGGCAATACTTCAGGCAATCTCAAAAACATCATTTGATGTTCCGATTGTTTACAACGAGCGTGTCCAGAAAGCCTGCTTTTTCTATCTTCTCAACAACAGAAAAACGGTCGAAAACTGGGTAAAACGTTCATCTCGTTACCTGCCGGTCATAAAAAAAATGTTTTCGGACAGTTCGCTTCCACTTGATCTGGCCTACCTTCCATTAATTGAGAGTGGATTTAACACTACCGCTTATTCTCATGCGCATGCAGCAGGGATCTGGCAATTCATTCCATCAACAGGAAAGGCCTACGGACTTCGCAACAGTTACTGGGTTGATGAACGGCGCGACCCATTGAAGGCAACAACATCGGCGATCTCCTATTTAAAAAAGCTCTACAGGGATTTCGGGAACTGGCACCTGGCTCTTGCGGCGTATAACTGCGGCGAAGGTGGTGTATCCCGTGCGATTAAAAAAGCTGCTGCTTCTGACTACTGGCAGTTGAAATTGCCCAAGGAGACCATGAATTATGTGCCTCTTTATATTGCTTCGGTAATCATTATCAAAAACCTTGAGCATTTCGGGTTTAATGAGATAGACAGCACAGGAGCGTATCGTACCGATATCGTTTCAGTAAACGATTGTATCGATCTTGCAGAAATCGCCCGTGGAATAGAGGTTAACAAGGATTCGCTTCGTTTGTTAAACCCACATATCCTTCACTGGTGTACACCACCGGATATGACCGAAACCCGTCTATACATTCCCGCAGGGAAAACGGAGACATTCACAGCATTTCTCACTTCTGTTCCTGATGACAAAAAGGTTAAGTGGTACCGCTACCGAATAGGTAATGGTGACAATCTGCTCTTCATTGGCAAAAAATTTAAAGTACCTGTGGAAGCGATCAAATCTGTTAACAGACTCAAAACTACCAGGATCGTTGCAGGAAAATATCTTTTTATTCCTATACCGGTGAATGGAGCCTCGACAATCGTAATGAATACTGTGAAGAAGGAAAAAAAGACCGTACCCGAACAGATTAAAAAGCCCACCGGCACGCCCGTTCAATACAGAGTCAAAAAAGGTGATACAATCTGGGGCATCGCGGCCCTTTTTGATGTAGATGTCAATCGCATTCATGCCTGGAACAGGCTTTCCAGAGGAGACGTAATTAAAGAAAACGACATTATTGAGATCTACCAGTCAAAAACTAAAAATGCTTCCAAAAGTAAAACAGCTGTTCCCGAGGAAATTTCGGAATACACTGTTGTCAAAGGTGATACGCCATTTTCCATTGCCGGCAGATTCGACATGTCTGTCAATGATTTCCTTGTCCTCAATGGTCTTGACACCAGGGGGCAGGTAATTATTGCAGGAACTACCGTTAAGGTTTCAAAAAAAAGCAATGGCAAAGGAATTATCAAAACGCCCTCATTTTCTCAATTAGCAACAAAATACCAGGTGTCAAAAGGTGATAATTTATTCCGGATCGCTGAAAACTTCCAGGTTTCAGTTGCAGAAATCAAATCACTGAATAAATTATCATCTTCCCCCGTTATTAAAGCAGGTGATATATTGCTGATACCAGATAAAAACAGCGTAAACACAATAAAACAGAAATCATCAGAGCAGGACATTGTATATTATGAGGTCAAACGGGGAGATAATTTGTGGCGGATAGCTGACACATTTGGTATGCCCGTTAGTACTTTGTGCAGTATCAATAATCTTTCAGCACGTTCAGTCATCATGCCGGGAGATGTCATTAAAATTATGAAAGCCAAAGAGTTGTGAAAACATTCCAGCAGATTGTAATAGGCATATTGGTTTTATTACCCTTGATCTTAGGGGTTATACTCTCCACATCAGGTAATCTGAAAAACAGCCATTCGCCACTGCGTTCGTCTGGTATAAAAAAAGTCGGCCTCGTCAAGGTTGAAGGTGCAATATATTCATCCTATGAAACAATACGACAGCTACGATCATTCCTTAATGATAATAGTATAGCGGGTGTTCTTCTCCGTGTAGATTCTCCAGGTGGTGCGACAGCTCCATCACAGGAAATTTATAACACGGTGCTGCAGTTTAAAAAAAAGAATAAACCGCTGATTGTCAGTATGGGATCGATGGCTGCATCAGGCGGCTACTATATTTCCAGTCCGGCACAGAAGATTTTTGCAGATCCGGGCACAATGACAGGGAGTATCGGTGTTATTATCAGTACACCCCAGTACAATGAACTGGGAAAAAAAATTGGTGTTGAAATGCGTGTTATGAAAGCTGGAAAGTTCAAGGATATTCTCAGTCCTTACCGAAAGGTCACAAATGCTGAGAATGATCTTATTCAAAATTTTCTGGATGATACCCACGAACAGTTCATTTCTGATGTTGCTATTGCAAGAGATCTTCCCTACGATAGTATTAAAGCGATTGCTGATGGACGCATCTTTACAGGAAGGCAAGCGGTCATATCCAGACTGGTTGATACACTTGGTGGATTCGAAGATGCTCTCCATTATTTGAAGTACAAGACTGGTCTCTCACAAAAATCAAAAACCGTAGAGCGGAAAGAACGTTTTGATCTGTTCAGTGAATGGATCACAGAAGAACTGGTGCACTTTTTTCCTCAACTGCTGCCCTTTATCCGTCCTTCAGGTGCCATGTACATGTTCTCTTTTGAAGGTTGAACAGTTCACCCATTGCCCTGATTACCACTGATAAATTTCCTGTGCAGTATAAGCGGTATCGATCCGGAATTGCACTGCGCATGCCACCCTTGTTTATTTTTTTGCTAAAATTTGAACAAAAAGTGGCGAAAAGTGCCTGTCAAAAACAATATTAGAAGATAAAAAGTATTATTAATGGTACAGATACGTATTATAAATCATCACTTTCGTAAGGAGGAGTAATGAGTATTCAGAGCCTACTGGATGAAGTCGAAATTTTGAAACAGGAATATGACAAATTTGAGCGCGGTAACAAAAGTGCCGGAACCCGCGCACGTAAGAGTCTTCAAAGCATCAAAAAGATTGCTCAGGATCTTAGAGTTCAGATTCAGGATTCAAAGAAAACTGAGGGAGAAGAATAAAACAGGCCCATCTGGAGAGAATACTGTTTTATCTGGGGGATATCACCCCCCTTTTTTTTTCCGCAATAAAATCCTTATTCGATCGTAATTCATTTTCTGTGTTTCGTTCACAAACGAAACTACTCATTGTTTATTGAAAGAAATGTACCTGGCGGTTAACTTTTTCTTCATGAAAAAAACCAGTGTCATTGCTATATTCGGTTTTTAACCAGGTACCAAAAAAGGCTATCGACATAATATTAGTGCTCAGACAAATTAAATCTTGTTTATATAGAAGCGTATTAAGTATCTTTTCGAGACATTTAATTGATAAATGCTTAAAAACAGTTTTAAACTTAATAATCACATGAACCTTTTGCTTTAAACGGTGGTACAGTATGAATCAAACAAGTGGTTCTTTTATGTTGGAGGTTAAAAGCCTCAACAAAAAGTTTGGTGAGGTCCACGCCGTGAAAAATCTGAACTTTCAGATTCGGAAAGGTGAAATTTTTGGATTTCTCGGTCCTAACGGTGCAGGTAAAACCACAACAATGCGTATGGTAACCTGTCTTATTCCTCCAAGCTCAGGTTCCATCATAATCGATGGGAACGAAACAGGTGCAAACAGTCTGGCAACCAGAAAAAGAATCGGGTACCTGCCGGAAATGAACCCTCTTTACAACGACATGACTGTGAGAGAATATCTTGAGTTTGTCGGTGAGATTCGCGGGTTGAAAGGTGCAAAATTACAGTCACGTATCCAGGAGATGTTTACCCTTTGCGCGTTGTCAAAAATGGCGTACAGATCTATTGGTAAACTTTCAAAAGGGTACAGACAGCGTGTAGGTTTGGCGCAGGCAATGATGCATAACCCGGACCTGCTCATCCTTGATGAGCCGATGTCAGGCTTGGATCCCAACCAGATAGTTGAGATACGAAACCTCATTAAAAGTTTAGGCAAAGAAAAGACGGTAATATACTGTTCACATATACTTTCTGAAGTGAGCGCAACCTGTGACAGGATCCTGATCATTAATGATGGCCAGATTGTAGCAAGCGGTACCTCTGATGAACTTACGGCAAAATCAGTACGTGGTAGCCGTTTTGTTGCAAAAATCAAAGCAGATCGTCATGAAATTGAGACAAAATTATCTTCACTTCCAGATGTTTCCAAAGTGCTGATCTCTTCAGTCGCAACGCCTTGGGTTACAGCTGAAGTGGTTACAGGTGATCAGCAGGATATCGGTGAATCAATTTTTAAATGTGTCGTGGATAATAATTGGAGTCTTGCGGAACTTAAGCATGAGTCTGCAAGTCTTGAAGAAGTTTTCACACAACTGACGAGGAAATAATCTATGGAAAACATTTTTATCATTGCAAAAAAAGAGTTCAGGTCCTTCTTTATCTCCCCGATAGCCTACGTTTTTATTACAGTGTATCTTGTTGTCACAAATTTCCTGTTCTTTCAGGGGTTCTTCCTGAACAATCAGGCTGACATGCGCGGTTACTTCGGATTGCTTCCGTGGGTTTTTCTTTTCTTTGTACCTGCCATTACAATGAGAAGCTGGGCTGAAGAGAAAAAAGCAAAAACCCTGGAGCTAATGCTGACATGGCCTCTCAGTGATGTAGAGGTTGTCGTTGGTAAATTTATAGCATCGTTTGCATTTTTAACTATAGCGATTCTGGCATCGCTTACGATCCCTGTCACGATTATGATGCTTGGAAGTCCGGATATGGGTCCTATCATTGGAGGTTATGCAGGTGCAATTCTTATGGGTGCCGCATACCTTGCAATCGGTCTCTGGATCTCTTCGCATACTGAAAACCAGATCATTGCATTTATTGTCGGTGTTGTTGTAACATTTGTTCTTTTCATGATCAGCAACCCATTTGTCCTTTTGGCTGCGCCTTCCTGGTTATCACCAATATTAAGTTATATAGGTTTAGGGCGTCATTTCGAAAGTATCGAACGCGGAGTTATCGACAGCAGGGATATCGTTTACTATCTATCGGTAGTCGGTTTCTTCCTCTTTCTTAATGTGCAATCACTTGCAAGCAGAAAATGGGAATAACTCTTTCTAAGAAACGGAAATAACGTATGGAAACCAAAAAAATTAAAAACAGGTCGGAAGTTCTTATCTACATTCTGGCGATTCTTGGTCTCTTTGTGGTGATCAATTATCTTGCTACCCGTGGGTTCAAAAGAATCGATATGACAGAGGGAAAAGAATACAGCATTTCTAAAGCTACAAAAAAATCGTTAAAGGGTCTCAATGACATTATTACGATCAAGGTTTTTTTCTCTAAAAACCTTCCACCCCACATGAACAAAATTGTCACCGATGTCAAAGACATCCTTTCAGAATATCAGGCATATGCTGGAAAAAACCTCACTATAACCTGGCTTGATCCAGCTGAAGATCCTGAATCAAAACAGACAGCCCAGTCTCTGGGGATCCCTGAAGTTCAGTTGCAGACATTCGAGAAGGATAAAGCTCAGGTTCTTAATGCATACCTGGGTATAGCGATCCTTTACGAGGACAAAAAAGAGATCCTGCCGGTTGTTCAGAATCTGCAGAATCTTGAGTACGATCTGACAATGGCGATAATGAAAGTATCAAGGACATCAGTCCCAACCGTTGGCGTTGTAAAACTCGACACACTTCCGGAGCTTCCACCTCAGTTTGCTGATAAAATGGATCAGAGTGGAAAGACTGAAAAACAGCTTGAGATACTCTACCAGAGACTTCGTGATAATTACACAGTAAAAACAATTGATCTTTCAGATGGATCTCCAATAGATGCATCAATCAAAACACTGATCGTACCAGGCGTTGTCAACCTTACTGAACGTAAGGTTTACGAAATTGACCAGTTTTTTATGAATGGCGGAAAGCTTATTGTACTTGCTGATGCAGTAACAGTCAGTCTTCAGTATGGTGTCAATGCTACCCCTCAGGAATCCAAACTCCTGGATCTTCTGGAGTCTTATGGAGTCCGGGTTGAGAAAAACCTTGTTCTTGATGCTGCATGCGGTCAGGTTTCGATTCCACAAAAAGTTGGACCTTTTACGATGAATGTTCCTGTCCCCTACCCTTATTTCCCACGCCTTGGTGCACACTCATTTGACAAAAACAGTCCGGCGGTTGCAACACTGAGCGATATTGTCATGCCATGGGTCAGCTCGCTCACTCTTACTGTCGATAAAGTTGATAATGCAAGTGCAACAGCCGATTCATCAAAGGTAAGAGCGGTCGTTCTGGCTGAGACAAGTGAAAAAAGCTGGGTAGCAACAGGTTCCTTTAATCTTAACCCGCAACAGCAATGGGCAGCGCCTGCCGGTGAGACAAGGAAGCATACGGTAGCTGCATATCTGAACGGAAATTTTAAAAGCTATTTTGCCGGAAAAGGAATTCCACCAAAATCAGCACCTGGAAGTGACTCTCTCAGCCAGATTAAACTTGAGGCGGATCCTGCTGATGCAAACCGCACTACGGTTGAGAGCAATGTTAACGGACAGCTGGTCGTATTTGGTGACGCAGACTTTGCCGCCGGGCAGAATGCCGGTGCATCACCAAACAACGTCACCATGTTAGTAAACGTCGTTGACTGGTTATCGCTCGATAATAACCTGATTTCGATCAGAACCCGTTCTCTCAAAGATCGCACCATCGAAGCTGACCTTCTCAAAGAAGGCTCTTCAAAACCGGCGATGATTCGACTCGTAAATATATTCCTCATGCCCGTAGTTTTTATCGCCATTGGCCTGTTCATCTTTATTAGACGTAAAGAACCTGCAACAACTGTTGTTTCAAATGAAAAGACGGAGGTTTCTTCTAAATGAGTGGAAAAAAAATGATTTTTGCCATTGGTACGATTATCGTAGCAGTGTTGGTTATTGTAATTGGCGAACAGCTTGGAAAAAAGAAACCATCAGAAAAATCACTTCTTTTCTTTCCAGGCTTAACGGAAAAGGATATTTCCGCATTCGAAATATCCGATTCCAATGGGAAAGTTAAAATTCAGCGCAAGGGTGATATCTGGATTGTTGGTTCCGGCAGTGAAGCAACCCCTGCCAGTCCAATTGGCGGGGCCGCTAACGTTGTACCATCCGCTAAATCTGAATTCCAGGCCGACAGTTCATCTCTTGTATCGGTACTTGAAAAGGTGGTCGCAATAAAAAAAGATCAGTTGATCTCCACAAATCCCGAAAAACAGTCGCTGTTTGAAGTTGACAGTACAAAAGGGGTACTTGTGGAAATTCTTGACCAGTCAGGCAAGTCCAGAGGATCATTCCGGATTGGCAAGAACGGTCCCGATCACAGCAGCTGTTATGTTCGCACGACTGGCTCCAATGAAGTCTACATGGTGGGTGGCAACATCCGTTATTCATTCTTCACGGACAGCAAAAGGTGGCGTGATAAAACAGTTCTCAAATTTGAGCAGACTGCAGCAAAAAGCATTTCCATCATGAAGAAAGATGGATCTAAGGTTGTATTATCTAAAGACTCAACGACCTGGAGTATAAAGGAACCGATTCAGTCACCTGCCAAAGCAAGTGAAGTGCAATCTATTCTTTCATCGCTCTCAAGAGTTGTCGCATCGGATATCGACTCAATAGCAATTGAAGATACCGCTGGAGGCTTTGCGAATCCAGAATGTGCAGTTGCTGTAACATTCAGCAATGGTACAATAAAGAACCTTATTTTCGGATCAAAAAACGCGGCGGGTCAATACCATGTTAAGGCTGATGGTAAAGCTCACGTGTATCTTGTTGGTGATTATGAATTCAACAAATACAATGATGTAACTGCAGACAAGCTTAAAGAAGAACCAGCTCCAGCTGCTGTTGATTCGTCTGCAGCCGTTCCTGCAGCGCCGGCACCTGCGGCAAAGAAAACGAAAAAATAGCAGAGCCTTATCTGCTCTTTATTTTAAAAAAGCCTGTGTAAACCACACAGGCTTTTTTTAAAATTCAATAATACGTTCCAACCCCAAAAAAATTCTGAAGCAGCAGCAATGGTACCAACTCCGGATATGGCTGATCAGGATTGACAAAAACTGGAGCCGGAATCAGCCTACGCTAAAAGATCGCTTGAAAAAGGAACAATGTCTATTGCGAAATAAAGAATATAACGAACAAATTCTACAAATGCATAATTGCAAACAATTATCAATCTTAAAAGTTACTACTCAGGGGTAGGTAGGAGATTTTTTGTACCATCGTTTACGATGAATACTGTTTTTAATGAATCGAAGATGTTATAGCCA
>JAFGIN010000139.1 GCA_016929595.1 Chitinispirillaceae bacterium
ATGCGAAGGAGGAACACCGGATCGTCAAGGTACGTCCCTGTACCTATCCTATTTATTAACAAGCGGCCAGAGGCCGCAACAACGGGTCGCGCAACGCTTGTAGTGCAGCTGTAATGCGTAGCGTAGCGTAGCTTTACAGGTGCATTGCAGGCTTGCGCTGTTGTGCGATCGTATTTGGGCACCGTCTTCTGGTTTTATTGCTTTTAAAGAACAAAACGAAGAAATGGATTTCATGAATTGAGCGATTTTTGAATGGGAAATGTGAAAAGAAAGCTATTTCCATTCTACTCTTCTTTACCCCAATCAATAATTATCTTTTTACCGTATTTTTTTTCAAGGCGGTAGACCTGCCAGGCGTTGAAAATTCCCGGAATAACAATTTGTAAAAATAAGATAGTCGAGAGATAAGCAGCGAGTAAACCAATACTTAATTGTATGTTTTTGGATAATTTTCCGGCAATTATTGCTATAGCACCACCACTTATAGGAAAAAATAGATGAAATTTGATTACCCTATAATGAGCTTTTGCAAGAAATGACATTGTATAGTAATCAGCAAAAGAATCACCACGCAAAAGTGTTGGATGTTTTATATCATAGGTACCATTTTTAAAATCAAATGATTTCAAACGGTCATTTTCTGTCCGATGATAATCATAGTAATAGTATTTAAATGGGAAGTAACAATAGACCATGAAATACGTTAAGGTTCCGATTAAAATTAAGTTTGCAGGAACATATTTACCAAATGCTAAAACCAACAAGGCCCCAGTATTTAATGCAAAGCCAAGAGCCAAAGAAGTAAAAAGAGTAAAAAGTATGATGGTAAAATACCAGAAGAGATGGTTACGGCGAAAAATTAATACAAGCAACGCAAAAAAATGAGATATATATGCAGTTATTAGATAGGGCTTGATATATGCTCCAGCATAAAAAGCAAATAAACCTCCTGCACTGATTGGTATTGCAAAAAATGAACTCCAAGCAACGATTGCATAGAGACGTTTTTTTTCTGTGGTCATAATGCGGCCATTACCTAACAAAAGGAATATTTCTAAGATAAAGAAACTCGATTTGGCGTTCTAGTTGATAAATAGTTTGACAGATAGTGTCAACTATCTTGTCTTGAAATGCTGAAATAATTGTTTTCTCAACTTTATTTCCTTCATTTCGTAGCTTCTGTGTAAATCCAACCTGTTCATCAATATAGTCAAGCCCCATACCTATTACCACTGATAGGATTATTCCGCTGGCGACAACAATAAAAACAGGGAAAGTTGCCACGCCTATAAAAGCAAGTCCCATACAGCCAAGGCCTACTAAAAAACCTGCTGCTAATGCGCTTACTGTTGCCTTTGTTAAATCCATCCCGAATTCAACGATAAAATCGGAAATGAATTTACCATCATCCGACAGCATACCGTTCTGCCATGCCACCAGATCAACAACCCCGACAATCACGACTGTAAGGACATTGCCTTTCAGTGTTGGCTTGAGTCCTTTGATTGCGGCACCTGCACTGGCAGCAGGACTTTTTGCGGCACTCAATGCCATTACTTTAGGGTTCTTCAATGCATATTTCGTACCGTTGTAAACGGTTCTGGTACCTGCAAGCCCCTTGAATACAACGAAATATTTACCGTTGTATTTTTTTAAATAAAACTTCTGACCTGGAAAGAACTCTTTCAGCAGATCGAAATTGTTGACAACTCCGCCAGCTCCTCCACCTATTGCGTTGGTGCAGAATGATTTGATGAAATCGGTTTTATCGTAAATGTTTTGCAGCTCATGCGGACCTTCCGCCAAACCTGCCTTTTCGACAATATCCGCAGGGACGTCTGTCATTACCATGCAGTTTTCAAGGTCGGCAGGTTCACCGCCTTCAACGGTTGGCCCCGGATCAATGATCGGCAACGTCGAAGTATCGGGCAGTTTCCAGTTCCCCGTCAGAATCTCAATCGGTTCATTGAAGGTGAAAAATTCTTTAGGAAGCATTATCGGTATTTTATTGCTTCCCCATTGCAAGTCGAGATAAACAGAATTTTTCTGCAGAGGTTTTACGATCAGAAAGTCTTTAGGGTTATACTGCTGCACCGGTAAATCATCCACGACCTTATCGTTTTTTATGTCGAATATCGGTCGCTGCTCATCACTTTCCTTGCTGATGATTGTTACCGTAGACACCTTTCCGGTTTCATCGAAGTGGGTAAGTTTTACCGGTTGCGGTTTTTCAATCACCCGAACCTCGTAGTTACCTGCTTTTTGAGGCGGTTTCCATTTTTTCTGGCCGTAGAAAATGGTAAGTTCTTTTGTATAATTCATACGTCATCCATAATGTGGTGAGTTTTCAGGGTCGTAATTCATTGCTATAGTATTGAACACTATGTCAAAATCGGCTGTTCCGGTAGCAATACTGGTCTTGCCATTTTTTACTTTTATTTCGTCACCTGATTGTGGTAAAAATGAAAAATCAGATGCGTGACTGCCTTGTTCACTGATAAATTTGACATTCAATGCTTTTATGGAAGGCAGTGTAATTGAAGCACTTTTGTAATTGTTGTTTTCAGCATAGGTGTTTTCGATCAACGCGTAGTATTCGACAACCGCATCAGGCTTTCGGTTCTGATCTTTTTCATAGGACGTCGGCTTTTTAAGCGTGAATTCAGTACTCCAACTATTATCGGTAACAAGCCTTCCTTCGTTTATCAGATGCATGTCTTCGGTTTTACCGTTATACACTGCGTAGAGTTTCGCGTAGACCTTATTCTCTTTATACTCAGGTTTCCGGTTTGAATCAAAGGTAAATTTCACCGTCGCCTTTTTATCGAATTGAAATCCGTCCTTTGGTTCTTCAAACACTCCGGCGGTAAACTTGAGTTTTAGCGGTTCGATAAGAGGCATTTCTGTAAGGTCTTCAATCGAATCCGCTTTATTCGAAAAATCTTTCTGGTCGTATTCACCAAAGGCATCATTCCAGATATCGGTATAGGTAAGATGCCCTTTCGGATACAGCCAGGTGATTTTCTGATACATGAGTTGGATTTCTTCAAGATGACCATATCGTTCGAAAGCACTATCTTTGACATCTGGAAGGATATACTTGATACTATGAAGCCGCACATGCTCAAGGGTCATCCGGAAATACTCTTCAGTTTTACCCTTCTTCTCGTTATACTGAAACCACCTGACCTCGACTTTCTGAAGGAACGTCCCGTTGACAAGATATTTCATCAATGGAACACTCATTTTGTCGAGTTGTTTTACGATGGTTATCGGTTCGTGTTTGCGGACGAAATCGACGCCATAGAGCAGTGAGTAAAAGTAGTCTTTCTGGATGGTATAGACGCAGTGTTGAAACTCTTCACCGTAGCAACCGGTGAGGTTTGTAGTATCAGGGTCGGCGATTTCAACAGGGCCGGAAAGGGGTTTCCCGTCAGGAGTGTAAAAAATGATGGAGGGTGATAGGGGCATTTTTCACCAGTCCCTGACGCAACGAACGCTAAAACCAGTTTTCACATACCGACCATCAATAAAAACTTCAGTATTGCCATAACTTAAGCTATAACAGTAAGCGAGATTTGGGACACCTTCTGTTGAAGTCCACCAAGTACCAAAATTGTACAAACTGTTGAAAGACCCGTCTTCAAACCGCTCACCACCAGGTAAACCCATAAAATCGGTCAGTGCATTATCAATAGTGGTGTTGGGAAGCATCCAATGCTCAGCACCGGGTTCTTTTAGTTTACCTCCAGCAATTGCTTTTCCACCAAGATATGAAATGAGTGTGTCCCAATCAGCACTCGTGGCAACTCGCCATCCTTCAGGGGCGAGCTTACTGCTGTTCACTGCGTACCAGTTATATAATGCGCCATAGACTGGCTTGTTATTTAAAGAATCATTTCCATACCAACAATAGCCACCAGTTGAAAGGCTTGCCCAAAGTGAATTACTTGTAACCAATTGTATTGTGCTGCCATCATTATATTTTGTTGTTTTAAGATTGTTTACCATCCAAATCCGGTTACCAATTTTTACTTCCTTATATACATTACCATCAATATCCCTTATCAACCATTTTGCATATAATATTACAGGATCTTTGATTTTGGTACTAAAATCCCATGATTGAGTGTTAAGGGAATCTTTTGTCCAGCCACTAAAAATGTAACTCCGTTTTTCTGGTGGTTGAGGTTCTGGGATGGTGTCGCCATAATAAATGGTTTTATTGTCAATAGGACTGCCACCGCTTGTTTTAAATGTTATTGTGTAGTTATTTCGATTCCATCTTGCATAAAGATTAAGATTAGAAGCACCAATGATGATTGTCATTCCAACAGAATAATCAATTCCATTGCCAAGAGAATCTGAGTTCCAACTATAAAAACTATGACCGTTTTTTTCCAATGTACTGGATGTAGCGATAATTGCTTCTGAATTATATAGATGTTTTGTAGCTGGCGGCACCGTTCCTCCCGTATTGCCATTCCCATGATATGTTACTGTGTACTGTGCCTTCGTCCATTGTGAATACAGATCAATATTCACGTTTCCCATAACAACTTTATCCCCAGTATTGTACGCCTTCCCACTCCCATCATCCTTAGTATTCCATCCGACAAACGAATAGCCAGTCTTGTATAGCGATCCGCTGTCAGCAATGGTAACCTGCATTCCGGAATCGGAATTCACTGTTGCAGGGACAACACCGCCGGTACTGGCGCCACTGTGGTATATGATTGAATAGGTGGGATTGGTTGACCATTTCGTGTATAGTACAACAGCCGAATCGGGCATTGCGAATTTAGCACCTGCATTATATGTTTCTCCCGTCCCGTCGGATTTCGTGTCCCATCCGGAGAACGAATACCCGTCTCTGTAAAGGTTCCCGGGATTACCCGCAACCGTTACTTCTTTACCCTTGTAATAGCTGCTATTGTCAACAGGAATCATACCGGTGTCGGCACCGTTTTTGTTGTAGGTTACCTTATATGTAGGAAGTGCCTTCCACTGCGCGAAAAGCTCAACATCGGAAGCGGGCATTAAAAGAGTATCATTTGCTGAATACGCCTTACCGGTACCGTCCCTTTTCATATCCCAACCTGCAAATGAATAGCCTGCACGTTCAAGCGTTCCCGTGCCCGGTATAATAATTGATTGTTGATAATCGTATTTTTTCGGTTCTGGGACACCCCCTGAAGTGCTACCATTACCATTGAATGAAAGAGTGTACTGCTTGACAATCCACTGAGCAAAGTATGTGATGTTATCATTTACGGTAAAGGAATCACCAGGTGAAACCGCAGCACCGGAGCCGTCTTTCTTCGTATTCCATTTTGAAAACGAATGGCCGATCTTTGAAAGATTATCGATACCGGCGACAGCGATTTTAGTGCCCGGTGGATACTTCGTGGTATCTGAAGGAACCGTTCCACTATCATTTCCATTACCATTATACATGACCTTGAAGGTTGTCGTATCAATCATCTTCAGCTTGATTGTTTTCAGGTCAACCGTACCTGTATCATTAACCGCTATGCCCGATAGTGTTGTATCATGGTACTTTGGAAGGCTGATTTGTAGCGTGTAAGAATTGCCGGATATGTAAGCAAATGAAAACGAACCTGCAGAATCAGTAGTATCCTTTTTTAATGGCGGTGAAAGAGTAATCGTAGCATCTTGCAGTTTCTTCCCTGAAGAGTCGGTAACAACCCCTTTTATACCACCACTGAAAGGACGGTATTTGAGAAAGAAAGTTCTGCTGATATCCTTGCCGTATTCATTGGTAACAATGCATTTGTAAGAAGCAGAGTCGTTTACGGTGAATGATGCTATTTTCAGGGTATCGCTGTTTTTTCCTTCGAGAACTGCTGCACCTTTCAGCCATGAATAATGGAGTGGCGAGGCTCCTTCTGCCTTGACAGACATAATAACCGGATTTCCCTCAAACAACGTAATCGTGGTATCGTTCTGATTTTTGAATGCCGGTTTATATCCTTTGGTGAGAACATAAAACGAGATCGAATCAGATACGACAATTTCGCCACCGCGATACATTGAGTTTATATAGAGGGTGTGTGCACCGTCGCCAAGGCCGCCGAACCCGAATGTGCCTGCTGTTTTCCACTCTTCCATCCAGTCATTATCGTCAACTTTCAGGGTGAAGATACACTGTTCCCGGTTACCAACAACAACAATGTTTACAGAATCGAAATGTATGGTATCCTGATTTTTAAAGCCTGAAGCTTCTTCATTAATGGTGATTTGCGGTGGAATGAAATTCGGGCCGCCTTCATCAAACGGATTGTTACGC
>JAFGIN010000016.1 GCA_016929595.1 Chitinispirillaceae bacterium
GAGCTATGGACCCGAGGACCACCTCGGATCTACAAGAATGGTCCTTGATGAAGATGGCACCGTAAAAGAAGCTCTGATGTATCAACCTTACGGTGCAGTGAGCGATGTACAAGGGATATCAGGAAGCAGAACCGATCCTCTCAGGCAGAAGTTTACTACCAAGGAATTTGATGAGGAGGGGGATGAGAATGGGGCTCCGGGGATACAGGCCTATCACTTTGGTTTCAGGGTGTACGATCCAGACGTTGGCGTTTGGATGAGTACTGATCCTGCTGACCAGTATTGGAATACCTACTCTTATTGCGGTGCTGATCCTGTTAACTTTACAGACCCTGATGGCGCTTTTACTACTGCGGGTGCGGTAGCGATGATGGCTGGTGCGGCGGCTGGTTTTTATCTCGGTGGAGTTGCTGGTAATGGGGGACAATTAAATCCAGGGAAGTGGACTAATTATAATGCTGCTGCTGCAGGATTTATTGCGGGTACTGCAATTGGTGCTGGTATTGGTTGGGGGATTGAGAGTGGGGCATTTTCTTCATTTTTTGCAGCAAATAGTGGTAGTATCCTAAGTGGTGTCGGTGCAGCTGGAAATGTCGGATATGCAGCTAGACAGCTTGGAAAAATTGCAGTAGAGAGTGGGAATAATAATGAAACACTATTAGCGCAGGGGGGACCAAGGATGCAGCAACTTAATCCTGGTTGTCCTGCACCGGTTGTTTCAGATGCTGCTTTTGGAGAATATTTTACAAATAGCGCTGTAATTAATTGGAAAAGAATTGGACTTACTCTATGGGATGGTACTCCTCTTGCGTTTTTTACTGATGCCTCGGCAAGATCTGATTTTTTAAATTGGCTTGGCTCTGATGATGCTTCCTACTCCCTGGCGATGTTATTTCCAATGGGCAAGTTAGCATCTGCATCACCACGTTTGCTTATGGGACGACAAATTTCAATAGAAATGACAAAAAGGAAGATTGCAAGGATGGCAGCTGCAATGAAAGCAGGAACATTCGATTGGAAAGCATCTGGTCCAATTGTAGTGGCTATGCGAGATGGACTTACAATTGTTATTGATGGACACCATAGAGCTGCGGCTGCGATTAAAGCTGGGTTGTCTAAAGTTCCAATAACGGTAAAACATGTAACGGATTTAGAATGGGAGAAATTACTAATGGAAGCTTTAGAAGCGGCAGGAAGGTGACATATATACAAATGAAGAATTTATTAAATGTTTTAAAGGATTTTATTTCTTTACAGCATGGGCTCCTAATCGCATTCAAAGATAAGTTTCCTGGAAGCGATTTTAGATTTCTTTTAGATATACCGAAAACAGGTGTGGTTGAATTCCAAAATGAAAAATGGGCATTTAACAAACACGGAACTGGTGTGAAGTTTTTTAACGGGAAAATTGTTGTTGATGTAAATTGTTGTATTGCCGGCGGTGTCGATATGTTTGATGCCGGAAGAATAATTGATTATCTTGAATCGATAGGTAACAAGGAAATAGATTTTACATATGAAAATAGTTCTACTGTGTTGCGAAAAATGGAAGAAATGGGGTTTGTTAAGAGAGAAAATGATTCGGTAGGTGAAATATATAGCCTTTGTTGATTGCTTTGATACAATTGAGGGGCTATTTTGCTTTAATGTTCTCTGATTGGCTATATGGATTATCGCGATATTCGCAAGTATACTATTGTGGAAGATCTTTCTGTATTGTTAAAAAGACAGTTGTTTAATAATTTATTTGTTAATGTAAATAAGTGCTATGGGTGTTTATAATACAATGTAAAAATAAGTTAAAAAAGTTAAAAATTATTATTCTTCACATATAAAAAGTCGTTTTACAAATGGTTTTTAGTTGATCTTACTTTAATACGACAAAGATTAGCAAGGGAGAAAAAAGCACATGAGTCAAAGAGCACTCATCTGTGTCGTGATATTATTTTGTCTAAACCTAACATCGGTAAATGCACAACTACCGAATTTAGACCCCGCTCAAACGGTAAACCCGGCAACGGGAGAAATGGGTTTCAGCCTTCCCTTAGGCGCGGTAGCCGGAAGAAACGGAACCTCTTTCCCTATAAGTATAGGCTACAAAGCCGGCATACAAGCCAGCCAGGAAGCATCACCGGTGGGACTGGGGTTTGGGTATGGAGCCGGTAGTATAACGCGTAAAGTAATTCACGTACCTGATGATAATGATGGCGGTGACCAGAGTTATCGTAGAGCAATGGGTGCTAAACCCTCTTGTGATGAGAAGTGGTGGAGAAAGTTTCTTGCAATACTTTCGTTAGTTCTTGGTGTAGTTATGATCGCCTTATCAAAAGGAGGCGCAACACCTGTAGCTAAAGTTTTTTTTGTTTTCAGCCTGGCTTCTTTTACTCGTGAATTTGTTTCATTTGTGACATTCGATCCAAACAGTTTTGTTGCAGGAGGTTCACATTCCGAGCCGTATGATCCAGAGTACGCTCCCGGTGAACCCGAACATGGCAGAGGGTTTTTCAAGGAAAACGGTGTTAACCGGGATTCTCCGGACATGTATTTCGTAAGTACACCATTTATTAGTGGTGAACTTGTATGGTGCGGGAATTATACCCAGAATAAAGAGAACCTTGCAAAGAACGGCTATTTTCTCTTTAAAGAAACAAGGGGTGGCTCCAAAAAGGAAAACCGGACCATAAAGGTTGATTATGATGTTGATGCTGAAACATTTTTAATAACGCTTCCCGATGGTACGCGCCTTTTCTTTGAAGATGCACAGTATGGAGGGACAAGTTGTTCAAAAATATTCTGGCAGGCTAGTCCCGAGGGTGGTGGAATTGAGTGCTATTATGAAGGAGAAACAAGACAGATTCAACGAGTTCCGGAACAGTGGCTGTTAACAAAAGTATTATACCCTGATTACATTGATAATGGTGGTGACTGCGATCCTGGAACAGATCCGGAACTTGCAAAAGGCGCATGGATCACCTTTCACTACAAGCATACAACACCTGTAAACGCCCGGCCGTTACCGTCAGGTTTCCAGATGGGTGAAAATGTAACAATGGTGACCAGTCCCGGAAGTGATCCTGTGGATCCTGCCGCTTCGGTTTATGAAGAGGTACAACTTGAGTGGGTGAAAACACCATACCAGTCTGCAAAATACTGCTATTCTGAATCACGACTGGATAACCTCTGGTTTAAATTTGATAAGATGCGCTGGCCTGCATTTACGCGTAGTGAACTTGATTTTGCACCGGCCAAATGTGTTAAAAGAATAAGTGCTGATGAAGATCCGGATGATCCTTCTTATGTAAAAGGGTTACGATTGGACAGTATTCTTGTATTTTCTGCGAATGATGATACGTTGCGTCGAATTCGGTTTAAAACAGATTACACTCTGAAACCAGGCTCACTGAGTTCATATTTGAAAAAAGCAGATGGTGGATTTGAAACCAACCCACAAAATCCAAATGCCGCATGTCTGACACTTAAAAGTGTGGAAGTTACGGATAGTAAGTGCTCAAAAACATATAGTGTCTACTTTAATTACATAGAAAGTGATGTGCACGTCTGGGATTCGATGCTGACCGTTACACCAGAAGGCCCGGATCCGGTGCCGTACTACATCGAGCGGAAAGATTACTGGGGGTATTTCTATCCCAATGATAAAAATCGCAATGACTTCAATGTAGAAGGCAGCAGTCTTAAGACATTTGCTACTGAATACTGGTCGCTTAAACAAGTACAATTACCCTCTGGAATGAATATCAGTTGGGATTATGAGCCTCATTGTTATGATGCCGCAAATAATCTTCCTGTAGAATGTACAACTCCTGTTAAACGATTTAAAAAAGTATACGGAGGAGGAATAAGAGTAAAAAAAATGACCATCCATGATGGCTTGGGAAAAGATCTTGAAAGGTCGTATTTCTATACTGATGTTGCCGGAGATTTTATCGAAAATTATGATAATTCATCGGGGCATGCGACCGCAGAACCTTTTCCCTATTTACAGGGAGAAGGCAACGATCCACGTAAAGAACAGGCGCGAGGCGGTTATTATACGGGTGCAAAAATCTGTTACGAAATGGTGCAGGTTGTTGACGGCTATAAAAAAGAGGCAGGAACGCCAGGTGTTGCACCTGTTGGATTCACTGTTTATGAGTATATTACCCCTAAGGATAATTCAGAGGATAACATCTTTATCAATGAAGGCCCCTATGGAGAAATTGACAATAGCTGGAAACGGGGTGCATTAAAAACAAAAAGCGTGTACAATGGTAAAAAACAACTCCTGAGTAAAGAAAAGTATTATTACGAATTTATAGAGCAGAATAAACGCTATGAACCAGCTATATTCGAGATAATGGATTCAGCGCAATACTACCATTATGAGCACCGTTGCGGTTGGGTAAAACCGGTTAAAACCGAAACAACGGTGAATGGTGTAACGACAACGACCTACCAGAAATTTGCATCAGATCTTAACACAGGCAGTAATCCCGATAAGTTACATTTTTTCAGGAATGAGTTGCAGCTTAAAGATATTAAAAATGCCGGAAACATGCCGGAATCTAACACAATGTACCAAAGTGACCGTGCTCTGTCCTGCCGTACAAAACGGCTTAAGGGTACTGCGGCCAGTGATGCATACGATTATTTAGTAGTTAGAACAGAGTATAACCCGGATCCAGTTGATAAGTACATTACCATTGCCGCCTGTGCAAATGTAAATGAAGATCCGGTTTCGGGAAGCTGGACCCGGGATTACTCGTTGCACAACATACGCCAAACAGATGTTTATCTTGTTGGTGCTGCTTTATTCAAAATGAATGATAGTAATCAGGATGATGACCTCATAGTACTGGCAAGACCTGTTGATTGTCATCCGGATTATCTTCTTTATGTTTATATTTTTCACGATATTGAAATCAATGGTGAAAATATGGTTGCATGGACTGGTGATCCATCCTTTACTATAGTTACATTGGATAATAGTGATTTGAATTATGTAAAAAATTCTGATACTTACAAGTATAACCACCCAATTGGAAGCAGTATAGGTAATTTTTATGATGGTGCCTCACCAACACCTCCCAAACCTGACTTTATAATCTTTACAGGAGTGCAAGGAGTCAGTTTCGGTGCAGCTACTTTTCCCGGCGATAATGTGCAAGATGGTACAAGTATAAATGAGAACTTCAGAAATATCCTTGCTTTTACAAATTTCGAAGAAGGTAGCTACCCTGGAGCTGTCAAAACGATGAAATTATGGCGAAATGGAACCGACCAGCTTTACAGCTACTATGGTGATCAGGGTTATCTTACAGATAAGGATGGTTCCGGAGTTCGGAACGATCTGGTCATTGTTGGTGCAGGTCGAAAATCTGCATATGTTACGAATTTTGATAATGCTGCCGTCCGGCATGTTGCTTACCAGATTTATAATAATATCAGCTGGACCGGAGATCCTGAATCGGCTAATCCATGTTACCTGGGTTTTTCTTCAACCGCATGTTCTAATTGTAATAATGCAATGGATCAGATATTATTCAATCTGCGACCAAACTATGCAAATAACTGGATGTCAACAAGATTTTCCGGTTTTTTTGATGAGGGCAGTGATATACTGAAATTTGTGTTTTTTTCAGAAGGCTCGATAACTCCTTCACGTAACCCAAATTACAGGCACTTCTATTTTCTCAATTACTTACCAGTCTATTATGATGGTGATTATGACGGTGCTCCCAACCGCACTTACACAAAAAGTAACGATGGTTCGATTCTCCTGTCAGCGACCACACCTGCTTTTTGTAAATACCCTGAAATGGATTATGTTTCTGACAATAACCAGAAACATATGCTTGCACCTTCATGTGGTGCTGCAACAATGAAATTTCCCACGGGTACGACAGATGATGTGCTTTGTGGTGAACTTTTCACCGAAACACACGCCAGAAAAGTGCTTGCATCATCTGCTACAACCTGGGCTCCTTTAAATGGAAATACGAATGCATATCTTCCGGTAAGTAGCTATGGCTGGGAAGTACCAATGAATGCAACAGGTATTCCTGCAGCTGATTATACAGCGTTTAATTACACTGCAGGAACAGATAATGGTGAGAACTGGAAACTCGGTGATAGTATTTGTAAATACACTGCAAACAGCCAGGCCAAAGAAACTGCACGACCAACAGGTAATGATGGACGATTGCATTCTACAACAGTTTATGGCCACAAAGGAATACTGCCAGTTGCTGCGGTAACAAGAGCATCTTTTGAAGAGTGCGGTGTTTTCACCTGCGATTACGACAATGGTGAGAGTGGTTATTTTGATCTGGACAATGTGTGGGAAAAGGGAGTGGGTAACGACCATAGCTTACCAGGTGCGACAGTTGAATTGAGTCTCGGGGGACTTTTCAGTGAAAAATGTGTCCATGTTATTAATGCCTGGGGACCAACGCGTAACATCCGGCTGACCGAAGGTCAGGATTATATGATGACAGCCTGGGTAAAAGTGGTGAGTGGTAAAGCCTGGATGGCTGGAGATTTCAGGCATAAGGCAAAGAACGTGGATACGTGGCCATCATTAGGGTTACTATACGAAAACCTGGGCTGGAACCATTCTGAAACTGGGCCCACATCCGGGAAATGGGTACTGTTGAAAATGAAAATACCCGCTAAAACTGTACTTGCAGATAAAGATTGGGGGGCAAACAACTGGTATGCACGGGTGTTTGTCGGAGCTGTTACCGGTGGTGAAGTGTATATAACTGATATACGTGTAGCCCCTGTTAAAGCATTCATTACAAGTACTTATTACGATACTCTTTTTAATTTGCCAGTAATGACAGTGGATGCAAACAATAATCCTGGAAACAAAGCTGCTTATGATGAATTGGGCCGCATAAGTGAAGTATATAAAATCAAGAAAGGTGATTTTGAACATCCTGTACTGCTGCAAAAGAAAGAGTATTACTTGCAAGGGGATTTTCTTGCACAAAATCATATCTGCCTGCTTTCCCCTAATGGAACAGAGCGTTTTACCGCAGGCCAGAGAGTCTCGGTAGCCTGGGAGATGCTTGAAAAAGGTAATGTAACATTCTCTTACAAAAAAGAAGGTGACGCAACCTATACAGACATTATTACACAACCATATGCTGCTGGTTACCGGAATTTTTCCTGGATTATACCGGGTGAGCTGAGTGGTGATTATAAATTCAAGGTAACCAACACCAGAAATGATTTGACCTCTTGTTCAGATGAATCTGATATGCCGTTTAATATCAAAGCCCTTGCTATCCAATCTCCGGTAAGTACATCTGAATGGGCTGCTGGGGTGCGATATCAAATAAAGTGGGTATTTGCCGGCCCTGGTACTGTTGATATTTTTTACGATAATGGGACAACACTTGATACGATAGAAGTTGATGTCAGCAATGCTGATGGTCATGGCACGTATGAATGGGATGTTCCCCTGCATTATAAGACAAACCCAAATTCAAAAATCGTAATCTTTAACCATGTAAATAATTCACAAAAAATAGAAAGTCAGAATTTTCTGCTTGTTGAGAACTCGAGGTTTATTCCGAAATGGCTTATTGGTTTGTTTGGTAAATTATAGTCGTTTTACTTATAGAAAGGAATTTTTATGCTGGCGAGAATTGTTTTGGTATTTGCGATGCTATCTGTACTGGGGTTAAATGCTTTTGCACAAACTTTTCCACGGATAAAGTTAAAAGTAAATAATGAACATTTGTTAATTTTCGTTGGTGCTGATCCAGATCCGGTTTCGTACACATTGGGAACAAAAACTGCAGAATATGTTATGGGTTACCTGGCAAATTCGATTGAAAAATCATGGGTAGAAAAAAAGGATGTTTTCTATGAAGCCATTCCTTATACGATAGCATTGTTTTCAACCGATGATATAGGGGGGCCCTACAAGATAGGTTTTTTAAGGGTAGATAATGCCGATGTAATAAAATTTTTTGATGGGGGAACTGAATACACATTTGTAATTAAACCAACGACAAGTCCTGTAAACGTATTAAAAGTTGACTATGTTGTAGGACAAATAGTTAAAATGTTGACTTCTTTTTACATTGATAATACCAGTCCAATGCCACGCCAGAATTTCTGTGTTCGTAATATTACAGTTGCAGATGGGATTCCGACAAACATTGAAATAATACCCGGATTCGATTGTCCATAAAAAGTAGCAAGCCAATATATCTGAAAATTCTCTTTCCCGCACGGAATAAAACATTGGCTACAGTCCCAGAAACGCAAAAAACGTTAGCGAACAGTCCGCACCCATCCCCTTTTTCCGGGCAGGGCTGCAAAAAAGTTATAGAACACATCTGTTAATGGAGTTACACTATGAAAAAAAAAGCAATAATACTGTTTCTCTTACTGTCGATACTGTTTCTTAACGTTTATGGTACTACCCCTGTACATATTGGTAAAATTAATATAGATACTTCTAGTTACGATAAGTTTTGGCCTAGTTATCCAACTTTTATACTGGGTCCTTTTACCAATACAGCTTTTACTAGCCCCGGTGATGGTACAATGATCATGCAGGCATATATTAAAAAAAACAGTAACCAGGTAGATCTCTACTCGGTTAGAGGGAAAACTGGTAGTGTAATTATACCGATAATACATGATAATATATATATACAGAGGGTTTCATTTTCATGTTATATGCTTGATGATGATAATGGTTGGGAAACGATAGTTAATTGGAGAAATGAAGATGGAAAGGATTTTTGTAATGTTTACGATGAGGATGGGACCGAAATTTTGTCAGATACTGGGTATGCATATTACAGTAGTGATATTAATTGTACATATATTATAATTACTAAATCTGGTGCAGTAGATTTTAGTAATTATGATATCTGGCAATTTCGCACCAATATATCGACCAGCACCCCAAAATCTCTTTCCAAAACAAAAGCAGCGCAACCCTCATTAATGCAAATCTACGGCCTCTCAGATGGCAACTATAAAGTATCGCTGGTACCATCATCAGGTAATCAGGTCCAATTTCAGATGTTTGACCTCATGGGCAGATGTGTATTTTCAAAACAGCTCGAAAATCTGAAAACACCGGTTACATTCACCATCCCCGAGAGCAACGTTCCCAATAGTCCGTTTATTGCTAAAGTTAAGGATGGGAATGAGACGCTTTATAAGAAGCAGATCCCCTTAAGATAATGAGGAATTAAGAATCAGGAATGAGGAATGAAAAACCTAATCCGGCAAGAGATAAGAGTTATTCATTCGCATTGCACATAATAAATCTTTACAAATATCTGGTCGAAAACAGGAAAGAATTTGTTCTCTCAAAGCAGCTTGTCAGATCGGGAACTTCGATTGGCGCAAATGTAGAAGAGGCGATAGGTGCGCAATCAAAAAAGAGTTTGCTTCAAAGATGTCAATCGCCTATAAAGAATGTCGTGCGACTCACTACTGGCTGCGCCTGCTGAGGGACTCCGGATATCTTGAATCGCAGCAATCCGAAACCATCTTGAATGAGTGTGATGAACTCTGCAAAATTATTGGCACAATCGTTCGTTCCACATTTTCCGAATAAATTCTTCATTCCTCATTCCCAATTCCTCATTGATTCAGCCTGTCCTCACTCATCCACACACCCCGAGCCGGCAGCCGCAACCGCACATCGTGTGACGGTTTCTTTTACATAAAATCATTTTTGTGTCCACTACGCCATCCCTGGCTTCGTACATGCTCTTCAC
>JAFGIN010000140.1 GCA_016929595.1 Chitinispirillaceae bacterium
AGAGGGGGATCGAGGCGGTCACTGAGCTGAGTCGAAGTGGGGTGAGGCGATATGCGAATCGATGAGTATTCTCATACCAACCAAATGTACCCACATAAAGTTAATTACTTCTTTCAGCCTCAACGCTCTGTTTCACAGCCTTCTCCGCCTCAATAATCTTTTCCCGCAATAATGGCAGCTGTTCATTATCGGGATTGTGACCCATCCCTTTTATGATCCATTGGCGGGCTTTTGAGAACTCTTCAAGTTCAATATAAAGGTTGATCAGGTTGATGTAGGTTTCGGGAATATCATGATGTTTTTCAATTGCTTTCCAGTAGGATTGTTCTGCATTGTCGATATCTCCTCTGACACCATATAAAGCTCCAAGATTATTCCACGCCTGGCTGTGATCAGTTTTTTTTGCAACCACTTTTTTGTAAATTATTTCTGCTGCGGTATCCTTGCCGCTGTTGTGCAGCTCCACTGCTTCATTATACCAGATATCGACGGAATCGATCACCAGGGAATCTTTCTTCCCCTCACCTCTTGATAGTGCGTATCGTGCTTCAATATCCTTATTGTGAATTGTTTTATCCATCCCTTTTGCGGTTTGGTAATATTTCCAGGCGGGATCTATTTCGCCAAGATTGTAGGATGCTACAGCAAGATTGTACTGAACAATAGAATTATTTGATTCGATTCCCGACAATTGAAGGTACCATTGGCGAGCTCTTTTCCATTGTTTAAGTGAAAACGCCGCGTTTCCGGCAAGCCTGCAGCAATCACCCCGATCCTTTCCATTTGCCCTGTTAAGAAGTCGTTCTGCTATTTGCAATGCTTCTCCATAACGGCCGGCATTGTAGGATAGTAGTGCGATATTATACTGTGCTGCCAGACTTGTATCACCAATTGATTTAAGTTGTGATAATGCCACATCATACTTACCATTTTTAAAAGCAAGCTGTGCTTCAATCTCCTTTACCTGATTTTTCCACTGATTATCTGAAGGTACAGCCTGTAAATAACGCTTTGTTTTTTCGCTGTTACCACGTGCGGCATAGACTGCTGCAAGCGAAAGGTTGTCTGCAGGATCTTTATCGCTGATTTTATCCAGCAGTGCAATTGCTTTTGCAGTATCCCCTTTCCAGAGGTACATCTCAGCCTTAACCCGTTGCGTGTATACTGATGACGGATATTCCTGCTGCAGAATTGCCGCAGATTTTTCGGCCCGTTCTTTATCCTTCTTTTTTCGTGATGCAATAAAAATATTATACGCTGCCAGTTCCCGTTTCGGACTGGATAGTGCAAGTGTATATGCATTCATTGCATCGACATATTTCTCCATCCCTGCATATGCATTACCTATATTGATCTGCAGTTCGTTATCTCCCTTCTTCAGCATCACAGCCCGCTGGTAATACGAAAGTGCATCACTATACTTTCCATCTTTTTCAAATGACAATCCAAGGTTAATCCACAGCACCGGATTATCCGGATCAGATTTAAGATTTTTTTCCCAGAGCGCTCTGGCTTCCTCTGCATTTCCAAGCCTGTTCTGAACAAATGCAAGTAACCCTCGGGCGGCAACATTATCCATCTTACTTTTAAGACTGTTCTCGAAACACTCCTTCGCCTTTTTCAGGTCATTCTGTTCCATATACGAATACCCCATCTGATAATACAGTCTCCAGGGATTCTGTTTCCATTTGGAAAGGAGTGCGGTAAATCTCTGTGCTGCTTTATTATAATAACCACCCATCAGATACAGTTCTGCCAGTTCATATTCAGTCTGTGTTTCAAGTACAAAATGCTCCATTGTGTACTCCAGTGTTTTAATTGCATTGTCGTACTGATGAAGTTCTTTATAAAACAGGGCAATATGACGATAGATCCGTTCATCCTTTTCTTTCTCAGGCACAGCAGTCAGCACATCGATCGCTTTGGTAATATCTTTATTGTGAAAGTAAATAATTGAAAGCGTGAAAGCGAGGTCAGCACAGGAGTCTCCTTTACAGGTGCTCAGTTTCTTTTCGAAATGCCCGGCGGCCAGTCCAAGATCTTCACCTTTTCGTGACAGTAGTGCCAGATTTAGTTGAGCGCTTCTGTTTTCAGGATTTATCTTGAGTGCCTTTTTAAATTCACTTTCTGCGGTAATATCATCCTTTTTCTGATGATAGATAACACCAAGCAGGTCGTGGAATTCAGACCGGTTATCGAGCTCAAGTGCCTTCTTTACATATTTTTCAC
This sequence comes from Chitinispirillaceae bacterium, assembly GCA_016929595.1. Classification (GTDB taxonomy): domain Bacteria; phylum Fibrobacterota; class Chitinivibrionia; order Chitinivibrionales; family Chitinispirillaceae; genus JAFGIN01. The sequence continues at coordinate 2,230 of JAFGIN010000140.1, forward strand.
TCAGATCAAGATTTCCCGATTGACGAAGTGCTATAGCCCGCATATACATTACCGATGGATCCTGTAAAGAATCGGAGAGTTCACTCCAGACAGTTTCTGCTTTGTCAAACTGCTTCTGTTTAAAATACATCTGACCTAGATTGTGCCGCAATATCGGATCTTTCGGATAGTATTTACACCCTTCCTCAAAATACCTGAGCGCGGCGGCATTGTTTCCACAATCCTTTGATGCGAGTCCCGCAATCAGGTACGCGTCCTCCAGAAATGGCGCATTACCGGCAAAATACTTTTCAAGTGTTTTCAATGCTTCACGGCAATTGTCATCATCGTATAATGCATTTGCAAAACTGACAAGAAATGCTTTGTCAGAACTGTTTGAAGCTGCTTTCTGGTAAAATTCAAGTGCTTTTTTACTGTTTTTGCGCACGGATTCAATATTGCCAAGCATCTTGAGCGCCTCAGGAGAAGTCTGATGCTTTTTCAGAACAGAAATTGCATCTGCGGTATCTTTTATCTCAAGCTTTCCATAAGCAAAAAACAGCCAGGCATCCTGCTCATCAGGAGCAATTTTGTAAGCTTTCTCCAGCAATTCAACCCCCTTGGCTTTGTTACCAAGCTGCATTGCAGTCATTCCATTTCTGACCAGTGCTTCGACGAATTTGGAGTTTGCCTTCAATGCCCGTTCATAGAGCCGCGATGCCGCTTCGTACTGACGTTCATGCGAGTAAAGCAAGCCTAAATTATAAGATGAGACCGCATACGACGGATCCTTTACTGACAGCTTTTCCCAGATCTCCTTCGCGGCAGCGGTATTACCTTTGCGGTAATAAACAACGCCTTTGTTATTTAGTGCATCCGGATAGTCTGCCAGAATCGTCAATGCTTCATCAAAGAGCGTTAAAGCAATATCGAGCTTTCCTTTATCGAGTGCATCAAGTCCTTTCATATTGAGGTCATATGCACTGTTAACCGCTTTAATAATCGATGATGGGAGGGCACCTTTTTCAAAAGCATTCTCAATTTCAAATTCCATCTCAATTGAATATGAATTCCATGTCAATACAGACAACAGTATTACATTTTTTAATATTCTCATTCCGACCGCCCTTCGGTAAAAAATGAAATTCTTTGTGGAAGTTCCGACCACTGATTGATCACGATGTCAGGAACGACCTCTTCCTCATTGTGTGTAAAATATGAAAACTCATCACCAGCAAAAAGCGCTGTTTTCATCCCGGCAGTTTTAGCAGGTGCAATGTCGATGAAAAGATCATTTCCCAGCATAATTGTCTGCGACGGAAGAATGTTGTACTCATACAATGCATCAAAAAGCCTCCTGAATAAGAGCTGATTGGGTTTGGAAAAACCATATTCATATGAGTAGAACGTCAGATCGATCTCAAAAAGCTCAAGATAATCATCAATTTTTTCATTACTTTGATCCCGCATCATCAAAGTCAGATCAATTGGTGTATAAAATTGAGCATTTGACAGTATTCCTAAAACGATATTATTTGATTTTAACTGCTGAAGCGTTTCTACCACACCGGGATATAATTGCCGTCCAAGAGAGAGAAAATTATAGGTAAATGCAAAGCATCGGGGAATATCGCCTGCAGCCATTTTTATGTGTTGTTCAGGTTGATATCCATGCCTTTTTAGCATCATCAGAATCAATTCCCAAACTTTTTCAATTCTGACCTCCGGATACTGAACACCTCTTTTTGCTGCATTCTGATGACTCAGCGAAATCAGCCCATTATACAGATCGCTCAGCGTCTTTTCTGGTGGATCGGAGGGGCTCATCTCAAGAAGATACTGTTCAATTTTGAATCGATCAACAATCTTCTTAAAAGCTGATAACAGCATCGTTTCTCTGGACTTTTTATCCTCAAATCCAGGCTTCCAGTAATTGATCATTGTCCCATAGACATCACAGATCACAGCCCGCACATCATAAATTTTTTCAGTAAGAGCACCAACAGAAACAGGTTTAAGGATTCGATTATGGGTAGAATGCTCATTTTTATGCAAATTTCCTGCATATTCTGCAATATCTGACACAACTAAACTCCAATCCACTCGATTTAAACTAAACAACAATTCTTAAAAAAATGGAATACCATGACACTATTCCGATGCGCTATAAAATATAATGAAAGTTAAAAAAAATTAAAAAAATTTCCTTCTTTTCTAATTAAATACATCTTAAAGAGTTATGCCGTATTTTTAATGGAATATGAAAAGAAGGCCGATTTATCAATACAAAGTATCCTTGAAAAGTTTGCATCTGTAATGATACACTTAGGTGGTCTCAGTGAGATCTGAGCATCAAAAAAATAGAGGAATCAGAAGTAGTCATAATTGCATTGAGTGTTGAAACAGGACTATGAAAAAAATATTAATTGTGGACGATTGCAGTGAAGTTCGGGAATTAGTAAAAGCAACTCTCGGGGGTAGTGAATATTCTGTCATAGAAGCCTCAAGCGGCCTGAAAGCAGTTGAGATGGCAATAGATAATAAACCGGATCTTATTATAATGGATATAGTAATGCCCGGCGGAATTGATGGAATCGAAGCTATCAGATTGATCAGAAAAACTCCCGAGACCGATAATTGTAAAATTATAATTTTAAGTGGCTCAGGAAAGAACAGGGTTCAGGAAGGGTATGAAGCCGGAGCGTGCGATTATTTCGTAAAACCTTTCAGTCCCTTGAATCTGATCTCAAAAGTTGACCTGCTGCTGGAAGTTGAGTAATGGTGTTCCTGATGGAAAACAGAAGTGCTGACTGCATCAACCCCGGTTATCAGGATCTCTATTTAAAAGAACAGCTTCGTGTAAAGGAACTTGAGGCAGAACTCCAGGTAGTAAGAGATCAGTCCCGCACATACTCTCGCGAACTCTCTCATATTTACCAGCACTCAAAAGCTAAAAAAAAACAGCTTGCTGATACCAATGCCCAGCTTGTAAAGTACGCATCAGATCTTTCAACAACGTTTCTCAACCTCAAAGGTGCACATAAGGAACTCCAGGAATCCTACAGGGATACAATTTTCCGTCTGGTACTTGCATCTGAATACAAAGACAAAGATACTGGTGCACATATAACCCGAATGAGCCGTTTCAGCATTCAGCTTGCTACAAAAATCGGTCTTTCACAAAGTGAAATTGACAATATTGGCCTTGCGGCACCTATGCATGATGTAGGAAAAATCGGGATTCCCGACCAGATAATCCTGAAAAACGGCATGTTGACAGACAATGAATTCTCGGTAATAAAAACACATACAACTATTGGAGCGCTCATTCTGGAAAACTCCCGTGCATCAATTCTCCAGACTGCCCGGATGATCGCACTATCACATCATGAGCACTGGAATGGTTATGGATATCCGGCAGGGAGTAAAGGAGAGCATATTCCTCTTGCAGCGCGAATCGTAGCTCTCAGCGATACATTCGACGCACTTACATCACGCCGCCCCTACAAATCCCCCTACCCTGTCGATATCGCTTGTGAGCTCATCAAAAAAGAACGCGGTAAACAATTTGATCCTGATCTTGTTGATGTGTTCCTGAATAATATCGATGATTTTGTAGGGATTAAGAGAGAGATCGACGAAATTGAGCCTCTTATCTCTTCCTACGATTTCATATGGAGTGAACGCGATACAATGTTCCCCATCCACTGAAGGCAATTCATCATCACAGTACAGTTACCTCTTATGTGAAGCGTATGCTAAAGCGGCCGAACCCTTTTTTGACAGAGAACCTAACTCCAACTGTATTTCGTTCATTCTGTTTTTTATTAATGTAATTACTTTAGCGTCCATATCTTTCACCTCAGCGAGATACTGGTCTATACGCTTATTAAATAAAAACAGCATATTATCATTAAGAAATCGCTCCCGTTCTTTTTCAATCTCTATTTTCAGAAGCGAAACGGTTTCCGAACGCTCATGTATCACGTCATAAAATTCTGTAATTGAAAAATCTTCTATCAGCATGGCTGTAAGTATTTTCACCTTGTCAAACATACGTTCGATCCGGTCTTTATTTATAACATTATTCATTATCATACCGCCACTCTGGTCATTTCAACATTTGGTGCCGATTCTGTTTTCATTTTCTGTATTGCCATACTCCATGCTTCCCGTAATGATTCAAGATAGGAAAGTACTTCACTGACTTTTGACTTGTCATTGTTGACACTTGCAGAAACGAGGGAACGCAGCATATAATCATACAGGCGATAGAGATTTTGGGCGACCTCTCCTACATCCATACGCAACGCGCTCAGAAGCTCAGTAATCGCATCCTGCACTTTAAAAATATGCTTGGTACGCTCTTCGGTCAGTTCATAAGTATCAAATTTTTCTATTGCCTGTTTGCAGTGCATAATAGCCACATCATAGCAGATTATAATCAGTTTACCCTGATCCGCTGTATCAATATTTGCACTTCGATAAGCACTGTACCCTTGTTTCATACCGATCATCTCCTGTTGTGTTTTTGTTAATCTTTGGACGTATATGAGAGGGAATTTATCATATTTGCACTTTGTGACTGCATCTGACTCATAGCCTGTTCCATAGCGCTGAACTGTTTTACAAGACGTAACCTGTATCGCTCTATTCTGTCTTCAAGGTTGGCAATTTTATCATCAGCATAATTTATACTCTTGCGAAGTGATTCCTGACGCATCGCTATGAGTCCGTCACGTGAATCATCCAGTTTATTAATACTCTCATCCAGAACACTTGCAAGTCCCTTAATCAGCGAAAATTGAGCTGTATTTCCAACTCCCAGGCTTCCGGCAGGTGCATTGATGGAAAGTCCCTTGGCAGGTCCATCGGCAAAAGTCATTATATCGCTCACTCTTGTCTCTGATGTAAACCACTCTTCGCTATCCTCAAGTCGTATTCTAAAATGTTCTGCATCAACTTCTTCTATAATGTAGTTACCAGCCGTCGTATCTATTGTCGATCTTCCCAGGGTAACAGCACGATTGTCTGACAATCCATTTGTTGTGAACATTTTTATAACATTTTCAAGATCCGTGTCAATTGCTTTCTTGAACATTTCATCGTCTATACGAAATTCACCGGTTTGAGTATCGGTCTTCAATCCTACCATGGTAAAATTGGTATAGGCAGTGTTCTCGAAATCAAAATTCTGGCGAAATGAAGAGCGTATCTGACTTATAATTGTAGACACAGTTGAATCACCCGCAAGATCACCACTCGTACTGTCTTCATCATCCGGATTAGCCAGTTTTGTTGCATCTTTTTTAAATCTGACAAGCGCATTATAGGCATCAATCATACCCTGAAATTTGTTCTTTATCCCATCGAGATCTCTTGTAAGTGACACATTCACTGAAGCATCTTCTTTTCTGGTCACTCCTTTGAATTCGAATGAAACACCATTGATTATATTCTCAGCCTTGTTTGATGATGAACTCATGGTCATATTTTCAACAGAGAACCAGGTATCTTTACCTTTTGAAAGCACCCCATCCCCTTCATCACCGTACTGAGTTGTTGTGATTGTTGCAGATGTTGGTGTGGCAGCATTAAAAGTTATGGACTCTATTGCCAGCTGTGAACTTCCACCGATTTTATTTTCTATGGTGATTGATGTCGGGCTTTCGGGATTATCAACAGCAACATTTACCAGACCATTAAATGTCTGGGAAATTTCATCTAAGAAATTCTCAACAGTTGCATCGGCTTTTTTAACAAATGTATGCTGTACTGTTTCTCCAAAATGATTTATACCACTGATCGTAACGGTTTCACCAACCCCAAGAGCCTCAAATCCACTGATCGCTCCATTCGCTGTCAGGGTCTGATTTGTTATCCCCTTATCACCCTCGGCATTCTGGATTATTCCAAGAGTCTGCAATACATTCGCGGTGCCGACATCCTGATAATTAACCCCTTCACTACCCGACTCTTTTGCAGATAGAACCAGCCGGTAATTGTTATCTGCCACTTCTAATACTGAAGCCGTGACTCCCAGCTTTTTTCCATTCTCATCAACAGCAGAGTTAATTTTCTCTCTTAAATCCTGAATAGTATCATCAGCATCGACTGTAATAGCTACGCCATCAATTGAAAAATCACCGAGAGTCATACCGCTGATACTGGAAAGTGATGTAGTCTGATCCTGAATGAGGTTATCACCGGAAATCATTTTTTCGTTACCGGAAAGCTGAAACACCCGCACATCATACTGCGCATCGACACTACCCGTTCCCCCACTCAGAGTAACCTTGTTTTCATCAGAACTGGCGGGTTTAAAAAGATCAAATGATGATGCAAGAGAGAGAGCTGATGCGCTTGATTTTAAATCGTTTATGAGAGTTTTAAATTTGGAATAGGCATCAATCTTTACCTGATACGCTTTCTTCTGGCTCGCAACATTTGTAACTTTTGTCTGTTCAAGACTTACCAGTGAATCGATGATATACTGTGTATCGATTCCAGATGGCCCATTGATTGAAATACCCATATTATTTCTCCTCTCATCACATTTCATTATATGTATCGGTAGATAGTAAGTAAAACTTTATGATTTTAAGAGGTGCTGATAATCTATTATATTCAGATCGATATAATTAATAAACAGTTTGCCTATCTACAACTACATATATTAGAATTTGTCCTATGGGATTTATTTTGAAATCAGGTTATATTATTTTTATCACTGAGTCCACTCTAAAAAGCTGATAAATGATAAATTTGTTTCTCCCGTCTATCGCGGGATCAACATGAGCGGCGTTTTTAGCGAAATTAAGGCACATTCCGCTCATCCCGCCACTGCGGGAAGCTTATCAGGAACATGGTCACTGAATGCAATTTTGTTTAATATGTATCTTTATTCTTGCTCACACAGTTTCTGCTGCGAATTCAGCTGTTGAACTCATTAAAAATGGATCATTCGAAAATGATTCCCACTGGAATCTGGCAATAAACGGCGATGCTGCAGGAAAAGGTGCAACTGCCAATGGCATATACACAATTTCCGTAAAAAACCACGGAACTGAAGGGTGGTTCATACAATTAACTCAGAATGATCTTCCGATCAAAAAAGATTTTTATTATACATTCACTCTGGAAGTAAGTTCATCGATCCCACGAACGATTGTTACTTCAATTTGTAAGAACAGTGATGATTATCTCCCATATTCAAAACGGGATACTCTTACTATCGATACTGTAATGAAAAGATATGAACAGACTTTTCAAATGCTGCAGCCCTCTGATTCGACAGCCAGGGTAGAATTCAATTTAGGAAAATATCCCGGGGATGTAAAAATCAGAAGTATATCATTAATTGAAGTCAGAGAACCTTCAATTACATTTACCAGAATTGAGCCACGGATCGTCGTAAGTGGCGACCCGGTAAAATTAATCTGGCGTTCGCTCGCACTGAAAGGCCCTCTGAAACTCAACATATCGTATGATAATGGTGTATCCTGGTCTGTAATCGATTCTAATCTTTCAGTGACAGATTCGACTTCCTGGATCGCTGAAAAGATTCTCTCTCCCTGGTGCTATTTTAAACTTTCTTCATCAACAATTTCGGCCATTTCAGATTATTCTTTGCAAATTGTGCCAAATGGAGACAACATAGAAAACGGTTCATTTTCAGGTAAATTATCTCACTGGACAATTAATCACAACCAGGTAGATTCAATTGTAAGATTTCCCTCTGATTCTGGCATTGTACTATCAAAAAATAATCCGACAGACAGCATAAAAGTACTCATTCTATCACAGAAATCAATTCAACTGCAGGTAAAAAAAAGCTACGACCTTTTCTTTACCTGCTATTCAAGTACACAATCCACTGTTAAAGTTGTCCTGAGTAGCTGTATTCACAAAAACCCGCCACCTGTCGATACAGCTGTTTTTGTAGTTTCAGAAAAGGCGACTCGTTTTCAGGTCAGATTTATCTCACAAAAAACGCAATCTGATGGATTGCTCGAATTTCACCTTGGAGCAGGTAAAAATATCATCTCATTTAAGGACATTTCTCTAATTACTCTACCAGACACACTGCACTCTAATCGTATTACTTATAAAACACTTTATAATACAGAGTTTAAAAGCAATTCATATATTACAAAAGATATATCCTGCTGTCATTTAAAATATCCACACGCAACTTTTAATTTAGCTGGAAGAAAAATAAATTCACATTTATCAGATAGTAATATGGATCGGGTCAGAAAAAGTTGTGGAGTAATTATCGTCGTTCCGAAGATTCATCAGTCCAGAAAAACTCCGGATCAAAATTAAACAGGGTTCTGAATGTATTTGAAAATTATGCTGCTATATATTTTTCTCCCTGCACTGTTTTTATTCTTCAATGCCAGTTTCGCAGGTGAAATATTATCAGGTGAAGCACGTTTTCATTTTCCAAATGCCCCGGATAGTGTCGTTGTCAAAGTAGACGGAAACAGCATCGATATGGATTCAACAGGATGGTATACAGTAACCAAAGGACTTAAAAAAATCGAGCTGTTACTTTCAGACACACTGCTGTTTTCATTATCCAGATACTTTTCTGAGAACGAAGAGAAAAAAATCCATCTTAATTGTAATGATGACTGTGGTGGAGTAGAAATCAATTCAGTTCCTGATGGGGCTCGTCTTTCTATTGATGATGAATATACCACAACAACTCCTGCAACGAACCATTTTCTAACTCCCGGTAAACATACTCTGAAACTTGGAATGCCTGGATTGGAAACGGTGTATAAAGATTTTGAAATTGCTGCGCAGAATATTTCAAAAATGACATTTACATTAATTCGTAATAAGAATTCAAAAAATCAGGCTAAAATAAGAGGTAGAAAAATTACAACTGCCATTTTCTGTGTTATGACAGCATCTTTAGCATCAGCTTCGGCATGGTATGAATACAGCGCACATACATATCTTTCAAATGCAAGGGATGCATCGGATCTTTATGATGCTGCCTGTGAAAATTTCGGAATCTATAAAGCAAATTATTATCATGCTCGTAAAAAAGCAAAAAACGCAATTGAAATACGAAATGCACTGACAATCGCAACAGGGGTTGGATTAACTGGTTGTTTGATTACAATATTTTTTTAGAACGGGTATTTTTTTCAAGACAGTTAAAATGTTTCAGATACAAAACCATCACTATAAAAACATTACCTGTCATTCTGCAGTAATTGCAGTAATGCACTTATTCTTTGTACCAGTGCTTTCTCTGCTTTTTACATGCTCAGAGCTTGGAAAAGAGCGTACATGGAATAACCCTCTTGACCCGGGAGGTTCCGGTTATTTCATCCCCTCTATCACAGTCTCCAGTGATACTGCAAAAATCAGCTACCCTGGCAGAGTATTTAATGCAACTGCAACAGCAACAGATTCCAACGATACCAAAATTGAGTTTGTATGGAAACTTTTCAATGGTTGGATAAAGAGAGATACCGGCATTACATCCACTATTTCGCATACATTTACCATTTCAGATACTGGTACCAACCTTATGTGTGTTTACGCAAGAGACAGCTACGGACGGGTTTCAAAGATAGACACTTTACGGATTGTCATTCGTTCACTAACTACCGTTCTTACCCCGATTAATGACATGACAGTAAAGCAGGACACATCACTAAAGGTCAAACTGACAGGCTCCGTTAATGAAGGTCCTCTTACATTTCTCTACGACAGTAACAATGATGGTGTCTATGAATCAACAACGTTAGACTCAACACTTTTAATTTCCAAACCAGAAGGTGGTTTACGGTACGTACACTGGGCAATTCGTGATGAATCCGGCACTACCCGTTATGATACCTTCACCGTCTACTTCAATAAAGCTCCATTTCCACCGGTTGTAATCTTACCTGAAGATACCATAAAAAAGCTTCTGAATTATGATTACGAAAAAGCAACCGGTTCTGTTAAGCTTGAATTTAGTGCAAGGGACTCAGATGATGTCAGTTCAACACTTACGTATCAATTACAATACTACCGGCCGGATGTGGATACATTTAATATCAATAACCTTCATGACTCAATTTTTCAGTTGTACGACATTTCAGCATCTTCGGTGTATCACTGGAAGATCACTGTCAGGGATTCATCAGGAAATACGTCTCATACTCTGGGACATTTCATTACTGCTCAGGCTCCAGCACCTCCAGCTGGAATGAAACTGATCAAAAGCAAAGGCCGAAAATTTTACATGGGTCAACAAGGTTACGACAGTACCGCGATTCCACTTCATGCAGTCACTTTCACCAGAAATTTCTGGATGGACTCTACAGAAGTAACCTGCAGAAAATTTGCAGAAGTCCTTTCTCTCGCAAATTTTCCAGTTCCCACCCCGAAGAGCCCCGTAGCAAACATCACGTGGTTTGATGCAGTGATGTACTGTAATGCACTGAGTAAGAGAGACAGTCTCGATACATGCTACAGCTATATATCAGTAATCGGCACAGCCGGGAATCATTGCCAGCTTGTAAACATTTCTACTGACAGCAACGCCTGTGGATATCGCTTGCCGACAGAAGCGCAGTGGGAATATGCCTGCCGTGGTGGAACATCGGCTCTGTATTTCTGGGGAAATGACCGAATTATAATTTCTCAATATGCATGGTCAAGTGCAAACAGCGGTTCAGTAACTCATGATGTCGCATCGCTTAAAGCAAACCCTTTCGGACTCTATGATATTTCAGGAAATGTCTGGGAATGGTGCAATGACTGGTTTGACAGAAATTATTACAGAGTATCTGTAAACTCTGATCCGGCAGGCCCTCATACCGGAACGGAGCGGGTAGTGCGCGGAGGATCATCAACAAGCCACTATTACTTCTCACAGTCTGGTACCAGAAGCAATTTAAGACCAGATCACTATAACCAGTTTACTGGTTTCAGAACGGTACTGGTAATTCAGTAATGTAATCTATTCTACCAGTACGATCCTGCTCTTCCATCCTTCACTGATCAGTATTTCACCAGTCGAATCGACGACCATACATTCAAATGATGGACGTTTATTAATAAACGCTATAATCTCCAACGCATCTCTGCAGAAAAGTCCGGTACTCAGGATATCAACTAAAGCAGGATCCGGACCGTATACGGTAACACTCTGATTACCTGTGCAACTGTATCCTGTATGGGAATTAAAAATATGATGGTACCGTTTTCCATCAATTATTCTGAATCGTTCGTAGTCTCCGCTTGTTACAATAGCTCCGCTGTCAAGATTAACTGTTGCAAGAATGCCGTCAGATGAGCGGGGATGCTGTATCCCGATTCTCCAGGGAGCACCATCAGGACGCTTTCCACCAGATACAATATCCCCGCCGGATACAATCAGATAGCTTGTGTAGCCATTTTTTTCCACAAGCTTTTCAAGTTCTCTCAAAACAAAGCCCTTGGCAATACCACCCACATCGACCTTCGTATCTTTTGACAAAAATATAACTGTATCACCTGTTACACGTACATTTTTATAATCAACATATTGAAGCGTTTTTTCTATATCCTCTGGTGCCGGTAATGGTTCATTTCCACTTTTCTTTTCTCCAAAACCCCATAATTCCTTTATTGGAAGTATTGTCAGATCAAAACCGCCATCGAGTGTATCTCCATACACAAGAGCAGTCCGTATCATTTCAGCTGCAATTGGTGAAACAACCATAGTATCAGATATGCGCTCGTTAAGAATCCGGATTTCTGAATTGGTTCCGCTTACCGAAAAACGCTCTTCCCAATCTTTTAATAATGAGTCGATCGATTGCCACATTTTATTTACAGAATAATTATTTTTGACAAGCGTTACATCCGTAATCGTATCCATTCTGAAAAAACGCTGTTTTGCTGTCTCAGCTTTCTTTTCACACATACATAGCGTAATCAGCCCTATTAGAACAGCTGTAATTCTATTCATTAAACTGTGCTCCGGATTTTAAATTGTTTCAAGTGTGTTGCAATGATTGACAGTATGCAACAACATCCCGATATGGTAAAGCACCACCAAAAATATCAAGTGCACTGCCAATCGTCACATCTATAGTACCATTACCTGTTTTATTGATTTTTTCAAGATCTCCGATACTACGGATTCCTCCCGCGTACGTAAGCGGCTTGCAGGTACAACCAGCCAGTAAGGAAACCAGTTCTATATCGATCCCACCCTGTTTACCTTCGACATCAGCAGCATGAATAAGGAATTCATCACAATATGGTTCAAGTGATGCAAACAATTCCCTGGAGACCTTTTCATCACTGAAAATCTGCCATCTGTCAGTAACAATGTAGAATGCGCCATCTTTTCTCTTGCAGCTCAGATCGAGTACCAGACGGGATTTACCTGTTGCAGAGCTCATTTTTTTCAGATTATCCCATTGAATTCTGCCATTTTTAAAAACAAATGAGGTAACGATCACATGTGATGCGCCCTTGTCGATATACCTGTATGCATTTTCAGGATTGATACCTCCTCCGACCTGTAAACCTCCCGGAAACGCTTCAAGAGCATTGAATACGGCAGATTCATTACCAGGGCCGAGCATTATTACATGACCCCCGTATAAACAATCGTCTTTATACATTCTGGCAAAAACTGATGGCGGTTGCACAGTCTCGAAATTAGTGACAAGGTTCAGATTGTCATCACGCAGCGTACTGCCGACAATCTGCTTTACTTTACCGGCATGAAGATCTATGCATGGTCGAAATCTCATTATTCAACTCTTTTTACATCCAGGAATCGTATCAGGCATTCTGTTTCAGTTTCATCTGAAAAACACCCGGTACCATTCCATAACTCAGATTATAATTTACGCAGACGAGCAGCAAAAATACCGTCCATTGAATGTTCAAAGGGCGTTATTCTTAAAAATCCGTCATTGTCGATATAAGTTCCCGGAATAACTGATGGAGGCGCATCCAGAACAAACGAGGGGTTTTCAGTGAGAAAATTCCTTACCTGGATTTCATTTTCTTCAGGTTCTAGTGAACAGGTAGAATACACAATTGTTCCTCCCGAATGCACAGCCTTAGATGCAGACTGCAAAAGTTGTTGCTGTATCCCCGACAGTTTAGCGATATCCTCTTCAGTACGTATCCATCTGGCTTCCGGATGATGATTGAATACGCCGGTTCCTGTACAGGGCGCATCAATAAGAACCTTATCAAAATACCCATTGAAGGGGAGGGAATTCCCATCTGCAAGCAGAGGAAATACATTATCGAGCTGCATCTGTTTTTTAACATCCACGACTTTCAGAAGTCTTTTGAATTTAACATCTCCGGCACAGACTGCCCCCTCTCCACCAGTCAACTCAGACATCAAAGAAGTCTTCCCCCCCGGTGCGGAGCACATATCCAGCAGCTTTTCACTTTTGTTAATATTCATCATTGCAACAACCCACCCCGATGATGGCGCCTGAACTGTGCAGAGTCCGTCCTGAATAAGACGTATATTTTCCGGAAGAAGAGATTTTTTTAATTTGTAGTAGAGATTCATGAAACCGCTGGATGGTTCGCAAAGTGTGCGCACATCAGCTTCAAACTGCTGCCGTGAAAAATCTCTCAGTTTTCTCCGTAGAAAAATTGCCGGCTTCACATTATTAAAGGTGAGCAACTGTTTCGTTTTCGCGAGACCATAATTTTTTATCCAGCGCTTAACAAAAAATTCCGGATGCGAATATTCAACAGATAAACGATAGGCCAGATTGGTCTGGGAATCCGGGAGCATAATGACTTTGTTCGCATTGATAAAATTCCTCATCACTGCGTTGGCGAGACTGGTAAACCTGCCGATTTTCGGGTCCTGCTTGACAAGCTTTACAGTTTCATTCACCGCCGCATGATCCGGAACACGATCCATGAAATAAAGCTGATATATCCCTATTCTTAAAACACGATACAACTGATCTTCTTTACGAATTGGTTCATCGGCAATATATTTATCAATTACGTAATCGAGTGTCATTCTGCGTCGAATCACCCCGTAAACAATTTCGAATATGAAACGTCTGTCACGGTGATCAATTTTTTTAGCCCTTAAAGCTGTGTCAATTAAATTTTCAGGATCTGATGGTTTGCTGTCAAATGTCGACAGCACATCAAGAATAACCTGCCGTGGATTCAGAGGCTTTTGAATATTTTTTTCTCCAAATCTGTTATTTTGGGGAAACTGACGTGCTCTACCCGCTGAAAAAGATGATGAGTCTTTCGATTTACGAAAGCGTTCATTCATGAAAATCTGCTTCCTTTCACAATTCTGGTGCCTAAAAGAAAATCATGTACCGACATACGCCGTTTTCCCTCTGGTTTTACTAACTCAAGCTGCAACGCACCTGTACCACATTTCACAGAAATTGAGTCAGACGAAACCCCGGTGATCGTACCTGGTTGAACCCCACTATCAGACCCGGAATCGACAGGTACTGCCCATTCGATCCCAAGGCGCTGTTCGTTTAATCGCGAACAGGTACCAGGAAACGGTTTATATGCCCTTATTTTGTTGAAAATAGTTTCTGCCGGAAGATTCCAATCGATCACTCCTTCATCTTTTTTTAATTTTGGAGCTTTACAGGCTTCGCGATGATCCTGAACTGATGGAACGATCTCCCCCCTTTGTAACATTTCAATTGATTCGACTATATTTTCCGCTCCGCATTGACTCATTATTTCATACAATTGCGGAGTGGTCTGCGTCTCACCTATTGGAATGGTAATCTGCCTGATTATCTCACCAGTATCGATACCTTCATCGATTCTGAAAATTGTAATCCCGGATTCCTTCTCTCCTGCCTCGATAGCCCGATGAATTGGAGCAGGTCCGCGATATCGCGGAAGTAGTGATGCATGAATATTTACTGTACCTAATGGAGGTATCGCGAAAACTTCCCTAGGAAGAATTCTGAATGCAACAACTACAAAAATATCTGCATGTAATGACTGAAGCTGCTGGATAAATGATTCATCAGACAAATATTCAGGAGTTAATATCGGATTGAACCCCCTTTTTCTTGCATAATCTACAACCGGTGAATCCTCTACTTTTAATCCTCTCCCTTTAGGGCGTGCCGGCGTACTCACAATACCTGCGATATGATGAAACCTGGCAAGATTTTCGAGTGTCGGAATGCCAAAATCAGCTGAACCCATGAATACAATTTTCATCTGGCCTCCTGTAAACAGTTAATTTTCAGATGCCCAATATACAATATCAAAACTCATCATAGATCAATTTTCCAAGTAAAAAATAACAATTACTCTATTTTTTTGCTATATTGTGTACATGTTCATTGATTTGGCTGATGCCAATATTTAATTTAGCGGAGTACCTGGAGGAGTTAATGTCATCACGGTTTATCCCAACTGAAGAGTTGGACCTTTTTTGCAGATTTTGTGGAAAAATTCTACCTGCTAAATTAGATAGAAGTATTGCTGAAAAAGGCAAACTAGTCGACATAAGCTCAACGTTCGAATATTACTGCACCAAATGCTTCAAAACAATCTGCTTTTCCGGTGAAGATCTTTTCCATGAAACAGAAGAAGAACCTCCCGTGTCTGACGATTTTCGTCCCTACTCTCCCAAAAACCACTACTTAATAGGCGAAAAACTTTTTCATGAGACCTTCAATGAATCCGGTGTCATTGTCGGGAAAGAAAACAGTAAGCCTGTAAAGATCCTTGTCAATTTTGAACACAAAGGTTTGAAAAAATTAGTAATGGATCTCTGATCTGCATTTTCCTTTAATAATTTTTCTACGAAGCAGTACTCTTTTTCAACAAGAAATTTCTTCCCATTCACCATTCACCATTCACCATTCTCCATTCTCCATTCTCCATTCTCCATTCACCATTCACCATTCTCCATTCTCCATTCTCCATTCACCATTCTCCATTCACCATTCACCATTCACCATTCACCATTCACCATTCACCATTCACCATTCACCATTCACCATTCACCA
>JAFGIN010000017.1 GCA_016929595.1 Chitinispirillaceae bacterium
ATCCTTCCCCCGTTAACGGGGGAAGGTGCCGAAGGCGGATGGGGGAAAATCAGATCTATTCGCGATATACTATGTCGCTATGTATATCTAATTACATAATCTTTCTATAAATATATTGTCCTTATGGGACAAAAAACAATACTTTAAAACATGAAACTTTCTTCTTGAGTGATTGAAGCGTTCACAATCATTGCTTATTTTTGTTTATCACTTTTTTATAGTTTTTTATCATTTTGCCAAAAGTCTTCTCTTTTTTCCGGCGTTCAGCAACCGATGCCTCAAAATGCTTTTTCTCTTTTTCCATTTTAAGATAACTTTCATAGGCGCTTCTATCGATATCTCCCTTTTCGACAGCTTCAAGGACAGCGCATCCGCTTTCTGTTGTATGTGTACAATCGTTAAATCTGCAGTCGCGGGAAATGGTGATTAGTGAGTCGAATGTCGTACGCAGTCCATCGGTGGTGTCTATAATTCCAACTTCTCTCATCCCGGGGTTGTCGATTAGTATGCCACCGGTGTCAAGAAGCACCAGTTCCCTGTGGCTGGTAATGTGTTTTCCCTTATTGGTACTGCTGCTTATAGTACCAGTTTTCATGAGAGATTTACCGGAGAGGTTGTTTAACAACGTTGACTTTCCTACCCCTGAAGATCCCATCATGCAGTAGGTTTTTCCTTTTTCGATAACCGCTTTCAGTGCGTTGTACCCCTGATACGTTTCATTGCTTATTGCAATAACCGGTACCTGTGGAAGGCGTTGATGTATGGATTCTGTTATCTCTGAAGCAGCCGGTTCTGAGATAAGGTCTGTTTTTGTCAGTACAATAATCGGTTTGACCTTTGATGAATAGCAGATTGTCAGATATCGTTCAAGTCTGTTGATATTATAATCCCGGTCGACAGCCTGGACTAAAAATGCGTAATCAATGTTGGTAGCTATTATCTGCATGTCACCAAATTGGCCGACAGCCTGTCTTGAAATGACTGTTTGTCTTGGCAGAATATGATGGATGATACAAAAATCAGTATCGTATATTGTCAAACAAACCCAATCTCCGGTCGCAGGAAAATCTTCACGGCATTTTGCTGAGAACCGCATGTTACCGGTAATTTCGGCTTCTCGTTCTCCCTTTTCTGTTGCGACAATATATCGCTCTTTATGTTCTGAAATGATTCGTCCGATTGCAAAGGTGTTCCAGTTGTTTTCGATCCTTGACATTTCAAGATCACCATTATAACCAAGGTCTTCCAGGTTCATGTCAATTCCTTTTGAAGAACAAAAAAGGTGTAGCCATAACTCTTAGAGTATCTCCTGTAAATGCCAGCTTCAAATTCGGCTTCAGAATATACAGCTTCAGCTTCGGGTATTCCCGCGTTTTTCACTCTGAGCATCCTGATCCGTTCCAGCATCGGGGTATAGTAATCATCCCACCATGCGTTTTCTGGAAGGTTAAAATATTCCAGAACCTGGTATCCATTGTCGGATGCCTTTTTGCATATGTCATCGGTGTAGCAGATGTCAGGATAGACGTTATTGAAAAAAGTTCTGACCTCTGATGGTGGGTCTTTTACAAATAAGCACATTTCAGTGAATGCCAGATAGCCGCCCGGTTTAAGATAGTTCCTGAACTCTTTGATACCGCGATCAAGTCCGATAATAAAAATCGAACCCTCTGACCAGAGCAGATCAAACCGTTCTCTTTCAAAGGGCATGTTGAACATCGAGCACTCAAAGGTTTTGATTGCGAGCCCTTTTTTTTCTGAAGCTTTATTTAGATTATTCAGTATCGGTCGATGGTTATCGATTGCGATGATCGATGTTTTCAGCTCCTGAGCGAGGATCTGCGTTTGTAAGCCGTTCCCACACCCTATATCGAGAACTTCAGGTCTGGGCGGAAGGTTTTTGAGAAGCTTAAGTGCCCGGAGTGTTGCATCACGGCAACCTGGCCCCTGTCGGGGGAGTTCTTCAAAAAGTTCATAAAAGTAGTTCATTTTCAAAGTATTTACCTCCACATTTCTTGTAAGCATTCTGACCTGGATAGCTTCTTTTTCACTGAGCCCCAGGTTTAAGAGAAAAGTATGATGTCCTCCTGGTGATCTTCGTTCAAACTCTGTATGCCATTGTTTAAGTGCTGAATCATCCAGACCACAAGCTTTCTGCAGACTTATCCAGAGTTTGCGGTCCAGTCCTGATGCTTCATAGCCAGCAGCTACTGTTTTTAATACTCCGGCAATAAGCTGCTGTTGAGCTTTGAGTGCTGTAATTTCCTGTCCGATTTCACGTAAGCGTTTCTCAAGGATTGAGCAGTCATCAGTGTTGCAGTCCAATATATCTGTAATATCTTCAAGACATAGACCAGCATTTCGATAAAAACAGATACGTTCGAGTCGACCAAAGTCTTCATGTGTATAAATCCGGTAATCTGCATCGGTTCGTGCATTGGGATGCAGTAGCCCGATACGGTCATAATAGAGAAGCGTTGAACGTGAAAGCCCGAAATGCCTTGCAAGTTCAGTTATCTGATATGTTTTCATCTACTAAATATAAGGTGTGAAGCTATAGTCAGGTCAAATTAAAAGTGCACCTTCTTTCCTGATTTTACATTTATCCTGGTTTATTGAGTCATACAGGGTTGATAGCAAGTGGCAGCTTATTGATTTGATTGAAGCTCTACAGCGAAATGGTTCTGTACTTACTGTGCTTGACCTTCAGAAGTGGTTAATATACACTTCAAAATGAAAACGACATGGTTATCCATACTCAGCAGATCACGTCGAGTATAATGGTAATAACCTGTCTCTTGCATCAGGATCCGGAGGTAATGTGCATCACCTGGCGAAAAAAAAATAGATATCTCAAGTTAAGGAGCTCCTGGAAAACATCACAAGACATCTGTACTTGTTAACTACATATCCAATTGCAATGCAGCAACTTACTTAGTTTAAAAACATTTGTAATTACAGTAATGTGCAACCCGCAGGACTTCAAACCGCGAAAGCATATACAGATAGAAGAAACTAATACCTGGAGCATAATAATTGTCTGCGAATGGATTGTGGCCGTTTTTCTATGTTAACGTACTATCTGAAAAGGAAATTGATGCACAGGACGTGTACAGGTGTTTTTGAGGACGATATGTGGTTTTGAAATGCATCTTTCATGGATAGCTTCTACGGACAATAATAATGATAACCAACTAAACGGTTGCACTAGGGCATATCAGGATTTTATATTACTGCTGAAACAAATTGTCGATTATTAGAGGTAATTGTAAAAGTTCTGTCAAAAAGTTCGAAAAACTGAGTATATCTCAAAAAACGCTCATTCTGGTTTTTCGAAGAGTGGTTGTGGTAGTCATATAATTGCCTCACTATTTTCTTTTTGAAAATATACAAATAGACTATGTACACTCTCAAGTCTGTACTATGTCGTGTCTATTGAATGAAAAATTATCCAAATTGAATGGCCGTTTTAAAAATGAATATTTCAACTAGTTCTACGGACAAAAAAAGTCTCGAATTCTCCACATTGGACCCTATAAAAGCGTATACACACCACACTGTGCCACTATCGGTTGCTCTTACCGACCCGCGATGTATGCCGTGGCTATATGAACATTATACCCAGATTTTCAGTTTTGTAAAGAAAGGGATACTTCAGATCGACTATACTGAACAGCTTCGGCAGTATCGTGAAATTCTGGATGTCGTTCAGGTCCCGATTTACAAGTCATCAGTAATAAACGATATTACCTCTTTTCTGATAAATTCGATCAACAATAATCTTTTTATCACAATCTATGTTGATGAATTTTATCTCCCAAATCGTTATGCGACCAATAAACTTCACTATATGCGACAGATTGTTATTAACGGCTATGATGCTGACGATAAAATATTCTACTGTAAGGGATTCACACGGTACAATGATTCATCATTCAAGGATTCCGGTTATGACCAATACGGTGCTGAAACTATCTCATTTGATGTTCTTTCTCTGGCCTATACCGAGGGGCACGATCGTTACGATGATCCTCCGGACAATTACATTGTTCTATGGGGTAGAAAAAAGGATTTTCCCGGATATGAATTTAACATCCAATTGTATATCACCCGTCTCAATCAGTATATAAACAGTAGTGGTCAGATGCTTTCTCAAACTGCTATTGGTCAGAATGTCTTTAAAATTCTTGAAGAGGCGGTCTACTGGATGATTTACGAAAGAAAAACAACCGTTGATTCGCGCGCTTTTTACGTCGTGTATGAACATAAAAAAAGACTTCACGATTCTCTGATGTTCGTACGAAATTTGATCAATCCACCATCGGAATTATTCGATCGCTTACTATCAGAATATGCATCTTCGGTGGTAGTAAAAGCACAGAAACTGTTCTACCAGTATCTCCATTTTGAATACAAAGCCCGGATAAAAGGGCTGGTTGTTGACCAGGTATTCAGTCCTTATGATGAAGATACTCCGGAACGTCAATTGGTGGTACGAACACTTGAGAGTATAATAAGTAGTATTCAGGAGTTGAAAATGATAGATATGACTATTACAACTAACATGTGCCATGAGTTAATGCACAAGTTCCACTGACACCGATGATTAGATCTTTATCCAATAAAGTAGTAACGTGAGTAATTTGTTGTATTATTACAGAAAGCTGGGACCACTGATCTTTCCGATCATGTTGTTGTTTGGCGTTTCAATTTTTTATGCGATACTCTCATTTGGACATCCATGGATATATAAGGTTGTTTATGAAAATGTAATTCCCACCCATGATAAGGATCTGCTGATTCAGGTTATTATGTGCCTTTTCAGTATTGGTGTTCTCAACGTAATCTCGAATATTTTGATCGAAACGTTATCTTTATACATACAGCAGGAAACTACTAATGCGATCAGAATAGAAAAGACGAAGGAACTGCTTACTTATACATACTCCTATTTTTTAAGGAATCAACCTGGTGAACTGATTGAAAGAATTATCCCTGAGGTAGACGGATTGGGCGCACTACTTGCAGAATCGGTGAAGGTTGTTTCCTATTTTATTCAGATTGTATTGCTACTTTTTCTTATCGCCATAATAAATCTTTCCATGTTCGGGATCTGTGCAGTGCTTCTTGTCTGTTATGCTGTCTGGTATCGGCTCTGCCGCAAACCTGTAGCGATTTGTGATAACAGACTGAAAAAATGTGGAAGTGAATTTTACGGTGTGCTGGAAGAACTCTTTGATAATATAAAAAATATCAAGTTGTTCAATCTGCACGACCAAAAAATCCGGTATGTTAGTGAAAAACTATACATAATAGAGAAAGAATCGATAAAAAACAGCGTCGTCCAGACCTTCTTTGGTTACGGAAGTCTTCTTCATACTGTTGCGAATATTATCATTATCACCTTTTGTTTCCAGGCGATTCTTCGTGATCAGATGCAGGTGGGGTTCTATCTTGTTTTTGCTGCAATGATCCAGACACTTATTCGTCCAATGGATGTAATGCTGGGCTTCGGTGTTGTTTTCCAAACCGGAGTTGTTTCGGCGAAGCGTATCGAAGAGGTTATGAGCCGCGAACGTGAAGGTTCGGGAAACAAGCAGTTTACAACATTTTCAACGTCAATCTGTTTTGACAGGGTCTCGTTTTCATATGGGAAGCAATCTGTATTAAAAGACTTCTCATTGGAAATAAAAAAGGGTCAGAGTGTGGCTATTGTTGGCGGATCAGGATCGGGAAAAACGACGTTGGCTCATTTACTCATCCGTCTCTATGAGCCGGACAGTGGAAGAATAAGTATCGATTCTGTTCCACTTCAAACGTTTAATTTATCAGATTTGAGAGAAAAAGTAGGTCTCCTTTCACAGGATGTTTTTCTTTTCAATGACACCGTTCTTGAGAATATCAACCCATCAGGGAAATTGGGCGCTGATAGTGTTAAAAACGCTCTAGTACAATCACAGTTGCCACATTTCACTAATAAGCTGAATTACATTGTTGGTGAACAGGGACAGAAATTATCAGGGGGAGAGCGTCAGCGCGTTTCGATCGCCCGGTTGCTTGGGAGGAATTGTAAAATAATCATTCTTGATGAAGCAACTGCGAATCTGGATCCTCGCACCGCAGGTGATCTGCTCTCTACATTTGAAACTATTCGGAAGGAAAATACTCATCTCACGTTTATTACGATAACACATAATCTGGAAACACTTTATACGATGGACATGATTTATGTGCTGGAAAATGGATCTGTTGCTTCCAGTGGCAGGTATGATGATCTGGTTGAAAATGACCAGACTTTCAAAAAACTTTTCAACCGGTGATAAGGATTACCGACAGGCGATGAAGGTGTGCTGTGAAAAAATTCAATAAAAATAAATTCTTTTTTGAGCTGGTCCTGGCGATGGTCACCTTGTTCATGTTTTTGAGTATGGTAGCTTTTATTATAATTATCATGATTCTTCCAATCAATAATTATCATCATGCAGATGGCTATGTGGAATTTAAACGGCAGTACACACTGGTCTCTCAGGTTGAAGGCGTGATAGAAGTTATTTACAAAGAAAATAACAGCACGATAGATAAAAAAGAACCGTTGTTCAGATATTCATCAGAAAAAAACGAGCAGGAAATCGCTGCGCTGGAATTTCGGGAATCTTTTCTTGCCAATGAACTGAAAACGATGGCCCGTTTATTTGAGCTTGGAGTTATACAAAGTACCGAGATCGACAAAAAAAATCTGGAAATGAATGAATTGCGTGTTCGTAAAGAATATCTGCAGCGGAATGTCATTGCCGCTCCTACTGCAGGCAAAGTGTATTACAAAATCCTTCCGAAATATTTGAAGGGTTCCTTTATTAATAAGGGTCAGGAGCTAGCCATTATTTATACGGAAGAAAATAAGCATATAAAGGTTTCATTTCCAAATGCCTATGCTGACCGTTTCAAAATCGGCAGTGATGTGTTTATCAAATATAAGGATCCCCGGACCTTCAAAATTCAAAAAATGCAGGGGACTGTCTATATGTCTTTTCTCAATCAGAAAACCAACATGATCGACTTGTTCATTGAGGTTACCAGAGGCAGGGAATTCCTTGAACTCTTCAATCCTTCAACTATTGTCAGTACTGCGATTGTCATTAACAACACCAGTATTTACGAAGAACTGTTCGGAATTCCTGTGAGTCCTTCTATTCAAAATTTGATACTTAAGAATCGGTGGTATGAAAACATCAAGCGTTATCTTTAGTGTGCTGGTTGTCTTGCTGGTGGTCATTTGTCCGTGTAATGGGCAAGCAGATGATATTTATCCGGATCCGGTTGTGGCGGACGGGTTCGACCAGATGCTTTTGATTGTTAAACGCAAGAACAATGAGCAGTTGCAGTATCTGGGCTCACAGCAGGTACTTCTTGAGATCAACAAATCGAAGCTTCAATCCAGTCGTTATATTTCAATCAGTCCGTCTGTTACCCGTTCAGGTGAAGGTAAGCTTTTCCCGGTTGTGACAGGATATGTTAATGTCAATGATTACATTGGAGAATTCAGTGTTGTTCCGTTTGAAAGCGAGTATAACAATTATTTCAAATTCATGATACCCTTTTTTAATAACCGTAAAAAGAAGATCGCGCTTATTGCGGATATGATAGATCTTACTATTAAAAAATCGAATTACGAGATTGAGATGTCACTTTTTTATGGAATTCAAAATCTGCTTACCAGCTGTATCCAACTGAAAAAAATCAGAGATGAGATACAGCTGCGGGATACGCTTTCCAAAAAATCGGAATCAATAATTGCGTTACTCAAAAACTTGCAGGAGTGCGGTATAATCCCGCATCGGGCTTTAAGAGGTATTGAGTATCTTAAGGCGGACAATAATCTTTCAATAGATGTACTTTACAGGCGCATTGCAGTGAACGAGAACAGGCTGATGGATGAAAATATAATGAGTAAGATTGAAATTGAGCAACTCGAAAAAATATTGCCAAAAGTATTTAGTCATATTTTAGAACTCCAAAGTAAGGAAACGGTAGACAATATTTCATATTCAGAGCAATTGAGTAGAATCGACCGTGAAATACTGGATATAAATATTCGTTTAAATTCAATGCAGAATGTGATGGTTTCTGCCGGGCCGACAATTAATAGCGATGGTGGCTTTACAAAAATTGCTCCGGGTCTGGCTGCCGGACTTACAATGGAGTTATCACCAAAAAAGTCTGTGTTGATTGAAAAATCTCATAATAATATGGAGTTGATACGAAGAAGAGATATTCCCCGTTCAACTATCGATAGTACTGCACAGCTACAAATTGTCACCGCTGAAAAGATTATTGGAAACTGCATAGAAGAGATGAGTCTTGGGAATATCAATTCGATGTATTCGTTGACTGAATTGCTCAATGATGTGCTCAATCAGCAACTGAATCTACTATCGCTACACTATGAAGAGATTGAATCCAGGATATTATCATTTAAAAAAATAGCTGATTTTGGAATTACATCACATTTTCAACAGGTACAACAATAACTGCATGTTCAAACTTCTAAGGTATCTAACCTATTTTCGATTTGCTTTTCCATCAGTATTCTTTATTGGTTTGATATCACTTACACTGCCGCTAAGTATAGGACTTGAACCAAGCCTGGGGAAAATGCTGTTTGAAAAAATTTTTGTTACTTTTGATCCGTATCTGCTTTATAAATATTTAGGCATTCAGGTGGTGCTTATAGGCTTTACCATCATTTTCAATATGCTCTCTTCGATTCATGGAATAAAGGTGTTTATTTCTGTTGCGAATGCCATAAAAGAAAAGATGCTTAAGAGATTGTTTCATACGCGGATGAAGTTTTTTCACGAGCACGATTCCGGATTTCTCATTAAGCGAATTACTGAGGATTCAGATGCTATCTCCGGTGGAATTTCTGCGATATTAACTGTTGTGTGTAATGCTGTGAATATCGTGTGTATTGGTTACCTTCTTTATTTGATATCTGACTGGGTCTGCTACAGCTACTGTCTGTACCTGGTTGTCTCTATGGTCTGGATTCCAGTGTGGTTGAAGCCGATTCATTGCTACAATCTAAAGTTAGGAAATCTGTATTCAGATTTATATAGTTACTTTTTTCAGATAATGCATGGAATAAAAGAGGTGAAAACCAATAATCTTTATCAATCAGTTGATAAAAAAATCATGGTTATCTCAAACAAGATAAAAAGGACACATCTGATTGTACTTGTTTTTTACAGTTTGTTATATCAACTTTCGTTTTTCTTCCCTATGGCACTATATGTGACACTGCTTGTTATTGGATTGGATAAAATTGACTCTGGAGTATTCAGTATCGGAATGTTGCTCGGTCTCTTCAGTGTTCTATGGGGTATTTACCAACCTGTACAGAATATTTTCTCTACGATTGATACTATACAGCAGGGCATTACCGCAGCAGAAAGAATGAAGGTTATAAGAAAAGCTTCTCTGGAAAAATCCGGAAAAAAGAAGTTAGAACAGTTTCAGAACACTATAGAGTTTAAGAATCTATCATTCAGCTATGATGCTGACAACATAGTTTTAAATAACATAGACGTGAGCATTAAAAAAGGGGAGAAGGTAGCTATTGTCGGCGCAACAGGATCTGGGAAGTCAACATTTGCACAGCTGCTGGTCGGACTCATTGATGCAGATAAGGGTGACATTCTTATTGATGGCGTTAAAATGTCAGACTTTACAATAAAGTCTCTCCGGGATGCGATCGTGTACACAACACAGGATGTACATCTTTTCAGAGATACGATAAAGAATAATATCGATTTGAAGGGTTGTCTGGCGGAGGAGGATGTTTTTGACATTGTCAAAAAGGTTCAGCTTTATGATCTCATTAACTCTTTGCCTGAAGGGATACATTCAAAAATCGGGGATGATGGGTTATCTCTTTCGGGTGGAGAAAAACAACGAATTGCCATCGCCCGCAGTTTTGCTGCTGGTGCTCAAATCATGCTTTTTGATGAAGTGACTGCTTCTCTTGATCCGGAAATCGAGAAACTAGTTGTGGGTGAAATTGAAAAATTTACTGTTGACAAAACAGTCGTTTTTATCTCTCATCGTCTGGAGGCTATTAAGAGGTATGATAAAATTATTGTTTTAAAAGATGGGAAAATTGACGAGATCGGAACTCATGAGGAATTGTCATCACGAAATGGAGAGTACTATTCTCTGTTTAATCTCGTTTAGCCTGAAAAGGTACTTCGCTCATAAAATCCTAACTATGTGAAACTATTCAGGTACTTGCAATCGCGATTCCGCTCATCCTGGGCCCCGAGTTCGGGATCGAAGAGTGGTCGGAGTCCGAAAAACACTCATGATTTTCCTGAGCACGGGATCGATACGAGCGGTCCCGTAAACATTGATGTCAATTTACCTGAATAGTTATCTGTTCTTTTAAAAAAAAGACTTGACTTTTAAATTTGGTAGTAATTATATTGAAATAGTTCAGAACTTGTGAATAGATGTATGCGAAAAAACATACTTTATTGATAAGTTTTTTCAGGAAAGGTGGTTGTACTGAATTTGTTTCTGTACAAATAGCTGCTTTTGCAAGTACCTTATTGTAGCACTTAATTAATGTGTTGTTTGTCATGAATGAGAACTGTGTTCTCAGGTAACGGTTATAGTGTTGTTGATTTTATAAGTCAGACAACTTAATGGTATGTAAATAAAGCAAATGATTGTTGCGGAATTTGCTGCAGTCTGAAGATGTTTTTGTAAAAAAGCATTTGTGGGTGCATTGTACATGCTTATGCTGTAATTGAGCATAGACAGGTAATTGATAACAGCTTTTAACCTTTTATTGTATTGATATGTTGCTGATTTTATTTAAAAAAGAAACCAAATTGTTAACCAAATGTAAGGAGCGGGTGTAAAATGGAACGTGAAATGATTGCAGACAAATTAAAAAATATCATTGTCGAAGTTAAAAATCAGGAAGTGTCGGGTGATTCGATTGCTGATTCAACGAATCTGGTAACAGATGTTGGTATTGATTCGCTTCAGTTGATCAACTTTATATTATCCATAGAAGATGAGTTCGAGATAGAACTTGACTTTGATAGCTTTGATCTGGATCATCTAAACCGGTTTGGTTCACTTGTAGAATTTGTCGAAGGATGTATTAGTAAAAAAACCGGTACATCACAGGCAACCGATGATCTGCTTTTAAAATTAACTGGTATATGAACAGTTTTACAGGGCTGAAGAACAATTGAGTAAAACTGTTTATTTCGGGGCATTCAACGCAGAAGCGCATTTAGACGATAGGGAACGTTATGTGCAGCTACCGGCAATTGCTGATAATGATGCAGATAAAATAATCCATTCGATGGATGAACTTCTTTTCCCATTGTGTGCACCGGATGATTTTTTAATAACGCGTTACGCAATAAAAACAGTTCAGAAGCAATATCTGGAATCGATAGGTATCCGGTTTAATAACAATAAAGAATCCATCGATACGGACTTTTCCCGAATTCCTACTGTCATGGAACTATTGATTGATAACAGGTGGAAGGAGAAATACCGCTCGGTATTTACAAGTGAAGCACTTTTGTCACCTTATGCGCAAATATCACAAATAAAGCCATTGTGTGAATTCTTTGAAGTTCCTTTTCAAGGTCCTCCTGTCGAGGTAGTGAAAGGGGTAAATTCAAAGATTTATTCTCATGAAATGCATGAAATTCTCGGGATTGCCCGGTACAGCGAAAAAGTGAGAAATGTCAATGATTTGCGGAAAGCTGTTGCAAACCTGTCAGGAAGCGTACTGTTGAAATATCCTAATGGGGTTTCTGGAAAAGGTAATTTGTTGATCCAATCTGATACAATGTTTGAAAGAATGGTAAGATTTTTTGAAGCTCAGATTAAAAACGGGAAAGAACTGGAACTGCTTGTCGAGCCATTACTCGATAAGATGATAGATTTTTCTTGCCAGATGAAAATTGAGCTGAATGGTCATTGTCGGATTTTGTCGGTTCAGCAGATGGAAAACAACAACTTTGCTTATTGGGGATCCAATTGTGCAGAAGATGATTTGTGTGGTCTTCTGGAAACAAAACAATATTTCCAGCTTATGCAAAGAGTCGGTTCTCAATTGTATGCTGATGGTTATTTCGGTAATGTTTGTGTAGATTCCATGTTTTTAAAAGATAAGACTCTTGTGCCGATCGTTGAAATTAATGCAAGAAAATCAATGGGATTGATCAATTATTCCATGAATGAGCATCTGCGGAAAGAATCAATGAAAAGCCACCTTCGGTTTTTATCTGTTGGCATAAATTCATCATTCTCCTACGAACGGTTACTTGAAACCATGGATAGTTGCGGTCTACTTTACAAGAAAACCGGGAAATCAGGGATTCTACCATTGGCTTCAAATGCACTGACGGTGAACCGTGATGCAGATGTTTCAAAATCCAGGGTAGGTAAAATTTACAAAGGTCGGTTATATTTTTCAGCTGCAGCTTCCGATATGGCTAGTGCAAGTATTCTTTCTAACAGTTTTCGTGATTGTCTGAAAAAGATGGGTTTGGCTATTTATAATTGAAAATTAATCACGACGAATGTTTAGTGATAAGAGAGAACAAAATAATCTTTCCATTTAATCTGAGCTTTAATTATGACATATAGTGATAAACTGAAAGTGGGAATACTGGGGTGTGCAAGTATCGTTGAACATGCTTTAGTCAATCCTGCACGATTTCTGCCTGAACTGGAATTGTACGCAATTGCAAGCAGGCAATACGATAAGGCCATGGTATATTCAAAAAAATATAACATTATAAAAGCATTATCTTCCTATAATGATATTCTTTCCGATCCTGAAGTTGATTTTGTGTATATTGCACTTCCCAATGATGCACATGTGGAATGGGCCATTAAAGCTGCAAAGGCAAAGAAACATATACTGGTTGAGAAACCACTCTGTCTTGATGTCAAATCACTATATAGTCTTAAAGAGATATGTGAAAAAGAGGGAGTGTTCATTCTTGAAGCTCTAATGGTACAGCATCATGCATGGCAAACCGAATTGAAAAAAATTATCGGGTCGAACATTTTCGGGGCTTTGAAAGAGATAAAAACAGCTATTACTTTCATTCCAAAATACGATTTAGCAGCTAACTATCGAGGCGATCCTGAAAAAGGGGGGGGGTGCTTTTTCGACTTGTCACCCTATTGGCTGCAGTTTGTACAGTCGATTCGACCGCTGGCTGATGTTCATTATGATGGTAAGTCGTTGTTCAACGGTCCAAAGGGTATCGATATGACCTTTACTGCATCACTTGAGTACATTGATAACTTTAAATGTTACTTTGAAGCTTCTTTCGAAAAGCCATATCGTGCAGCGCACTCGCTTTTTTTCGAAAAGGCAATACTGACTGTTGATGATATTTTCAGAGCAAATACAGGCAGATTTAAAATTAGTTTTACCATCGAAGATCTTAAGGAAAAAACGTCCAGAAAACTCTTTTTCCCGCCTTCGAATTATTACGAAAACCAGTTACGCTTTTTTATCGATGTTATCCGTGGAACACGAAAAAACATTATGATTGAAAATTCGATTGAGCGGATAGATTTAATGAATAAAATATATTGCAAGTCAATTAATAGCGTGAATAAATGAGTATGGAACAATTTGATAATTCATTCCAGGGGGACATAGAATTCTTCCTGGTAAGGGGAGATTTAACCTGTGTCAGAAAAGAACGAAATGGATCAATCATTGGATAAAAAAAGAGCAAATCTATTTTCATATCCACGTTGGGTGGTACTTCAGTTACTTGAGCAATGCAATCTTCGGTGTAAGATGTGTTATGAGTGGGGAGAAGAAGGCGCTTATCATGAAAAAAAAGCGATGCATCAGCTCGATTTTGAGGTGGTAAAAAAAGTCATAGAAGATTGTGCTCCGGTAAAACCGATGTATGATTTTTTTGGTGGAGAGCCTTTGCTCTACAAAAGAGTTGATGAAGTCATATCATTAATCAAACAATACGGTAGTGAACTTGTTATCCCGACTAATGGGACTCTGGTGGAAAAAAATGCCGAAATGTTAGTTGAGACCGGGCCAGACAAGGTATGGATATCTCTGGATGGACCGGAGGAGATCAATGATGCTCAGAGAGGAAAAGGGGTTTTCAAAAAAAGCATTGATGGAATAAATAAGGTGCTTGAATTGAGAAACCGTGCAGGAAAAAAGTATCCCAAAATCGGGATTACCTGTATTGTTACTCCTGATAATCACCTCAATATAGAAGAGTTCTTTTTAAGATGCATTGATCTCAAAAAACTTGATCATATCAGTATTGAAATGCAACTCTTTCTAAGCCAGCAGCAATGCAAAAACTATGGCGATGTATTGTCAAATGAATTTAATATTCCTCATGCGCCGTCAGCCTATGCACGTGGCATGGTCTGGGATAAGCAAAAATTTGAATTGATGAATTTTCCGGAGATGGTTCGTCAGATAAATGCAGTTGCACAATTCTGTAAATCAAACGACATTTTTTTCTTTAATTATCCAAAAACAATTACTGAACAGAATCTTGCTGATTATTTTTCAGGCAATTATACAAAAATGGTTGATTACAAAAGTAACTGCAGGTTACCATGGATGTATACGGAAATTACTGCGAAGGGTGATGTCGCATCATGTCACACCTACTATGATCTGACATTTGGGAATGTTAACGAAACGGGGATTGTTGATATCTGGAATAGTGAGAACTATGGTAAATTCAGAAAATATATGAAAAACAACCTGCTGCCAATCTGTACAGCATGTTCCCGATACTATGATTATACGATATGATAAATACCACTTTTAATAAAATAAAAATATTATGTTCAGGTGTTGCACTTGGTGTCTATATTCCAGGAGTATCCCTCTGTTATCAGCTGAGAAAACTCGGTTATGAAGCTGAAGTCGTTGTTCTGGAAAATTTACTCCCTGATGCAGTGCGGGATAAAATACCCGAAACAAAAAATGTGTTCCATTCAAACTTCAGACTAGCACAAATGGGACAAAAGATTGCACGTGACATTACACCAAGTCTGGATAAAGAAAAGACAGAACAGCTGTTTTTTCAATGGGAAAATGATCATACTACTCTCTATGTTCTTTTGTCAGGTTTCTGGTTGCCGCTTTTTGAAAATTACGGAGTACAACATCTTCTCGATTCACGAGTTATGATACTGCATGTGGACTCGGTGCCATCGCCCTCCTGGAAATTTCTGCAGAAGAAAGAATCCGGAGCTTACCCGGTTTTTCTTTTTGATTATC
Organism: Chitinispirillaceae bacterium; assembly: GCA_016929595.1. Lineage (GTDB taxonomy): Bacteria > Fibrobacterota > Chitinivibrionia > Chitinivibrionales > Chitinispirillaceae > JAFGIN01. Next base: position 15,326 of record JAFGIN010000017.1, read on the forward strand.
AATCTCACAAGTTGAATTTCAAATTGAAGGTTACTGAACAGTCGCCACTTCCATTCGAACAAAGGGAAAACAGGTTTCTGATACATGGTGGAGGATGGGGAATGGGGACGTATAGAAATGCAGTTTCCACTCTCGAGCATCGGGGAGCTGGACTTGATATCGTGGCTTACAGCGAAAATGAAGCATTTCCCGATAAAGCGGGGGAGCGTTATTATCTGGTTGATCCAGATTGGCATCCATGGGTAAAAAACCATGAAAATGAACATACGTTTCCCCCAGTCTCCAGTATTGAATATAAAGTTAAACCGCAATTTTACAGCAGAGCGGAATATCACGAGTTGTACTATGTTGGAGCGTGCAACAAGGCAATTATAAGCAAGCCGGGCGGATCAACCCTGGTTGATTCCCTCGCATCGGCGACACCTTTTGTATTTCTGGATTCTTGGGGTCAGCATGAAGACTTTAATGCCGCTTTGTGGATTGAGATGGGGCTCGGGATCACGTTTCAAACATGGGAAAAATCAGACTTTTCTGATGAACTCCTTAAAGCTTGTCATTCTAATTTAGTAAAGATATGGGAATCTACTCCCGATTTTGTAACGGCATTAACAAATAAAAAAGCAACAATGAGGATCTTAAAGTAACCCGGTTGGTGATCGGGATACAGGAACAAGAGGATGTGTATGCAACCAAAGACATCAGTGACATTTGATAAGGACCATTTTAACAGAATCAAGCGTACGATACGGAACATGGCTGTTTCTAAAAGAGCGTCGGCTTTGAACAATTTTGCGGTGTTTTATACTCCCGACGAAGTAGGTATTCAGCTTACAAATAAGTGTAATCTACGCTGTGCGACCTGTTTTCAATGGAACGAGGATGGCTTTTTCAACGGTTATTCATTGGATGAGAAAAAAGAGGAGATATCGCTTGAGCTCATAAAGAAAATCCTGGACGAAACACACGAGCAGAAATCTAATCTTTACCTGTGGGGCGGTGAACCGTTTTCATATGGCCAGTGGGACAAACTGACCGATCTGCTTTGTGATGATCCCCGATGGACTGTGTTATGTACTAATGGCGTAGCAATCAGGAAAAATATTGATTCGATTCTCCGGATTTCAAAGTCACTTGCACTCCTGGTAAGTCTCGATGGTTTCGAGGAAGAGAATGATTCTATTCGCGGTAAAGGGGTCTATAAAAAAGTAATCGATGCCATTGATCTTATTGTCGGGCTTAAGAAAGAAGGAAAATACCTGGGAGAAATATCTGTAAACTGTGTCATTACAGAACCGATGATCGGAAAATTGCACGATTTTGCCCTGATGATGGAACAGAAAGGAATTAACACACTATACATCTGTTTTCCGTGGTATCTTCCAGCTGAAACATCATTACGGATGGATGAATTTTACAGAGAAAATTTTTCATGGATAAAGTCAATAGATGATGGGGCTCCGCCAAGCTGGCACTCGTATAAATTCAGAATTGACCGCACCAGGTATGAGGAGTTAAAAAAGGACGTTGAAGCGATCAATGCCAGGGAATGGAAGATGCGTTTAAGGTTTCAGCCGGCGTTAGAAAATGACGAGATTGAAGACTTTCTTGATGGTAAAGAAATGGCCGCGCAGCATCGGACAAAATGTGCCAGCCTGTTTAACCGTATGAATGTGGTTCCAGACGGGAAAGTTACTGTATGTAAAATGTATCCTGAGTTTGAGGTGGGTGATTTATCTGTGGACAGCGTGGTAGACATCTGGAACGGAGAAAAAATAAACAAGGTGCGAAGTATTTTGAATAATCAGTTAATGCCAGTGTGTTCAAAATGTATCCTGCTTTACCTTCATGGGGTTTGAAAAAGGAGATGGAATAGATGCGATTCAGTATTGTAATACCAACATATAACAGCAGGCGGTCCCTCAGGAATACATTAGAATCCCTCAATTATCAATCGGGATACAAGAGTGGAGATTATGAAGTTGTTGTTGCTGATGATGGCTCGACTGATGACACGTACGATTTTATAAAAAGCACTCCCAGAAACTACCAGATGCGTTATCTGTATCTTGAACGTACTGCGCAATCGTGTCGTTCACGGACGAGAAATGAGGGGCGAAAAGCAGCACTGGGAGAAATAGTTGCTTACATGGATTCCGATATGATTGTTAAAAACAATTTTCTGTCCGAAGTAGATCGTTATTTCAGACATGATGATCGTTTTGTTCTTTTGGGGACCCGTCTCATGATAGATGATCCTGTATGCTTTGACGAGATAAAAACCGGAAAGGTTTTCGAGCGGTATCAATTTAATCCCAAAAACTTCGATATTCTTGAATATCGTCATTACCTGTTCGAAAAATATTCTTATAATGCAACAAAGATTTTGTTCCCATGGATGCAGGTTTATAGTTGCAATATTATTGTCGCGAAAAAATGGCTCGACCAAACGGGTGGCTTTGATGAAAATCTTAAAAAGTGGGGAATGGAAGATGTCGAGTTCGGCTATTCGCTCTATAAACTGGGACTTCGGATTGCTGTCAATGCCAGACTTGAGGCCATTCATCAGAACCATGGTGCACGTAACGATCTGATTATCGAAGAGAGTAAAAAAGTGGGCTATGATGAAAATATTGATTATTTCCTGAAAAAACATCCTGAAGCACTAGGATTCAGGCCATCAATCGGGCGTAAATGTCTCAGGGGAGATATTCCATTGCACAAATTTGATCTGTTCTTTCCGAAAAAAACAGTTTGTCTGAGATGCAATCATGAAAAAAATATTGACGAATTAAAAAATGAGATCACTCATTATATGAATCGTGAAGGATTTGATATTATTGTAGAAGATTACCGGGAGGATGTTGATCTGGATTTATGGATACAAAATCTGGAAAATACAAAAAGTGTAGTTCGTTATTATCCTCAATCGAAGCGAATCAGTATGAAGGAATTCGAGGAATTCCTTGCAGAAGAACGGCAGCGGCAACTTGATAGAGATGCTACACGGCATAGCCTGGCTGCAGCATCGTAAGTAACTATGGCAAAAAAGCAGGCGATTCATGACAAATAGACTTCCATTACCTACAGCGGCGGTTATCGATCCGGTAAATATGTGCAATTTAAGTTGCCATCTTTGCCCTACAGGACAAAAAAATCTCAAGTATCCGCAATCGCACATGAGTTTAGAGAATTTTAAAAAAATCATCTGTAGATTTCCGGAATTGAAAACACTTGAACTGTATAATTGGGGTGAGCCGTTCCTGAACCCCTCTATATTTGACATGATAAGTTATGCTAAGGAAAAAAGGATATTTACACAGATACATACGAATCTGTCTTTTAACAGGGACGATGCTTTTTTCAAGTCACTTGCGCTTAACAGTCCACACAAGCTGATCATATCTCTGGATGGTGCTTCCCGGGAAAGTTATTCGAGTTTCAGGGTACGCGGTAATTTTGATCTGGTAATAAATAATTTGATCAAAGTCAAACGTTTGCAGAAAGAATATGGAGCGAGTTCGTTTATTCAGTGGAAATATATAGTCAATGCATTCAACGAACATGAAATTCCACAGGCCAGGCAGATGGCTGGAGAAATGGGTATCCGCATTCAATTCGTACCTATGTCAATTGGTGATGAAATGGTAGACTTGCAGCATCGTGACAGTCTGGATGCCCGAAAGAAACAGTGGCTACCTTCTGATAGTGCATACCTTTTACCTCAGTATAAGAATCCAGCATCAAAACCTTTTAAGGGAATATGTACTTATCTATTCAAGACTATCGTAATCAATCCTGATGGAGGCGTTTTTCCCTGCTGCTACATTACTGATGAAAAGAACCTTTTTGGAAATCTTCTTCATGAAGATCTCGAAACTATCTGGTACAATGAAAAATATGAACATTCAAGAAGCTTGTTTGTAGAGAATTGTAAAGCTGGTAACGCATGCAGGACAATCTGTGATGTATGTGCGAATTTTGAAAAAAATTTCGGAACAATAGAAGATTTTTCTCCAAATATTACCTGACGCGGATCTCTCTTATGAAGAAAAAAATGCTGCTTGCATCACTGTTTAATGTGACGGCTGGATCGTATTATACAGAAGTTCTCCGGAAATGCATTTCATTTCTGAACCTGTTCAAGGACACCTACGATTTCTATGTACTTGATTTTGAGATGTTTTCCGATATGGACATCGCCAGTAATTATCTTTCACTGAATGGAAATACTGAAATAAGGAGTTTCGTGAATGATATTGCTAAAATTATCCCTGTCAAAGGCATTGTACAGGAGTCGATTTACGACCATTTCAATGTAGTTAAAGAACATAAAAATTTTGATGAAATTCCCTTTTTGAAATTTGCTGAAAAGGAAGCTTTTGATGTCATATATACCTTCAATAATTATGTCGATCCAGCGTTTAATAGAATCGCATCTCAGAAAAAATTACGATTCAAGGATATTCAACTTTTATCGATGTATAGGAATCCAAAGTATTTCGATTATATGGCATATCGATATTGTACGTATCTTTTTCTAAATGAAAGCTTTAAAAAAATCAATGCAGCTAAATATGAACTGATTGCAGATCCTCTTGACTTGCGTTATGTTGATTTTACCTATCTGTTACCAGATATTCCAGCAGCTGCAGAGCTGAATGGTGTGCATTTTGAGTGTTTCCCTTTTTATCAATATTATTATTTCCTGCATACAAAACCGGTTAAAAGAGAAAAAGAGCATCTCCTGATAACCGGATGTACCTTGTATGACAAATGGCGTCAGGAACTTTTTGAGAGATATCTTACTGATATCTTTCGTAGCGAGTCGAATAATCCTGCATATCGCTGGTACCTTGCAGGTGATGCGTTTGGCAAAAGTCAAAATAGTTTTATTGAGCCTGAAGAGTTTAATAAGGAGATTGAAAAAAGCAGGTTTGGGGTTATTCTCAACACCTATGCTAAAGATATTATTTCGACAAATAAAGTTTCTAATTTTATCAGTCGGAATTGCGTTCCTGTTATCTGTAAGGGGGCGGATGAGAAAAGCGGATTTTTTCCGGAAAAACTACTTGCTCAGCTTGAGGTTAAGGATGGCGATGAATTGAGAAGTTTTCTTATGAAATCAAATTATGATGAGTTGAATACTACCATCCAGAGGGAATTTGCCTATTATTACACCATTGAATACTACAGATCTGTTTTTTCAAAGTTTTTCTGATGAATATATATTCTAATGTATATTTATCAAATATCTGCATCTGTTTGACTATAGTTCTCAACTGTCAGAACGGAACGGTTTAATATGAAATTAAAGTTGTTTACCATTTCAGTGTGTTTGTCTTATTTTCTGAGTTTCGGAGCAAATTATCCATTTCCCAGAAACAAAGTCTTATTTGGAATCAAAACGACACAGGATGTTTCATCCATTGTTCAATCTACCTATGAAACCTGGCTTGCAACCTATTATGTAGAACAGGATACACTAGCCAGGATTACCTGGGATAACCGGGGGCAAACTGCAAGTGAAGGTATTGCTTATGGCATGTTAATAATGGTTTGCATGGACAATGCCATAAACAATACCAGGGATAAATTTGATAAATTATGGCGCTATTATAAAAAGTTCAGAGGTAGTAGTGGTGTTATGCATTGGAAGATCGATGAATTTTCTAACGTTGCCAGTGGTGGCCAGACTGGTGCTACCGATGCGGAACTTGATGCTGCAGCAGCACTGATCTTAGCGTATCGTCAATGGGGTGATGAAAAATACCGGACTGATGCACAAGAGTTGATCGGAGCTATCTGGCGGACGGAAATAAATGCAGATGGCTTTATAAAGCCTGGCGATGCATGGGATGACAGAAAAAATCCATCCTATTTCAATATCGGAGCTATGGAGCTGTTTAAAAGTGTTGATACTAATAACTGGTCAAAGGTCATTAGTAACTCTTTTGACCTTCTCAACAAAGTCTGTGATACCGCTACCGGACTGCCGCCGGACTGGTGTTCACAAGATGGATATACGGTAGATGGATTCGGATGGGAAGCGATCAGGGTACCCTGGCGTATGGCATGGGCATACTCCTGGTTTGGCACAAATGAAGCCAGTGTAATCAATAAGAAAATAGTGCACTGGGTACGTGGGGCTACCAATGATGATCCAACGGAGATTCAATGTCTTTATACGTTATCTGGTGTCCCCACTGACACAACCAGAAATGCAGCTTATGTCGGTGGGCTTACATGTGCTGGTATGGTTGACGCGAGTAATCAAGCCTGGGTTGATGATGGTTTTTCGGCAACTCAGAATTCACTGTCTAATACCTACTACAAAAAAACACTTCAGGTGCTTTATTCACTTCTACTTTCAGGTAACTTTTCACTGATGGTCGGAACTGAATCCGTTAGCAGATTCTCTCCTGTGGAGAAAACTATGCCACAAGTCCGTGCTAAACAGATGATAATAAGAACCGGACACAACAAAATTTCAGGCCAGCATTTTTCGCTTACCGGAAAAAAAATGATTGATTGCGGTTCGACGACAGTTCAGCCGCTAATACAATTATGGTGAGTACCGTAACCCGGGTTTGGTTACGGTTGTGTTTGCATTTCACTCTGGAGTTGATCTGTCACTTCTGACAAAGTGAAGTTTTTCCTGAAACGGAAAACTCAGCATTTGACACATTCCATAATACAACACGGCTGATAGTTCGGGCTGGGAGTCTGACTGATGTATTTCGTGTATCAGTTTTGAAAAGAACTTGTCCATTGAAGTCAAATAGTGTGACGACCGATCCACTTGGGAGTCGTGGAGAGATTTGAAGGTTACCGTGACTGAATTCAAATAGAGAATTCTCTCTTAAGGCATCATTTCGCATTCCAGTCCGTTTAATAACTGCTGTTGAGCGTTTTTGGGAAAGTAACCACTCAAGCAAACCAGATTCTTCACGTGCCTGCTCAATTCCGCCTGCGTGGGAGAGACCGGGATATTCGGTATATTTTACCATGGTTCCTCCTGCATTTTGAATCGAATTGTAAATAGCTTTGTTGCTATCAACCGGGCTGACTTCATCGCTGGCACCGGTTATAATCCATAGGGGAGTCTTTGCCATTTTCGCAGCGCCTTTATTTAACGTATATCCTGCTACATTGACAGCTCCGGCGAATCGCGACGGAAAATCAGAAAGTAATCGATAAATTCCTTCTCCTCCCATCGATTCTCCGTACAGGTACTGGCGTTGGGTATCAAAATTATGAGTAGTTATTAAACTGTCCAGTACAGTGAGTGCGTTCGTCATTTGCGGTCGAAGGCCGTTATCATACGTGCCTCCCCAGTCTGCGCAGGGATATTGTGTATTCTTTGTTTCGGGGGCGGTTGGTAAAAAGACAGCGCATGGTTCTATTGCGTTAAGTGCAGATATAATCCAGTGGTAACGGCTGACAGGGTCATTGTGGCATCCATGCAAAAACATGACAATTGGTAACGGCTTGTCTGTTTTGGCCGGAAGATATAAACCCATTGGAGTTTCTTTGTATGTCCAGGAAACAAATTGCTCTGAGGTCTCTGCTGCAACCGTACGGACTGGCTTTTCATATGCACTACTCTGGTTACACAGCATAATTGCAAAAAGTTGAAAAAGTACCATGTTCAGTCGGGTTTTTAATCGAAAAACCATTTAGAATCTCCTTCATAAAAATTTTTTTTGATAAATTCATATTCATTATTATATGTATGCCGTTATTTTTTTCAGAGTTCAGGTTGAAAAGCTTGAAATAATGTCAATGCTCTGAAGTTATGACAGTTTAAACGTTTAAAAAACGAACGAAGCCTATCAAATTAAAAGAATCCTAACAATTATCAAGATCTACAATGTAATCGAATAATACATGCTGTGTACGATAGAAATCAAGTAGTTCCGCTTATATATAAGAATGCTCTTGTAAGGATCAGGTTCCTGATCAATAAATCAAACAATTTGTGTTTCACTGATGCTTACCAGTCAGCCTCAATAATCCCACCCTTGAATTGAAAATCCTCCATAGTTTTACATGGCAGGGTATACCTCCCTTTTCCCATGGTGATAACGAGCTGGTTGCCGGTAATCCCAGAACTTTTAAAAAGTCGTGTCTGCGGAATTTCTGATATAAGCCCGGAAATCTGGCCTGATTGTCCTGTTACCCTTGAAAGTTTGGGGTGAAAAAGGATTCAAGCTCCAACGTTTTTTTCCCTTATGTAGCTGGATAAATTATTTTAAAAGAGGTAATTGCAAAAGTTTGCCTCAACCCTCCTTCGTGTCGAGCTTGGGATCAGGGTGCGTTTTTTGAGCGTTTGTTGAGCGGAGTCGAACAAACGGGGACTTTTGCAATTACCTCAGGAATATAACTGTAATAGTACATCTAAACTGCTCAATACCATTTTCAAGGAACTCATCAATGCACCATAGTATCAATTTCTTCTCTGAAGGCTCAAAAATCGCTGCACATCTCTATCTCCCATCACCAATTTCAGCCCCACTCCCTGCGGTTATATTTTGTCATGGTTTTGCAGGAGTAAAAGAGCTACTTCTTCCAGATTTTGCACGTTATTTTAGCGAACGCGGCTATGCTGCACTATGCTTTGATTACCGGGGATTTGGTGAAAGTGAAGGTGAGCGTGGACGACTGGTGCCAGAATATCAGATCAGAGATATACAAAATGCTATTACGTACCTGCAAAGTCGTGAAGATATCGATGGCGATAAAATCGGTCTGTGGGGATCATCGTTCGGAGGCGCAAACGCAATTGTAACTGCTGCGAGAGATAAGCGTGTCAAATGTCTCTGTGTGCAGCTCACATTTGGTGATGGTGAACGGGTTATCACAGGTGCGATGTCTCCGGAAGAAAAATCGAAGTTTCTCGATACTATCCGTAAAATGCAGCAGAAAAAAGTGACATCCAATAAGGAACACATGGTTCCGATCCATAAAGTTCTTTCTGATGAACAATCAAAAACGTTTTACAATGAAAATGTTGTGTTATTTCCCGCATTGGAGAATAAAATTCCATTTTTGACTGTTGCCGAAACTTTGGGGCATAAACCCGAATTGTTTCTTGATGATCTAGCTATACCGATTCATATCGTTTCTGCAGCTGATGATAGTGTTAATCCCCCACAGGAATCCCAAATCTTATATGAAAAGGCTCATGAACCAAAAACACATCTTGTTGTTGAAGGTGCAAGCCATTATAAGGTGTATGAGGGTGAATTTTTTAACCTTGTTGCGAATGCTCAGATGGAGTGGTTTCGTAAGTATCTTGGGTGAGATGAATATCATGGTGCTACAATTTTGGAAATCTGTAATGGGGCACATTAGAGGACGCACCTCATGCATTGTAAATGTTAAGTTGAAAAAAGACTGTACAGATTACAAAACCGTTTAGTCTTGTCTTCTATCGCTGCATTTGCTATTCCGTGAATTGAGAATTACGCTTCGCATCCAGTTGCGCGCCCTTTCAGTAAAAACCGGGATTGAATGCGTCGTCGATCGCATTTGCTATTTTCGGGGTTGCATACAGGTTCATGGTTGCGTCCATGGCAATTACCCTTCGGGATGTTCTCCGGCCGTCAGGCCCCTGTGAGTCAGGTCCATCAACATCTGTGTCGATGATCATTGTGTAAGTGTCGTCAAACTAACCAAGACGATCCAACTGGATGCGTAACCTCTAAAAACAGATTTTGATTCGCTATGATCCAGCTATCAAGTGGTGTCTTTTGACATCACTCATAATTCATGCCGTAATTCATTGATTACAAATGAATTACACGGAACGCTGCAGTCAGGTGGGGTGAAATGACCACAAAAAAGATCTATGCTGTTTTTTGGCTAATCTATGTAACTCTTTTAAATTCAATGAAATATCGTTTTGGCACACAGTTTGATTAATTTCTCTCACAACAAACGAAGGACTGGGAAACAATAAAACATTTATAACGGGAGGCTTCCATGAAACGTTTACTTACAATCCTTATCGCCGGTGCAGCTATCGTATCAGCTCAGGCAGCAGACTCAACAGCTCAGACAAAAAGGACTATGGCTGGAAAAGACATGGCTCAGATCACTGCTCAGCTTCGTCATCACCTTGATTCCGCTTTGGGTTCAGCAGAAATCGATGTAGCAAAAGCACGTAAGGCTGCTGAGGAATTCCAGAAACAGATGAGAGGTAAATCAGCTGATGAGGTCAAGGTTGCTCTGGAACAGAGACGAAAAGAAGCAAATGTGCAACTCCAGAACGCTATCACAAAACTTGAAAATGCATCAGCTGATGTAAAAGCTCAGGTTGAAGAAGTTTCTGTAAAGATTCAGGCCAGACTGCAGGAGAAAACTCAAGAACTGAAAGCAATCCAGGCTAGAATTGAAGCTCATCGTGCTGAAATTGATGCGCATGTTGCTGAAATGAAGGGTAAAAACGCGGAAAAAACCACAGAGACGGAAACAGAAAATTAATTTGAATACCTGCCCGGATGACTATATTATCCGGGTATTATCTCATTAGAGGACTGGAATAAAAATGTTTTGCGGTGCCCCAAGAGAAATACAAAAAAACCAGTCCTTGTGTGATCAAAGGGTGCCGCATTTATTAACACGGAAATAACTATTATGAAACAAGCTCTTTACCTTCTCATATCTCTTCTGATTCCGGTAGTCAGTATCTATGCCCAGAGTGGTTCAACCGATTCTGAGTTGAAACAGAATGGTGTATCAAACCGGAAGTTTGACCAGTTGTTTAACCAGATCGTGCAGACAATACCCGAAAAGGGGACAGGTCTTCATGATTCAGTTAGCCAGCATTCACGGTCAGAGCGACAAAGGCCAGATGTTGTTGTTTCACCGGAAAAGATGAGAAATCGTCGTGATCAGATGACACGGGAGTTGCCGGAAGATCTTCGTAAACAGGTAGAGCGTGCCATTGAACAGATTGATTTGAAAAAAGTTGAGCATGTGCCATCATTTATTGAAAATCGTTCCACCAGCAAATAGTTGCTATTTACGATAACCGGTGTACATACTTTATTGTGGAATCTTTATTCACATAATAGAGAGGTAGAAATTATGCATCTTTTTTTTAAGCGTTTAATAACGCTTTCTGTTTTTACATTCTTTCCAATGACACTGTTCAGTGAGACGGTCAGCGATTCCTATATGGGGTATAGTGTGGATCTTCCGCAAAACTGGGTTTGCGATAAAGACTCCATAAATCAGCATTTTTTTTATGATACGAGCGGTATGTATCAATCGATTGTTGGAATTACAATGACTAATTTTTCATCAGACAGCACCTATAAAACATCTTTAGAGTGGACAAGAGCGCATTTCCTTGCATATTTGATAACGGTACGAAGTACTGTCAGTTTATTTGGTGAACCTTTATCAGATCCATACGGTTCAGTTGTGTTTTATGACTCGTCATCATCAACCCAAAGCGGGTATAAATCAATGGAACTCTATGCAAAATTTAACTCTTTGCTTTCAGATACCATGAACTGGGATGAGTATATTAAGTATGTTGCGGTTAATAAAAAGGGGTATGAGATCTACGTATTTGGGGATACTTCGGACATCGTCAAAAATCTTAGTTATTATGGGGATCTTATAAATATGATTAAAATTGATTCTTCATCACAGGCTTCGGTTTTTCGACCCTTAATTTACTCGGATGATAAACTGAAATCTTCTATAAATACAGCTGATCTACCAGAAGTGTTTGATTTACTGGGCAGGGGTTACAGAGTATCAAGAGGAGGTAACACAAACACTCCAAAAAAAGCTGCTGGAATTGTACTCATGAAGAATTTAAAATATCTTAATGTGCTGCATTAATGTTTTAATGGTAAAATGGTAACATACTGGCTGGGATTAAGAGCACATCTGGAGTGTTCTCCTTAATTCCGGCCTTATATTTTTTAGACTGAACCAGGTGTTGAAGCTGTGGTACCATTTTGATAGAATTATAATATGAAGTGTTATATACTGCTTTTCTTATTTATTATATCTTCATTCTCAACTCATGCAGGAATAACAGGACCAGAACTCGTTGATTCGGCCGGACTTTTATATGCAAAAACATTGAAACAAGCCAGCAGAAGTGAATTTGATTCTGCTCTGCTTACAATACGTGAAGCGTATGCTTTCGGTCTTTCTGATGATAGTCTGTATTATGCATGGGCAGAGATTTACAGTGCTAAAGGGGCACTGGATACAGCTATCGCGTTATCACTTGCAGTTAAGACAAAACCCGGGCACCCATTATATTATTCTGTCCTTAAACAACGTTATCTCCTGTTCACACTGACGAATCAGACAAAACGGGCAGAGTCTGTTTTTGATATACTGAATAAACTTTCAGCTTATCGTGTAAGATATTTGATTCCTGAAATATCATTTTCTGTCAGGGGTGGGGTTCAACAGAATTCTATAAAAGAAGCAGAAATATTGCCATCCTATCTCTATTATGCTTATCCTGAAGATGAACCAGCACGGACTGCCGCATCGGGTGGCTTAAATTTGTTATGGAAGTATCCAATCAGGAAAACGGTGGGATTAGAACTGACTGCGGGTGCAAACCTCTATCAGTATAGCCCTCCACACCCGTTTCAATTGAAAAATGCATTAGACTCCAGTTATTCAGAAAAACATGTACAACTCAGATATTATATCTTGTCAGGAATGATCTCCTGCTCATATGAGTTCAGTAGTATAAGGGAGTACTCCGGATCAGTATCGTTTAACCATAAGGCTGATTTGAGTGCTCTGACGTTTATTAAAGAGTTTTTTGTGTTTGGTAATACCGGTTATTCATATGATGCTGGTGGAAAAGTACACAACTGGAACGGAATACTATTTGGAAGCAGGGAATGGTCTAAAAGACGATCAAATTCAATATCGATCTCTGTATCTGGTGTATTCGATAAAAATGATTCTATACGTGTGCACGATACCTACCGGAAATTATATACGGATGGTAATGTATTGTACCTTGATTCTATGGCACCGCAACCTGTAACGCAATTTTATATGATCAGTAATTATAGTATCACAGACACTCTTTTTACAATCTTTCCAAGAAGTTATATAAATGCAAAATTGAGTTTGACACAGCAGTTCAAACTGAAACACAATTTCAGTCTGGGGGTAACCATTGATGGCGCATCAAACTGGTTTATTGACAGTTACTCCTGGGTTGAATCGCTATATTCAAATATGAATATTCCCAAACCTAATGGTATGAATACTCTGGTCCAGAACCGTATTGATGGCAGCAAAAACTGGGCTGCGAATTTGTTTCCTTTACAACTCGATTCGCTTTTAAAAAGTGAAAGAACTGTTCATAAGAAAAAAAGAGTTGATCAAATTATAACGGCAAATGTTAGTTTTAAAAAGAGTTTTAAAAATAGTGTAACGATTGGTGTAAACAGCACTGTCAGCAGAACGTTTTCCAATCTCAGATCGTACGCACTGGTTGATATTCCCGATTGGTCGTATAGCGTGATGGCATTTTCCACGTTCAGATTTAATCCGGCAGGAAGATTACGTTGAAGAATACTATTCTGTTTATAGCAATGATACTATCACTTTCAATTGTGGGGTGTAATAAACCTGAAATTGAAAAAGGGGCAATTTCGCTAAATGTAGGAGATTATAACAGGGCAATCAGGTTTTATGATCGTGCTCTCAACCGTGATCCTGCAAATGGTATTGCACACCTCGGGCTGGGAAAAGCCCTCTTTCAGAAAGCAAAAGCTCAACAGAGTGATACAGTTTCGTTGCAACAGGCAATCGTCCATATCGAAGCGGCCAGAACTCTTGGTGTTACCGGTGAAGTAAACGGACTTCTCAGCAGTGTGCTTACCGAAAATGCACGTATCCATCTGAATAAAGAGGACACTGTCGGTGCACTTGAAAGTCTGACCCGGGCAATCGAATATGATCAGTCAAGTTCTGGTGCACTAAACCTCACGGGAATAATCTATTTCCGTACCGGTCGTGCTGAAAAAGCAGCTGTGTTATTTGATTATGCGATAAGAATCGATACCAATGATGTATCTCCACTTTTCAATCGGGGAATGGTGGCATGGAATCAGAACCAGATGGAAATTGCTCATGAATTCTGGTTCAAGGCGTTGTGTAAATCACCGCAGGATGAAGAGATACTATACTGGTTTGCGCGGGCAGAGAAGCTGCTTCGTGATCGGCAGAAAAAAGATACAAGCGGGAATGGTAATCAATGAATCCAAAGATTCCAGATGGATATTCGCATCCGGTCGCTGCTGGTGAAGGAGCTTTCGGGTCTGTGTATCGTGTCAAGCAGAAGTCTCTGGGGCGTTGGGTTGCACTTAAAATCATCTTTGAGAAAAACGGCTTGAAACGCAAAGAGTACTGTCGGGAAGCGCGCGTACTTGCACAAATAGAATCGCCCTTTGTCCCGCAGATTTATGATGTGTTCGAGTGGCATCATAATGTATGTATTGCAATGCAATGGATCAGGGGTGTTTCGCTGAACGTTCTTTTCGAGGATGAACTTACTAAAAGGGAACGTATCCTAATCGCATCAGGGCTGATCGGGGCCATAGCGGATTTACACGGACAGGGTGTTGCCCATCGGGATCTCAAGCCGGCAAATATTTTCTGGGAACCCGGCAAAGGGGTAGTGCTTGTTGACTTTGGTTTTTCAAGAAATGTGAATGACTCACAGAACTCAAAAAGTATCATTCAGGGGACACCTGCATTTATGGCACCAGAGCTTCGGGAGGGTAATCCCGGTGCAAATATGGTGTGTGCTGATGTGTATTCTGCAGGTATGGTGCTCAAAGATATTCTTGAGGGTTGTGATGCGGATAAGTTTACTGAAAGGTTGCTTGTCCGTGATCCCGCGAAGCGGTTGACATCTGGTATGGAAGTAAAAAAGGTCTGGAATGACTATTCATCAGATCTGATTGGCTACGATGATTCGTTTAGTAAAGCCGAGCTTAAAACAGCTGAGAAAATATCGAGAAGATTGTCTGATGCTGCCCGGCTCCTTATCGGTTCAAAAAAGTTTAATGAGGGGTATGACTTGCTGCTGGAAGCACTGGATGAAAATCCCGACAACAATGATGCTGTTGAACAGATAAGCAGGTTCGGGGCTCTTTCAAAGCGTCCTTATAAATCAATACCGGTTTATGGAATGGTATCTATCGTCCTTGGGCTGTCAGTAGTTGTGTCATATAAAATCGGAATGGATTCAGGAAAAAAAAGCATCATTAAATCCGTAACTGATCAGGAAGTGAAGGTGTATCTTAAAGGTGATGATAAAATTGAACCGATTCAATCAATCCCTGTCCGTCAAAATGATGACAGATCAGGAAATCTCGACGGGTGGATTATCATTGATATTCCAGTTAAGAAAGGGTTTGTGTTTATCGATACTGTGCGGTATGAGACAACTTCAACAATTGATGTAAAGCTGAAATCGGGACTTCATGAGATACGGTGGATTGACACAGATGAAACTGTGCTGTACAGGGAATCGGTCACACTCCTTCCATTTCAGACGAAACGCATTCCATTACCGGTACAGAAGAAAACGGAATAAATCAGATGAGTTCTTCAACTATACTATATCAGAAAGATCGGAACAAGCGCTATACTCTTCAGGGACGAATAATAACTATCGGTTCCTCAGTGGATAGTCATATCCGTCTGGAGGGAGAAGGGATACCTGAACGTGCCGCTCACCTTCTGTACACATCAGGTAGTTATGAACTGCAGAAACTTCATAACAGCCTTGCTTTGTATGTAAATGACAAAAAGGTGATCAGTAAAATCATGCTTAAACATGGTGATGTGATTTACATTGAAAAAAATGAGTTTGTTTATAGAGAAAATGATATAGATGGAAATGAAACGGTTGATATATCCCGGCGATCGCCAATGTCGGAACTGATCTCTGTTATCGTTGATCTGCTCCATAGCAAAGATAATGCTCTTTACGATTCACTCGTTGTCAGTGTTGCAAGGCTTTTAAGAGCGGACGCTGCGCGGATTGTTGTTGAAAACCCGCAGACACACGAGCGTTCAACGTTGACACGGCATCCTCTATCCAGTGGTCTGGACCGTTTTTCCAACAGTGCCGTTGATTGGGCTGCAGAATCCAGCGGGAGCGTTATTGTGCATGCAGACCAGTGGCGGGAGAGCGAACTGTCGATGCGTTCACTTGAGAGAAACATGGTGGGGTCGGTTCTCTGTGCACCACTCAAAGACAGTGGCAATGTATTTGGGTACCTGTATCTTGATAGAGTCTGTTCCGGTGAAGCATTTTCCCCTGAAGACAAGGAATTCCTTGATGCACTGCTGCCTTTGTTATCAGAAATACTTTCCACATTCAGTGAAAAAATGCGACAGAAAGAAACGATAGAACGACTTCAGGAGGTCACCAACGATCAGGGATGCGGAATTATTTTTGAAAGCGAAGTAATGAATGATGTCCTTGGGCGTGCGAAGCGCTTTTCGCGTACAGAATCACCAGTACTGATTACTGGCGAGACTGGTACAGGTAAGGAGCTGATGGCACGATTTATTCATGATAACTCTTCACGACGTTCAAATGCTTTTAAAGCTATCAACTGTGGAGCAATTCCCGAAAATCTGATAGAATCGGAATTGTTCGGGCATGAAAAGGGTGCATTCACCGGTGCGGTACAGAGAAAACAGGGACTGTTCGAGTCTGCTGAAGGTGGAACTGTCTTTCTTGATGAGATTGGAGAACTGCCGTTACAGCTGCAGGTACGTCTGCTCCGTGTGTTACAGGAATCGGAAGTGACCAGGGTAGGTGGTACCGAAACTATCAAAATCAATGTCAGGATTGTGGCTGCAACAAACAGAAACCTCGAGCGGGAGATTGTCAATGGGACATTTCGTCAGGACCTCTATTTCAGGCTTCATGTTCTCACGTTGAATTTACCTCCGCTACGAGACCGTGGCGCTGATATTCATCTGCTCCTTGAATTCTTTACAAAAAAGTATTGTCAACAGTTCGGGCTTCCACAGAAAACCTTTTCTGCCGCAGCAAAAAAGACATTTCTTCTGCACAGCTGGCCTGGAAATATCAGGGAACTGGAGAATGCTGTTCAGAAAGCAATTCTGATGTCCGATCAGGTGGTTATGAGTTCTGATGAATTCAACATCGACACTACAGGTGTCATGTTTAAACCCTCAGCAGATTCTGAACCAGTTACGCTTCACGATGCACGTGATAGAGCGGAAAAAGCTGCAATCGTTAATGCTCTTGTAAAGACTAAGGGAAATGTGTCACTCAGCTCAAAGGTTCTGGAAATTGACAGAAAGTGGTTAATGAAAAAGATGGATGAGTTCGGGATACGTGCAGATCGGTATCGGTGAAAAATTAACAAGTAAGGAAAATGTAATTTATGGCTGGGGACAACCATCAAAAGAGGATTCTTATCGCTGATGATAGCAGTTCCGTGATACTCCTTTATAAGCAGCTTTTATGCACCCCCGGTATTGAAATTGAAACGGTATCAAATGGAGTGGATGCGTTGAAGCGTATGTCTGAAGCTGCTTTTGACCTGATCATTACAGATGTTCATATGCCACACATGGATGGCATTACACTCTGCAGAGAGCTTCAGAAAGAGGAGGTCACTCAAAAAGTACCAATAATAATTGTGAGTGATTTCGATTCTGAAACTGATGTGGAGACCGGGTTTGAAGTAGGAGCATCGGCTTATCTGGGGAAAAAGGAGGTCCGTGATACTCTCTGCAGAACCGTATCTGATCTTCTCTGGAAATATGATCATGTGAGACAAAAACTTATTCTTGTTGTGGACGATTCAAAAGCGACAATTAGTGTAATAGAGAAGGGATTGAAAGAGAATTCTTTCAATGTTGTAACTGCGTCGGATGGTTTGGTTGCAAAAGATCTGGTAATTTCCATGAATCCGGATCTTATTCTGTGCGACCTCAGAATGCCAAACCTTGATGGATATGGCTTATGTAAGTGGCTGAAAATGAATGCGCCTGTAGCTCACATACCTTTTGTGGCAATGTCCTCCGGTGAAGAACAATATGTGATAAGGCGGATCATTCAATATGGTGCGGCCGGATACCTTTCCAAGCCATTTTCGACAAGCCAGCTGATCGTATTACTTGATCGAATACTCTCGGACCATTTCAGATTTTTACTGCAGGAGAGTGAACGCCTCAGAATTGAACGTGGTGCGTTAGTTAACTCTATTTCAAGTCTGGTGACAGCGCTGGAAGCAAGGGACCCTTATACAAAGGGACACTCGGAATCTGTTTCAATAATTGTGACAGGAATGGCTTCACTCATGGGGGCAGAAAGGGATGATATCGATCTTCTTGCAATCGGAGGTCGATTGCATGATATAGGAAAGATCGGTATCCGGGACCATGTTTTGTTAAAGCCCGGTCGTCTTACCGAGGAAGAGTTCTCACAAATTAAAGAACATCCAACGATTGGGAAAAGAATTCTTGAACCGATACCCAGTTTGACGAAAATTATTCCTGTTGCCAACTCTCATCATGAGCGTTGGGATGGCAATGGGTATCCGGATAAATTACGCGGAGAAAAAATTCCGATCTGGGCAAGAATTACAGCCGTAGCAGATACCTACGATGCGCTCACAAGTGATCGTCCGTATCGTGCCGGTATGACAGATGCCAAAGCGTTTGAGATTATTCGGGAAGTGCGTGGTACCCAGTTATGTCCGGATTGTGTTGACCTGTTTTTTCGTTATGTTGAAACTCCCGGATTTATTAATGGCTATCGCAAGAGAAAGGATGAAGCTATTCGCATGTAGCTGTTGGCTATTGGAAAAGAGAACAGCATCTTTTGCTAATGGCCAACTGCCAATCTCTTCTTTCAGTAAGAGATATAGTATTATTCGTATATTCTTTACCGTATACTGAATACTGGTACTGCAGATGCAGAGATGCATTAGTTTTCGATTTGTGGACTACATACTCGTTCTCAATGATTATCCCATCAACTGAGGGCCATCGGACAATTTTCGCTCCGAAGTACATCGATTGACAGACAAATAAAAGAATCAGGAATATAAAAAAGAAGACTGCCCCAGTACCATCAGTTCCTGTAATCCAGGCAAGGGCAACAGGTATTACTAAGAAAGAAGCCATAACGAAAAGTAGTATCACTATTGCAGATAGTAGCCCAAAGACTTCCGTTTTCATTTGTGCTCCCATGCTTCGTATTACCTGCAGAGGATCCACTGGTTGTTTTTATGACAGAGGAATAATTGCAAACTGAATGTACATCCATCCATAGAATTTGATCGTAAGAGTGACTTTCCGTTTTTTGCCAGAACTTCAACCAACCTGTTTTCTGCATGGAAACGAAATAACATTCCATTGAAATCTAATGATTGCATACCCCAATCTGGATTGTGAAAAAGTTCTTTTGTAAAAAAGGTTTCCTGATCGAGTAATCTCTCATGTTCGTCAATATAGAATGACTTACCTAATTCGAGTGCTTTAGTTTTAAGAAATGGTTCGAGACTTTCGAAATCTCTGTTTCTGAGGTGCAGATGAAGTGTAGAGATATAATCTTTTAAAGAGTGCATATCTAATGTTTCAACAGACAATTGATCTGCACTTAACCATTCCCATTTACCATAAGGGATCTGCAACGAAAAGTTTCCCTCAAAAGTAACTGGAAATTGTGTTCCCTGATGATATTCCCAATGCTCACTTACCACCTCCCTTTGTGTAAATTCTCTTTCAGCACCAGTATTCTCAAAGATTTTGAAACGAAAATTGTTTTCAATCAGCTCTTCATCCCATTTGGGGTTTACAAATAGTGTTATATGATACTTGTTGTTACCATTATATAGCCATTGATTAATTGGAAGACTTCCAGAAGGTAGATTGTAAGAGTCATTTGTAACAACAAGAGTGTCATTAATTTTTATTGCAAATGCAATTTGTAAACTGTTAAAATCTACTGTATAGTGGTATTCAAGCAAAGTTAGCTCCATTAATTATTTATCTTTGATAGTTGCATTTTTGTTTCTTTAACACCCAATTCTATATTGTGGTATAGTTTTGTAAAATCATTTTCGGTAATATTTGGATTGTAAGTTAAACTTTTGATTATAAAAAAAAGAATTGCAGGGACAACACAGAACAGTAATGGAATAAATCTGATAGTTCCAATTTTAGCGATCGAAAGTTGGCAAAATAACAAAAAAAGAAGAGAAAAAATAAATGCTCCAGCATAAAAAAACAATGCACTTCCATAGGAAGTACGTTCAATAGTAGTCAATTGATTAAGCTGGGGAGTGTCGGGTAAAAATTTAATTGTAAAGGCAGAACTTTCAGAAACGCTTTTTTTTTCAAAACTTTCTAACAGATTCAGAAAATCATCGCGTAGAAAGCCTTGCTTTTGTTGATAAAAAATCGGAGGTGAACCGGGTATTGTTTTATATGTATCAAGAGCGGCAGCAAGCGATTTGACCACAGCTAACCGACCGAAGGAGTTATACTCATTTGAATTGACAGTGTAATTAACATCAACAAGAATGTTATATAAATACTTGGGTTTGCTTAGTGATTCATTTGCGCCACCGCGTCTTAAGTAGTATTTTTCCTGAATGATATATTTGTTTACATGTGCAGTTACATCCTGAAATTCAGCGTATCTTAAATCGAGAGCACTATTATTTCTAAATGCTTTTACATTAAAATGAATCCCTAACAGCAGTAATAATGCAATCAGGGGACAGAAAATAATTGAAATGACAATTAGCGTATTATTCATCTGTTTTATCCTTTAATAGAGAACAAGTTCAGTTTCACCAAGTTTTTCCGGTTCCAGAATTGTAATTGCTAAATCTTTTTCCCAGGTTCCATTCAAAATACTCCAGGAGATCTCACCTTTTAAACCGTTCCATTTAGCACCTGCAACTGCTTTGATATTCCATTTTTCATTTTGCTGTGAGACATTTTTTTCTGCAAAAACTTTACCTTCACCAGTAATACCTGATCCAATTTTGAGCCAGACAAAAAGGAGTTTCTTGTTTCCCAGATTAGCTCGAAGTCCTAATTTGACTACAATTTCTCCAGAAAGATTTCCGCCAGTTTCAACTTTCGATGGTTCGCTTCTTTCTACAAAAATTGTGAATGAAAGATTACCTTCCAATTCAATAGTAGCCTCAATTTCGGCAATATACTTTTTAATCTGTGAAGGAATCCATGCAACTCCATCCAATGGAAACTTTATAAGAGTATGTGCACCGAATAATGGTTTAAAACCACCTTCAACTCCAAAATTAAAAAAAACATCCTTCTGGCCCGGGACTTCCTTATATTGCCCATAGGCAGTTATCTTTCCTTCCAAATATTTAAATTTAATTTCCTGCCCTACAAAATTGCATGCTTTATTAAATCGATCGGTAAATTTTTTAATACTTGAAAGATACTTCTTAAGATCAAAATCGTACTCTTTTTTTGTAATTGGAAAGAGTTCCACCATTACCTGTTTTTTGTCTTTAGATATACTGTCAATAGATAAAATCTTCATTGTACTATCAGGTATAAAAGGCGGAGTGCCGCTTATTAAATTAACAAACCAATTTTTCAACTCACTTGTAATTCCTGAATATCTATGTGTAATGGAATAACCAGTCTGAGTTTTCGACAGGCTTGGCCCACTCCAGCTGATATTTTCTGGCGGGCTGTCTGATTCTATAGTAAAGGTTACATTATCACCGACAGCATCAGGAACAATTTGGAGCTTCTCTCCCCAGTGTGCGATTCTCTTCCCTTGATTAGTATGCTCGCAATAAGCCGTAATCGATTTAATTTTCGTTGCAGGTTGTTGAGGTACTGTCGCTTTAATATCAATCGGCTCCATAACAATCGTATCAACATATGGAGTATCTTCAATGGGCTCTGATGGATCGCTGAACACAATCTCAACCCGTCTGTCTTCCTTTGACTTGCGGCCTTTTCTGGCGTATGCGTCTTTCGCAAATTTTTCTCCACACGCAGTGATTCCGCTTCCTTCTTTTCCATATTTAAGGGTGGGAATAGTACCACGAGTCTCTTTTGAGGCGATGTTCCAGATTATATCACGTATCACTTTGAATAACGCACCCCAGGTCTGTTTTCCAATTTTTCCATCTTCATCGATTGATTGCTCAAAAAAGAGATTGTAATCAATCTGGAAATTTTTAAGGGCAGCTTCGGTTTTTGGACCATTCTGATTATCAATTGCACCCGTGTCACAATCCCAGTTGTATGTTTTTGCCAACGCAGTCAGTATAGTCTGATAATCTTCAACTTTAAATTTACCGATACAAACGTTAACAAAATCATCAGGTTTATTATCAAGAAGCGCTTTAATCGATTTACATCGCAATTCCGATAGTTCCAGATTGTAGTCTGTCTCTCCTGAAGAATCGGTGTGGCCGTAGATGACTATCTCCTTATCGGGATTATTGTATGCATAAACAATGATGGTTACTATTGCTCCGACAAGGGTTTCATTGGCATCGATACAGGGTACCGCACTATTATGATTAAACAACACATCAGGTATCTCAATAAACTGAACTGTCTGCAGCTTCCTGAACGGTAACTTCAGCCGCTCACTCTCTATTTCGTCTGCTTCAGGATGCGAAACCTTAACATAGTATTCAACAGTTGCCTCTGAAGGTTTTGTCGTATCAGAATAGTACTCATCGTTGTAGTGAAGCGTCATTTTTGCATCAGCTTTTCCTCCGGATTCGAACGCTTCCATTTCATACTGCATATCCTGAGTAGTATTATTGTAAATCGAAAAGAGCTTGAACAGTACCTTTTTTTTATTAGTTTCGCAAAGATATTCAACATTGACAGTTACATTGCATTCCTTGTTGAAATCTGTTTTTCCCTCTTCAGGAAGGAATTTAGCATCTGATAGTTTTACTTCTGAGGCATTTTCTTCGACAATCTGCTCCGGAGTATTTTCAGCGAGCTCTTCAGAAGTTTCAGGCTCAACCTCCTCCTCAATTTCACCTTCTTCACTAAACGGAGACTGCCATTCATCACTGACAATCAGATTGCCATGCATATAGGTCCACACAGCCCGTTTATAACGGAATGACAGTTCTAATGCATGATCATAGTGAGTGAAAAGTGGATCTTTAACATCGGGAAGGACCAGACGAAATTGTTCAAATGCAACAGTCTCAAACAGATGTCTGAAATATTCTGTATCACTTTTTGTTTTTTCCTGATACTGAAACCACCTGAGCATTACTTTTTCAACGGTAGCCCCCTGAACCACAAGCTGGATCAATTGAGGCGTTATTTTATCGACCGGGACAAGGAGTCTAACCGGTTTATGTACCCGTATCGGTGATCGGTCAAAAAAAAGTTTATCGCCAAGGTAAAGGACCTGATGTTCAAATTCATGAACCCATGATGCCGGGTCGCCTCTATCAAAAACAACCGGGTGCTCAAATGCATTGCCCTGATCATACACTGTGAGAAATACTTGACCTGCCATAACTTTCCTGCTTTAGGGTCCTGTTATACCGATATAAAAACGGCTCGCAAGGCTCGCAATTTGCCTATGGAAACCAGATATCATAACAGATGAATATTTTATACTACAATTTCTATTAATATAATTCCGGGAGTGAAAAAGTACACAAAAAGCATATTTATTTTTTGTACATGTATGGCGACAGCATGAACAGAGATCCGCGTAAAGCACTTGATATGTTTATTGAACTGAACCAGCCAGACCATCAAAACGGCTGGATTGCATCAGGTATTCTTATAATATTCCGGAAATTCTCAGGAAGAAAAAATCAGCACCGTTTTACTACATGGAAAAAGCCGAGAACAGAAAAAATCATTAGTGAGAGTCAGAATACGAGTATGTGGGTAATGTACTGATGGTGCGGTGTGCGACTGGGATCAAAAATAAGGTTATAAATAAAATCAAAATCGGGAAATATGTCACCTATCACCCCTGCAGTTATAAAACAAAGACAGCAGGTAATCCTGAATATAAGGTGTGTGCTACTTTTTATGATAATAACGGAAATGTTGTAAAGCAATTTTTCCGAAGAGATGCGAAACTCTCTACAATTTAATGCATATACAGCAGATCAGTTGCCTCAAATTATTGTTCAAAATTTCGCCAGAGCAACATTTTGTTCGTTCCACCAGTTTCCTGTAAGCTTCCGGCTAACAGTTCCTCATCCAGAAGCATCGTGATTTCCTCGAGCATCTTACTGTACGATTCGATTTTCCTGTATTCTTCGTTAAAAGCTGTTTGTACTGCCTGGCTGAATGTCATTCCGCCGGTCCAGTTTTGTAGAAAATAGATTGGTGAAAACATGACTAACGAGTTTGCATCAGACGCACCATTTACCGCAGTTATGCCCGCGCGTTCCCATGCCTCAATCATCGAAGAACCATAACAGCAGGTCTGGTACAGCGTGCGGGGGCAGGCCGAGCGGTTTTTAATGCTGTTGGTGAATGCATCGAGGTTGTATGAGCTGTCGGCGAAAAGTATCGATGTTTCCCCACTGAAAAAATTCAAACTTCCGTGAAGGTTGAGGATCATATCTACTGTATAGCCACTCGTACACATCGTGGTAAGGGAATCGAGTACTGCCCTTCCGGTTGCGGCTTCATCGGTGAGAACGACAATTTTCGTATAGAAAGGCTGAGCCGCTTCGGTCAATGCACGAATCTGCCAATCCTCTCCGAATTGATCGATGACTTCATCAAGGGAGAGGCTGTCGGGAATATCATCCGGTTTGATTTCAAAAACATCGGCGAAAATGGTTTTCATCTCCTTTTGGTAATATGTATATCCGGTCGACATCGAGGAGTCAAGAAGGTTATTGTTTTCGACAACGATAAGAAGTGCTTCCTGGCCGGTCCTGATATAGGGCGGAGATAGCGGGTTTTCTGTGCTGCAAAAGAAAAATAGAGCAATGATCTGTACCACTGCCAGTAGCAACAAAGTTTTTCGTCTCATACCGGGCTCCATTATAGTTATTGTATAGGAGGAAATGACAATAAAATAAATCATGGCGATAAAAAGGCAAGCTAGAGTCTTTACCGGCAGTAGTTTGCCCAATACTTTTGCTTTGAGCGCAGAAGTGCCCAGCATAAAACCATCTTACAAAGTTTACAATCATATCTGCACAAATATTGACTTATATGGCGATGGATGTAATAATCTCATTTTATGAAGAACCAATAAAAAATTCTATTTGCGATTCTATAATGGAAATACTTGTAATAATTTCATCCTGTAATTAATTTAAATATTAAGAGTTGTGAAAAAATGAATTTATTGAATTGAGATGAATACGTTTGAATTTGATTATCTGTTGGAAAAAAGTATAGATTAACTGCAAACTTTACGAATAAACAATCAATTTGTGTAAAGAATATTTGCAGAGGGGGGGCAGTATGTCACAAGCAGCAGTGACTGGATGTATCACGGACATGGCCGGAAGAGGCATTGGAGATCTGAATGTTGTATTATTTGATGAAGAACTCTTTGGAAAAGATGTCCGGATGGGAGCTTGTATCACAAATGCAAGTGGTAATTTTAAAATCAGTTATTCCAAATGGGGTATTGGTCATGCTAATGAATGGTATCCAGATTTCAGGTTAAGAGTATTTAATGCTTTTGGTAGAATGCTATTCGAAACAAAAACTCATTCGGGAGTCAATACTGACAACTACAGTTTCGGAATTATAAAAGTTGAGGATATTGTCAGATCCGGATATAAGGTAACCAATAATAAAATAGTTGAAATTAACAGTACTTCCAATACGATTTCCAATCCGATGGTATCATCCGGAAACAGGGTTACGCCACTCATCGATAATGAAGAAGGCTGGTCCCAGCTTGCACAGGCTATTGAAAACGCAACAACATCAATTAATTCAATGCAGCTCTACTTCGATGTGGGTGAACTTTACGTCCGTTTTACCAATAGCCCTCTTAACGTCAGTGATACTGACCGCCTGGAAAAACTGCTTGAGGCAAGGGCAAATTCGAATGTTAAAGTCCGTATATTGATGAATGATTTTATTCTGATGCCCTATCCTATCGATACTGCAGGAGTAACATGGTTTCGTTTCACCGGGACAAAAGTGGAAACCGAAAATTTTGAAGTATGGGTTAATACACCGATGCATGCAAAAGCTACAGTTATCGATGGACAGACAACCATTTTCAATGCATCACCTCTTCTGCAAGAGTATTATGATGACACAAATCACCATCTCAGAAATCAGAAACGGGGTAAAATGTCCTGGAAACCATTTAACTGGTTCCCGACAAAAAATGCAATCCGTGTTCCGATTCATGATGTGAACGTCAAAATTGAAGGTGCGGCATCCGTTGATGTCGAGACAACTTTCAAATTACTTTGGGAACATGAAGGACAAGAGTTTACTGATTCTGCTCAGCCAACAAACATTGGAAATGAACATGTTCAAATAGTTCGTACACTTCCCGGTAATACTTTCAACAATATGTATTATGGAGAAACGGGAATTCTGCAGGCGTATCAACGCGCATTTGAGAACGCACAATCTCTGATCTATATCGAAAATCAATATTTAACAAATAAAAGAATTGCACAATCATTGTTTAGTGCACTGAAACGGAATGCGACACTTGAACTTATCGTTTTGATGAATAATGCGGTGGATATACCGGGTTATTTTGAAAGTCAGAACAAGCTGGTTGGCGATTTTATTAAAAATGCACGTAGTGAAGGATTCGGGAACAGAATCGGATTTTTTACAAGATGGACGTACGAACCGGATGGACAGACTTTTGCCGTGGTCAGAAATTATGTTCATGCCAAAGTCGGGATAGTTGATGATGTATGGGCAACGATAGGCAGTGCTAATCTTGATGGAACATCACTGGATTTGAGTGAACATCTGTTATGGGTATCCAGGGATGATCAATATGAGGAGCGTGCGGTAGAGATGAATGCTGTTTTTATAAATGGTATCGAAGGTTTTAACCGTTCAACGGTTCCATTAAACTTAAGAAACAGTTTATTTACCGAGCACCTTGGCATGACTTCAAATCAGCCTCCAGCAGGCGGCTGGCTGCGACAATGGAAGAATAAAGCGGACGAAACACTACAGAATATAAAAACCAGAAATCCAGGGTCACCGAGGATACTGGAATGGAACAACATGGAGGATCCTGTTGAGTATCTGAAAAAAGCAGGGGTGACAAGTACCGAGCTGAAGCAGATACGTGTGTATAAAGAAGTGCCATCATTTGACTTTTCAAAAAAGGAATGGGTTTAATGCAAAGGACAGGCAGCACATTGTACGATATTATTCTCTTTACCGGAGATGGGCTCGATAAGCTGGGGTTATGTCTCTGTGAAGCCTCCCAGCTTTCGGAGCTGTACGCCAGATTGGGTTGGAAGCTCGATCTGGATGAATCGACTGTTAAAAATATTGTAAAGTTAGGTGAAAGCCCGTTTGCTGAGGTCAGTGAGGACCTTATCGCTTTAATAGAAACGCTCAGAGCTGATGATATTGACTGGAAGCAGACAGGCAAAGATGCAATCGCTTTAGGAAAGGCGATCGTACCGGTATACGAGAGTATCAAAGGTTTTATTGACGCATTAAACTCAGCATCAGATCTTGCAGATAACCCTAATTGGGACAGAGATATATTCTTTAGAGAATTGCTTGATCTTCTTACCATGCAGCTTATCAGGTCACTTAATCAGCGGGTGTATTATTCACTGATGCTGCTAGGTGTCTTTGATATTGAATCTATCGATTTTTCATCTGAGCCCCAAGAACTTAGAAACGTAAGAATCAATTATGAGCGATGTACGGTATCCTATGAACGCATAGGTCTGCTATTCAGTGATCCACGACAACTTTTTACAGACGCTTATGGATGGGGGACAACACAATTTCGAGGTGAAAAACTACTTAATAATTTCGGACAGTTCCTGAAATCTTTTGGTTGCAAAGCATCATCAGGAATGCTTTCTGAGGCTTTTGAGACAAGAGTACTCGGAACAGCTTACGATGTAAACAATACGATGCCGCAGTTGATTATTGATCTGTGCGATTCATTTTTAGAGACCGGAATATCAGCTGGTCTTTCTCTCTTTGAATTACGGAGTGATAATGCAGTAAACAACAATAGCGGTATAGGATTTTCGCCTATTATTGATGGTAAATTCAGCAACGAGCTCGCAGTCGCTGAAAACTGGCTTTTTAATGTAGCAGCAAACTTCAATATGGAAGGAATGCTGGTTGTAACAAAACGCCCTGCACAACGATGGAATATAGCCGGTAATGCTATTCCGTCGGGAAGTCTTGTTTTTACTCTTAAACATCGAAATGATGATGATCGTGATATTCCACTTATCTCTTTAACCGAAAAAAACGGCTTGTTCTGCAAGGAAATTGCATTCTCCGCAGGAGTGGAATTTAACGGAACCGACTTTTTACCCCTGTTTGAAGCTGCGATAAAAGGCGGGGTGGTCCGCCTGAAGATAAACTCTGATAGTGACGG
Source organism: Chitinispirillaceae bacterium (assembly GCA_016929595.1). Classification (GTDB taxonomy): domain Bacteria; phylum Fibrobacterota; class Chitinivibrionia; order Chitinivibrionales; family Chitinispirillaceae; genus JAFGIN01. The sequence goes on from JAFGIN010000017.1 coordinate 43,935, forward strand.
ATTGATCGGATCGCTTCTTGCATCCGTTCCTGAGATTGAGATGCTTTTTGATCTGACAATAGGATACAGCGAATCAAAGGGGATCTATTTTGATGGTGGTGTCGGTCTTTCCAAAACATTTACAATTCGAAAACAGCTCGGACCGTTTTTTCTTGATTCATTTACTTCAGCAGTTAAAGCCGAAGCCACAAACGTTTCTCTGACTGCAGCGGCAACAGGTGGACTTGAACTTGGACCTGTAAAGATGGTAATTCATAACGTTGGTATTGCCATCAAGGTAGATTGGAGTGCGGATGCGGAAAAATCATTCCTTGGCGCGGCAAATATTGATATTGCATTTAAGAGGCCCGATGGTTTCGGTATTTCAATCGATGTCGGCGTGTTCAAGGCTTCAGGGTTCCTCTTAATTGAAGAGAACCGTTATATTGGTATGATTGAGATAACGGTTGCAGATTCATTCAGTTTGATGGCACTTGGTATTCTGACGGAAGATAAGGGCACCTACTCGTTTCTGATACTGATTAATTGTCATTTTCCCAGTCCCATTGCGCTCGGAATGAATTTTTATCTATCTGCAGTAGGTGGAATGGTTGGATATAACCGGGGGATGGATCCGGAAGCGATGAGAGCAGGTGTGCGCGCAGGAACGATCGAAAATGTTATGTTTCCGAAAGACCCGCTGAAGAATCTTCCAAAAATTATTGAAACGCTGGAATCCTATTATCCGTTCAGTAAAGATCAGTTTATCTTCGGGCCATTCTGTCAGATAACCTGGAGTGTCCCGACGCTAATCAAGCTCAATATCGGCCTTCTGATTGAACTCCCCGATCCGGTGAGAATCGCAATTATCGGTACTCTCCATGCAAAACTACCCAAAGAAGATGCTGCAATTATCAGTCTAAACGCGGCTTTTCTGGGTTTGATTGATTTCAATGCAAAAATGCTTTCATTCGATGCCTCGATTTATGATTCATATCTGGGATATGGCAAGCTGAAATTTTCTATCGAGGGTGATATCATATTCAGATTATCATGGGGGAAAAGAAAGGCATTTGTATATTCCATGGGTGGATTCCATCCTGCCTATAAAGTCCCGACAGATCTGGCAATACCCTCTAAAATAAAACGAATGACGATTACTATCTGGAAAGATAACCCAAAACTGGTGTTGACACATTATTTTGCCATAACTTCCAATACCGTTCAGTTTGGAGGAGCCCTTGATTTTCTCTATAAGAAATGGGGTTTCTCTGTTGAAGGCGGTTTATGGCTTGATACGCTGTTCCAGTTCAGTCCATTCATGTTCATTGTCGATATCGGTGCAAAACTCGCGGTAAAACGCGGAAGTACCAACATCTGTTCTGTCGGTTTGGGCATGACACTCTCCGGACCGAATCCATGGCATGCGAAAGGATATGCGAAATTCAGTATCTGGATCGTCTCGTTTAAAGTTACATTTGACAAGACATTCGGTGACAAACATGAGATACCATTGGAAGAGTCTACTGTACTCCCGCAATTTTTCGATGCTCTTGAAGATAGAGCCAACTGGAAAGGAACATCACTTGAGAAGTCAACCGGGGGTATACTGATATCCATTTATTCCAGTGACGCAGAGATCCCAGTTGTTGACAGCTGTGGCTATGTTGAGGTAAATCAGGAGGTGATACCACTTGACTATGGTATCAACCGGTTTGGTACCACGATCCCCAGGGATGTTCAGAAAGTCAGAGTTACCGATGTCTGGATCGGAGAGAGAAAGACCGTAGCGTCTCCAACTCTTGTATCCGAAAATTTTGATGATTCAATGACTTATTTAATGACCGATTTTGCCAAAAGTCAGTTTACAGCGATGGCAGAAGATGAGAAATTGACGGCACCATCATATGAGCCGTTCAAAAGCGGTGTGAAAATACGAGATAATGACCAGCGTGATGAATACAGGGGAGTAGAGACTTCCTACACACTTAATTACGAGCAGATTATCTGCGATGATCCAGATGTTTCAGGTGTTGCTGAAGGGCGGGGGTTGAGACAGTTTTCGCAGAATCTCTCAAAATTGACTGCAGCAGGATCGGTCAGCCGAAGCTCAGCTTCCCTGAAAAGAAAAAAACTCAGAACCACAAAGGCGACATCACGATCTTCAATGTTACCAGATAACGGAAAACGGGTTTCCTGGGAAAAGAACATGATGGAAGCAGTTGCCAGAGGAGTTAAATAATGGGTGTCCAACTTAATGACCTTGCGGAATATAAATTCTATCCCTTCGTAAGAAGGGGATTGACTCTCAGTTATGAAACTGAAGATAATTTTGGAACTGGACCTGTCCAAGGTACTGCTCTCAATCCGATTGTACCAGCTGGGTTGGAGCTTGGAGTACTTGCACCCGGTGATGATGCTGTTGAACAACCGGTTCAAATAGAGAAAAATATTGGCATTGCAGCCCCTGTAGATGTTATCGGTATAGAAGCTGGTGCAATCATACGGACAATTCCCCGGGCTGGAATAACAAACTTTTGCGCAGACTTTCTGGCGGGAATTGAATTTTTTGATGAAGATTTTCCATGGAGGTTTACTCCTGTCAAACATGATGAGCAGACACTGCGGTTGCGACCGTGGATTACACTGTTAGTTCTTAGTGATAATGAATACACGTTAAAAACGGGAAAAGATGGTAAAGTTCTATCGATCATTGATAGTGAAACCTATCTAAAGGTGATGCCGGATATCAAAGAATCATGGGCGTTTGCACACACACAGTTCGCACCAGATGCAAACGGTAATTATGACACCGATTCCGATCTCAGTCTGTCGCGATTGTTATCTTCACGCAAAATGAAACCGGATACAGCTTATACGGCATTTATAATACCCTCATTCGAAGCTGGAAGAAGAAGACTTCTTAACCTTCCTATGGACGGTGTTGACATTACGACTCCTGCATGGAGTAAAACCACGTCAGAACCCAATCTCTTTATGCCGCTATCTTTTCCAGTGTATTATCAGTGGAGTTTCTCCACCTCCCATTATGGCGATTTTGAAACCTTATGTGAAATAATAAAGCCGGATGTTGCGACAGATACACTGGGTAAGCGAGAAATGGATATTGGTAATGCAGCAGCACAGCTTGAGCTGGACCGGGAGTTTGATACAGTTGGTTTTGAAGGCTCGCTAAAACCAGTCAATTTCGAACGTGCGCCGAGAGTCGGTGGTGCCTTTGAAAACAGCCTTGTTGCATTGCTTTCAAAATCAGCTGATTTTGCAAAAAAAGGCTACCTGACATCGGTTGACGAGGACATAATGATTGTGCCTCCGGTATATGGTGCAACGTACCAACCTGAAGGTATGGCGATGACTGGGTGGTGTTCAACGCTCAATAAGGACCCGCGTAATCGTGCAGCAGCTTCTATTGGTGCAAAAATTGTTCGAAAAAACCAGGATCGATTCGTTGAGGAAGCCTGGGATCAGGTTGACGAGATAAATAAAAAAAATGAAGCTCTGAGAAACGCTGCATTTGTTGGAAAAATTTCCAATCTGTTGATGTGCAGGCATATTCATTCTCAGGATGAAAATCGTAGGATTTCATTATCAAAAGTGTATCACTCCAGAATTCCGGCAGGAATGAACAGCACACTTAGCGAAGAGCTTCATGAATCAAACTGTCCTGATGCGGTAGTATCTCTGGCATTCAGAAAGAGTACAAGACCGACAAAAAGAATGTTGCTTTGTACCGAAAAAGAAGGTTCCAACTATTTTGAAAAAGCGCGTAAGGGAGCATTGTCAACTGCACCGGCAACTGCGAAGGATCCTGTATCAATGGATATTGGAGCCGTAACAAAACAGTTCGACAAGTGGGCTGTTAATCACCGGGTGGTGACACTTGCAGTTACCGCTCTTTTTGATAAACTAAAAGAAGTTCCCAGCACCAGTTGGGATAATTTTATAAATGTCAGAAAGTTTCTGTCCAGTGATACGAATCAACCTGCAAACACTTCGAAAACAACCTATATGGAGATGGTTTCAAATATTACCTGGTCCTGGAAAACTGAACTAAACGGTAAAATGCATTATGGAATCAGAATTAAAAGTGCCACTTATAAAAAATTTCTGGGAAGGATCTACGACAGATTTGAATATGAGAATTTCGGTATTCAGTTATGCAAAAACACAGACATTCCGCAAAATGTGCGTGTTATTGAACGACGTCTCACTGAGGCAGATATCAATGCAATGGAAACCCGGATGAAGACAATTAATGCAGTGTATAAAAGACAGAGCGATGATCCTGCTACTGATTTCAATAAGGATAATCGTAACGATTTCACGGCAGACCAGGATAACATAACCGCTATGTTGAATCCCAGAAGAGCCATGATGTATCTGCTGGAAGCTCAGTTCGGAGGGCCTGTTACAGCTGAAATGGCATACCCTGAGCTGGATATTGCTTTCTATAGAGAGCTTATCAAAGAGTCAAAAGATCTTATTATACCAAATTTTAATACCATAAAACAAAACTCTCTTTTGCTGCTCGAGACCAATACGCAGTTTGTTGAATCGGTCCTTGCAGGTGCCAATACCGAGATGGGTAAAGAACTCTTATGGAGAGAGTATCCTACCGATCGTAGAGGAAGTTATTTCAGAAAATTCTGGGACAAGCATGATGCACTCGATGTAAACGAAACATATGATATAAAAAAAATAACCGGATGGAATTCAGCTCTTGGAGAGAATTCCGCAGACTTTCAGGCAGCTGCATTTGTTGTTCTGGTAGTAAGAGCAGACTTGTTCAAAGCCTTTCCTGATACGATAGTTTTTGCACTTGAAGCAGAAAAATCGCAAGCACTTAGAACTCCTGACTGGGATAAAAAACCTGTTTTTCCGAAATTCACTGCTGAAATTGAAGACGTTAAATTGTTTGCATTTAATCTAAAAGCTGACCAGGCAAAAGGCGGTGGCACAGCCGGGGAAGGATACTTCTTTTTGTTTCAGCAAAGACCGGGGCAGATGGAGTTCGGTCTTGATGCTCCGCAGCGCGATAATCAAGACGCAATTGTAGTGAATACTTCGGAAACAGAACTCAACGAACTTACATGGGCACATTTGGTCAATAATATAGATGAGCTACCTTCTCTGGAACACCTCAGGCTGTTTCAGCCAGACGGTGCCGTTACACTCCACGCAGCAAATTCGCTCAGAACAATGTGGCAGAATGGTAATGGCGGATCATTTGCAACAATGCTCATACAGCAACCAATAATCTATGCCCGACATGCAACAGATATACTTCCGTAACAATGGGGAACAGCAATGAGTAACGAAATACAGTCAATTTATGTCGATCCTCAAATAGCCAGGATCTATGAAGATTTCAGGAAAATAGGCAGTGACACACCGATTCTACTCCAACCAGTCCGGTTGGAAACACGTTTTAAATGTGTCGATGTTCCCATGAGCATGAAACAGGGCGACTGGTGTATGGAACTGCTGTTTTCAATATCTTTGCAACTTGAAAGGGCATGTCTGCTCAATGATAACGCATATATTAACCATATCATGGCTATTATCGCCAAGCTTAAAGAGGTTATTTCTCTTCTTGAACAACAGCCTGATGTTGAGCTCCGCGTAAAGAGATCTATCACAATCTGGTATGGTATTATAAACAGGAAGGTTACAGCAATTGACACAAGAACAAAAAAAATAGTCGATAGGCTTTCTAGGGCACCGATTCTTGCACCATATGTTTCCAGACTCAATGAACTACGCCAGCAGCTTGATACTCAGCCTTCGGCTGTGCAAAAAGCCACGAAACTTATCGAGGACATTAAAAAACGGGCAATAGATTTTTCTAATACGCGACTTACTTATGTTAACAAAGTCGATAAAAAACAGAACCATATCATTATACAACAATATGTTCAGAAGCTTGAAGAAGACCTTAAAAGATTTTCCCAGCTCAGTGCGCAATTGGCAACCGTATCTAAAGCTGAAATCACCGCGTTAAATAATGCCTGGGGAACCGTCGGGTCACAATCTGGAGTGGTTTTGCTCGTATCAAAGAGTATTAAAAGTATTGATACACTGAAACGTTCCAATATCAGAACGAAAAACAGTTACTCCTGTGATATATACAAAGGGAAACTTGAGCGTGCGTTTGATCAGTTAAAACAGATTATGGCGGATTTTAATCTGAAACGCAACCATGTTGAAAATACGTTAAAGATATCGCAGAACATTCTGGCCCGTGACCGCATTCAGGTGTATCTGAGGCTGGCATTGCACAGTTTTTATACACTCAATATCACATTGCAGTCAAAAGAACGGTTGCTCAACAAATCGCTTCTGGATCAGCATCTAAAAACAGCTCAGAGCGGAGTGCTGACACTAATTCGCTATATGAACTATGTGCAGCTGGTGTCAATAAATGATGTACGGACGATGAGAAAAGAAGTTGAATTGTTTTCCGAATTGTCAAAGGTCATTTTCTCTAATACTAATATGACTGCTTTTAAATCCAGCATATCTGACAAGGTTACCAGGATAATATCGGGGCTCAGGAATGCACTTGAAAAAGTCTCCGGTTCACCTGTGTATTTGCGTATGACAGCTTCTGATTCGAAAAAATTTCAGTTCGTCTATCTCCCGGAAAATTTCAAAGAGCTGTGGGTAAGAATATATCCTGACTCCTGCAATGTGTCAACTCATCCGAGTCGTCTTACGCAGATAGAACTTGACAGAGGAATGGAGTTTCTGGAGTCATGGTACGATCTCTATGGTGCCGAAACAGAGCAGCAGGAATTATGGACACAGTTTGCCAAAAGTTTCAGCATAAACCGGGCTGCTTTTATTGTTCGTGAAGTTAACAGCCTTATTACAAATACCAATGATTTTAAAACATCCTGGCATAAATTGGTTGATGCTTGTATTATTGTTTTACATGAGGATGACAGGGATGAACAGGATAAGGCATTCCAATCTATCGGAGAACATCTCAAATCCATTCTCAGTTTCTCCCCGATACAGGTAAGACGACTGGATAACTTGCTGGCAGCAATCTCTATACATGCCAAAGGCAATAAAACGAGAAGTAGCGTAATCTCTGGATATAAACAGACGGTTAAGCAAAAACCCATTGATTCAAGACGTTCAACGCAACAGAATCTCGAATTCAGACCGTATGGTTCGATCAGGAAAGATGATACGGAAACGGATGCGATTGCGATAAATCTGCCGGAACAGTTTGTAATGGTAACACAGCGTGGAGATCAGTATTGTCATATTCATGTTGGTAATCCGGTTGATAAAAAAATGTATGTAGGTTTTACCGATGGTGTACTGGATCCGCTTACTGGCAAATCAGAAGCTGAAGGGGTAGTTGAACCAGACGGAAAAGGAAATCTTGTTGTTAATGAAAAACTGCTCTGGATTGTTGATTTTGAAGCTGCGGTAAGAAAAGGTATGGCGGCAGCTTTGCCTCTTACAGAGCAGGATTATCAAATAGGGTTTGACAGGATTATTGTAACCGGTGTTACCTGCCATGCAAATACATCAAAAGAACTGAATGCACTTTTTGACACATTTCAGTTCTCTCCTGACGGCTGCTCAATTATTCCAGTTGGAACTCCTACCAATAATACTGATGAGAGCGCTACACCCTATAAAAACGGTATGGAAGATCCACTAGACTGCTATGAAGATCTGTTTCAGGACAACACTCTTCAACCAGATTGCGATCTGATACGTCTGATGAAAGCACTGGGTCTGCAGGAGTCTTCTGTTTTCAATATACGAAACAATACAAGTGCAGATGCTGTTGCAGTGCAGGCGGTAAATACAGTTCTGTTTTCTGCCACACTTGGTCGGCTCTGTGAAGATGGAATGCATGCTTTTTTTACTCCGGAAACAATCGAACGGTTACGTGCATTTTTCACATACTACATTTCCGCCAGAGGAGTGTTACCTGCCTTTAGAGTTGGTTCTCAGCCCTATGGAGTGCTTCCTGTAAGCTCACTGAAGGATTATACCGTTGATGGTGAAGAATTTGATGCGTTGAAATTATCTTCTAATGTGCCAAATACAGATCAGGAACATGATATCCGTTTCCTTAAACTCGCTACTGAACTGATTAAAATATTCGGAAGAGAATGGAAAGAACTTGCAGAAAATAATGTGAAAAACCTTTCACAACTCAGCGTATTCGAAGAACCGCAAAAAACTTTTATGGAGATGCTTGGACTGCATGCGACTTCTCTGACAACTGCTATCAGGCTTGTACTCAACAGCGCAAACCGTTCTTCACTTATCGATCATACAATATCGAAAAAAGCTATTCTTTCCGAGCTCATCGATGTATACCGGGCAGGCAGAGGTTTCTCCGATAAAATAGAGGCATCAAATAAATTCTACAAAGATTTCGGAGAATCCAATCTCTCCCGTCAGCAGCCACTCACAGAAGTGCGCTCAGCAAGAATGCTTGATGATATTGCGGCCGAAGATCTGGGTGAACTCAGAGAGCTCAAATCACCTCAGGAACTTGCCGATGCGTTAAAAACTTTAGCATCTGCGGATGAGAAAAAATCATTTATTCTTTGGCTTTTGTATAACGGTATGCTTCGTACCTATCGAATGGCTGCAACCGACATGCTCTATCATTACGGACTTATCAGTAAAACGGTATGGCAGCGCAGTTCATCTCCAAACCATATGTATGTTAAAGATAAAGACGGAATAACGGTAAAGCAAAGTAAATGGGAACTGCTTTGGGACAGTTTTTCAAAAACAGTTAAATTCCACGAAAATCAGTGGTCATATAAAGATGCGACTCCTGATTCAAAAATAGTTTACAAACTTGTTGAAAATATTCCACCGGCTGATATCCTTTACACTCTGCTCAAAGATCGCCTGAACGAAACTAATGAGTTTGATACGGTATACAAAAGTATTCTTGAAGCTATTTACCGTGAATTAAAAGGATACTACAGGACAAAATTAAAACCAGATGTTGTTGTTCCCGGGACCATTACCGGCGTAAATACAGCGGATCTGAATGCCTCTCATGTTGCAGTTAATCCAGATCTTCTAACACCGCGAACAGCTGAATTTATCAGAGGAACCGACAGGGGCGCTTTAATCGGAGGTTTGTCCGTTCGTGATATTTTTACGTATCCTACCCAGAAGAAAATGAACGATATTGTAAAATCAAAGTTAAAAACATTTGTAGATAAACTGGAAGAAATGGTTGTCAACTCTGTATATCTTTCAGATCTGCCTGATGAACAAGTAAGAGATCTGGTAATGGAGCATCTTGATACGCTTGCCTATCGTCAGGATGCATGGCAGACAGGCCTGTTTATGAAAAGACTTGATGATATCAGAAAGGCTGATACCACAAAAATAGCTGTCGGGTCATATGGATGGTTGCTTAATGTGAAACGAAATCCGAATAAAAGCAAAACTCATTCGCAGGTTCTTCCCGCTTCACTTCAAGATAAAGAAGAGGGGGTATATCTCAACACTGATAATGAGTCGGAAGCAAAGGGATATCTTCTTACACCGTCAATAAATCATGCTGTCACGGCAGCAATTCTTAGAAGCGGGTACAAATCAAATGCTGCCTATTATGGAACTGGTGATGATAACAGGTTTGCGGTAAATCTCTCTTCCGAACGGATAAGAAAGGCACTAGTGCTTCATCAGGGAATGAAAGAAGGACAGGAACTGGATGCTCTGATCGGATATCAGATAGAACGGTATCTTCATGAGGAATATAAACGCTCCAAAACAGAGTGTGATGCTCTTATTTATACATTGAGAGAAGTGTTCAGAAAAGAGATACAAGTAAGTGGTGAACATGCATCTTACAGCAACCGGGTTGTTGACGGTGATGCAGCGCTTGAATATGTCACATCAAAACTGGATAAGTCAGAGGATAAGATCGAACTGGGTACATTGCTCGCCGAAGATTTCATTTTAAAAAGGCGGTTTACTAAAATTCTCAACATAACAGAAAGTAAGCAGCAGGCACAAGCAGTGGGTAATGCACTGCAGCAGGCACGGGAAACTCTTGATGCTTATGGGGATCTGATTGTTTCCGAAGCGGTTTTTCAGCATGTCAGGGGAAACCATGTCCGTGCTGCATCTGTAATGGACACCGTAGCAAACGGAAATATTCCTGACCGTTTCGAAATTGTTGAGTCGATTCATGAAGGAGAGCATATTCATACAAAAACCATTGCAATATTGCCTGCTCCGACACTGAATACATCATCAATTACCGCCTCTGTTTCACCGGCACTAAATAACTTTGCCTCGCAGAAATTCGCTTCACTGGGAACACTGTCAATATCATACAGTCACAATGAAAATAGTGGCACCCTTACTTTTGATCAACTTGCCATGGCAGCAACCGATATACTACTTGCTGCAAAAGATACATCTGTACAGTTTATTGAATTGATCAGACGTAGAGTCGCATTTTATCTTAGGAACAGAAATCAGCTTGTTGAAGATGCTGACGTCGTAGTTGCTATTATAAATGAAGATGGCGAATCAGCAGCGGAGGAAATGGTCTTAATTGCACGTCACATACTGGAAGTGTTTAGAAAAACAAGAAGCTTGAGAGCAGAAGATCTGGAACCCTACTGTACCGTCTCAGATACACTGCTGCAACTTCATCATGTGATAAGTGAAACAGCTGAAGCTATTAAAAACAGTGCTGTCGAGGTTCTTGATATATTAAATGATACATTACAGAATAATGACAGAGAAGTTCTTGATCAGGCGCTTCCGCTTCTATTTACACTCGGTTGTGCATCGGTAATTATCATGCCAATGCCTTCGGTGGAGAAACTCAGCAGAAACACCGTTGTTGCAGAGATTGAAAAGGTTGTAGCTTCATATGATGCAGTTAAGAAAAAACTTGATTCCATCGGAAGTATACTCAATAGTGATGCGTATGACGATGCTGCTGTACTGTCTGATCTGCAGAGTGTGGCAGACCACTTTTTTGGAGGTGATCTGAAGCTGATTCCCCAATACACCGTTTCTTTAACAGATGTAGAACTTTATGAAAAAAGCAATGATCTGCTGCAACACAGTGCAGCACAGACGATAGATATCAGCACTGTACTTGAACAGATTGCACAGGTAAAAGATTCGGTAAATTCCTATTCGAAACTGCAGTTTTATACCGAAGATGTATTTTCGGAACCCGTAACTGCCGTCTTACAGACCCCCTACAGTAAAGGCGACTGCTGGGTTGGTCTTGAAATGCCTGAATCATTTGATTATTCAGGGGTCGAAAGAAATATTGTTATTTGTAACAGCGAAAACTGGAGCAGCACCATTGCCGGACTGATGTTGGATGAGTGGTATGATTTCATTCCGAATAGAACCAAAACGGCCGGCATATCATTTCAGTATGATGCACCAGACTCTGAACCGCCTCAGGCCATGCTTTTGGCGGTATCACCGAAACCGACAGGCGCCTGGGAGTTTCGCTATCTGCTCAATACACTTGAAGAAACACTGGAAATGGCAAAAACGCGTGCGGTCGAACCGGATCATGTGATACGTAGTCCTTTGCAGACACTGCTGCAGCCAATGCTCTTTGATGCGATTGACAGCGATGTAACCGGTGACAGAAATGTTGAAACTATTGACCTGGTAGGAGGTGTTCTGTGAGTAATTATACCTGTCAACCGATAAATTATATACAGCGTTTAACCTGTCGCCCACGCGTGAAAGAGTTCGGGCGGGTACTTAAAAATGAAGTGTATGATCCGTTATGGATGTTGTCGCGGCAGTGGCAGTTTGGTGAATTCAAAGCTGATGATGCCGGTTCTCCTGTACTGGTAAAAACAGAAATATGTTCCAGTCCCATTACAGATACGAACAGCATTGATGGTCTTAGCGGCCTTGAGTACAGTGCTGAGACTGAGCCGCTTAATACTCGTATTGAAGCTCTGGAGATTCGGTTTGATCTCAGGTCTCGCATTGCTCTTGCCAGACAATTTATGAAATTATATGCAATTGAATCATCTGAAGGCAAAACGCAGCTCTTTGAACAGCTGAAGGTATTATTTCCTTTTGCAGTCAGGCTGGACGATGGTTCGTACCGTTACGAAATAAAAAATCCCAATAGTAAACATGAAAAAGAATCATTCAGTGCTGCTGTTGCATTATCACTTAAAATAGTAACCAGAAAATCATTTGATGGAAAAAAGTTTTATGATGCTGCAAAACAAGACCCTGACCTGGAGTTTATGACACCTAACGCAGCAACCGATACGTACCGGCGGGAAATTAAGCGGGCAACTGAGAAGTTTGTTATGTGGGTGGAGCAAACATATACTCTTCCCAAAAGTGATACCTGGAATAACAGTAGAATGGAATACAGTACAAAACAGCTGATTGAAGACGAAAGTAGTATTATTGTACTGAATTCCGAAGAGTATGATGGCAATCATCTTGACTGGCACAATTTTGATATTACAGGACGTCAGCAGAAAAATACCGCAAAAAATCCTACAACTATTATTACGACTATTCCCGATAGAGTTGCCTATACTGGTATGCCGGCAAAGCGCTGGTGGGAAATGGAGGATGGATCGGTTAATTTCTGCAATCTTAAAACAGATCTGACTAATACCGCAAAGGTGTTGTTAACCGAATTTGCACTGATGTTCTCCAATGACTGGTTTAACATACCTTTTGATATTGCATCAGGTGCTGTAACCGAAGTTAAGGGAATGGTTGTTACAGATGTCTTCGGGGACAAAACCATGATCAGATCCGCACTGGACAAAAAAGTTCCATGGTATGGCTGGACAATGTTTTCATTGCGCGATCAAACTGTAGAGGATGATTATTGTGATCAACGGATGTTAGTGCTTCCCGTTACCCATCGTTATCAGGAGAGTGCACCCATAGAAGAGGTATATATGGGTCGTGATGAGATGACCAATATGGTTTGGGGAGTTGAAAAAACTTTTTTCCATCCAGTGTACGGTAAAGTGAGTGTTGAAGATTCATTGAATCTTGATGGTCATCTTAATTCTGATATACTATCTGATGCTCCACTTACTTATGATCTGTTCAATGGGGTTGCTAAAAACTGGATACCGTTTGCTCCTGTGCGCCTGGATGGAGACAGTAATTTCAGGGAGATAATTCTGCAGCGTGCTGCAATGCCGCAATTGGATGGTTCCGGGTATACACATATCCGTCCCAATACGCAACTACTTCGAGCAGGCATTGATGACACTAATAATCAACAGAAAAAACTATCTATTTACGAAGAAGAAGTTCCCCGAAGCGGCATAAAGATCACTTCGTGTTTACGTATGACACGATGGTATAACGGGAAGCGAATTTTATGGTGCAGCAACAAAAAGAAGGTTGGAAGAGGTGAATCGGCCAGCAGTCTTGAATTTGATAAAATAACTGAAAATAAACTTGCTACGTAACATCTTACTTTGTATATTAATACTTTGATACTAAAGATAATTAGAAAAACTTCCCATGACATTTGTTTTTGAAGCAAAAGGTGAAATAGCCAGCAGTCATGGGCCTCTCAAAGGAATAGGGCATGAGCCCTATTCCGGCGAGAGTGGTTTTACAGTCGCAACATTCAATCAAATACTCCAAAAACCTTTAAATTCGTTAACACTTATAGATTGCAGACCCGTTAAAGCTTTTCGTAAATTGCATATTCCAGATTCTGTACATCGTTCTGAAATTCATCCGTGTAAGAATGATCTCTATAACGAACCCGTTTTCATTGGTGATACTCTGAAACAACAGATGTTTTATGCAAAAGAATTGCGTTACACAAATTCGACATTCTGCAGTAACTGTTTCAGTGAAATCACAGATAATCTTCTGTCATTTTATGACAAATTTTATACATTAAAAATTCTTGCAGGAAAAACTGGTTGTGGAAAGAGTGAAATTCTAAAAAAATTACAACAACAGTCACAACAGATAATAGATATCGAGAAGATTGCAAACCATGCAGGATCTGTTTTCGGTAAATTGATTACTAACGATAAGCAACCATCGGTATTGCAGTTCAGGCTGAATGTAGCCTGGAAACTTGCCGGGTTTGATCGTAACAAACCAATATGGATGGAGCAGAAAGCCCGGGCTGTCGGATCAGTTTCACTAACTGATGGATTTCTTAAACAGATTGAATCTGCTCCTCATTATGTAATCGAAGCTGACGTCGAAAAACGGCTCGAACGTATTATTAAAATCTATGGCCATACAGATTTTGATGTTCTGCTGACACTTTCAGAAAAGATTGTCCCAAGGCTGCGGGAAACAGAGAAAGCTATATATGAAAAAGCTGTAAGAAACAGGTCTGTTAAAGAACTCTTTATTGTTTTACTTTCCTATTACGATTCGGTATATGATTTCTATTTGAACAAGGTAAATTCCAGCAAATTTAATTTTTTCCGGACCCCATGATAATGAGGGTAAATGATAGTAGCCGCCTCACCTGTCCGTAAATATGAATTACCTATACATCTCAATTCAAATGTTGTTGAAAAAAGATTAATGGAATTTTGTATGACTGATATAGATGTCTTTGGTATGGCTATTCTCTTTACTGAGAGAAGTACCATTCGAAAGGGGAATCTTTCTCTTAGATCGAAAATTTGACTTTTTTTAACCGCTTTTGTTCAATTTAAAAAGTCACTTGCATTCAACCCCACGATAATAAGATCATCGAGCCATACATCAGCAGTGCTTTTCGCAAGGAAATTAATGTTGCTCACTGCACTGTTTCCACTCTGCCACGAAATTATCTGAGCGGATGAAGTAAGCAGTGCATTTGGAATGTCAGAAGAGCGGATGGTACACTCATTCCAGCCAGATGTGAGATTTACCGGGATTTCATACACAGGATACTCTGTTGATGAACCGAATGGTCTGCAGGTGAACTGTACATAAATAGTGCCTGAGCCTTTTGCCATAAATGTAAATGCAGTCATTTTTGACAAATCGAACCAGGACTTGCTGCTGTTACTATCTTTTGAATTACTGAAATCAACACCTATCAGAGCAAATGAAGCATTAAATGACTGATCAATCTGAAATTGGCAATGTAAACTCCCTCCTCTGTATGCATTCGACGTCGAATCAATTGCTTCAACCAGACCAGGTTCTGCTGTTGGCAGAATCCTGCTTTTACCTCCATTTACGGAATCGGTAAATGCCCACCAGCTTCCACCACCAAGCAGGGTAGTAAGTGCGTTAAGCCCATCCCTGTTTTCAAAATCCTCAAGTACAGTTACCGGCGTACTGTATGAATGAATAGTATCTCCGGAGTTATCGTTGCTGAACAATACATCTCTGGTGCTGTACTGATCATTTATCATGACACGTAACAGCTGCTCTCCACGCGGTAGCCGCATTGAGAAAAAACCATCATTTTGAATAGTACCTTCGTTATCGATTCCCAGAACAAGCAGACTTGCACCTGATGCCGGTGTACCATCCTTGAATACTCTTCCTGTAAACAGTGCCGGCGTATCGATCATACAATCTCCAACCATCACACCGGTGTCATTACCAGAAATATAGAACCGTTTAATTGCACAAAGCGAATCTCTGTTTATCAGCTCCAGGAGATAATATCCTTTTCCCGGCTGCGTTATAGCGAAGGATCCATTTTTCCCTGAAACTACTTTCTTTTGATCCTTTGGAGAAACACTGAAAGGTACATAATCCTGTTTCCTGAGAGTAACAGTCACATTTTCGGCAGCGATGCCTCCAGGCAACTTTACACAACCGGATACTTTCGCCTCCCCGATATCGGTGCCTGTACCATTACCCGCCAATGGTGCATCACTGCAGCGAAATAGTAACGTAATACAACAGAAAAGCAATACTGCTTTCACAATACTCATACGTCCTTCTTTTTAACTTTTGCACGTGGCACCATCTGAAATCCCAACCGTACTACAACATCCGGTTCAGAATCTTCTCTGGCAATAGCAATCAATCGTTTGCGAAACTCCTGAATCTCCAGACGCAGTTTATCAAATGTTTTGCTCGATATACTCATCACGACAGAGGAAATGCTTCGATCAGAAACAGAACAGTTCTCAAATGCTTCTATGTCAAGTTCGAGGTTTTTTTTATGAAACTGGCTCAAGATGGTTGAATTCACTGTCGGTGGTGTTGACAAGATCGGTTCTGATGGCTCATATCCGGCTCTGTTTTCGCGTTTTTTAATAAAACCGTTTTTATGTAAAAACCCAATGGCATTTTCAACCTGTTCAGCTTTTACCGGGGGAATAAGCATTCTCCCCAATGCATTATAATCATTTCCGAAATCAACTATACCAACCAGGTCACGAATTACCGGATAATACCACTTTTCAAAATAACGAAGCTTCTGATCTTCAAGTGAGTGTGAGGTTTTTTCTGACCTGATTTTCAGGAGTTCTTTAAGAAGCATCTCCTTACGGTCTACATTCTTTTCGTTTCCGAACTTTACGAGTAATTCAAAAAAAAATGCCTCGGATGGAGCATGCTTGATTGCACTGGAGAAGTTTGGAATATAATTAGGTGATAATTTACGTTCGTTTCTCAAAACCCGTAAAAGGTAGGTAGATCCGGGTATATTTGCATCGGCGAGAAATTTTCTATGCGAAAATTCCGGATCAACTTTTTTAAAATAGCCGAAAACATCGTTTAAATATTCACGATAATCAAAATAATCATAAATGACAGGCTTGTTAACCAACTATCACTCCATTGAACTAACCTGATTCAAATAGTACCTGCTCTTATTTGTAGTTTCGATTCTCCTGAGATGGATCTTAATATACTACAGAAAAAACCTTGTTCATTGTTCTTTTTAACGAATCATGCATTGGCGTTTTTTGAAGATTCTCCATTCATCTATTCGACTTCATAGAATTTTTAAAAACTCCTCAAGTGCAGGTTTTAGCCAATATCCAGTATATATAAAGAAATAAAAAATGGCAACAATTATTTATGCTTCGATCATCATACTTTCAGATGTATTCTTCTATTTATCTCCAATAAGGGGCATTTTTGTTCAATTTTCTGTAATTTTAAATAAAACCATAAAAAAAGTCATCAGGAAGTTCATTTTGATGCTATATTTATTGGCAACAGTTTTTAAATAATTACTCTATACAGAATCGATAGAGCCATTAACCAGGGAGTCTTCTTATGGGTTTGATTTCAATGAATAAAAACCTGTGTAATTATTTGATGTTTTTTTCAATCATTCTATTTCCAGTTATCTCTGCCACCTGTGCAGATCTTCCCGGATTCAGAGTTGCCGGGAGACACCTCTACGATAAATGCGGTGAAAAAGTGATCCTTCGAGGTGTCAATAAAATGACCGTCTGGACTGATATTAATAGCGAAAGTTTTCCGGAAATTGCACAAACAGGCGCAAATTGTGTACGCATCACATGGATAACTACCGGAGCAACAAATAAGTTTGATTCAGCTATCACTAAATGTTATCAGAATAAAATGATCCCGATGGTAGAACTGCACGATGCAACAGGCGAATGGTCTAAGCTTTCAATGTGCGTCGACTGGTGGACTAAGCCGGAAGTAGTCAGCATCATCCAGAAGCATGAGGAGTACCTGCTTATAAATATTGCAAATGAGTGCGGTCAGACCGTCTCTGATGCTGATTTTAAAACAGGATATCTAAGTGCAATCACGAAAATGAGAACCGCCGGCATTCATGTTCCACTTGTCATTGATGCAGCAAAATATGGACAGGACATCGATATTCTCCAATCGGTTGGACCGGACCTCATTACTGCAGATCCTGATCACAATCTGCTCTTATCGGTGCATATGTGGTGGCCGGTAGAATGGGGATACAGCGATCAGAAAATCACTGATGAAATATCGCAATCAGTCAAAATGAATCTGCCGTTTATTGTTGGTGAATTTGCCCATACAGGAGTTGGCTGTGAGACTACAATCAACTATAAACACATAATTGCTGAATGCCAGAAGAATGAAATCAGCTGGCTTGCCTGGGAGTGGGGACCTGGAAATAGCGATTGCACAGAGATGGATATGACTACCGATAGCAAATTTGAAACATTAAGAGACTGGGGGCTTGAAGTTGCCGTTACTGACCAGAACAGTATCAAAAATACTTCTGTCCGACCGAAATTTATTCTCAATAAAGTGTGTGAGGGAAGTCAGGTAAGTAGATTCAGTGTATCTGTTATTGCAAAAGGCCGTGGCAGCGTTGCTATTACTCCCAGCAAATCAATGGTTGATTCCGGACAAACCATTACAATCACCGCCACCGCTGATGCAAACAACAGCTTTGTTAACTGGACCGGGAGCAGGGAAGGTACCCAGAGCCAATTAACTCTTACAGTCACGGAAAACCTCAGTATTACTGCAGTATTCACCGACAATGGACCAGCTGTCGGCGCTGAACTTGTTAGTAATGGTACCTTTACAGAAGATCTGACAGGATGGTATTTCGGTGCCTATGCCCCGTCTGAAGGAACAGCTTCTGTTGATAACGGCACACTTGTGGTGCAGATGACCACACCGGGAACTGAAGGCTGGAATGCACAACTTAAAGCTGGTAATCTCGATATTGTAAAAGGAAAATCGTATATCGTTTCGTTTAAAGCAAAAGCTGATGAACCTTTTGAACTTGCCACCAATGTCGGTTTGGATGAGGACCCATGGACAACCTACTCAGGCTATCAGAAACTGTCTATTGGAACGGAGATGGAAACGTTCAGCTTTGAGTTTACAATGGGACAAGAGGATGACCGTAAAGCCAGAATAGTTTTTGATCTGGGGTTATTATCAGGAAATATTTATTTTGATGACGTAAGTATTAAATCTGTAGAGGGTAGTGCGGTTAAAGAAATTCAAAGAAAAAAAGCGCGAACATCGATCACCTTAAAAAGGGGCGCGGGTATCTGCACAATTTCAGTCCCAGAAACAGTGACCGGCACTTTTGAACTAGTTGACATATCGGGAAAGAACGCAGCCCGCCTGAAAACTGCGACCTATGAAGCGGGTTTTCATGACATATCGTTCCCTGAACATAGACTTCATTCAGGTACCTACATGGTACTTTTTGCCAGCCGGACAGATAGACATGTTGTATCTCCATTGATTATAATTAAATAACACGTACAGGAGAATTAGAAATGATTCTGAAAAAGTTCGGATGTGGTATTAGACTTTCATTCTTTCTTGCATGTATTACCATTACTTCGCATGCGTTAGTACCCAATCCAATTGTTTCCAGAAATAAACCAATTTACGGCTCACCATCTTCTAATATTGGAAAACTTATAAATGGTAAATTTGGGGATACCTGGAGTGTGAATAATGGTTCCTGGGTAGCAATTAAAGTGGGTGGAAACTATTCGAAGATTTTAATCAACTGGAATAATACCGGCGGTTCGTGGTCTGATTCGATTGCTGCTGCAACATCGTGTAAGAGCGGATTAAGCATGCCGGTCGATTACGACATTCTTTCGTCTTCAAATTCAACAAACGGAACAGATGGCGACTGGAATCCCTTACTGTCAATTAGAAGAAACACTGTTACAGCCAGGGCTCATTCTATAGATTTTAATAATGCACAATGGGTAAAAATGGCCATAATAAAAGGTGGCGGGCTCCTCGATGAAGTTGAGGTGTTTGATATTACAGACGGATATGATGACACATGGTTTTTTCCCGGCACAAGCATTACCGCTGTATCTTACAAGTCGACTGTACCAGCAAAGAATTTTGCAGACCTTATCACCGAATCTCACCCTTCGTTCTCACCGGCGATTATTCGAGGTGGAATCGGCTGTATTAACAGTACTACAATGGCAAACGATATCTCAAAATATCTTGACATGGCCAGAAATATGAAGTACTGGGCTATCGAAATGGGAACGAATGATGCCTGGGGGGGAAGTAACTCCAATGTTGCAACATACAGGAAAAATATACAATTAATAATCGATTCCTGTAAGGCGAACAATATCCATCCCATAATTGCCCGAATTATTGGTACCGATTCTTCAAAGGCAAAATGGCAGATACATCCTGATTTTCTGAAAGCGATCGATTCCCTTACCATAAAAAACAATCTTATCCCGGGACCAGATCTGTTTACCTACTTTAAAGAGCATACATCAGAACTTTCTTCTGATGGAGTGCACCCGGCCCCCGCTGGTGGTGCAAGTATGTATCGTCTCTGGGCGGAAAAGATGGACAGCCTTTACTCAGTAAAAGTATCAAATAGAGAAGACTCCGGCAAATGTAAAAAAAACAGATCTCTACTCGTTTCTCAAACACTCGTAAACGGGTCACGTTGTATAAACGTTAAATATAACGGAACTATTGCAGTGTACACCTTAAGTGGAGCTTTCCTGGATAAACGTAACGTATCAGCAGGCGACGTGTATGGTATGAATAATTATAAGGGGATTCTGATCATTAAATGTATCACCAGGTATGGTATAGAGACGATCAGAACATCGGCTTTATAATTTTATTTTAGTGTTCTTACAAACTGATTCCCGTGTAAATGGTTTTTTGCCTGACCTTCTCCTCCACAAACCCATGTACGGGAAAATTGCTGTATGAAATCATTTTATCATATATTTATGGTGCAATGCATTAATTGTACACCGACTTGAAGAAACGCAAAATGATCGAACAACCGTCCAAATTCAGGGATAACACTCATGACATTTCCAAAAAACAGATATAATCCTGCCATTCATCACCGCAAATCGATTCGTCTAAGAGGATACGATTATTCATCACCGGGTTATTATTTCATCACCATTTGTACACAAAATCGTGTTTGTCTGTTCGGTAAAATAATCAATGGCCAGATGCAATTAAATGACGCAGGAAAAATGATATATTTACAATGGAAAATGTTACCAAATCGATTTAATAATATCCGGATAGACGAATATTCAGTTATGCCCAACCATTTTCATGCAATTTTGCAAATAGTTTCCCCCGCCGCCGCTGTAGGGGCACCCCTTGTGTGTGCCCCTTACATGCATGCCCAAAATGATGCAAATGTTAAAAACATTGTTGTTGATAATCGTTCAGAATTATCATTGAATGAATCGGGGCAACCACATGAATCGGGGCAACCACATGAATCGGGGCAACCACATGAATCGGGGCTGCATGAATCGGGGCAACCGCATGAATCGGGGCTGCATGAATCGGGGCAACTGCATGAATCGGGGCAACTGCATGAATCGGGGCAACAACCACATGAATCGGGGCAACCAAATGAATCGGGGCAACAACCACATGAATCGGGGCAACCACAAGGGATTGCCCCTACGGGGGTTGTATCGTTGGGGAAAACGTTGGGTGATATGGTCGGGGCATTTCAATCGATTGTTACCGTTGAATATATTCGTGGGGTAAAAACGAATAATTGGCAATCATTTCATAAAAAATTATGGCAACGCAATTATTGGGAACATATCATTCGTAATGACCAGGAATTATTTCGAATACGAAATTATATCAGGAATAATCCATCAAAATGGGAGAATGATAATTTTAATGGCGTCATTGGTAACCGCGTTCAGGAAACAATGGTACCCTATGGAGAAGAATCATGGATGATATAGATACAAAACAGACGCCCGGCCAGTCCTGCCAGTCCCGCCCCAGTTCTCACCATTCTTCTGCCACTGATACGGGCCACTGGACCATCGTGAATCAAAAATGACCGGTGCAGTAATGTTTTTACCCTCGGCTATATCAATGGCTTGATCCACGCTATCAACAAGTGTTGTTTTTTTATTTATCCATGCGCCGCTATTGCCTATATTTCCACCAACAGCAATTCATAACTCATTACCATCAGGATTATTGCGGATCGTTCCCTTGTTTACAATACCCTTATTTACATTTAGTGTAACCCACCCCAATCCTCCACCATTTTGCAATACACCGGCAACGGTAACCAGACCGTTAAAATGTACATCTGCATTTGTAATAGGGAAATTCCCCGCGATTGTTAATGGTTCATCAAATTTCGTACTTGAAATGACTGATGAATCGTTACAGTTTAACTGTCAACATTTCTGATTACCGCCCGGTATAACGGTGTTGCTCCACCAAGCGTGAGTGAATGGCCATTCATATCAAATGTGCCCCAGAAATAGTTATCTTTATAGCCTTCACAACTGAATTCAGGTGCATTGATAAAGATATCAGATACTGCCACAAGTGGAAATGTATCAGATGTTCCGGCTCCACTTTTTTTCAGGAGTTTTCCGATAAATTCAACACCAGCTGCATGGCTGATATGTTGTACCCGGGTTGATGCGAAAAATGTTTTTTCCGGAATCCATGTACCATTATTAACGACATCACCGTAACAATCCATCCATAAGGCATTACCCTCAGGGTTATTTCGTATAACACCATTATTGGTAATTTTTGCCTTGAACATCGGAGTAAGCCACCCCAAAGTTCCGCCGTTCTGTAATGTATCAATGATAGTGACATCGTTATTAAATGTCACATTGGCATCTACCAGTGTTATGCGTCCTGCAAGAGTTATTGCATTGGTAATAGTAATACTTCGTATCGTCGTCGAATCGAGTCCGATTAATTAATTAACATTTGTAAGTTCAGTATAGTACAATTGAGTTGACACTTTTAAGGTAAGGGAGTTACCGCCAAGATCAAAAACACCCCAGAAATAATCGGTAGTATACCCTTGCCCGTTAAAGTAGGATGCATTGATCACAATATCTGTAGTTGCCATCAGTGGAAAGGTGTCCCCGTATCCATCAGTAATGCGTTTTTGAAGTCCACCACAAAATTCAACTTCACTGGCCTGACTAATATGTTGCTTTTTGCTGGACATGAAACCCGTTTTGGCGCATTTCCAGATACCATTATTGACAATGTCACCACCGATATTGATCCATAACTCATTAGCGGCTGGATTATTTTGAATGGTTCCGTTATTGGTAATATTTCCATTAATGTTTAGCACAACCCACCCTAACGTGCCACCATTCTGAAGAATTATCCCTTCACCGATCGTAAGATTATTACAGAAAGTTTGCGATGTCACTGAAACTGTTCCCTTTATAATAATATCATCATTCTGCCCTGGAATGGTATAAACAGCCCATGTTAACGTATCGTTCCAGTTGCCGCCACTGGAGGTAGACTCGATTGTTAATGAATTGGAAACTGCAGATAAGAACAATATAGCAATGATCATCTGGCGTAATTTTATATAAACTCCGGGTTTTAAAAAAAAGTATTCCATAGCAATTTTTACAACTTGATCCAAATGAATCGGGTACGTCTCATATAAAGAGAACATGTGATGGAAACATAAAAGGTTACTAAATTAGCCACTGTTCTCTTTATATTGTCAATAAGAAACAAATCCTGTTCGAAGGAAGTGAGAGTAATTCAAAAACAGACTCCAGGCTCACCATAAAAAAAAATTGTCAAATGGCGATTTGTCAGCTATACTATAACCTGCTTAGAATCTTAATCATCATCCGGGTTTTTAAAATCCGTTAGTTTAAAAGGTGTTACTATCACAATAAATTAGAAAAAGTATCGATAAAATCGTTTAAATACCAAATTTAAGGTGTATC
Source organism: Chitinispirillaceae bacterium (assembly GCA_016929595.1). Classification (GTDB taxonomy): domain Bacteria; phylum Fibrobacterota; class Chitinivibrionia; order Chitinivibrionales; family Chitinispirillaceae; genus JAFGIN01. Next base: position 67,595 of record JAFGIN010000017.1, read on the forward strand.
ATCGTAAAAGATGATAAAATTATGAGAAAAAAATCACAAAATATACCTATGAGATAAAGAAATAATATATACTTTTAACATAAAATTCTGGAATACATGAGGAGGTTGGTTTGGAAAAAGCGATAGATACCTGCGAGCAGTCAGGTGTTGCTAAGGAGATGTTTGAAAAACTTGATATGTTTATCAATTCATTTGAAATCGACACGAATGGGACCAGGCGCAAAGGCGATTTGATCCGGATTCTTCATCGGGCACAGCAGATTTTTGGCTATCTTCCCGAAGAGGTTCAGATTCATGTCGCCAGGAAGCTCAACGTTCATCATTCAGAAGTTTCGGGGGTGATTAGTTTTTACAACTATTTCACAACTGAGCCTCGGGGTAAGCATAACATCTCGGTGTGCATGGGAACGGCCTGTTTCGTAAAAGGTGCTGATAAGATCCTTGAGGAGTTTGAAAAAGAGCTGGGAATAAAAGCCGGTCAGGTAACTGAGGATATGGAATTCTCAATAAATATTGTTCGCTGCATCGGAGCTTGTGGCCTGGCGCCTGTTGTGACGATCGGGGAAAAGGTGTTTGGAAGGTTGAAACCGGGTGGTGATGTGAAAAAGATACTCGATCAATATAGGAGTGAGGTGGCCGAATGAAACTGGAAAAGATTGAAAGTTTTGATGCACTGAAAGAGCGATTTGAGGCAGTACGTCATCTGTTAGGATCTCGTGTTGAAGGTGGAGATCCGAATAAACAGTATGAACGGGAGGTGCTGGTTTGCGGAGGGACAGGATGCGTTAGCAGTGATAGCTTCAAAATTATTGAAAACCTCCGATTGGAAATAGATGCCTGCGGACTTTCGACAAAAGTTCAGGTGTTAAAAACCGGGTGCTTCGGTTTTTGTGAGAAGGGTCCGATTGTACTGATTCAACCTGACAATGTGTTTTATGTGCAGGTTACTCCAGATGATGCTGCAGATATAGTCCGGCAGCATCTTGTAGGGAATGGACGTGTAGTACGACTGCTGTATGAAGAGCCTCTTCTTAAAAAGAAAATCGAGAAAAGCAGGGATATACCCTTTTACAAAAAACAGATTCGTATTGCGTTGCGCAATTGTGGGGTTATCAATCCTGAAAATATTCTTGAATACATTGCAGCTGATGGTTTTCAAGCTCTGGGAAAATGTCTCAAGGAGTTGACCGGCCCGCAGGTTATTGATTTTATGAAAAAATCAGGATTACGGGGCAGAGGCGGCGGTGGTTTCCCAACCGGATTGAAATGGGAAGCTGCAGCCAGGTTTGCCAGTGAGGAAAAATTTATAATATGTAATGCTGATGAAGGGGATCCGGGAGCATTCATGGATCGTTCGATTCTTGAGGGTGATCCCTGCAGTGTTCTTGAAGCGATGACAATTGCCGGGTATGCAATCGGCGCATCAGTGGGCTATGTTTACATTCGGGCTGAATATCCACTGGCGATTCAAAGACTCGAGATTGCAATAGAGCAGGCCCGACAGATCGGAATGCTGGGCAAAAACATAATGAACAGCGGTTTTGATTTTGATATTGAACTTAAGTTTGGTGCAGGGGCTTTTGTTTGCGGAGAAGAGACTGCTCTGATTCAGAGTATCGAGGGATGTCGGGGTGAGCCGACGACAAAGCCCCCGTTTCCGGCAGAAAGCGGGCTGTGGAAAGTGCCTACCTGTGTCAACAACGTTGAAACACTTGCAAATATACCGGCAATTTTTACCCGGGGTCTTGACTGGTTTACTTCGATTGGAACTGATAAGTCAAAGGGTACCAAAGTATTTGCTCTGGCAGGAAAAATAAATAATGTTGGTCTTGTTGAAGTGCCTATGGGAACGACGCTGCGGGAGATCATTTACGATATCGGTGGAGGTATACGAGGTGGCAGAGAGTTCAAGGCCGTACAGACCGGAGGGCCGTCGGGCGGTTGTATTACCAAAGAGAATCTTGACACGCCAATAACGTACGAAAATCTTACCGCTATCGGGTCCATGATGGGTTCCGGGGGAATGATTGTCATGGATGACTCAGATTGTATGGTCAACATTTCGAAGTTCTATCTCGAATTTACACTTGAAGAAAGCTGCGGTAAGTGCACTCCCTGTCGGATAGGTAACAAACGGCTTCATGAAATGCTCACGGCGATTACTGAAGGAAAAGCAGATAAAGATATCATGCAGCGGTTAAGTGCTCTGGGTGAAACGATCAAGAAAACTTCACTGTGCGGACTGGGGCAATCTTCGCCTAATCCGGTACTTTCAACGATGAAATTTTTTAAAGATGAATACCTGGAGCATATTATTGATCATAAATGCAGGGCTGGTGTATGTAAAAATCTGATGCAGTATGTTATTATCAGCGATAAATGTGTCGGTTGTACAGCATGTGCCCGGAATTGTCCGCAGAATTGTATTTCAGGGAAAGTAAAACAACCACATGTGATCGATCAGACCAAATGTATCAAATGTGGTATATGTTACCAGAAGTGTAAATTCGGTGCGATTGAGATTCGGTAAAACAATGCCTTTTTTATCAGGCATACCATTATAAGGAGAATTACATGGCTCGAGTAATAATAAATGATACTCCCGTAGAAGTATTCAAGAATGCGACTATTCTTGATGCTGCGAAGGAGCTTGATGGAGTATATATCCCGACACTCTGTCATATGAATCTGGAAAGTTTCAATGTGGAACATCGTGTGGGATCATGTCGTATCTGCATGGTTGATGTTGAGATGCAGGGAAGAAAAAAGATGATGCCTGCCTGCTGTACGCCGGTGCAGGATGGAATGATTATAAGGACCAACACCGCAGAAGTGATCCAGGCCCGGCGTATCGTGCTGGAACTTTTACTTTCAGATCATCCGTTTGATTGCCTTAACTGTCCTAAAAATCTTAGTTGTGAACTACAGGCTCTGGCGAAGGAATTCGGAATCGACAGTCTGAGTTATAAGGGCGCCATGGCTGAATATCCTATCGATGAATCCAGCAAAGCAATCAGGCGGGATCCGAACAAATGTATCATGTGTCGACGATGTGAAACGGCGTGTTCAGATATTCAGACGGTAGGAACGCTTTCCGGGTATGGTCGGGGCTTTAGATCTGTTGTTGCACCTGCAGAGATGAAATCGCTATCAAACACTAACTGCGTTATGTGCGGTCAGTGCGTTAATGTATGCCCGACTGGCGCATTGACAGGCATAAGTTATACCAGGCAGGTCTGGGCAGCGTTGAGTGATCCAACAAAAAAGGTTATTGTACAGGTCGCTCCTGCCGTGCGCGTTGCTATAGGAGAAGAGTTCGGTGAAGAACCCGGTGTTGATATGACTGGTAAACTGGTGACAGGTCTCAAACAGATCGGCTTTGATGCTGTATTTGATACCAACTTCGGTGCCGATCTTACTATTATGGAAGAAGCACACGAGTTCCTCGAACGTTTTAAAAAGAATGAAAATCTTCCGATACTAACATCATGCTGCCCCGGATGGGTTAACTTTCTGGAGTTTCAGTTTCCTGATCTTATTCACATCCCGTCAACATGTAAATCACCTCAGCAGATGTTTGGTGCAATTGCGAAATCCTACTATGCTGAAAACATGGGTATCAAACCTGAAGATTTGATAGTAGTTTCCGTGATGCCCTGCCAGGCCAAAAAGTATGAGGCCGGAAGAGATGAGTTTTCCAATAATGGGGTGAGAGATGTCGATTATGTCGTCACGACAAGAGAACTGGCATGCATGTTCAGGGAAGCTGGTGTCAATATAACAAAAATGCGTGCTGATAACTTTGATAATCCGCTGGGTGAATCGACCGGTGCTGCAGCAATATTCGGAGTTACCGGTGGTGTTCTTGAAGCAGCTCTGCGTACTGCGTATGAATGGGTAACCGGGGATGAGCTTAAAGAAGTTGACTTCACAGCCGTACGAGGCCTTGAAGGAATAAAAGAAGCACAGATCGATATCGAAGGTAAAATGATCAATGTCGCTGTTACATCAGGACTCGGGAATGCAAGAAAACTTCTTGAAAAGATTCGCAAGGGTGAAAGCAATTATCATATTATCGAGATCATGGCTTGTCCGGGTGGATGTATCAATGGTGGTGGTCAACCATTTCTCCATGCAGATACCGATATCCTTGAAAAGCGTATGAAAGGTATTTATGAAATTGACAAAGAAAAAGAATGCCGCAAGTCGCATGAGAATCCCTATATTCAGAAACTCTACAAGGACTTCCTCGGGGTTCCCGGAGGCGCGAAAGCTCATCATTTACTGCATACGGAGTATTATCGAAAGTCATAGAATAAGACTCCGGCGTTTGGCGGCAGCGTTTTGCCTGTTCTGTTCACAGAAGTCCTGCTCTCAAAGCATGCTCTGACTTCGCGATGGCGGCAAGACAAGGGATGGGAAGCAGAGCGAGCTTACTTTTATGAATCAGAAAATGCTCATGTTTATACATGAGGACATCAATAGTTGCGATTATTTATACCCTTACATTTTTACAACCCCTATCCCATCCTTCCCCCGTTAACGGGGGAAGGTGCCGAAG
>JAFGIN010000141.1 GCA_016929595.1 Chitinispirillaceae bacterium
CTTGAGTCCCTGTATGGATGGATCGGTGACGATAATGAATGTCGCACCCTTTTCCACTTTGGTGATCGTGGCATTCGATTTGTCCTGTGATGATGCTTCAACCGTTGCGACAGATTCATTCCGGCTTGTCCAGTTTGCATTTGTTGCGTATTGAATAAATTTCCCGTTTTTATCACGGAGTATTGCGTACACTGTTGTAGACTGATTTCCGGCGTCGAGTGTTACTCTGGCAAGAGGATCGTCTTTATACCGGTCAAAAGTTAATGTGTCAAGTACGATGTCGATATGGTCGGGTGTCGGTGGTTTGATAACAGTGTCGCAGGAGATAGTGATAACAGAACTGTCGGCAAAGGGAGATTCTTTATCGGCCGAGATCCAGGCTTTGTTAATAACTTCACGATCAGCAGTTCCAGGGCAGGAACCATCAGCCTTAACAGTGAACCTGATTGTTCCGCCCTCTTTAATCTGCATCTTAGGTACTTTCCAGGTGATTACTCTGCCGCTGATTGCTGGTGCTACACCCATCGGGTTGTCTCCGGAGAACGAAACAAATGTAAACCCTTCAGGAATGGTATCTCGAATAACAACATTATTCGCTTCACGTCCCGGCATGGGGCCATTGCCTGCTACGCGTCGCCAGGTATAGCCGTCCCACTCCTCGACAAGAATATTATCGATGGTTTTGTTTGCTTTTTCACAAGCTTTACGGTTCCAGGTGGTCACCGGGATATCTGGTTTATCTGGATCACTCCAGTCGTTGGTAACTGGATAATAGCTGCCACCATCATCACTCTTTGTATTCCCATCCCACGACCATGCCTCCCCCCAATTGACTTCCTTCCAGTCACTGGAGTTGAAATACCATACCAGACGCAGAGGTGCAGTGCCACCGCGATGAATGCGGCCAGCTATTCCGCGATACCCGGAAAGGTGCCGGTCTATGGTTGAAAGTTTTTCGACTCTCTTAGGATCTTCAGGGTCGGAAAACTGAACAATCAGCCTTTGGTTCCACTTTCCGCGTTCATCCTGTCCGGGAACGGTTTGTTCGTGCACCAGTTTGACGTCTTTGGCGTCGATCCCTTCGGTTATCGTTTGCATGAACCCCCATCCACTGGCACAACCGTCCGTACCGGAAATACAGGTGTTTTTATCATCATAAAGGAAATAAGAGATACGATAATTACCAAAATCAATATAAGCCTCTGATGCATCGTTGAACAGCCGGGCACGCATGGTATTCATGTTGGCAACAGTGCCTTCAGTACCCTGAGAGAATGAAAAGCTGACCCCCGGTCGTCCACCATTGATCCATCCTGCCTCCGATGTGTTAAGAAAATCGATGCTTAAATCTACCGTTTCTCCCGGCTTGACCAATGTTTTCGATGCTTTTGTTTCAAGTACCAGTGCTCTGCGCGCGATATCGAGGTGATTGCGTTCCATCACGGAAGTAATGTTGTTGGGATAATCGTTCGATGTCCAGCCGCTTCCATTGTCACATGAGATACTGACCTTATTACGGTACTGTTTTTCGGTGGCTGTATTAATCACAACTTTAAGCTGCATCTGCCCTTTGGTCGGTTCGATCCCGGTAGCGGTTTTAAATCCGCTAACCGTCCCGAGATCCCATTTAACAGTATGTGAAGTGTTGTCGTACTTGCCACCTCCGCTTGATGAAACATAGAAGAAGTCCCTGTGCAACGTATCGACGATAAGAGCTCCCGTTGCGTCTACGGAGCCATAATTACGGTATTCGATCGTATAGGTGACGGTGTCTTTTTCGAATGCAAATGTTTTATCTATGTCAAGATATACTTTCATGTTTGCACTGGGCTCTAACGTTAATGGAGACTGATAATTTCCCGAAAGCACCAGAAGGCCGAGCATCCGGTACCATCCGTGGTAATAAAATGGTACACTGGAAAGATAACCATCACCGGGAGTTTCAACATCCCATTCAATTTCGATATACCGGTACAGATCAGCCATAAGATCAAAATTTTTTGATATAACAGCTGACGGGCTTCCTACCGCCGGAAGCCAATTGAGAAAATAGAATGCTTCCTCAGGTACGGAGCCGTCTATTCCCGTATTGGTAATCAGCGTCATCGGTCCCCAGTGAGTAAACGGATCGGTGCCGACACTTGAGACACAGCCCTGTTTCCAGGGGGACTCCCGTCGGTCCCATAAGTAACGTGCATACCGGTTTGCCATATCCAGCTCAAAGGTGTTATTGGCGTTTTCAACCAGATGAGTCTGCGGATTCCATGTTCCGGTGGGGGTGCCGTGCCATAAATAATTAAGAATCGTTCTCCATCCGAGCCGGAAGTCCTCTCCCATATTGCCGGTGAACTTAGCCGTCACATCGGTTCCCGAAATCGCTACATTCCCGCTGATCGGTATATTTTTAGGATCAGCCTTGTAAAGCTCACCAATCAGCCAGTCGGAGGAGGCTGCGGCACGGCGGAATTGAAAGATGTTCCAGGCGTATTGCGCAGAATCCTCTTCTGCAAGGAAATCTGCAAAAGCATGAAAATAGGCGGGTGCAGTATAGTCGAAGTACTGAGCCGTGGGACCTGGTTGCTCAACCCGCCTGGTGATTCCAATTGTTGCTGTATTAGCTGAAGTTGACCATCCCGAGAGCTCAGCCCAGGAGTCCCCGCCTTTGAAATATCCGTCAATGCCAATGTCTCCTGATAACAACGATCCATTGGAATATGACAAGGTATCCGACAGTGCCGTTATAAAATCTATGGCCGCCTGTTTATATGAAATTGGATTTCCGCATGCGTCATCTATTCCCATAAACTCTCCCCACTGCCGGTATGCCTGCAATAGGGCAAGTGCGATATCTACATCTCCGTCTGTGGCCGAGTTTGCCCCGGCTCCTGTCCAGCCGGGAAGCTGACTGTAGAGGTACCCCGGACTACTTTCCTTACAGTCAATATACTTCTTAACCTTATTCAAGGTGAAATCATGGATGTAGAGCCACATGCCATCAAAAGTGCTCTTATCGGCCATTGATGCAGCACCAAGAATTCCGTACCCGTCACCCTCGGAACATTGCGGATTCGACCTGAATCTGATGTAATCAATACCACTGAGTGACTTTCCGGTCTTTTCTGCCCGGTTTATCATGATCTGATATGCATCACGTATGGTCTTCTCCATCTCAGCATGGGGTACCCCGGCATTGTTGCGGGTACCAACATTATCAAACACACCATCTCTGTTCACATATGGCTGAAACTGCGGAAAAGGATATGCCGGATTCCCTGAATTTATTGCACCTTTAACCTGTGCGGATGGCTCAATGACAGACACCAAAAGTGTAATGAAGAGTATTCCGAAAAAATTTAAACGATTTTTCATGTTTTGAAACCCCATAATTAAATTCTACCAGTCCTGCCCGCAACAGATTAAAAACCAACGACTTGCTCAGGGCACTAAGTTTCTGGATTTATACCAATCTATAAAAAATCAGCTGAAAAAACAGATAAAATATATTCATGAGAATACGCTTATCTGAAGTTCGCTGTTTTTGTACATCGGACCCACACAGTTGGTTAAATCAAATCGATCTTTTTGGACTGCTCTGTATAATATATATGCTTAAAGGTACTTTAGCTGATTTTAACTTGAATACTGGTGAATCGTGAATGAATACGTGTGTAGAGATACAATGCAATTGCACATGTAAAGACGCGGTATCATGCGTTTCTACGAACGTTATAACCCGGACGCAACAGGGCGTAGTTTTTCTGCGTAGGAATAGTAACGCAATAATGGCGTTTCCTCGTCAAAATATCATTCCAAAAAATGCGTTTTTTCTTTAAAAATAATCCTTAAAACTGCGGTTTTGAACAAAATAATAACTGAAAATCGGGTCTTGTGGTTAAAACGGGAGAGGGAGACGCAATGGCATTGCGTCTCTCTATCGGTCATTGGTGACCGGTGCATTGCGGACGCCGATTTTTATTCTGCCGGTTGTTTCGATCCCTTCGCTTTTTGCTTTTAC
>JAFGIN010000142.1 GCA_016929595.1 Chitinispirillaceae bacterium
CTTGAGTCCCTGTATGGATGGATCGGTGACGATAATGAATGTCGCACCCTTTTCCACTTTGGTGATCGTGGCATTCGATTTGTCCTGCGATGATGCTTCAACCGTTGCGACAGACTCATTCCTGCTTGTCCAGCTTGCGTTTGTCGCGTACTCAAGGAATTTTCCCGACTTATCGCGAATTATCGCATAAACATTTTTTGACTGTGTACCGGCATCGAGCGTTAAACGTATAAGAGGTTCGTCGTTGAGATTGTTAATTGCGTTGGTATCCAGGACCAGATCTATGTGGTCTGGTTTTGGAGGGGGAACCATCGTGTCACAGGAAATTGTTACAAGTGCACTATCCGCAAACGGAGATTCCTTATCGGCTGAGATCCATGCCCTGCTTATTGTATTTCGATCCTGTGTTTCGGGGCAGGAACCGTCAGCTTTGAGTGTATATTTGATAGTACCACCCTGTTGTATCTGAAGGTGGGGGATACTCCAGGAGATCACTCTCCCCTCAATTTTCGGAGGTATGCCCAGAGGTGCCTGGCCTGTAAATGATACAAATGTGAATCCTTCGGGGATAGTGTCTCTTATGACAACATTTTTTACTTCACGTCCCGGCATTGGTCCGTTCCCTGCGACCCGGCGCCAGGTGTAGCCGTCCCACTCCTCAACCAGAATATTGTTTACTGTTTTGGACGATGTTGAACACGCCTTTGCATTCCAGGTGTTAATGGGAATATCAGGCCTATCCGGATTACTCCAGTCATTTGTTACAGGAAAATAACTGAACGCTTCGTTCTGGGAGATATCCGGATCGAAAGACCAGTCATCTGACCAGTTAATCGGGGTCCAGTTGGAACTGTTTATATACCAGAAAGCACGGAACGGAGAGTCGCCTCCGCGGTGAATACGTCCTTCATTAGAACGTTGTCCCGAGAGTTGCCGGTCTATCGTCGCAAGATTAATGGTACGATCGGGATCTGAAGGATCGGAAAACTGGATAATGATTCTCTGATTCCATTTGCCAAGAGAACCCTCTCCTTCGATAATATTTTCATGAATTAACTTTACATCCTTTTTATCAATTCCTTCAACTACGCCTCCGTTAAGATCAAGAACCCATGACGGATTTGACCAGTCATTACCTCCAACTGATTTAAGAAGCGTGTCATGAGCAAAATAGGAAAGCCGGTAGTTTCCATAGTCAATATATGCCTCCTGTGCATCATGAAACATGCGGAAACTCATTCTTGCCTGATTGACAGCATCTGCATTACCACCGGGGTCAGTTGTACTCCATGCAAATGAGAAGTGTACTCCCGGTCTGCCACCATTGATCCAGCCCGCTTCGGAGCTGTTTTCAAAATCGATGGAGTATTCCACTGTCGTGCCTGGCATAACCCGTTGTTTTGATGCACTTTTGTTAATAATAAGCGCGCGTTTTGCGATATCAAGATGGTTGCGTTCCATAACAGATGCTATAGTGTTAGGGTACTCATTCGAGGTCCAGCCTGAACCGTTTAGAGATGAAATTGTAACTTTGTTACGGTACTGTTTTTCACCAGGATTTTTTACTTTTATTACAAGCTTAACCTGCCCTTTTGTCGGATTTATTCCTGTTTCTGTTTTGAATCCGGGTAATGTTCCAATATTCCATTTCACTGTATGAGATGCATTTTCATAGATGCCCGGACCTGTAGATGAGATGTAAACAAAATCCCGGTGCAGTGTATCGGTAATTACAACATCCTTTGCATCCAAAGAACCATAGTTGCGGTAATCAATGGTATAGGTTATGGAATCATTATCAAACGCAAAAGTTTTATCGATGTTCAGATAGACTTTAGTGTTAGCGGTTGGTTTGATTTCTTCTGGTGAATGGTAATTGCCGCTGAGTATGAGAAGACCCAGCAAACGGTACCATCCATGAAAGTACTCAGGTACACTTGTGAGATAGCTGTCTCCTGCGGATATCACATCCCACTCAATTTCAAGATAACGATAGAGATCTGCCATGAGATCATGGTTTTGTGAAATAACCGCTGATGGTGAACCAACAGCAGGCAACCAGTTAAGAAAATAAAAAGGCGATTCAGGAAGTGAGCCATCCATACGCGTGTCAGTTACAAGTGTTGCTGGTCCCCAGTGATTGTATGGATCGGTTCCAACGCTGGGGACGCATCTGTTGTTCCAGGGGGGCTGTCGCGAATCCCACATAAATGATGCATAACGGACAGCCATACTATTGAGAAATGAGTTTGGTTTATTTTGCTCAACAAGATGTGTAGAGGGGTTCCAGGTATAGGTTGGATTACCATACCAGAGACGATTCAGGATTGTTCTCCATCCGAGACGAAAATCTTCCCCCATATCTCCTGTAAAATGAAATGAGGGTGTTGTATCATTCAGTTGTACATCACCACATATAGGAAGGTTTTTTTGATTCGCCTGATATAATTTACCAATCAGCCAGTCTGAAGAGGCTTCCGCACGGCGCAACTGAAAGATGTTCCAGGCATATTTCGCAGAATCTTCTTCTGCAAGAAAATCAGCAAATGCACGAAAATAGGATGGTGCAGTGTAATCGAAATATTGTTTTTGGGGACCAGGCTGCTCAACTCGTTTACTAATACCAAGCCTCGTAAGATTTTCAGATGTCGACCATCCTGATAACTCAGCCCAGGAATCCCCTGATTTAAAATAGCCATCCAGTCCTATATCTCCGGAGAGCAATGTCGATCCGTTACTTACAAAAGTTAGTGTGTCTGTTAATCCTTTAAGGAAATCGATTGCGGCCTGTTTGTAGGAGATCTCATTTCCACATGCATCTTTTATCCCCATAAACTCCCCCCATTGACGGTACGCGAGAAGGAGCGCAAATGCAATATCAAAATCACCATCTGCCGCTGAATTTTCTCCTGGATTATGATATACTCCGGGTAATTGACTGTATTTGTAATCTGGAGTTGACATTTTACAATCACTGTATCGGATTGTTCTGTTCATGAAATGATCATGTACATACAGCCACATTCCATCAAATGTATTTTTATCTGCCATAGCGACTGCTCCGAGCATTCCATATCCGTCACCTTCAGTGCAATGCCGGGGTGAATTATAGTATACATAATCAATTCCACCCACACCTCCGCCTGGTTTCTCTGCCCGGTTCATCATAATATGGTATGCATCACGTATCACCCGTTCCATCTCCGCATGAGTATTTCCAGTGCTGTTTCTGGTACCGAGATTTCCAAACGTGCCATCTTTTGTTTCGTATGCATTAAATTGGGGGAATGGTAAGGCGGGATTACCGGAATTGATTGCAATTTTGATCTGGCCAGCCACAGGTACTCGGGGTACATCAGTTCCTGATATCCTTCCTGAACTGTCAACAAGAAATAGTGTGATAATTGATAATAAAAGAGTGCTCCACCAATATTTGCCAGGATAAATTGATGCTTCAGTTATTCTTAAAAAACTCAAAATCCGAGGCGGCGTAAGTCTCTGAATGCGTGTTTTTAAATTAAAGAAAGGTATCTGGTGCTCTGTCATCTTGATTGCTCCTCTTGTACTATCCTGTTTTGCCGGGGCGTTTCTTATTTTGTACTAGAAACGGGAGAACTTGTTCAGGGAAATTAATCTACATTAAAATTACTCCCTGAAAAACAGAGAAAAAGTATCATCAGGAATACACACGGTCAAATGAATACTTGAGCATTCATTATTATTGCATTTCGTAACTATACATCTTATTTCTCTACAGGGGAGACATCATTTTTTTTAATGGATAATCTGGATTAAAAATATCCGACTTTCTCATCAAGCGGAAGATCAGCTTTAAGAAACGTTCCGCTTCCCTGAGCAATAATGCGTTCTTTATCGTCAATAATACGGGATTCTGCGATGATTATCCGTTTTGAACGATGTGTCAGTGTACCAATTCCTTCCAATATTCCTGTGGATACCGGGCGCAGGAAGTAGCAGTTAAACGATGATGTCAGCAGATGGGCATCAGTGACTGCAGACTGTGCAGCAAAATACGCTGAATCATCAAGTAGTTTAAAAAATACCGATCCATGCACAAAGCCTGCGCTCTGGAGAAATTCAGGACGGACGACAATTTCTACAGTAGCGCTCCCCTTCTGAATACTTATAGATGGAGCATAATAATTATTCGTTGCGGCATTAAGGTACATTCTGGTCAGTTTTTCAAAATGATCAGTGTAGGACATTGAAATGTAGACTCCTGGTGCGTTCTAAAAATACTGATTCTGAAGAATATAATTGCCGCAACGGCCATTAATGTTACTGTATGTACTTAAATCATAATGATTTTTGGAATACGGCGTATCTGCTTATCAAACCATATTGACGAATCAAGGTAAGACCGTTTGATCTGCAGCGGGCAAGTACCTTTTCAAACTGCTCTGTTGAAACATGAAATATCGGTTCGGCCAGGAAATAGTAACCTCCTTTTGACAGTAGCGAGCATATCTGATCAATAAGACTGTTCGGATCCGGAACTTCATGAACCATAAAAAAAGTCAGAATGAAATCTGCCTTCGTATCGATGTCAAGGCTGTTGCCTGAACACCTGTGCAGTTTAACACGTTCGAGCATACCTGCTTTTTCAAGTTTTTTTCTGGTCAGTTCAAGCATCTGTTCTTGAATGTCAATAGCTATCACTTTCCCCTGTGGACCAGTCATCTCGGCCATATTGAGTGTAAATGATCCCGGACCGCAGCCAATGTCAAGGATGGTCATTCCGGGTTGTATCCATGGGGAAAACATCTTCCTGGGGTTCTGAAGCATTCTTCTAAAGTCGTTATCAAGCCATTTTGCATGATCATGGCTGCATACATGGTTGTTGTTACTCATACTGAACTCCTTATTTTAACTGAACGTACGGTTAATTATTAAGACAAAAAAATTTTGGTTCTATTCGTGCTGAATGTGGCTCTTCACAAAAATCTTTGTAAAAAGTGACATCATCTCTTTTCGGTCGCATTTAAAAAAGTCGGCCCATTTATCTTTGAACAATGCGAAAAAAACAATTGGGAGAAACCCTGTAAAAAATTCATGCATCAACAGTTCCTCTCTTGAAATAGCGACTCCGTTTGTATCCTTGAGCTTTGGAAACATCTCTTTAATGTTTCGGGAGATTATTATATCGGCACATTTGAAAAGAGAGGATGATCCGGAATGTTCGTTTTTTAAAGCTTCCATGAACATGACCGTGAGTATTTTTTTCTTTTTTTCGAGAATCGAGATGATTTTCGGAATCCGTTCCAGAGGGTTGGGATCACAATGTTTTTGTTCAAGGTGATGATTATCCGGGTTATCCTGCATTTGAAACATCTCTTTAAGCGTTTCTTTGAACAGAGAATCTATTATATCCTGTTTATTTTTAAAGTGATAATATATCAGCGCTTTATTAACACCTGCAGCAGCAGAGATATCCTGGATACTGGTCCCATCATACCCCTTCTCCGAGAAGATTGCCTCAGCAGTAGTGAGGATTTTTTTCTTTGTAAGATCTCCGCCTGTTCTGGCCATGCTGACTCCAAAAATAACTGAACGTACGGTTAAATATAAATGATTTAAAATCAAAAGTGGTAAAAAACTTTAGGGGAGGAGAGAGGAGAGAGGAGAGAGGAGAAAGGAGTAAGGAGAAAGGAGTAAGGAGTAAGGAGGTATATTTGCGAGAGGAAAAAAACGGTAGAGGCCGCAGAGATATTCGCACAGAGACAAAAAATCAGAAAATTAAATGAAAAAATAATATCGAATAAGAGTCCACTCTAAAAGCTGATAAATGATAAATATGTTTCTCCCGCTTGTCGCGGGATCGCGCAAAAGGCGGGACGGAGTGTTTCTTTCTACCTTTATATAGTGGACTCAGGATTATTTACCATTTAAAAGCTTTTTATGCAAAACATTTTTTGATGAAGTAATCTTTAAAAGATACACTCCTCCGGGTAGAAATTTTAAAGAAGGTTTTTCAGTACTCTGGTCGACAGAATAGATGAGCTTACCTGTAAGTGTAAACAGGTCAATTTTTGTCAATTCTTTTTGAGGAACAAAACTGAGCGGCTTTTTAGGTATGGTTCCATTGCCCGAACAGGAACAATTTATTGTAAATGGTTCCTGAGAAATTGTTCTGATATTATCATTATAGTCTGTAATTTTGATTTTGCATTTATTCAAACGTTTAGAATCTTTAACGTTATCACATAATGATCGCGATATTGGCCATGTATAACTGCATGTAGTGTCAAAATGTGGATAGATTGCACGTTCTGTATTGAGAAGCTTCCAGATACGCCCATTGTCAATTGAAAGGTACACCAGAAGGTCTTTGAATTCCGACAGGTTTGATTTCCATTTTATGTAAAGAGAGTCTTCAGCACAGACAACCGTGTTGATGTCAGGATGAAGAATCTGTGGATTCTGATAAACTTTTATTATTGTAGAGTCAATTATCTCCGGTAATGAGAGTAAATATGCTTTAATAGTAAAATCTCCGGTGTCTCCGTTGCTTACAAACAGACCGCTTTCACGAATTGTTCCGCCTCCGGAGACAGACCACCCATAACTGCCGCTTAGTGTGGTTTTGTACTGGTCAAAACAGATCGCCGTGAACTGAAGGCTGTCAAACTGGTGGATTTTTTGATTGCTGGGAGCAATTTTCAGGTAAGCGGGAGTGGCAGTTTCATTCTCAACTTTTAAATTGACACGGTATGGTTCGGGTGTATAACCATTACAGGTAACAGTTACCAATGCGCTGTACAGTGCTGGCAACATGGACAGAGTAGTATCGATCGAGTGCTCAAGAACAATTTTCCCGTCCTGACTGTATGACTTTATAGAAAGCCAGTTTTCTGATGCCGAAATAGTGCATTCCTGAAGAGATCCATCCGGAGATGAAACGGTGATGGTGCCGTTTTCAGTACTGATCCCCGTTTTACTTTGAATAAAACTGATGTTGTAATAGTCAAGTTTAAGATATTGTTCCTTTCCAACCCATGCGTAGGCATAATTTTCAATCGTATCGGCAGTGTTGGTAATTCGAATCCATTGTGTGATGGAATCACAGGATTCACTGAAACATCCCAAATAGATATCATCTTTATGCGTTTTAGGGTAGGGTTGGCAAGGTGCTGTCAAAGTAAAAAAACGGACATCATTGCTCCATCGGGGTATCCATGCTGAATTGCCTTCTCCGGTAACAGCGTCAAATAACAGCTGGTTGATAACTTTTGCATTTGAATCATACATCCAGATTGATCGGTGAGTGGCCTCCATGTGAAACAACCGGTAACTGTTGTCCGGTGCAATTGCTGTATTGCATCCGGAACCGAACATCTTGAATTCATTGTCTTTTATCGATATCTCTCCGGCAACAGGCCAGGGAAATTCTCCACCTGCAAAACGGCCATCTGCAGAAACAGTAAATCGGATCGAAACTCGTGTTTTGTCCCAGATGGTCTCATGCTGGCTGGTATCTGTAAGGTTATATCGTGTGATACTATTACCATATGCCGAGTCGCTTACGTAAACCCAGTCTGTTTTTGTTGCTGTGTCTCTCTGCACACTCAGCGCGTAACCTGAAACAAACATCCGTGCATCTGTTCCAGCCCAGGATACAATATTAACCCTTTTTTGGCCCAGATCAGAAAAGAGCACCGCATTACCATCAGGAGTTATAATCGGATTTGCACAGTAACGGGGACCGGACACAACTTCGTAAAACTCATTCCTGTAGGAATCAAAACCACCCAGGGAGTAATCGGGAGTAATAAGGTCAGAGTTTCCATCACCAGCGACACATCTGGCAAAAACAATTTTAGTCCGGTTTCCCGTGACCTGTTCAAGATCAGAGGATAAATCTGCTGATAAAGAGTGGGGAAAACTAAAAAGAAGAGATTGTGCTGCAATGAGAATCATTAAAGGTGTTATGGTGCACAATGTAATAAGCAGATTGATCTTTTTCACTATACTTTGAGGTAGTAATGATCCTGAATTGCTGGTTAAACGATTAAAAGCCATGTAGATCTACCTGCAAAAGGGGCGTTTATCCTCAGATTATATTGTAATAAAATAATCCAAAATTCCAGAGAAAGAGAATATTTTGCTATGTATAATTGTTCTCAATCTGAGAACAACCGTTTAAAGCTCAGAGAGGTTATTTTATGGGATCAGAATTCCAGCTGATAATGTACTCCAGATTATTACTGTTAATATTCTTCATGGTTTTGTTTAAATTCCATGAGCCTTTAAGCCCCCAGTTCCTCTGTGGTCAGCTCAAAGTGACACATCGCGATCCCGATATCATTTCGCTGTATATCATAAGGTAACATTCTGGTGTACAAACGGTTTCTTTTCAGAAAAAAATGAAATGCATTGTCTTGCCTACACTCAGCGATTCGCATTGCCGCCTCATCCCACTTCGACTCAGCTCAGTGACCGCCTCGGTCCCCCTCTCCATTAGTAAATGGAGAGGGGGAAGAAGAATAAATTGCAGTTTCTTGCTCCCTTTCTCCACGAGTGGAGAGAGGGCTGCGTGGTCACTGAGCTAATCGAATGTGGAGAGAGTCGATACGCGAAAATGGTGTATTTTCAGTCACGGACTGAACTTCACTAAACTAATAACGCATTAGAAATAACGGCTCGCACTTTTGTTAATCCCTATTAATTGAGCTAAAGGTTTCGGTTTGGGCGGTGCACTGAGCAGCTTATCGAATGTGTATCCTCCGACCAGCGCTCTGTTAAGGCTGAAGCATATTCAGGGGGGACCCGCGAGGCGGTTGCACTACCCGTCAGGCGATAACCTGCCACCTCTCCACAGAAGGGAATATTCAAAATAAAATTGTCGATGCCGAGGTCGGTATCTGAATCGGGATCGAAGCTTACCGTCGAACTCAGCCGCTGAACCTGCCGCAGAGAGATTCGTAAAATAACCATGTTGTAAAGTTCCCTGCGGGGGATCAGGTAGCGTGAGACCTGAGGTCACGAGATAAGAATTAAATTATATCTCATAATTCCTTGAAATGCACACCCCCAACGGGAACCTCGACTGGCGATAAACTCAAATTAATGATAATGTGAGTCAAAAATGCTGTATATTAATAAAGCACCTTTTCAGGAAATAGATGAAATGAAAATCATCATGCGCTCGTTAACCCGGTATGTTGCATTTGTTTGTTGCTCGGTCAGTATAGCAGTTTCTAATCCAAAACCAACCAATCCGTATACCATGGCGGGAATTTCGGAAATATCCTATAAGGATTATTCGGACTGGTATATCGAACTTGATGGCAGATATTGTCTTTATGACTATTCGACTACAGAATTACCGTGTTCTGTCAGAGTGTTTATACAGACCAACACAAAAGAGCCTTTATCTCGTGGAATATTTCGGGCCAATGTCTGGTTTGAAAAAAATCAGTATGGTATCATGAGACCAGCTTCGATTGTTAAAGATCCAAGAGGCAGGATGTTCATGCTGAATCCAGGAGATACGATAAAGATAACAAGGGATACTGTTCAACAACAAAATCCAGGTTGGAAAAAAACTGAAAAGGTCGAGTGGTGGAAGGTTCCACTTCGACAAGTATCGAAAGGAAACGTACTGGTCTGTTTTGGTTCCCAGGTCATCTCATCATCAAGGAAGAGTCCAGGATATGAAGGAAACTATACCACTGAGTACCGTATCGCGTTATTAGATACTTATGGTAACCCTGTCAGCAATTTCAAGACAAACTGGGGGGCGACTGATAAAGATTCGCCAGGTATCTATAGATTCATTATGCGAATTACCGAATCGCAATCATCTGTCTTATTCACAGATCAAAGAGCTTTGAGTCCTGTGCTTTCAGACGTCTTTTCGCCGTGTACACTCAGGTACAGGGACAGAGATTCTGTATACAATGATACACTGCGGGGTGAAGTGACCCAGTATCATCTTACGGTAATGCAACAGGGGGATCTGCCGTTTTCGAATATAGGGTGTTATACATTCCGGCTTATAGAACGTGGCGATGGTACTTCCTTCGTGAATTACTTGAAACGTCAATCTGCCGGGTTTGGAATTAATTCAAACACCTGGCTGTTCAGGGTATACAAATCATTGCCTGTAGATACGGTTTGTATCAGCCATATAATTCCGATAGATAATAAAGATTGTATCCAGACATGGGTTGCACATTTTGTTGATACTGCAGATATTATTAAAGATACAATCCTGGTACAACCAAGTGGTTTATATCGTGACAACGACAATTGTACCCGTGGCTCAGGAATACATTTTTCAGTTTTGAATGCCAGAAGGAAAAATCTGCGTTTTGTACTATCATCACCGCTTCAGTCGGTAAGCGGCTATATATCATTGTTTAATATGTCAGGCAAGGAGATCGGTAGAGTGCCTTTTGAAATGAAACGCTCCGGTACCAGCACAATACCCCTGGATCTGAAAGACCGCCCGCTTTCTCCCGGAGTCTATCTTTGTAAAGCTGCAGTTTCTGGTTATGCTTCGATCTCGCGTCAGATTACAGTAAGATAATCATGAGATTTACAAAAAGATTTGTGTTGTACTGTTTTTTGATGGCTGTTCAAAGTTTTGCAGGAATTACTTTTAATAAAGAAAATATCATTGTGAGCATTATTGCCTGTGATACGCTTGAAGTACAGGGCATCTATTTCTTTGAAAACCGCGATTCTTCTTCAGCAACTATGATGATTCATTATCCGTTTCCTGTTGATGATTCCTTGCAATACCCGAACTATATTTCAATTGTAAATCTTACAACGCGTAAATCAATAAATTTTGTGGAGAAAAAAGATGGAGTCAACTGGTACCTCTCTTTACCACCATTTTCGGTTGATTCGACAAAGGTAATCTACCGGCAAAGAGTATTCAGGCAGCGGGGGCGTTATATACTTACGACAACTCAGGATTGGGGCAAACCCCTGGAAAAGGCTGCGTTTAAGGTGGTTGTTCCGGAAAATAGTACATTGACATACTGGTCGTTTCAATCAGATTCAGTGAGTGTAAAAAACGGTCAGGTGATATATCAGGCATGGAAAGAGAACTTTTATCCGGAAGAAGATCTGATGCTTGAGTGGTCATGTGAGTGAGAGTGTTATTGGATCGGGCAGGAAACGAAATAATCAGATTATTGAGAGTAAGTGAAGAGCTTTTCATTGAGGAATAAACGATTGTGTTATTTCATATTTCCTAAGAAATATGAAATAACATAATATTTATTAGGAACAAAATCAAAGGAATATTCTTGTAAAAGATGTATTTTTTTTATTTTAGGTAGACATGTTGAGAATCGGGGGCCTAAAGTGTCAACATCAACTATACATTTTTTGAATGTAGGAAAAGGTAGTTGCAGTATTATTGAACATGGAAATGGCCATGTCACGATGATAGATATTGATAACTCTCTGATTTATGAAGGGACGAGGTCCTGACCGAGCCGATCGAGTTTCTTACAAACGAAATAGATATAGACACTCTTCACAGGTTCATTCTCACTCATCCAGACATGGATCATATGTCGGGATTATCGAATCTTGATGAAAATTTTAGAATCTTAAATTTCTGGGATACTGATAATGATAAAAAAATTGGAGACGGCGATTGGAATAATACGCCTTACAATAAAGACGACTGGGATTGTTATCAGGAACTACGTGATTGCAGCGAAGAACCTAAGTGCACCATTCGATTTCGAGGATACGAGAAAGATGGACTTACAGTGTTATCTCCATCAGAGGAATTGCAGGACTATGCGAATGATAATCAGGATTACCATCATTCCAGTTATGTAATTATGTATGAATTCGCAGGAAAAAGAATTCTCTTTGGAGGTGATGCATCAAAGGATGCATGGTATGACATTTTGCAGAGTTGGGGAAAAAAAGCATTGAAAGCTGATATTTTCCTTGCTCCTCACCACGGCAGCAAAGCTAATGTTAACGAAGATGTGTTTCGTTATATCAAACCTGATTATGTGATCATTTCAGTCGCGCGTGGAATTAAATATGATCCTTACTATAAAAATCTCGCACAGGAATGTCTTTTTACTACAAAATATTATGGAACAATTACTGTAACTATTGAAGATGATTTATTTTCAGATGGTGAAATTGAAATTGAAATTGAAGTGGAAAAAAATGCTGCTGATGAATAGTAGGAGTTTTTATTCGGAGTAATAATTATGGGATATGAAATTGATTTCTTGCGGTCGGTGATAAATCAAGGAGTGGTGATGCAATTGCATTACGGTTCGGAGATTTGCTCGGAGGAGACAAGCAAAAACAATTTGTTGTAATTATTGATGGGGGGGCTTTTCCCAAAACGGTGAAGAGCTTGTCGACCATATTGGTCAACTGTGATTCCAGAACCGTTTCATGATAGATTCGAAGAGGATGAATAAATGAGTACATTTGGAAAGTTATTTGATGAGTATAGTCTTTCAGCCAGAGTGCGTCCTGCTTTCTTTACAGTTTTGCCGGTAGTATTACTAATCTTCTATCGATTCCAAGAAACCAGAGGTTGGGGCGGTGCTATCGCGACATTCATAATTTCTTTTGGGGTAATTGCATTTATTGCAAACCAACTGTCAACGAGAGGAAATATCATCCAAAAGAAACTTTATGAGAAATGGGGTGGTGCTCCTACCACAATTATCTTGAGACATTCTGATAAAACATTCGACAAACATACTAAACAGAGATTGTTCGATATTGTTTCAAACAAAATCGGTAATGTTGTTCAACCGACTAAAGATGCAGAGGTAGGTAATCCGACAGAAGCAGATGAGACCTATCGCTCAATAGCTCAATATTTGAAGGAGCATACAAGAGATACGAAGAAATTTCCTTTAGTATTCAAAGAATTAATTAACTATGGATTTGCTCGAAACATGTTTTGCATCAAATCAATTGGAGTTATCATTACATGCTTCTCAATTTCTCTATGCCTCTTTCTGATATGGTACATCGACTTAGAAAAAGCGCTCACATTCAGTATTAGCAGCCTTGCAAAAATACCGTATTTGTCATTTGGTTTATTGGCAGTTTTATTTGTTCTCTTGTTGTCGTGGGCATTTTGGGTGACTGAAGAATGGGTGAAGATTCGTGGCTTCTGTTATGCAAAAGCATTGACTGAATCGAGCGAACACTTGTAGTACTCACTCAATTATGTGGAAGTTATTCTTCACAAATAAATAAGCTCCAATCTGGAGTTTATTATCAGTTAGCGGCTGGACAATCACCAGAATATGCTTCTCTCTATTGCAATCCTCCTGAAGAAGGATTTCCCCAATCCCAGTAATATCAGTATTGCTTGGAAAGGGTAATGATCTTGGATGGGTATGCCATGAACCTATTGCTCTCACAGTATTGAAATATTTTAATTTTATGGATTCGTTAAGTTCTTTCACGCCCTTTGTACCACAGATAAATTTCGTTTCTGTTGCATAACTATCAGATGGCGGCGGAGTTGCTATATCAATCCATGCCGTCTTTAAATAATCATTTCGCTCTCCAAAAAGAAATCCACCGGTTTCAAC
>JAFGIN010000143.1 GCA_016929595.1 Chitinispirillaceae bacterium
CCAATGGAGAGGGGGATCGAGGCGGTCACTGAGCTGAGTCGAAGTGGGGTGAGGCGATATGCGAATCGATGAGTATTCTCATACCAAACAAATGCATACCCATACAAGAATATTTGAACATTTGAAATTCATAGATAAAAATTCAGCCAATAACATAGGCCTTACGCCATGAGTACACGGCGCAAGGCCTATCAACGGTGGGCCATTATGGACAATAGTAGGGGGGCGGGGCTGAAACGCCCTTGACCTTGTGTACCGTTTTTGTACAACAGCAGATACTGCATGCCAAATCAGCTCAATTTCAACGACCGAATAATGCAGAGGCTTTCATTTTGAAGTCGGGGTCGGGTCGCAATCGGTATTGGCATCGAGCATTTGAGAATCGATCCCGATCCCGATTCCGATACCGACAGCGACCCCGATTACTGCTCAACACAAGCGGTCACGTAAACGTTGGTGTCAATGTACCTGAATAGTTACAAAATAGAAATAGAAATGAAGATAAAAATCAGAAAAATTTGTTACTGTTGGTGGAGAGGATACTGATTAGTCAATCTTATTTACACTTTTTATCACAATACTAAATTCAAGGAGAGCAACAATGAACAATAAAATTGACGAAATCATGAAATCAATGACATTTGATTTCTTTGGAAACGGAAAACATAAAATAACTCCATCAATACATCTTTCTTCGAAAAATTCTGTATTTCTGGATGTAAGATCTAAAGAAGAGTTAGAAACAATTGCATTTAGCCTTGTACATCATATGCCGGTCCTGCATATTCCGATTGATGAAATCCCTGCCCGATTATCAGAAATACCTTGCGACAAAACGGTTGGTATTTTTTGTTCTTCAGGTGTTCGATCCACAATGACTTATTTCTATTTACGAACACTTGGCTTTGACAATGTTAGAATAATTGAAGGTGGTTACGCTGAATTGGTAGATGATTTTAAACCTGGAAAATTGTTGAAGCATATCACAAAAGGCAAGACAAAAGAATGACAAACATAATAATTATTAGTTTATCTGTTTTTGCTATTGGTCTTGTAATGACCATGTCAGGAAGAGGTGGTGGTAATTTCTATGTACCGCTCCTTGTTATTGCAGGATTGAGAATGCACCAGGCCGCTGCTATGGGACAATTTATTCTTATGATTGCAGCATTAACCGGAATGCTTGTTTTTAACAAAAAGAAAATGGTTGATTGGAAACTTGCTTTGGTTATTGATCCACCTACCGATATAATGGCATTTGTAGGTGGATACTTTTCCAGTTATTTAAGTGGTTCAACTCTCAAGGTCATTCTGTCAGTATTTCTGGTTTTGGCTGGTATTTCAATGTTGACAAAGGTTAAAGAAAGACCTCTTAAAACAGATAAAAGATTCGGTTATTGGCACAGAAAATTTGGAAATGAAGAATATGTTGTTAATCTGTGGTACACAATACCAATAACTGCACTTGCCGGCCTTGTGGCTGGTGCTGTAGGAATATCATGCGGCTCATTTAAGATACCTTTGATGGTATTACTATGCGGAGTACCCATGCATATAGCTGTAGGTACTTCGTCCGCAATGGTTGCGGCTACAGCGATAATGGGTTTTTTGGGTCATACAATGAGAGGGCATTTTCAGCCTGAGTTTGCCATTCCCTTAGCAATAGCAGCTATATTGGCGGGTATATTTGGAGGAAAATTAGCGATAAAAATAAACCCTAAGTATCTAAAGTTACTATTTGCCGTGACAACATTTGCAGCCGCAGGATTTATGATAATTAATACACTTTCAACTAATTAACTAACTATTGCCTGATCGGTGTGAATACGTGCTGTATTCACACTGATATTTTTTATGATAGGAGGCACACAAGAAAACCTGGCTTAACAGTTTTTTCCAATCGTTGATCTTATCTGATTTTTTTCATGGATTGCATTGATTTTGATTTCTGATTTAAGCCAAAATATCTGAAGCAGTTACAAAACAGGCGCTTCGGTTGTTTTGCAGCCCGCGGTAAGTGAAATTGGCTATAGTAACATCGTGTCCTGCGGTGGGTTGATGACTGTAAATAGACTGTACGGATTGCTTATATGACGCAGAAAGAGAATTACAAATGATTACAAATGCACCAACCATAGAAATGCTTGAAGAATGGAAATCTGTATGGATGCAGTATAAAGATATACTTAAGCCAAATAGAAAGTCGGGAATGGAGTTACTTGAATATTTACAAAATAAATATACTCTGACCGAGATATATGAAAAAGAAGCTACAGATTCAATTATTTTAAGTGTTACTAAGAATAAGGTTTACGCAGAAAAACTACCAGTCGGTATAACTCCGGTTCCAAGAGCATTTTTTCTTGAGAACACGGGAAATAGTGCAATTTTTTATCTGGATGAGAATAAAGATCCCATCGAAATTTGGGGTAGGGATATTACCAGGATTTTTGTTGGTATTGATGAAGTGACAGGTTTTTTTACGGTAGAAGGAAGTACAATGCTGTGGGATGAAATGTGTGCTTTTTGTGGAATTGATGAAAAAGACCTTCGAAATTTTGTATGCGTTTCAGAATATATTAATTCCTTGAAAAGGTTTGATTTATTGAAGGTTATGTTATCCGGATAAAATGAGCATAGCCTTTTGAGGAAAGTTTAAGGCCGCCATGTTGTGTGGTTTTTGCACTGCGGGTCGGTCAACATCATTTAACAACGCATGTTCTGTTTGCAGCAGGTGGTGTTTGGGCACGGAAAGCTCTGTTTGGTTGGCGATTGAAGGTGGTTCTGGTAATTTGGAGCAAGCAATAACTATTATTAAAATCAGAAATGACATTATTTATGGTATACTGTGTAGCAAAACATCATCATTAAAAGATTATATACAAGTGGTAACACTAAAAGGTGCGACCAATAGTAAATGCCTTTATGAGAATGCATTGTTGAGTGATAGTCGGTGCAAGATAAAAATTGCCCGCCGTGGGCAGATGAAAGGGCGTTCAAAATGGCAAAGGTGCCTATGATATCATTTGCAGACATTCCTGTGACTTTGCTGGAAAAGTGGCAGAGTCTGGCAGATCTTGCTGCGGGTATTATTTCAGTTCCCGCTGCATTGATTATGAAAACCGGGAATGAGTATATGGAAGTACTCATTTCCAGCAAGACAGAAGACAATCCTTACCATCCTGGCGATAGAGAAAAACTGCTCAGTTTGTACTGTGGAACGGTTATCAAAACACAGAAAGAGCTGTTGATTCCTGATTTGACAGCTGATTCGTATTGGTGTAAAGACCTGGATATAAAACCTGGTATGATTTCGTATCTGGGATATCCCATAAACTTCCCAGACAACAGGCCTCTTGGTACGTTATGTGTGCTCGATAATAAGGCGAATGCATTTTCTCCTTTGCATGCACAATTGCTGTGTCAACTCCGCGACACTATAGAATGCGACATCGCGCTATTAAAGGAGCATGCTGCAGTGGTTTTGGCTGTTACTGAGCAACAAAAGGCAGAATCTGTATATAGAAAAATGCTTAGCGGTATCAGTGATGTTATAGTCGTTATTAATAAGAACGGAATCATCAGATACAAGAGTCCCAACATTGGGAAGCACTTTGGCTGGAAGGCCGAGGAGCTTATCGGCAAAAGCGCGTTTGAAAACATTCATCCTGAAGATGTCGGTGAATTAAAGGCTGCTTTTTGCGAAAATCTGAATGCTCCGGACGCAACAATAGCTGCCGAGTGTCGATACCGTTGCAAGGATGGTACATATAAATGGGTTAAAATTAATGCGATAAATCGTTTAAACGATCCCGATATCTGCGGGATTCTCGGAAATTACCAGGATATTACGCAGAGAAAAACTGCGGAAAAAGCTATTCGGGATAGCGAGGAAATGCACCGTATACTGGTAGAAAATGCCAATGATATCATCTATTCCGTTTCTACTGAGGGCATATTTACCTACATTTCTCCGAACTGGCAACTGTTTATGGGCGAACCCGCGGAAAACGCTATAGGTAAGCCTTTTAAACTGTATGTACATCCCGAAGATGCACATCTGTGCCAGGAATTTCTTCGCACGGTTTTAACAACAGGGAAAAAACAAAGCAATTCAGAGTACAGGGTCAGGCATTTTGATGGCACATGGAGATGGCATGTCTCCAACGGGGCACCCCTTAAAGATTCTGAAGGCAATGTAAGCGGGTACATGGGGGTAGCGCGTGATGTTACAATGCAGAAACAATCAGATGAATTGTTACACAATGAACGGAAACAGCTCATTTCAATTTTTGACAGTATAGACGAATCCATATACGTTGCTGATACCAATACATATGAGTTATTGTTTGCTAATCAGGCTTTGGTACGGAGCCTTGGGAAAAATCCTGTTGGGTCTATTTGCTACCGGGAACTTCAAGGCAAGAGTGTACCCTGTGAATTCTGCACAAACGAAATAATACTCAAACGGTCTCCCAACCCATACACCTGGGAACATTATAACCCGGCATTGAACCGCACATACGTTCTTCATGATCGTATTATTCGATGGCCGGATGGGCGGGATGTGCGCCTCGAACTTGCAGTAGATATAACAGCGCAGAAAAATGTCGAAGGACGTCTTGCAGCAGAAAAGGAACGGCTTTCAGTAACGTTACGCAGCATTGGCGACGGTGTAATCACAACAGATATTAAAGGCAATATAACTCTGATGAATAAAGTTGCCGAAGAACTTACCGGCTGGAAGCAGAATGGAGCAGAGGGGAAAAACTTTGATTCTGTATTCACTATAGTCAATGAAATAACCCGTGAACCTCATGAAAATCCGGTACAAAGAGTACTCTCTACCGGAGCCGTAATTGAACTGGCCAACCATACGCTCATGATTGCGCGAGATGGTACGGAGCGAATAATCGCTGATTCCGGAGCGCCGATCAAAGATAAGGATGGCCACACCATTGGGGTCGTCCTTGTATTCCGCGATATGACGGAAAAACAGAGGTTTCTTGATATCACACAAAATTCACAGAAACTTGAATCGTTAGGAGTTCTCGCCGGAGGCATTGCCCATGACTTCAACAATTTACTCGGTGGTATTTACGGATACATCGATATTGCTTTGGGTGAACCCATAAAGAGTGAGGTGGTCTCGCGATATCTATCAAATGCAATGAGCACAATTGACAGGGCCCGTGACCTTACCCGGCAACTTCTTACATTCGCCAAGGGGGGAGCGCCGCTACAAAAGGTCGAGAAGGTATTTCCCTTTGTTCAGGAAACCGTCCTGTTCGCTTTGAGCGGATCTAATGTCACCTGCAACTTTGATGTTCCGGTTGATTTGTGGCCCTGCAATTGTGATAAAAACCAGATCGCACAGGTCATTGATAACCTTGTTATCAATGCTATTCAGGCAATGCCGATGGGAGGGGCGATAGCGGTAACCGCACGTAACATCACTCTCGGGGAAAAAGAGCATCCAGTTTTGTCAAAGGGCTATTATGTGTTCATGTCAATTAAGGATTCCGGTATCGGTATTCCGCGAGAAATACTTTCCAGAGTGTTTGACCCGTTTTTTACCACAAAATCCAAAGGCCATGGACTTGGACTGGCAACCAGCTATTCAATTGTGAATCGGCACGGAGGATGCATAGATGTCGATTCCGACTCCGGCAATGGTACGGTATTTAAAGTATACCTGCCGGCTGTGGAGACTGTACCTGTTTCTATCGACAAGCAAATGGCTGGTCAACACAAGGGTCGCGGAACATTTGTTGTGATGGATGATGAGGAGGTTGTGCGCGAAACTCTAAAAGGCATACTTAAGACCTTTGGGTACGATGTTGTTTGTAAGAGCAACGGTAAGGATGCCGTAGATTATTTTACCGTTGAATTGAAAGCGAATCGACAAATATCCGGAATGATTTTTGACCTTACTGTTCCTGGCGAAATGGGCGGCATGGAGGCTGTCGCAGAAATAAGGAAAATAGACAGCAAAACACCAGTGTTTGTAGTAAGCGGGTATGCCGATGGGCCTGTCATGAAGAATCCGGCCAAATATGGATTTACGGCAAGCATTTGCAAGCCATTCAGACGAGTGGAGCTCATGGAAATGCTTCAAAAACACATGAAAGAGAATAAATCGAAACAGGAAGACCATGTATAACGTTGTCCTTCCTCCTTCATCCTTCACCCTATGGAGTGACAATTATGGAAAACGGAAATTCATCGCTTGATTTTGCGGGCAAATCTCTCAGCGAAATGACAACAGAAGAATTAGGTATACTATTTCCGATTATTATATCCGACTATTCAGACAAATGGACTGAATTGTATTTCTCTGAGGCAAAAATGATTACTGACTCATTTTCAAAAACTGAAATAGTAAGAATTGACCATATCGGCAGTACGGCAATTGCTGGATTGAAAGCTAAACCAACGATTGATATATTGATGCAGGTTTCAGAACAGATTGATATTCAAAAATTAAAGGATACTTTCAAATCACTTGGATATTTAATCAATAACCATCCCGAAAATCCAGCACCACATCTAACTTTTGTAAAAGGCTATACAAAGCAGGGATTTAAAGGACAGGCGTATCATGTTCATATCAGATACCGTGGAGATTGGGATGAAATAAGGTTCAAAGAGTATCTGCTAAAGCATGATAAAGTTGCTAAAGAGTACGAAACATTGAAGTTGAAACTTGCTGAAAAATATCCAAATGACAGGGAGGCATATACCAATTCAAAAACTGAATGGATCGAGAAGATTAATAAGTTGACAAGAAGATGATATGCAGCCCGGCCAAAACTCGTTTTTTTTTCTTCCCGGGCTCGGGGTGGAATTAACTGTCTCATAATACTATGTATAGGTTTTCATTTCGGTATCGGTATCGGTATCGGTATCGGAATCGAAAGGCACTGTATTGAGGATCGATCCCGACTTCCGATAACTACTATCGAAAAAAGAGGCTGATAATTATGTGATTGTTAATACCTGGGGGGAAAAACTACTTTTTTAATATCGTGTTCATCACTTTTTCCTTGTCCAGTTTTTTTGTGCAGAAGAACCAGTCATAGCAATGCATCTCTTCTTTATTCTCCATTCGTTCTTTGGCAACTCCGCATGAATCGGCTGTTGGAACGATCACATCATCACCTGGTTGCCAATCTGCAGGAGTTGCAATCTTGAATGCATCGGCGGCCTGCAATGCGATGACTACCCTGTACAATTCATCGAAATTACGTCCGAGACTTAAAGGATAATAGATGATCGTGCGAATAACGCCGCTGGGGTCGATCACAAATACTGCGCGAACAGCTTTTGTGTTGCTTTCACCCTGAATCATTCCATACTTTTTTGCCACCTCCATTGTGATATCTTCGATAAGCGGGAATGTTACTTCAACATTTTTCATGCCTTTATACTCAATTTTTTCTTTGATAGTCCGAAGCCAGGCAATGTGGCTGTAGAGTCCATCAACGGATAGACCGACAAGTTTACAGTTCGCATCGGCAAATTTTTTATCAAGTGATGCAAAGGTCATGAATTCCGATGTGCATACCGGAGTAAAATCCGCCGGATGGCTGAAGAGTATTACCCAGCTTCCTTTGTACTGTTCGGGGAAGTTGATCTCTCCCTGAGTAGTGACTGCCTTGAACGACGGAGCATTGTCGCCGATGCGGGGCATTGATGTCTGCTGATTAACTGTAGTGGTTTCCATAGGAATCTCCTTGTAAAAATGGTTAAGTGTGTATTAAGTGATGCGCAAGGTGCATGCCTGACTTAATCGTTTCAAAATATGATATGTGCAGCCGCATTGCTAATATGCAATTAATTATTGCGGATATTGCATCGTTGCAAAGGTGTAGATGCCTTGAAAATGATGGAAATTGGCTGTATTCCTGTTGAATCGGGCTTTTTGAAATCGGCATGGAAATAGCTTGGGAACAGTGCATGGAAACAATCGCAATCACCGACTGGAATGGAATTGTATCTCCGATGTTCGATGCATCTTGTTGCCTTTTGATTGTGCAGGGGGATGGGCAGCGTTTCTCTTTTAATGTCAGAGACATGACTTTATTTGAGAAAGTTGAATTCTGTTCAAGGAAGGGTATAAAGGTAGTTATGTGTGGCGCTATATCGAATATCGCAGTGACAATGTTGCGAGATAACGACATCAAAGTCTTTTCCTGGGTCAGTGGATCTGTTGAAGACATTATTAACGCTTATAACAATAACCTGAACGTAATAGATTTGTTTTCGTTACCGGGTTGTAACCAGAAATCGTACGGTAGCAGGAGACGGTTTCGTCGTCATGGAGGTCAGTGTGGAATGCGATAAGGTTATCACAATTATACTACCCCGGGAATTGTAATCACAGTACCAGGTGAAGTATTGTTCTCTGATATGATGAAATCGAATTTTTTGACAAATATATTTGTAAAAGAAAACTGACAAAGGAGATCGTTGCATGAGAATCGCTGTGACAGCAGAAAATGAATCCATAGAGGGTGTAGTGGACCCTCGGTTTGGTAGGGCAAAATTTTTCCTTGTGTATGATGAGGATAAAAAATCATGGGAAACTATTGACAATAAGCAGAATCTGGAGGCTGCCCAGGGGGCAGGGATTCAGTCTGCGGCAAACATTGTCAATGCTGGTTGCAATGTTTTGATTAGTGGACATTGCGGCCCGAAGGCATTCACGGCCCTTACAAAGGCTGGCGTAGAAGTCTATACAGCTACTAGTGGAACTGTCCGGAACGCTATCGATTTATTTAAACAGGGAAAACTCATTAAGATCGGGTCGGCCGATGTTGAGGGACACTGGTGAAAAGCGGATTAATAAACAAGTTATAATAGAAAAACAGTAACTATTCAGGTCCGCCCCCTAAATCCCCCGCAGGGGGACTTTAAGCTGTACTACGTGGGATTTTTGTTTTACAAGTCCCCCCGCAGGGGATGTAGAGGGCGCAAAACAGGTAAAAGGTATACTACCTAATAGTACGAAAAAAAATTTAAGAACTATTCTCAAACCATTGGAGGTCATATGAAAATCGCCATACCCACTGCTGATAACAAACTCTGCATGCATTTCGGGCATTGCGAAAAATTTGTGCTTATAGATGTTGACGAAAAAACCAAAACAATAACAGGTAAAGAAGAAGTGGTACCCCCTGCGCATGAGCCGGGTGTGTTGCCCAAATGGCTTCATGAAAAAGGTGCCAGTGTAATCATTGCGGGTGGAATGGGCATGCGGGCGCAACAGCTATTTGAACAATGTGGTATTCAGGTTGTAGTTGGTGCTCCATCAGATCATCCACAGACAGTAGCATTGAGCTGGCTGAAGGGGGCACTGGTGACGGGAGGCAATATTTGCGACCATTGATTGCAGAGATTGTAGAACCTGATATGCCTGTTGCTGTTTTGAACAGGGCTGGTAACTCTGAAGACAGGCAGCATGGCGCTTTGAAATATGAACAAAAACTTGCCGAATTGAAAAAACAACATCATTCGCAGTGTCTTTTTAATAGGCAACCGTCAATTGTTCCCGGATTGAAATTCTGGTTTGATGATACAGGAACTTTTAACGGACGTTTTAATTGCAATGCTTACCAGCAAGGGTATGATACGATGGTCCATGGTGGTATCATTGCGGCCATTATCGATTCTTCGATGGCGCAATGTCTTATGGGGCATGGTATAGTTGGGTACACAGCAAACTTATCGGTTAAGTACAGGAAGCCTGTTGCGATTCGTACTGTGACAAAACTTCAGACATCAATCGTCGCTGTTAATTACCGCGTTTTGTATTCGGTAAGCTGCAGGATGACTCAAAATGATGTATGCGTTGTTAAAGCTGACGGAAGATTTTTCAAGGTTAAATGAAGCATCATTTACAGGTGCTTGGAGTTACATTTTTCAAGGGAGGTTTTTATGCCACGAGGAGACAGAACCGGGCCAATGGGAATGGGGCCGATGACAGGCAGAGGTGCAGGAATTTGCGGCGGGTTTGGAGTGCCGGGTTTCATGAACGCAATGCCGGGAAGAGGCGGAATGGGAATGGGACTGGGACGAGGACGCGGCAGGGGTTTTGGTATGGGTATGGGATGGGGACGTGGATGGGGACGTGGATGGGCATTCCAGGGTGCTCAGGTAGCTCCTCAACCGGTTTCCAGTCAGCAGGTTGATGAGCTTTCGTTGCTCAAAAATCAAGCCAAATACTTTGACGAGGCTCTCCAGTCAATTAACAGCAGGATCTCTGAACTCGACACAGAGACGAAGTAAGTGATGCCTGGTATTCCCGGCTCAAGTCGTGGCTTATTCAAAGTTATATCGGGCCGGGATTTTAATAGAATATACAGCGGGACAGAATTGTAATGAGAACCTATTTTGAATGCCTTTCGTGCTTTGTCAACCAGGCACTGGGATCTTTGAAGAATTGTGATGCAGATGATGATCAGATAAAGAGTGTAATGCGGTCGGTATTATGTGAGTTGGCCGAGATTGATTATAGTGCGACACCTCCTGTCACTGCACAAAAAATTCATCGTCTGGTTTCAAAAGCTGTCGGAGCGAGGGATCCATATGCGTCCCAAAAGCAGCGCTATAATCTTTTTGCTACTGAATTATTGACAACTATGCAAAAGACTGTTGATTTGCAGCAGGATACTTTGGCTGCAAAGGTAAAGCTTGCAATTGCTGCCAATATAATTGATTTCGGTAAGAATAATAACCTGACTGAAAACGAGGTACAATCCTGTTTTGAAAAAGCAATGGGAGTTACGCTTGACTCAAGTGCCCTTGAAAATTTCAGGGAAATCATACTCGAGGCGAATAGCATACTTTTTTTATGTGATAATGCGGGAGAGATTGTATTCGATCGTTTTCTGATCGAAGAGATGCCTTACAGGAAGATAACCTGTGTTGTCAGGGGCAAGCCGGTTATCAATGATGCGACGCTTGAAGATGCTCAGGCTGTCGGACTTACTGAAATAGTGAAGGTCATACCTAACGGTTCTGATGCTCCAGGGACAATTCCTGAAGATTGTTCATCGGAATTCAAACAGCTATTTGACAATGCAGATCTTATCATCGCTAAAGGACAAGGAAACTTTGAAACGCTGAGTGGCATTACCAATAAGAGAATATTTTTTCTTTTTCAAGTGAAATGTCCGGTTATCGCGCGGGATGCCGGGTATCCTGTGGGGTCGTTTGTAGTTAAAGACAATAGATCACAAGGTGATGGCGGAGTAACTGAATATCCTCAATCAATCAGAATGGAGATGAAAAATGGCTAATGGACAAGGAATGGGAAGAATGGGTGGCGGTGGAGCAGGACTAGGTGGGGAATGTGTATGCACTGCATGTGGTTATCGTGAACCGCATCAGCAAGGGCAGCCCTGCAATCAGAAGAAATGTCCCAAATGCGGACAAACTATGAGTCGTGGATAGGGAGTGTTTATTTCAAGAGTGAGTGTTTATATATGCAATTAACAATTCTTAAGTCAAAAATTCATCGGGCGACTCTTACTGGTGCGAATCTCGACTATGAAGGCAGTATTTCAATTGACGAGGAATTGCTCAGGGTTTCTGGTATTTATTGTAATGAGCAGGTTCATGTTGTGAATGTAAATAATGGTACCCGATTGATTACCTATGTAATTCCAGCGAAATCAGGTTCTGGTGAAATTGCGTTGAATGGAGCTGCTGCTCGATTGGGTATGCCTGGAGATATAGTGATCATAATTGCTTATTGCAATATTGACGAAGATGAGGCAGAACGACATGTTCCAAGGATCGTTCTGGTCGATTCGGAAAATCACGTAAGGAATGAAGAATAAGGTCTATTCGGGCTGTAATGTGAAACGAATTTACAATTATTAATTCTTGAGGAGTTGCCATATGCCTACGTACGAATATAAATGCAGTTCTTGTGGAAAGATATTCGAGAAATTTCAAAGCATGACCGATAACGCCTTGACTGAGTGCCCATCATGTAATGGGCCGGTTAAGCGGATTATTGGTACGGGTGGTGGAGTGATTTTTAAGGGTGCCGGTTTCCACAGTAACGATTATCCGAGTACGCATAATGGTGGTTCTCCTTGTGGAAGAGAAACACCCTGTTGCGGAAGGGATTCGTATTGCGGAAGTCCGAAGTGCGAAGAATAAGAAAACTAATTGGAATCAGGTTGATAATCACAAAAATTAAGGAGATGAAAAGATGGCTGTAAAAGTGGACAAGGAAAAATGTACAGGTTGTGCTGCCTGCAAATCGGCATGCCCGGTGGATGCAATAGAGATTAAGGATGGCAAAGCTTCCGTAAGTGAGATGTGTGTTGAGTGTGGAGCATGCATATCTGAATGTCCTTGTGGAGCTCTGAGTTTGTAGATTGCTGATAATAATCAAGGAGAATAGTATGCCTTTACATGATGGAACAGGACCCTGGGGTCTGGGACCAAGGACTGGACGTGGAAGCGGTAGATGTTATACGGGGGTTGGTCATAGAAGCGTTTTTCAACCAGGATTCAGCAGAAAAAATGGCTGGTTGCTTGGGATGCTGTTGCCGCTTGGCACTGCGGTAATACGAGATTTGTTGAACCCATCCGGAGTACTTCGGCGGATTGTGCATGTGCCATCTGCTTCGAAAAGCGGGAGTGATGCCCGTAAGATAAGACGGGATGCAGAATTTACCGTAATGGATGAAAAAACGGTCCCGATTATAAATGAAAAGAAGATTTTAGAATGAATTTATTTAATGTTAAGCCTATCGGCATAATAAGGAGCGAGCATAAAATAGCCGGGAACACGCCAATTCAGCCGGTATATGCTGAAGAATGTACCGGCAGTGTTGAAATATTTTCAGAATATGCCGAAGGCCTTCAGGATATAGAAGGGTTTTCACATATTATATTGCTTTGCTGGCTGCATATGGCGAAATCCGGCCCATTGCTCGTAAAACCGTTTTTGCAGGATGTTACGCATGGCGTTTTTGCTACACGCGCTCCCGGTCGACCAAACCCGGTCGGTATCTCGATAGTTCGACTTGTCTCTCGCGATGGATCGGTTCTCAATATACAGGGTGTTGATATTTTAGATGAAACACCCGTTCTGGATATCAAACCTTATTCAAGCATCTTCGACTGTTATTCTGATGCCCGCAATGGCTGGCAGGAAGCTGTAGATGGGGAAGAAGCTGCAAAAAAGGGGAAACGCGGTTATCAAAAAAGCATTGCCGGAAAGGAAAATTTTTAATGAAAATAGCAATCGCCAGTGGTAAGGGTGGAACAGGAAAGACGACCGTTTCGACTAACCTTGCATTTTTCTTATGTGAAGTTAATGATAATGTGGTTTATCTCGATTGTGATGTCGAGGAGCCCAATGGTCATCTGTTTCTCAATCCTGTTCTCAGTGAAAAAATAGTTTCATCAATTCCAGTTCCTGTAGTTGATGAATCAAAATGTGATATCTGTGGAGAATGTGTACGTTTTTGCGAGTATAAAGCTCTGGTAAGACTTGGAAAAACTGTTATGGTGTTTCCGGAGCTATGCCATGGTTGCGGCGGATGTACATTAGTCTGTCCTCAACATGCAATACAGGAGCAGCCACGCGAGATCGGATTCGTTGAATCGGGGAACTCTGGAAAAATCGGATTTGTACATGGACGACTCAATATTGGTGAGGCAATGAGTCCTCCTCTTATTCGTGGTGTTTTGAGGCAGATTCACAGCGATGGAGTAAACATTATCGATGCTCCTCCGGGAACATCATGTCCGGTAATCGCTTCGATCCGGGATGTGGATTTTGTTGTTCTTGTTACTGAGCCAACTCCGTTCGGGCTTAATGATCTCGGGCTTGCTCTTGACATGGTAAGAGAATTGGGCGTTCCACATGGTGTTGTTGTCAATCGTGCAGAGGAGGATAACCGTGATGCGGAAAACTTCTGCGAAAAGAAGCAGGTAGAGATTTTGACTAAAATTCCTGATGACCGAAGAATTGCAGAATGCTATTCAAAAGGAGGAATGATCCTTAAGGACGTTCCGGATGTAAGAAAAAACTTCGAGGAACTCTGGAATGCGATCCGAAAGCGAGTTAAAGAATGAAAGAGATAGTTATTATTAGTGGTAAAGGCGGTACAGGAAAAACAAGCATTGCGGCTTCATTTGCATCGCTTGCGGCAGAAAAGGCTGTATTCGCTGATTGTGATGTTGATGCTGCGGATCTGCATCTGATTTTAAAACCGACGATCAGGCAAAGAACCGAATTTCGCAGTGGGCACAGGGCATTGATAAAAAGTAATTTGTGTACAGGCTGCGGAAGGTGTATTGAATTATGTCGTTTCGAGGCAATAGCAAAAAGAAAAAGTGATGATAAGATTCCGGAAATAGATCCTGTTGCGTGTGAAGGATGTGGGGTATGCGTGCGGTTTTGCCCTTCACAGGCTATCGACTTCAATGAAGAAGTTTGCGGAGAGTGGTTTATTTCTGATACCCGTTTTGGGCCGATGGTACATGCCAAACTTGGTGTTGCATCAGAGAATTCCGGAAGACTGGTGACGCTGGTACGTAATGAAGCGAAGCGGGTTGCTAAGGATAAAGGTGCTGCTTATGTGCTGATAGACGGTTCTCCTGGAATCGGATGTCCGGTAATTGCATCGCTTACTGCGACAAGTTTAGCTCTGATCGTCACAGAACCAACGGTATCTGGTAATCATGATTTTCGGAGAATTGCGGGTCTTACCAGACGGCTGGGAGTGCCGGCTATGGTATGTGTCAATAAATGGGATATCAATCCTGAGAAGACGGAAGAAATAAAGGCCTACGCATTACAGGAGGGTTTAACATTCGCAGGAATGGTACAATACGGCAAGACTGCAACTATTGCGCAGCGGGCAGAAAAATGTATTGTGGAATTTCCAGATTCCAAAATGGCTGCAGATATTAAAAATATATGGGTAAAAGTTAATGAGTGGCTAAAGAAACAATAATCCTGGAAAGCGCAGTTGGCTTCATACTGTTTGTGTCAAGCTGCTGCGGTTTTCAGGATAGTGGTAAAACAATTTGGTTCAGCAGGGAGTAGGGAGCTTATGGCTGAAAATAAAGATTCAAACAAATTGATAGAACCCGATAACATGGGACGAATGAATGATCCCGACGGATCAGCGTTTATCGATGGGATTTGTGGTGATTCGATGGAGATGTATCTTGTGATAGAGAATGGTTTAATCTCCGACTCAAAATTTTTCACTGACGGCTGCAATTCATCGCGGTTCTGTGGTGCAACCGCTGCTCGGCTTGCAAAAGGAAAATCTCTCAAAGATGTTCTGCGGTTGTCACCGGCTGATGTGATCGATGCCTGGGGAGAAATACCTGGAGGTAATGTACACTGCGCAATTCTGGCGGTGAGTACGCTCCACAAGGCACTAGCGGATTATTTGATCAAGACACAGAATGGATAGAAAGTGGAAAAAGTTATGAATGCCTTTATTATTGCTAACGGGGAACTCGATTTCCAGCCTGTTCTCAATTGCAATTCCGGTGACCCTGTATCATGTGACTGTGTTATAGCTGCTGATGGTGGTGCCCGACACTGTATCAAACTAGGTATCAAACCGGATCTTATAATCGGCGACATGGACTCTATCGATTCTGTTACTGAATCGACGCTTGCTGGAGTTGAGAAAATATCATTACCACAGGGAAAAAATACAACAGATACAGAATGTGCGATCAATGAAGCTTTGAGGCGTAGTTTTTCTCAGGTTACAATTTTGGGTGGTCTTGGTGGCAGGATCGATCACACTATGGGTAATCTGGCTCTTACTGCAAAGTACGCTGGTAAAGTCGCTCTCGTAACGAAAGATGGATTGCTGCTTGGTCTTGGTGCATCACATGAGTGCAAATTAAGAGGCTCTATAGGTTCGATTGTCTCTATCTTCTCCTGGGGGGAAGGTGCAAAAGTTCAAACCAGAGGATTGAAATATCCTATAAATAATGAACTTCTCGAAAATGGATCCAGAGGCATAAGCAACGAAATCTCTGAGAGCTCAACGTCAATCTATGTTATCACCGGGACAATTCTTCTGTTCATCGAGAGAAACATTCAATTCTGTTTTACACAGCACCATATGACTTTTTCAAATTCGACAGGAAACGTTCCCGGATGAAAATATTCTTTCTGATTTTGGTGTTCACCGCTCTTGGCAGTGTAATCTCTGTATCGTTTGCATCAGTTTTCCTGGTTGTATCATCCGGGATCAGGCAGAAGATCATTCCCATTCTTGTCAGCTATGCCGCAGGAACCCTTCTTGGTGCTGCTTTTATTGGCATGCTCCCTAAAGCCCTTGCTTTGGGAGGTGCATTTCCAGACAAAATCATGTTTTCTTTACTTATGGGTATTGTTTTGTTTTTTGTTCTTGAGAAATTCGTTTTATGGCGACATTGTCACAAGCCAGATTGCGAAGTACATAATGCAGCAGGCCCACTTATTCTTTTTGGAGATGCGCTTCATAATTTCATTGATGGGATTGTAATTGCCAATACATTCATCGTTTCAATTCCGGCAGGAATAGCGGTTGCAATAGCGGTAATTGCACATGAAGTGCCCCAGGAAATAGGTGATTTTGCGCTGCTGATAGATTATGGGTATACCCGGCGAAAAGCATTTATTTACAATTTAATATCAAGCGCAACGGCTCTTCTTGGTGCCGTTGCCGGTTATTTCGCACTGAAATCCTTTCAGGGCTTCATACCGTATGTGCTTTCCTTTTCTGCAGCAAGCTTTGTTTATATCGCATTGGCAGATATACTGCCGGGATTAAACAAGAAATCCGATTTAGTCTCAAGTATGCTTCAGCTTACTCTGATGCTTGCCGGTATAGCTACAATCATTCTCATTAAAAGTGTGAGCCATTGAAAAATGTTCAATCGCGATTTGATTTCGATCAGGAGTGCAGCCGTCTAAGATGAATGGTTTTCAATTACGAACATGCAATAATGTATGTCCCTTGAAACATGAAGGAGATTGCGGGAAACTATGATACAGGAAACTGATTTACTTTATTTCAAAAACTGGTTCGAAATGTATGTTAAGCAATTCTGTACCGGAAACGAACGGATCGATTCTGCAATTTGTTTGAAAGTAACGCACACAAAAAATGTTGCTCTTGAGATTCTTGGTTTGGCAAACTCGTTGAATCTTGATGCAGAACATTGCTATCTGGCAGAGATTGTCGCTATATTCCATGATATAGGTCGATTCGAGCAGTACCTCAGGTACCACACTTATTCAGACCAGAAATCCGAAGATCATGCAAAACTGGGACTGGAAGTAATAGCCTCCACAGGCGTGATCAGCAGGCTTCCGCTATACGAACAGGAACTTGTCAGAAATGTGGTGGCTCACCATAATCGTGCTTCTTTGCCCCAGGGTGATGATCAGAAATTTCTTCTCCTTCTGAAATTGCTTCGGGATGCTGATAAGATAGATATCCTTCGTGTGGTAACCGAACATTATGCAGGTTTCAGTCGCAATGAAGCAATCAATATAGGCCTTCCCGATACGCCTGAAATATCGGATGAGATCGTGAACAGTATTCTGAACTGCACATTGGCAAAAGTTCAGGACATAAAAACAATCAACGATTTCAAGCTTCTGCAGGTTGGTTGGATTTTCGATCTGAATTTCCCAAGGACATATCAAATATTCAAACAGCGGTGTTATCTTGATAAATTATCTGCGGCGCTGCCACAAACGGTAAATGTTATTCAAGCAATAGATTCAGCACGCAGATTTTTGATGCGAAAATGCACTATTGAAAGGAGTGTGCACGAATGCCAGATCCCTTGACGCCTTATGGCAATAAGCCAATGGTTACCCCGATAGTCAATGCGGTTAATTATCGTTATGCATCTTTTGATGTTCTTCGCAGAATAACAAACGGAGAAGTTGATGGATACACTTATCATCGGGATGATAATCCTACGGTAAGAGAGGTTGAGAAGAAAATCGCAATAATGGAAAAGGCAGAAGATTGCATTGTATGCACTTCCGGAATGGCCGCCTGTACGCTTGTATATCTCACATATCTCAAAGCTGGCGATCATCTTATTTTGTTTCATGATATTTACGGAGCGCATTATAAGGTTTCGCTTGCTCTTGAGCGGTTCGGGGTCAAAATTACCTGGATCAATGCCGATGAATCCCAAACAATCGAACAATACATTACTCCCGAAACGAGGATGATCTTCTGCGAAACGCCGAGTAATCCTCTCTGCAAAGTCATTGATATCAGGGCATTGAGCATACTTTCAAGAAAATACGGTATAAAGCTGGTCGTTGATAATACATTTGCAACTCCATATCATCAGAATCCTCTTGACCTTGGAGCAGATCTGG
Source organism: Chitinispirillaceae bacterium (assembly GCA_016929595.1). Taxonomy (GTDB): domain Bacteria; phylum Fibrobacterota; class Chitinivibrionia; order Chitinivibrionales; family Chitinispirillaceae; genus JAFGIN01. The sequence continues at coordinate 18,401 of JAFGIN010000143.1, forward strand.
TTGTCCATAGTGCAACAAAAGCACTTGGTGGACATAATGATCTTATGGCTGGTGCCATCGCAGGCAGTAAAGAAGATTATGACAAATTGTGGTTCAGCAGACAGGCATTCGGGACGACTCTTGATGCGTATTCTGCTTCGCTCCTGGAGCGGGGATTGAAAACTTTTTCGCTTCGTGCAGAACGTATGTCGGAAAATGCACACATTATTGCCACTTACCTTTCACAACATCCGGCAATTACAAATGTCCGCTATCCTGGTTTAGCCTCGGATAAGGGAAACAAAATTGCATCATCTCAGATGGTGAAAGGTTATGGAGGAATGATGGCTTTTGATGTCGGGAAGAGTATTGATGATGCCAGAAAATTTATTGGCAACCTGAAAGTGATTCATCATGCAGTAAGTCTTGGCGCTACGGAGTCTCTGATATGTGTACCGTATCTGACGACGATGTTATATATGCCTCCGGAACGACGGACTTCATTTGGTGTGAAAGAAAATACTGTTCGATTTTCTGTTGGTATTGAGCCTGTTGAGACTATCGTTGATGATCTGGAACAGGGACTTCATTGATTAAAATGGTGATCAGGTATCTCGATGTGGAAAGAAGTTACAAAAAAAGGTCTGCTTAACCGGTTTTTAGAATTTCTGAAATAACCAAAATCAAATGCAAACCTCTTAGAAAGAATGTAAAATGACAAACGATATAGAATCCGAAAAATATGAAGCAAATGAAATTGATCTAGGCTATCATCCTACGGGATTTAGAATCGATAAAGGGGCTGATCCCTTGAATCGTTATACTCAATGGACAATAGATAATGATGGCAAATGGATAAATAGCAAACCTGTCTGCTTTCATACATTACCTGCGGATGGATGGATCAAAATAGAAAATGACAGTAGGACAGAAAACCGGAAATGATCGACCAAGTAACAATATAAAGGAGTTTACCATGACTAAAAAATTACCCGACGAAGTGATGAATGCGTGGCAGGAACGTGAAGGACCGCTGGTATTGATAACGGTGAGCAAAAATGGTATCCCGAACGCCATATATGCTTCAATTGTAAAAATAATAGATGATGGAAGAATTGCAGTTGTTGACAATTATTTCGACAAAACAAAATTGAACATCGATGAAGGCAATTGCAAAGCAAGCGCTTTATTTATTGCAAGTGGGCATAAATCATACCAGATAAAGGGCAGTGTAGAATACCATACCCAAGGTCCTCTTTATGAGGAAATCCTCTCATGGGCTGATCCGAAGCATCCGAGGAAAGGGGTTGCAATAATAAACTGCGAAGAAGTATACAGAGGCAAGGACAGGCTCGCATGATACGCAATCTAAGTATCAAGATTCTCGTTGACAATAAGTCAGGCAATGAAATGTTGCACAGTGAACATGGGTTGTCATTCTGGATTGAAGCCGATGAACGGCGTATTGTATTTGACACCGGCAAAAGCGACATCCTCATTGGTAATGCTGAAGTTTTGGGTATAGATCTGCGTACTGCAGGTACTATGATACTTTCGCACGGGCACTATGATCATACCGGGGGTGTAGCTGCAGTTCGAGGTTTGAATCCTGAAATTTCCGTTTACTGTCATCCTGGTATTTTTATACCCCGATATAGCCGACAGACAGATGGAAAAATGAAACCGATTGGTATTAACGAGAATGCTTCAAATGAGCTTCATAAAATGATCGACAGGATACATTGGATTAATGAGCCATTCTACCTTTCCGACGATATTGGTATAACTGGGCCGATTCCACGTTTATCCGATTTTGAAGATACCGGTGGTTCATTTTTTCTGGATCCCGAAGCCCAGAGACCAGATCCGATCAGTGATGATCTTGCTTTATGGTTTAAAACGACGAAGGGAATTGTTGTTGTAACAGGTTGTTGCCATTCCGGAATAGTTAATACACTTGAATATATTCAGACTATTACAGGTGACAAGAATATATTGACAGTTTTAGGGGGCTTGCATCTTCTTAATGCATCATTGGAAAGGTTGGAAAAAAGTTGCGAATACCTGAATCGTGCTGTGTCTGGTAAAATATATCCTTGTCATTGTACTGGAGATAAAGCAATCGGGTTCTTACGAACCAGATTCCATGACAGGATAATTGTTGGGAATGTCGGTGCTTCTTTCCAATTTTAGAGTTTCTGACATTAAATGTTTTCTGGAAATGTCAGTTGTTTAGAACAGCACTGTCGTCCTGTGATATTCAATTCAGTGTGGTTTGCAGGTTAGTACGAATATGGGCTGCAGGCCTTTTGATTATTGTAGTGTGCGTAAAAAATTCATGTTGGAAGCAGGATTATTCCAGATCTGGGCTTTATTTCAATATTATTAACAGGCATCTCTGGTTTTTCAATGCGTTCAATAGTATATTGAGTTGTAATACGAGGTTCAGGAAGGACTTTTCTGAATAAGTATTAAAAAACCTATCATCCCCTCGCTATTTTGTCACATCTTACCTGGAAAAATCAAGTTCTGCGAAAAAAGTGAAAATATAACTTGCCGTTATCTACTGTAATTAGTAGAATATTCAGAAAATAAAAAAAGGATTAATAGTGGAATCTGCAGTAAAAGGCCATATTCTGATAGTTGATGATGAGATATCAATATGCACAGGTATCAGTGGCCTTCTGGAACTGGATGGTTTTAAAACTGATTTTGCTCATGGTGAAAAGGATTGTCTGGCGTACCTGGATAAAAATCCCGATGTTGATATAATTCTTCTCGATGTAAATCTTGGTCCCGGTCTGGATGGATTACAGCTGCTTCCTTTAATAAAAAGCAGGTATAAATATGTTCAGGTTGTAATGTTTACATCACATGACAGTCTTTCTATCGGAATCGAAAGTATGAAAAAGGGGGCATTCGATTTTCTGACAAAGCCATTCAACGAGCTTCAGTTTCTTAAAATTGCTGATGCTGCCATAGAGCGCAAGAAGTTGATACAGATCAAGGATCTTTATTTTGATATGGTGGTGCATGATCTGAAAAATCCGCTTCAGTGCATATCCGGTGCGCTTGAAATTCTCAGGGAGATGTATACGGAACAAAATACTATTCAAAAGCGGCTCTTTGAAACTGCAGAGAATGGGGTGAAGCAGATTTTTTCAATGGTCAGCAATATGCTTGGTGTGACAAGTTTTGAAAAGGGTACTATTGTTGCAAGAAAATCTCAGGTTGATTTTAAATCAACAGTTCTCAATGAATTGAAAATGTTTTCGCTGATACATATTTCGTTTTCCGATTCTGTTCCGGACAAGGCATATATAGATAAAGATCTTTTTTTCAGAGTTGTGTCAAATATTACCGGGAATGCTATACGGTTTTCGATACCGGATTCAATTGTAAATATTTCATTTGACTGTCATGATGATCAGCTCGAAATTTCTGTCAAAAACACAGGTTCGTTTATCCCGGAGGATATGCGGGAGGTTGTATTCGATAAATTTTCGGGGGTACAAAAGTCAATGAACAGTATAAAAGGGCAAAATTTCGGCCTTGGGCTGACCTTCAGTAAGATGGCTGTGAATGCGATGAATGGAAAAATATGGGTTGAAGGAGATTCATCAGTTCCCGAAACGGTGTTCAAATTTACAGTAGATTGCTCATCACACGAAGATACAGAGTGTTACGCAAGGTAAAAAAAAATATACAAAATCGTTTTGTTTTGCTCCTGAATTGTTGTATATTACTTAACACTTAGATAATTTATACTGCAAGCATTAAATTCGTGTTTGTCAAATTTTTCACTGTTTTTCTGCTTCTGAATTGTCAAAAAATTCAGTTACAGAAACGTTAGTTCCAATTCTGCTTTCCAAAGCCAGTGGAGTTGTAATGGCAATCGAGACAGTATCTTCAACATCTCCTCTTTTAAATAACGTTCGTGCATCTGATATCTGGAGTCAGATAACAGCTTATGATAAAGTTGATTCATCACTACCAGAAATTGTAAAAATCAAGAAAATCAGCAAAACTCGTTCCGAATGGCATCTGATGCTCGATGGAATCCCGTTTTCATGGTATCAGAAGGATAGGCATGAAAATAGGAACTATGTCTCCAATTTCACGCAGCTTATTGGCGATTTTGAACATTTCAGTGGAAGCTGGAAAATTGTAAAAAATATAAATAATAGTCTGAAGTTTCAATTTCAGATTCACTACTCCATCGGGTTACCGGCAGTTGAGGATTCCCGTTCTAATGTATGTAAAGTGATGCTTCAGAATTTCACCGATATGCTGGTTAACTGGCACTATAAAAAATTTGTCGGGTATGCTACAGATACCCGCAGCACTCTGAGGTATCCAGTTAACGATAAAAAAGAGATCCTTATTGGAAGTAAAACTGCTGAAGTACATGTTGTCAATATATCACGTTCTGGAATAATGTTTTCTATTAATAATAACCATTCGAAGGTGCCATCAGCAGCAGATGCAGATATTACGCTTGGAAAGCAGCGCATCTTTGGAAAAATTTATTCTGATCCCTATTATTCGATCTGCCGTATACAATTTAGTAAAGAGTTATCTGATGAGGAGATGTGGTCGATTCTTTCGATGTGGAAACTCTACCCGGATCGCAGCCTGCTTACCGTTTTTGAAGTGCTCACTTCCGACAGTAACAAAATATCATCCGAGGTGATGAAGGGATTGTAGTGAAGGGTGAAGGGTGAAGGAGGAAGGGTGAAGGAGGAAGGGTGAAGGAGGAAGGAGGAAGGAGGAAGGAGGAAGGATTGTTCCAATTTCACACTTCTCCCTTCTCACTTCACACTTCTCACTTCATTGTGTGTCCTCGCACTTTGATGACAGAGATGTCGTCTGATAGAGAAGTTTTTATATTGTCAGGTAAATGATGCTTCTTCAGTGAAATATGATTTGCATAATTGCTCGTTTTTTACAATAATGTATTCATCCATCAAACAACAATTACAGTATAACTTGAATCGGGCGAATGCTTTTCGCGATCTGCTTGGCATACTTAGCGCGTCGCCGGCTTTAAATTGATAGTACATCACGATAAATCAGGATGTACTGCGCGTATCTTAGAAATCAGTGTCGCTCAAGGTTATTGTGCACCTCATCATCAATGAATCGTCCGAACAGGTACAAAAGAGTTTTTTTAATACATAGGGGTCAGAATACAGAATTCATCCCGAGCTCAGTGTATACCCTGAATTATGAATACCTGAAGTTGTAGCAATAAATTTTTGTATTTAAAAAACCAGGCAATAATTCACTTCCAAATGACTTATGACTACGACATAATAGTGTCAGCCACCCTGATCAGCGATACTGAAAGTCAAAAAGAGATTGATCTTTTCGCTCCGGAAATGCAAGCTTTAGTAATTAACAAAAGTACGTTTCCGATATTTTTATCGCTAATTTACTGTCAGAGGTTCACCTTCGTTGAAACGATGGAAGACAGGTGACAGTGCCACACGAACTTGAATAATTTCGGAATCTGTTTTTGTTCCATCCTGCAATAGAATACAATTATGGAGAAAAAACAGTTAGTAACTATACAGGACTTCCAGTTTGATGATGCCTGGGTGTACCGTAACGGGGCAACCGGATTTATATATCGTATTGGAATAATTCCAGGAAGAATACTATTGTCCGAAATGAAAGGATGTATTACTGATTTTGATGTTGAAGGAGTGGCACCTTTTCTGGAAGCGGTATACAGTAATGGAGGTTTTGAAGATACCGAATATATCCGCGTTGCTGATTATTCCGGGATTACTGATTCTGCGATAAAGGTTCGAAAGAAGTATTCTTCTCTTTTAAACAAACTCAATAAAGAGCATCATTGTAAACCGTGGATAACATGGATTTGTGGAGCTGACAGGCTTCTTCAGGTCCAGCTTCAGCTTTTTGCTCACATTGTCAATCAAAGATTCCGATTTGTCAGTTCGCTTGATGAAGCATTAAGTAAGATTGAACTTACCGATGAAAAAAAGGCAATTGAGGATGATAAAATCAGTGAAATTATTATACTGACACGAGCGCATCTGACTGAATTTAATGCGGTTTTCGGAAAGCTGCTATGGGATGAAAAGCTCACGAAAACAGATCATCTGACACTATCTCCGGATAACCCGCTTTCAATTTTACAGCAATCAATCGATGTGCTTCAGGGCGATATCTACGAATTACTCCGGAATGATCAGGAAAATGCAAATAACCTCAGCGATATTTTAAATACTGTTGAAGCCGGAGTATTAATTGTTAATAGAAAAAGTCATATCACTCTTTTTGTTAATTTCAAGGCAGCACAACTGGCACATACAACCCGGGAAGAACTGATCAACAGGCATTGTAATGCTCTTTTTAAATATGATGAATGTCATGTGTGTCCATTTGATACCGTTGATGTGCAACTGGATAAACGGGAAATACTTTTTCGGGCAGTTGATGGTTCAACGATTCCCGTTCTCAAAACGGTCAAACCTTTTATTTACAAAAAAGAAGAGTGTGTGCTCGAAACGTTTGTAGATATAAGAGATACTAAAAAAAATCAGTATCGATTTGAGCGCCTGTTCAACGGGAATCCTGCATTGATGGCAATTTGTTCACTTCCGGACAAGGTTCTCACGCAGGTAAATGACCGGTTTGTCGCGACCCTTGGATTTACCCGTGAAGAATTGATAGGAAAAAAAGCCATTGATTCGCCTTTGCTGGCATATCCTGAACAGTGTCATTATATCGATGAGCAGATTCGTGCTAATGGTGCAGTGTGCGATTATCTCATTGAAATGCGCTGCAAAGATGGAACTACTCTGTATGGCGTTATCAGCATTGAAGTCATTGAAGATCATGGTGAAGAGTTTCTGCTCTCGGTTATAATCGATGTAACACAGCGTATTGCTCTGGAAAAAACCCTTAGCGAGGAGCGGGATCGTCTCAATAACGTTGTGGAAGGCGCCAATATTGGTATTTGGGAGTGGAATATTCAAACACAGGAATTTACTGTTAATGAGGAGTACGGAAGGATTGCAGGGTATACTGTCGAAGAGATCTCTCCACTGCTCAGGAAAAACTGGCATGCATTGGTATTTAATGATGATTTGAAGAGTGTGAAACATCAATTACAAGCCCACATTGATAGAAAATCTTTAGCCTATGATTCTGAATTTCGTATTAGGCACAGCAATGGGAGTCTGATCTGGGTTCATGATCGGGGAAAAATAATAAAAAGGGATAACGACGGCAATCCTCAGGTCCTTTACGGTGTCAGAACAGAAATTTCGGATCGTAAAGGAATAGAAGAGGATCTTCTTAACACTATAGAACAGCTTTCAAACGAGAGATTGCGTTCCGGTAAGCTTACCGTTGCTGCAAATGCTGCCAGTCAGGCAAAAAGTGATTTTCTTGCGAATATGAGTCATGAGATCAGGACACCGTTAAATGGTATCATTGGTATGTCAGGACTGCTTCTGAATACCCCGGTCAGTGAAGAACAACAGCAGTTTGCAGCAGCGATAAAAATGAGCGGGGAATCACTGCTTGCACTGGTTAATGATATACTTGACTTCTCAAAGATCGAAGCCGGAAGACTCGAACTGGAGATCATCGAATTCGATCTGATTGATCTTGTCGAACAGGTTGCAATGATGATCGCGCTTCGGGCTGAGGAGAAACATATCGAACTTGTCATTGATATTGATCATCGCTGTCCATCAAAAGTAACTGGAGACCCGGCCCGGCTACGTCAGATTCTATTGAATATTGCAGGTAATGCTGTCAAGTTTACTGAAACAGGTGAAATTGTCATAGTTGCGCATCTTATAAATGATTACGGGCAACCGTATATCCGTTTTTCAGTAAGGGATAGTGGTGTCGGTATACCCGAACATAAGCAATCAACGATTTTTGAAAAATTTGTACAGGCCGATGCGTCAACTACGCGGAAATTCGGCGGTACCGGTCTTGGATTGACCATATCTAAAAGCCTTGTTGAAAAAATGGGGGGGACAATTGGTATTATTTCACCAGTAACTGAATGCGTTGGATCTGGTCATAATGGTACTGAATTCTGGTTTACTTTACCAGTAAAAACAACGACAAGGGCGGGGAAAAAATGCGAAATTCAGGATATAGCCCAGGGTAAAAGATTACTTGTTATAGACGACAACGGCTCGAGTCGAAGATCACTGTGTAACCTTTTAAGGGGATGCGGATTCAGCACGGATTGTGCGGCTGATGCAGAAAATGGTTTAATGATGGTGCGTAAGGCTGTGTCCGGGAACTCTTCATATGATCTGGTAGTAATTGATATGACCTTACCCGATAGAGATGGTCTGACGCTGGGAAAAGAGATAAAAGAGAATCCTCCACTTAAGCACATTCCACTGGTGCTTATGATTGCGATGAAAGATTTTACTGATGTGGGGCGTTTTAAAAAGTCAGGTATTACAGAATGTATTTCAAAGCCTGTGCGAAGGAATGATTTAGTTTCTGTACTGATAAAAATATTTACAGGAAAGAGCGGTGTCTCTGAAGAGCTGACAGCCGGGAGCAAAACCGGTAATGAAAAGAATACTCTTGCAGGTATACGAATTCTCCTTGCTGAAGATAATGATGTTAACAGACAGGTTGCCTGTGGTATTATGAAAATGTTCGGTCTTGAAGTGAAAGCTGTTGTCAATGGTGCAGAAGCAATAAAGGCTCTAGAAGAAGAGCATTTTGATGCAGTTCTGATGGATGTGCAGATGCCGGTACTTGATGGATATGAAGCAACAAAACGTATTCGCGATAAAACTTCATCAGGTAAAAACCATCAGGTTCCGGTTATTGCCATGACAGCACACGCCGGAGCGGATGATAGAAGCAGATGTCTCAATGCCGGTATGGATGATTATCTCACGAAGCCTCTCATGGCTGAACAACTGAAAAATGTTTTACTGAAATGGACTGGAGGCGCTAAAGGAACTACGGATGTTTCTTCTGATACAGTTGTTAAAGAGGCCATTATATTTGATGAAAAGGATTTTCTCAAGCGACTTATGAATAACAGGGAGCTGGCAGCAAAAGTACTCCTGGCGTTTCTCCATGATATGCCACGGAAAATTGTGACCATAAAATCACTTGCTGAAGCGGGGGATACAGAGACCTGCAAACGTATTGCACACTCAATAAAAGGGGCAGCTGCCAATCTGGGCGCTGATGCAATCAGGGAGGTTGCCATTGCAGTTGAAAATGCCGGTGCTGCTGATGACAAAAAACGCCTGGTTGATTTGGTAATGAAAATTGAGCACCAGTTTGAACTGTTCAAAATCACCATTGAAGAATTAAAAAATGATCCGGCATCGCAGATTCATTTGTTATAAGCAGAGGGTGTTCATAAATAATTAAATATGGTAAAATCTCTGATGTGAGTTACAAATTCTTATAAGAAGGTTAGCGGCTGTTATGGATACCGCCCTGCAGAAAAAATCTGAAACGTACAAAGTCTTGATAATTGATGATGATATTACATCGGTTATGATGCTCGAAGGATGGCTTCAGCACCATGGTTACGAGACTTTCGGGTGCATAAGCGGGGAAGAGGGGATTGAGGCGGCAAATAATCAACGCCCTGATGTAATATTGCTTGATGTTGACCTTGGTACAAGCTGGGGGCCGGATATCTGCAGAAAACTAAAGCTATTTAGCAACACCTCCGAAATACCGGTATTGTTTTTATCTGCCAATGTTGATGTAAAAACAAAGCTGGAGTGTTTCGAAGCGGGAGGTCTGGATTATATAACCAAACCTTATGAACCGCATGAAGTTCTTGCAAGGGTAAGGACACATATCTGGTTAGTTCAGGCATTGCGAATAGCAATTGAAGTACAGACTGCAAGGATACAGGAGCTCTCGGAGGCACAACTGGCGTTCATGCCTCCGGACTCGTCAGAGTTTCCAAACGCAAGATTTGCGGTACATATGCGTCAGTTAGCTGGTGCTGGAGGAGATTTTTATGATATTATTCGGGTCAATGAACGCATTTATGATTACATTGTTGCGGATGTTTCAGGACACAATATCGGTATTGCGCTTGTCACATCTGCACTTAAAACCCTCTTCAAGCAGAATTGTACGACGATTAATTCTCCCGGAGATGTGTTATCTATTATAAATAAAGTAATTCCGGCTGTACTCCAATCCGGCCAGTATGTCAGTATATCATGGCTGCGGATAAACAGAATCGGCAATACGGCAGTAATTATCAATGCCGGTCAGCCGCCTGTTCTTTTTATTCCAAAAAACGGCCCTGTTCGTTCAATTGCTGTTTCGGGCGATATTATTGGCGCATTTGAAAATGTCGTATTCGAAGAGCTGGAATTGGGTGTTCAACCTGGTGACCGATTTCTTTTGTATAGCGATGGTATCATTGAGACCGGGAATAAATCTCCGGCAGCACGCGAAAACGGAATCGCTGCACTTATCGGAATGTGCGAAAAATCGAAAGATAAGAACCTTAATGACTTTGTAGCACATATACCTTCACAGGTCTTTCAGAATGTTGCTCCTGATGACGATATTGTGATTCTTGGAATTGATGTGTAACCTGAAAAAAGGGGAAAAAATGAAATTACGGCTTGGTCATAAGATGGTGTTGGTTGGTTTAATTCCGCTCGCTGCTTTCACTATTGTGGGTATCCGGGAGTTTTCGGTAAAATATGGTGAATACAAAATAATGAATGAAATGTTATTGAACATCAAACTGGCTAAGGCATCATCGGTCCTGATACGTGATCTGCAGCGGGAACGTGGACGTACCTCACTGTTTCTTGCCGGAGGCAGCGGGTTTGATGATATAAAAAAACTCCAGTCAGAAACAGACGATGATATCGTCAGGTTTCAAGCTACGCTTGATCGTTCGGCAATCGATAAAACTGCAAAAGAAAGGTACTTGACAATAGCAAGAGATTTGGGGGATATGCGTCCTCTTTATTCCAGGCAGGAAATTACATTGCGGAAACAGCAGGTGTCCGATTACACAATGATTATCAGAAGTGTAATGCAACTTCAATCGGATATTGCCCGGACAAAGACTACTGGGGGGTTCGGAAAAGTACTGACAAGTTTATGCCTGCTTGAAGAAGCGCGGGAGAATGCCGGATTACTTCGTGCAAACATTTCTTCACTGTTATCTATTGATAAGGAATTGTCAGATGAGGATTTTTCATACGTGCTGGGATTAAAGGCTGGTGTCGATGCCAACCTGTTTTCACCTGCCCTTGCAATGTCAAAAAACTCGATTGCCAAACTTGACAGTATGAGACAATCACAACAATGGAAACAAATAGAAGAGATGGTACAGGCATTGATAATTAAGGCTGTAACTGGAAATTTCGGAGTATCCGGCGACACTTTTTTCAAGATGATGACAGAAAAAATCGATGGTATCGGAGAAATTATCGAAAAAGAGGTTACTCTCATGGAACAGCGGGCTTCTAACGAGAAATCTGTCATAGTTAGAAGTTTTACAGCTTTGACTTCATTTCTGATTCTCATAATAATTGCTGTCGCAGTACTGATCTGGAATATTGCAGGTACAACAAGGATGAGATTGGGCAATCTCAATAAATTGCTGACAGAAATTTCGATGGGAGAAGGGGATCTGACACGGCGGCTTGATGTAAAAGGGGGAGATGAAATTACTGAAATGGCTGCTTCATTTAATATGTTCGTTGATAAAATAGATGCCATTGTCAAAAAGGTCAAATCGTCAGCAGCGATGGTATCATCATCCGTTCAATCTTTGAATCAGGCAGCGATACAGGTTTCGGAGAGTGCCCGTAGTACAGCAGATCTAAACTCAGTTGCTTCTTCTGCAGAACAGACAACTGAGCGTATGAATAATACTTCACATTATATGAAACGGACAAATGAAAGTCTGGAATCTGTTGCAGCGGCAACAGAGCAGATGAGTACCACTATAGCAGATGTTGCGGAGAATGCTCAGAAAGCAATGACTACAAGTAAAGATGCTGCAACGCAGGCAAGGGATGTTGCTGAACAGATCAGAGTACTGGGTGATGCTGTCAGGGAGATCGGTACCGTGACAGAAACGATTGCCAATATTTCAGCTCAGACTAATCTTCTTGCATTGAATGCAACAATAGAAGCTGCAAGAGCCGGAGTGGCCGGAAAGGGATTCGCCGTTGTCGCCAATGAGATAAAAACACTTGCTGAGCAGACTGCTGAGGCAACCGGTGACATCCGCACAAAAATCGTTTCTATTCAGAATCTGACCGGCACGACCGTTGATGAAGTTCAGAAAATTGATGGTATTGTAAAGAATGTCGACGAGATAATTTCCATGATAGCCACTGCTATCGAAGAGCAGGCTGCAGTTACCAAAGATGTCGCTTCAAATATTGCACGTGCGACAGATGGCGCACGTGAAGCAGGAAAGGGCGTTGATGAAACTGCTTTTGCAGCGCAGAACACTGCAGACAGCATCAATGAGATCTCCAGCTCCGCAGCGGATCTGAAATCAGCAAGTTCGAGTGTTGGTGTTGCATCTGAGGAATTAAAACAGGTCGCCGAAAATCTTCAGGACATGGTGAATAAGTTTAAAACAAACTGAGGTTTGCAGGATAGATTGCTTATGACGAGAGAAGTTTTGATATCATCTCAGCAAGTTCGACTCTGTGAAACGGTTTACGAAGGAAACAGGATACTCCCATCTGGTGTAATGCTTCGAGATCTTCACTGGTCGAAAATCCGGAGGAAATTATCACCGGAAGCGATGGGGAAAGTTCTTGTAATTTTTTAAATGTTTCCCTTCCACCCTTTATCGGCATGATGATATCCAGGATCACCAGCCGGATCTCTTTATGATGTTCCAGGAACATTTCAATACCGCGTATTCCATTTTCAGCGATAAGAACTGTGTAACCAAGTTTGGAAAGGAGGGTAGAGGTAACGGTCTGTACCATCTCTTCATCATCAATAAGAAGTATCGTTCCGCTGCCTTGAGGTAACGGCGTTTCCAGATGCTGATGTGTCTCGTATTTACTTGACATTGGAAGGTATACGTTAAAAACGGTTCCCTTACCAACTTCAGAATAAACTGTAATTGCACCATGATGATCCCGAATGGTACCATAGACAGCTGAAAGTCCCAGTCCAGTCCCTTTCCCCAGCTCTTTGGTAGTGAAAAAAGGTTCGAAAATTCTGGAGATAATTTCCGGTGCAATACCGTGACCTGTATCACGAGCTGTTATTTCGATGTAAGTACCGGGGATAATTTTAAATGCGGATAATGAGCTGTAGGTGCTGTTTAATTCGACGGTATCAATTGAAAAAATGAGCTGGCCGCCATCGGGCATTGCATGTCCGGCGTTTATTCCCAGGTTAAGAAATACATTCTGCAGAAGGGCCCCATCACCTTCAATCCATGCGGATTTAATACGGTAATCTCCTGTTACAGATACTTTTTTATCAATGGTTCGATGAAGAATTTCGATGGTGTCGCTCAGGATGGGTATCAGATCAAGCGGCTTTGCCACTGCAGTTCCTTTTCGTGAAAAGGTCAGAAGTTTTCTTGTCAGATCACTGGCTTTTTCTGCTGCAGCAAGAATAAGATCTGCATGCTTTTGACGCTCCTCAGGTGTGGTATCATGGTATCGCAGAAGCTCAGCACCTCCGATTATACCGGAAAGATTATTGTTAAAATCGTGCGCAATACCACCTGCAAGTGTTCCAATAGACTCCATTTTCTGTATCTGTGTCAAATTTTCCTGAAGCTGATTTTTTTCTTCAAGCGCTTTTCGGACCTCTGAAACATCACGTAATATTGCGTCAAACCCCGCAAATTCACCAGCCTGGTTAATGTGTTTTCGTACATTTATAGATACCCAGATGGAGGATCCGTCTTTTTTCTGGACCTCTATCTCAAAGTTTACGATACGAATCGATCCCGTCATTTTGGCTATAAGGCTATCTTTTACGGTCGGATCCTTATAAAAACTATAGATTTTTTGGCCGATCAGCTCTTCGGGTTTGTAGCCGAACACTTTTTCACAGGAGGGTGAAATAATTGTAATTGTACTGGTGGTGTCGGTTCGCAAACTGACATCGATAAGGCTTTCAAAGAGCTCCCGGTATCTTCTTTCCGATAACAAAAGGTCGTTTTTTATTCTATGGCGATTTTCTTCAGAATTTAAAAGTAATCCGGTAATAAATACTCCGGTATAAATTGCTGAACCATAAGGAATGATCATTTTCTGCAGTAATGCAAATCCGGTTTGAAAACTACCGATAGGAAGGAATCCCGGGAGAATAAAAAACGTGGCGGCTAAGGCTGCCACGGCAGCTTTCAATGGTGTGTCAATTTTATCTCGATTGTAAAAACCTATGATTCCTGCAATCAATGAAAGTGTAATTCCCAAGCAACCGCCAAGTACCCCCATTCCCCCAAGGTAGATTCGGAATGATGCTGCAATAATAGCACATGTCAATCCGGCAAGAGGCCCTCCAAATGCGCCTGCAAGAATAATGATAGCATTACGCTGATCGACAACGACACCTTCGTGGACAGGTATTTTTACCTGCATGCAAACGATGACGGTAATCCCGAATACAAGACCCATAGCGATACCTCGCAGGCTGGGTTTACGGGAATAGTAAAAACCATGCAGGTAGCTGTATACCGCAATAAGAATAATAAAGATCGCCAGATTGTTAATAAGTCCCCAGAATAATGAAGATCCATGGATCATGCAGGATTCTTTCTTTGTGAATTATCAGTGCCGTGTGATCAGTTCTATAATATATCATATAAAACTGGTTTATTGAACTAATTTTTAGTGTGGAGTCCCGTGGGTGACTGGGTGACTGGGTGACTGAGTGACTGAGTGACTGAGTGACTGAGTGACTGAGTGACTGAGTGACTGAGTGAATAAGCGAACTGCCAGTCTTATGTCGGTATCATTTTTTCTCAATTCTTTTTTCAATATCGATAACGACTACGATAACGATATCTGATTATAACCTGGTTTCAATATAAATATTTATTACGTTGTTGTGTTTATGCCTTGGGCGGCATGGGCGGTTGTTCCATAGATAGGCAGGTTCTCGTTCCGGATCATGTTTATTCCGAATGATTTCAGGATCAGGATACTATCCGAATGGGCATTTTGCAAAATACCCCTAAGGGTCAAAACATATTTTGACAAATATATTGTTCTCTCCCCGTCACCCTCTCGCATTTGCTTCCCAGTGTCCGGCCGTCATCCTTAACCTTGATCTCCGATTCCGTTTAACGTATCTTGTAATAGTTATATCAGTTCACATAAGAGTCGTGTATATTCGAGGGTCTCGTTTTTTCAATCGAAAATTTCTTAGTTGTATCTGTCCCCGGGTGAGATTTTGCGGCTTTTTGAGGTTTCCGGACGTGATGGGGGAAAGGAGCGACCAGGATTTAATGGATTTATCTGTTTTCACGGACGGGAAAGTAACCGTGAGGGGATTTCCTCCGGGTAATTTCGCAACCGGGCGAAGTGTAAGCTCCCACCTTCGCTAAAGCTACGGTAGGCAGGCCGTGTGTCATGATCAACACATGTAAATGCGAAATTGTCACAATGCCTTTGCCTGGCACAAGAGCTGCGCGTCTTGCGCAGAAAAAAAGTGAGGAAGCAAAGAAAACTGATACAATAGTACTGGATAGCTTGTAAATTAAAAATTTGGTAAGAACAGCTTATGATTAATTATAAATTGTTAAAAGATATTTCAAACCATTCGTTAAAAGATGATGATTTGCGCCTTTATTTTAAGGAAATAAAACCGGCAACAGAGCCAGATACGAGTGTATCTGCTTACCATTTTTCAATGCAGAATATCATGACGAATGAAGAAATGGGTGGAATTAACATCAAGACAGGATATACAGAAAATATTGAGAAATATCGAGGGAATATCGGGTTCACGGTATTTGAACCCTACAGAGGTAATCACTATTCAGCCAGAAGCTGCATCCTGTTACTTCCAGTCTTAAAGATACTTGAAATGAATCTGGTTTATCTAACCTGCAATTTGGATAATTATGCTTCCATGAAAAACATAGAAAGAATAGGTGCTGTTTACCAGGAAACGGTAACAATTCCTGATGATTATCCACATCTCACATATTATCCAAAAGATGCGAGGATAAAGATCAGATACAAATGGGCTATTGATACAAACGAAAACTAATTTCTATATGTATTTAATAATATTTCACTGTTTTAATTTGCAGATTGAGAATAGTCAGATGAATCTATTCGATGATAAGTGATCAGAATTATTGGAAAATAAAAAAGTAAAAAAGTTTCAAAATAATTTAAAAAAATGGCTATAAGAAAATGTTCGGGAAAAAAAGGAATAGAATTATCAATGACAACGACAGTTAAGAATAAAGCGAACAAACAAAATCTTAATCTTAATCTTAATCTTAATCTTAATCTTAATCTTAATCATTACCTGGAGGTCAAACATGCTCAAAGTTTCTATATTGTGTCTTTTTTTCGTGATAGGTTGTTCCCAGTATTATACTCTCAAAACTTCACAGGAAGTTTTTGAAAAAACTTCTTTTGAAAAGGTTGACATTAACCTTGTTAAGAATGGAACATATGTTGGATATTATGATATGTTATTGGTTAACGCGATGGTGCGGGTCACCGTTAATGATGGTAAGATTGTTAAACTGGCTATTCTGGAACATCGTTTTAATCGTGAATATGATGGATCAGCAGTTGTTCAGCAAATATTACAGAAACAATCCCTGGAAGTTGATGGAGTATCCGGGGCTACTTATAGTTCGAAATCAATTATTAAGGCTACAGAACGGGCGCTGAAAACTGGATTGGAATAAGTATGACAAGAAATGGTGGCTGAGGAATTGGGATAAGATACAGAAGGAATGATGGAACGGGGAACATACATTGTTAAGTGGTTTCAACCTGCCGAATTGTCGGATGTTAAATTTGGAAAGTAAATCCTTTACAATTTTCATTTGTAAAATCAAATGCAGTTCATAGTAATTCAGTAATTTTTTAAAAAATCTAAGGATAAAATATATGAAACTGACAGTGTTAATCGATAATAACACATTGATAGACCGATATTTTCTAGGTGAGCCGGGAGTATCTTATCTAATCGAAGATGAAACTAAGCAGATATTATTTGATGTTGGTTACTCCAGCGCTTTTATTATTAATGCACAAAAACTAAAATTAAATTTGTTACAAAGTGATTTTATCGTCCTTTCACATGCGCATTTGGATCATACCTGGGGACTTGATCCACTTTTGAAGTTATATACTGAGGCAAAGATTGAATCTATCCCCCACAATGAACCCAAACTTATTGCTCATCCAGTGATTTTTGCAACACGGTCATTAGATGGTTTAAATGAAATAGGGTGTACTATTTCTCAATCGAAATTGTGCAGGCATTTTCAAATTGAATTACACAAAGATCCTTTTTGGCTTACAGATAAACTTGTTTTTCTTGGCGAAATAGAAAGAAAAAATAATTTTGAGAACAAAACGTCTGTTGGAAATATTCATATTGATAAGGATACGAAACCTGATTATTTACTTGATGATACTGCGTTAGCGTACAAAGGGAAAGAAGGCCTGTTTATAATTACAGGATGTTCTCATTCGGGGATCTGTAATATCATTGAATACGCCAAAAAGGTTTGTAAGGAAGATAAAATTTATGATGTCATTGGAGGTTTTCATTTGATGCAACCTTCGGAAAAACAACTCTCAGGCACTCTTGATTATTTTAAGAAATTGAAAACTAAAGAGATACATGCTTGTCATTGTGTTGATTTAGATTCAAAAATCGCTTTAGCAAAAGTAGCGAATTTAAAAGAGGTTGGCGTTGGATTGTCTTTAAATTATGAGTAAAATTATTAACAAATGGTTAAGAATAACACCGAATCCAGTTTAGTGAAAAAAACATATTATGAGCGATGATGCACCCCTTTACGACATAAAAAATTATGATCTTCTGTATGAACCTATTTACACCAAATCGCACAAGAAAATGCCTGAGGAACTAAAAAACAGATATGAAAATTGTTTTTTAAGTAAATAACAATGTATAGGACGAAGATAGTGCTTATAATTTTAGAATTCAGAGTTTATATTATAGTTTAACAAGCCTCTGGGGTGGGTTTATTATAGAGTAAAAATTAAAACGTCAGTTTATAGTGAACAAACGCCAACCTTAAACCGAAAGGATAATCCATAATGGGATGTGACACAGGTTTAAAACCACGAAAAAAAACACAGTCTCAAACAAATGACACTAACATTCAACAACCAAAGGAGGTTCAAACGATGAGTTCAAGCATGGTACGGCAGGAGATGCCGAAATTCGATATGGATGCATATGATGCCAAAACGGGGCACTTTAAAAAAGTCTCAAGTGATGATTATAAAGGTAAATGGGCTGTGATATGTTTTTATCCAGCTGATTTCACATTCGTTTGTCCTACCGAGATTGCTGCGATGAATGCAAAATATGATGAGTTTCAGAAAATGAATACAGAAATACTTGCTGTATCGGTGGATTCAAAATTTTCGCACAAGCGGTTTGCCGAAACAGAAACCATTTTAAAGGGACTTAAATTGACTATGGGTGCGGATACGAATCATGAAGTAAGCCGTGCTTTTGGAGTTCTTGTCGAAGAAGAGGGCGTAGCGCTCAGAGGAAGGTTTTTGTTCAATCCAGATGGAATTTGCGTGGCACAGGAGGTTCAGGCAGATTCTGTCGGTAGAAATGTTAATGAATTTTTACGGCAGGTTGCGGCATGGCAGCACGCAACAAAAACTGGTGAAGTGTGTCCGGCCGGATGGCGGCCTGGCAAAAGGACACTGCCGGTTAATACTGACGCAGAAAAAATGGCTGGTCATGTAGGTGACTATATTACCCTTGAAGAGATATTGGATTAAACGTGAAACTACTTCGGTTGTTTGTGATCAAATGGCCGAAGTGTTTTTTCGCAATCGCGCTGTAAATCGTATGTAATTTCAAAAAATAATGCATTTACTTGTATGACATACCGGGAAATGAATTAAGGGAAAGAAAAATTTGCGTTGAAGATAGCTTATCTGGTTTTTTCTATCGCACAAGAACCTCATGTTGTACGGTCAAAGCTCAGCATCAAATTGCCGGATCAGGAAGAAGTACTTTTGGTCTCAACAGGCTATCCGCGATCTTTCCTTGCAGTTAAGAAACAATCTGTGGGACAAAAGAATACTGGGGTCTGATAAACATATACGGAGTAAGAAATGTTATGGAGAAAGAATGGTTAAATAACAGGAACATTTTTGAAATATTTGATGTGAGAAATCTAAAAGGGAATTTTTTGCAGGCAATTATTGCAAAAGCAAAAAAGATACAAAAAGGAAATGGAATAACAATAATTCAAAATTTTGAACCAATTCCATTGTATACTACCATGAGTAATTTAGGGTTCGAATATTATACAGAAAAAAATATCGATAATGATTACTACTGTCACTTCTATAGAATGGAAGAAGTTGACAAAGAAGATAACGAACTCCCGCTAAAGCCTATTGTTATGACAAAATACGCTGATATAGACCCTGAAATCGCCGATTTAGCAGTTAATTTCTGGAATAACATATGGAATAAAGAAAAACCCTCAATCGATCTGAAATATAAATTTTTAATCTCACTGGCGAATGCAGTCGGATCAGGTCGGATACGACAAGCAACCAGGGAGCTGATAAAAGCTTATTATTTAGGAGTTACTGTTGAACAGATGGAGGAGTTGTTTTCATTATTTGTCTGGAATCAGGGGATCGGTCATTTTTCTTCTGAATTAGCGCAGTCATCACTTTTTAAGGCATTCCTTGTGATTAAGGAGCTAGAAAAGAAAGGTAAAAACCATAGCGAAATTATGGTTATACTTAACGATAAATTTGGTGAAAGAAACCCGGAAATGGGCTTTAACAATTAAAAATATGGAATTTGTTATGAGTATGTTTTGTAATCAATGTCAGGAAACAGCTAAAAACACCGACTGTACAATCAAGGCGTATGCGGTAAAACAGAAGTAACATCCAACATTCAGGATGTACTGATTTATGCCTGTGTCTGTCAAGGGTTATCTTTAAAGGAGCTAAAAACATGGAGAAAGATATAATAATTTGTACATGTGAGGAAGTATACAAAAGTACAATAGTTAAAGCAATAAAAGATAAAGGATTAAAAACTGTTGAAGCCGTAGGTGAAGAGACTGGGGCGGGTACTGTTTGTGGGCAATGTCAGGATGATATTCAGAAAATTCTTGATGAGATAAACAATAAGTAGAGTCTGTTTCAGAAACTGGTTTTCCAAAAAAATTTGTGAAAACAGTTGTTTTCTCACCATAAAATTGACTTAAACCTCATCAGATGCAGCCTTTTGTGTTAAGCAAAAATAAAGGTTGTTCGTATGTTAATGCTTATAACAAATGATTCAGATACCGTCGATTAATATAATTTATCACATGATAAACTCACGTATACCATGGAGGTCATAGAATGAAAAAAACTGATGTACTGGTGCTTGGTGGATTGTCTGGCATAACAGCTGGACTTAGTTGCAGACGTCACTATCCTGACAAATCCGTTACTCTTGTAAGGAAAGAGGGAACTGTGTTGATACCATGCGGCATACCTTATATCTTCGGTACGGTTGGCGGACCACAGAACAATGTTGTTCCTGATGGGCTTCTGGAGTCAAACAGTATCGAGCTTATCAAAGGGGAAGCTGTAGCGATTGATCGGGACAAAAAGATTGCGACATTAAAGGATACAACACAAATAGAATATGACAAACTGATATTTGCAACCGGGTCATTACCAGTAATTCCGCCGATTCCCGGTATTAACAAAAAAAATGTTTTCCCTGTAAAAAAAGAGTTCGAGTATCTTGGTGATGTACTTAACAGCATGAAAACAGTCGAGGATGTTGTTATTATTGGTGGTGGATTTATTGGTGTTGAGTTCGCCGACGAATGTCGCAAAGGGCGTGATATCAATGTGACTCTTGTTGAGGCTCTTCCTCATTGTCTTCAGATGGCGATGGATGATGAATACTGCACTGAAGCGGAAGGCAGGCTTAATGAAGCCGGTGTGAAAATCATGGTCAATACAATGGTAAAGGAAATTGTGGGAGATGATGTAGTTACTGGTGTAAAACTTGCAGATGGCACAGTCCTTAAAGCTGATGCGGTGATTCTTGGGATTGGTGCCAATCCGAATACCTTTCTGGCCGAAAAAGCCGGGTTGGAACTGGGATACAAGAAGGCAATTAAAGTGGATCGGTACATGCAAAGTTATTCCGATCCGAACATTTTTGCTTGTGGTGATTGTGCTGAAAAATTTTCCTTTTTTAATGGACGACCTGTACCAATCATGTTGGCATCTATCGCTACAGCTGAAGCAAGAATTGCAGGTGCAAATCTCTTCTCTCCAGTTCATCAGAACTGTGGAGCAATAAGTGTTTTTTCGACAATGATTAACAAACGGGCCTTTGCTGTTGCTGGTATTACCGAACGAATGGCGAAACAATCGGAAATGTCTTATGTCATAGGGCGACATGAAGCATCTGATACTCATCCTGTCGGAATGCCTGATTCGAGTATTGTTAAAGTAAAAATTGTCTTCGCCAAGAGTACCGGAGTAATTCTTGGAGGTTCTATTTCGGGGGGGCGATCGGCCGGAGAAATGATTAATGTGTTAAGTGCGTGTATTATGCATCGAATGACTGCTAATGATATGGCACAATTCCAGATGGGAACTCATCCTGCTCTTACTCCGTCGCCAATTGCTTATCCTATTGTCAATGCGGCGTGTAAGGCGGTACTTGAGATCCATTGCCACTGAATATTGAAATGATGGTGTCAGATGATTATAATGTAAGTGGTGTCTCGCATTTCCTGGATTTCAGGATGGTATTGGGTATATCACAAGATTGATTTTTGTGATATTACCTGGTACCTGGTTCAAAACACAGTCTTTGAAAGCGGTTTTTTAACCCAAAATTAAATTTTTTATCTTATATTGATACTAACCCCATCAAAAATGTAACAATTCATAACCAGAGGATTTTTATCATGGAACTGCATACATTCTGGCTCTGTTTTGTTCCTCTGTTTATCGCTGGTGATGCGATTGGGGCGCTTCCTGTGTTCATGTCAATTACAGAGGGTATCGGGAAGAAGGAGATGCCCCGATTGCTGTTGATCTCGGTAATTACTGCCGCAGTAGTGGGGTTGGCGTTTGTGTTCGTCGGGGAGTGGCTGTTGCGGCTTATGGGCATAACAGTTGCCGATTTCATGGTTGCCGGCGGGGCGATGCTGTTTGTGCTTGCACTTGGTGACCTGGTTATGTTCGAGAAACCTACAAGGAAGGTACATGCGGAAGAGATTGGACCTGTTCCGATAGGCGTTCCGCTTATTGTCGGGCCGGGGGTACTTACCACGGTGATGCTTCTTGTTAAAGAATATGGTTTCATTCCGACGACAAGTGCGCTTGTCGCTAATATCATTGTTGCCGCTGTAATTTTTTACTCCCGCAATTATATTATCCGGGTAGTAGGCAAGAACGGGACAAAAGTGATCTCCAAAATTGCCAGCCTCTTTCTTGCAGCCATTGCAGTCATGATTTTTCGTAGAGGGCTTTTTATCATATTTCGCTGGGATATGTAATCTATCAGGAATGATATCTTTAATTATGATATCTCTTTTTTCTGGGATTTTTCACTCTCAACTGCCATGCGGGTCCCCCCTGAATATAATTCGACCTTTACATTACGCTGCTCCCGCCTTCAGATGACACATTCGGCAAGCTCAGTGCACCGCACATTCGGCAAGCTCAGTGCACCCGCCCAAACTGAAGCCTTTAGCCTCATATTGGTTTTATATAGAACCGGGGAGAGGACGCGCTGCAAGTATATCTGGTATCCCATAGATTCGGCATTATGGGAAAGTTCCCATTGTGTAAATAGAACTGCCGAAATCCTGACTGCGACATGATCTGGTCTGAAGTTCGCTACTCGTAGAAATAAGCTTAAACCTAAATCG
Source organism: Chitinispirillaceae bacterium (assembly GCA_016929595.1). Taxonomy (GTDB): domain Bacteria; phylum Fibrobacterota; class Chitinivibrionia; order Chitinivibrionales; family Chitinispirillaceae; genus JAFGIN01. Next base: position 41,517 of record JAFGIN010000143.1, read on the forward strand.
GATGATTCCTTTACGCGATCTGCTTCGCATCTCATCATCAAGCAATCGTCCGAATCAGGTTAAATAAAGAAGTACCAGTCTTAAAAAGAGGTTGAGGAATATGCTTCTGCCATTACAAATTGACTACAGAGACGTTGAAAACGTACCCGAAATTGATGAATTGATACGCAAAAAGGCTTCGCATCTTGAAAGAATTTGTGATCATATCAACAGTTGCCGGATCATTGTTGAGAAAGTGGAGAAGCACACCAGGACTCATCAGGAATACCACGTCAGGCTTGATATTCGAATACCTCCGGGGCATGAGATTGTTGTAAGCCGTGATGGTGGAAGGAGTGCTCCTCACATGGAGCTTGAAGCCGAGGTGCGATGGGCATTTGAAACTGCGGAAAAGCAACTCAGAGAGTTAGTTGAAAAACAGCATGGTGATATAAAGGTGCATCCGTACCAGGAAGTTCAGGGTGTCATTAAATGGATCAATGTAAAAGATTCCTGCGGGTTTATTCTTACTCTTGATGGACGTGAAATATACTTTCATCGTAATAGTATATTGCATGAACGATTTGAGACTTTGAAACCAGGTATGGGAGTACGTTTTTCTGAAGAGATGGGGGAGAAGGGGCCCCAGGCTACCTCTGTAAAAATTACGGATGTGCAGGAATCTTTGTAGTCGATGACAGGCTGAGGTAGAGGTAGAGGTTGAGGTTGAGGTTGAGGTTGAGGTTGAGGTTGAGGTTGAGGTTGAGGTTGAGGTTGAGGTTGGAAGAACGCGCGTTTCTTCTTTCTTAGCCTTAACCTTAGCCTAATTCCTAATTCCTGATTCTGATTTTCTGTGCAATTCATTGTCAGTAAATAATATATTCTGCTGAAAAAAAAAGCCGCTGTTAAGCGGCTTTTTTTTATTGATCATTATAATCATTAAATCTTTTCTTTCTGAAACCGCCACCACCGTTGCCCCTGTTGCCGCCATGGAAACCACCACCGCCACCGGGTCTTTGCTCCCGTTCACGTGCCTCGGTGACAGTTAATTTACGACCGTTCAGTTCTGCGCCATTGAGTTCTGAGATTGCTGCATCAGCATTTTCCATCTCAACAAAACAGAAACCACGAGATTTCTGCGTCTCACGATCTGTGATGATTTTAACTGAATGTACTTCACCGACTTTGGCAAAATGCTCCCTTATGTCATCTTCTGTCGCGGAGAACGGGAGATTGCCGATGTACAATTTCCTGGCCACAAAGAACCTCCATGAGAAACGTTACAAAAAGGTAAAAAATTCTGGAGTATCAGATTCTCCTGAACGAAACAATTATGTAAATAATCTCTTACCAGTAGAAAAAGCAAGAGAAATTTTAATTTTACCATAAAAAAATGAAAAATAGCAGGATATTGCTGGTTTATTCTGGTGGAGGTTCAGGCTGGAAACCAGTTAACATCGCTATCCAGCTGTTCATTGATATTTATCGTCAACAATGTGTCAGTTCATTTCAAAATGGATCTGATTCTGTCCCATCCTTCATCGGGAATTGTTGCACCGACTACTTTGCAGACTTCAAAGCCGCAGGCACTTCCGATTTCACCACTTTTTTCAAGTGAATATCCGTGAATAAGGCCATATAAAAATCCTGCAGCCCACAAATCGCCAGCGCCTGTTGTATCGATGACTGGTGATCCATCTCCCTTAGGCGCAATGGTAACTGATTTACCATCATGAGCGATATAGCTTCCGCGTTTACCAACTTTCAGTACTGCAACAGGGGCTTTTTCCGAAAGTATTTTTAGTGCCTTTTGTTCATCATTGCACCCAGTGAAGACCCGGGCTTCGTCTTCATTGGCAATCAGTACATCCACGTATTCCTGACAGATCTGTTCCAGAAGATCTTTGGATGCTTCGACAACGGTGTAACTGGCAAGGTCTAAAGAGATCAGGGCTCCGGCATCTTTGACTGCTTTGAGAGCTGACAGGATCAGTTTCTGATTAAAAAGCAGGTAGCCTTCAAGGTGTACAAGTGCAGTGTTTGCAAAGAGTTCGGGAGTGATTTCAGATGGCTGCGTTTCCGAAGATGCTCCCAGGTAGGTAAACATTGACCGCTGCGCGTCCGGGGTAATAATTGAAAGTACATGTCCAGTTGGAAGGGATGACTGCATAAGGAGTGGTTCAACATTATGATTTTTCAATCCATTCTCAAAAATCGTTCCCAGTTCATCATTGCCTCGTTTGCCAATAAATTTTGTATTACCACCAAGTTTCCCAATTCCCAGAATCGTGTTACAGGCTGAACCCCCCGGAACAACTGCTGGTTTCCTGATTGTTTTAGTTAAAAGATCTTTGATAAATGAGCTTTCGACTAAGGTCATTCCCCCTTTTGCCGCACCGCTTGATGTAAGAAAATCATCTGTTTCCTGAAGGCACATATCGACTAATGCTGAGCCGACACCTGCAATGTAATTTCTGGGGTGTGAAATTTGAAATGGAATGTTCATTGTAATGGAGTCTCCTGAAAAAGTAAATAAACTGATTTTGAGAGAAAAAATAGTAAATGCATCTTCGGTACAGAACCTATATTCAAGAAATATCCAGGGTATTCAGAAAATAGTATTCAGAATTCAGAATGCAGGAATCAGCAAAAATTCCAAAAATACGTGTGGAATTCATATCCTCAGATAAGCTGAATTCATATTCTGGATTCTGGATATCTGAGGTTACCTGTCATTTTAATTTACCAAACTCTCAGAAGAACAGGTTGAACTGAGAATTTAATAACTACTTGTTTTCGTGGATATCCGATGAGTAATGGCAATAAATTTCCTTCCAATGAATACGAATTACTTCGCAGTCTTCAGGAGATTATTGGGGAGTTCACCAACGGGAAATATGAGGTTTCAATTGGTGATGACGCGGCGATACGACGATGTCTCAGTAATGAGCAGCTTATCATCACTACCGATATCGCGGTCGAGAATGTGGATTTTAAACTCGATTACATGAGTTTTCGTGAAATCGGGTATCGGGCCATGGTATCAAATCTCAGTGATTGTGCTGCGATGGGAGCATTACCGGACAGTGCTCTGATTCAGCTTATATTTCCATCAGAAAAATCGGGTATACGGGAGAGTATTTCAGAGATATATCGCGGTTTTGCTGATGCGTGCAGAAGATGGCATTTTCCGATAGTCGGTGGAGATCTTTCATCCGGGCCTTTGTGGTCGATAGGTATAACGCTGCTGGGATCTCTTGAAAACGGAGCGAGACCACTTAAACGTTGCGGTGTATGCGATGGGGATCTTTTGTGGGTAAGTGGTGTTCCAGGGTTAAGTGCTGCGGGGCTGCAGGCTTTGAGCAGATGGGGGAGAGAGAGAAAAGCAATAGAGTTCCCGCGACTGATTCGTGCTCATATTTCACCGGAACCACGTATCGATCTGGGGGTGAAATTGAGAAAAACCACATCTGTTCATGCTGCAATGGATCTTTCTGATGGTCTTTCCAAGGATTGTCGTACTCTGGCGTATGAGAACAACCTGGGGATAATTTTAAAGCGGGATACTTCCCTTATCCCTGATGAAATGATAAAATTAAGTGACTTTTTTGGGGTACCCTGGGAAAACTGGTATTTTCATGGTGGAGAAGAGTATGAACTTCTTTTTGCTGCATCAGCCGATTTTGAACCTGAAATCTCTGATGGCATGGATGGATGTATTTGTATTGGAAAGTTTACAAAAAATGTTCGGGATGTTGTTATCGACGCTGATGGGGATTACATCGGATTATCAAGAGACAGTTTTGATCATATAAAATTCTTTTAGTGGTTTGCGGTATCCTCAAAACAGATGCGGTTCTTAAATGTGTAGTGTTCCAGGCTGATTACTTTTCGTTTAAGACCCCGCTAAAAGTAATTTTTTACAAAAAACCTACGGATGGTACTATGGTTGAACGACGGAGAAAAAAACTGGGCGAAATTCTTATCGCACAGGGAATGATCACCGATGAACAGTTGCTGCAGGCGCTTCAGGAGCATAAAAGAAGCGGAATAAGTCTTGGAACTGTTCTGGTAAAGATGGGATATATCAGCGATGATGATTTATCCAGCGTGCTTGGTGAGCAGATTCATCTACGCAGTAAGAAAAGGATTGGTGAGGTACTTATTGAAGCGGGTATTATTACAAATGAACAATTAAACGAGGGACTTGACGAACAAAAAAATACAGGAGTCCGGCTTGGCAAATGTTTGATAAAGCTTGGGTTTATAACAGAAAGTAAACTTTTTGACGTTCTGAGCGCCCAGCTTGATGTGCAGCATGTTGTTCTTGAAAACTTTACCTTTTCCAAAGATCTTGTTCGTCTGATCCCTGAAGAGATGGCCAGAAGGTACAAAGCGATACCGTTGTTTGAGACAGATGGTATTCTCACCGTCGCGATGGCGGACCCTACCAATCTCAGAACTATCGATCATCTCAAATTTAAAACTGGTAAAGAGGTTGACCCGGTGATAGCGTCAGACGTGAGTATAATGGCTGCTATCGAAAAAAATTATAAGCTCGGTCTTGATGACATGTCACAGCTTTTCGAAAATGTTAGTGTCAAGAATGATGTCGACCTGATTAATAGGGAAGAAGAGGCAGAAAAAGGTATTACTGATGAAGAGGGGGCTCAGGTTGTCAAACTTGTCAATCTGATGATCAGTCAGGCTATTGCTGATGGAGCATCGGATATTCATCTGGAGCCACTTGAAAAATATGTACGACTGCGGTATCGTGTGGACGGGGATCTCAAAGAGAAAAACCCTATCCCGTTGCAATTAAGGCCCCAGATTACCTCCCGTCTGAAAATATTGTCCGGGATGGACATTGCCGAAAAGCGTAAACCCCAGGATGGGCGTTTTCAGGTTCGTGTTGATGGAAGGGAAGTTGATCTTCGTGTTTCATCTTATCCGGTCATGACCCGGCACCGGGGTGTTAATGAGAAAATAGTGATGCGTATTCTCGATCCACAGTCAAAGAAACTTTCGCTTGATCAGATGGGATTTTTACCTAAGATGCTGGCTCAATTTGATGCGATAATACGAAAACCGGATGGCATTGTGCTTGTCACCGGTCCAACCGGGAGTGGAAAAAGTTCAACACTCTATTCTGTTCTGCAAACAATTCATGACATCACGATGAATATAGTGACAATGGAGGATCCGGTAGAACTGCATGTTGATGGTATCATACAGGGACAGATCAATTCAAAAGCGGGCTTTACATTTGCGGATGGCATGCGTTCTATTCTCCGGCAGGATCCCGATGTGATAATGATTGGAGAAATGCGTGACCGGGAAACATCAGAGATGGCAATTCAGGCTGCGCTCACAGGGCATCTGGTCTTTTCGACACTTCATACCAACGATTCACCAAGTGCTTACACCAGATTACTCGATATGGGACTTGAGCCATTTCTCATAACATCGACGGTTATCGGTATCGTTGCCCAGCGCCTTGTACGAAAAATATGTCAGAGGTGCAAACAACCCTATGAACCGGATCCTGAGCTTCTGGCCAGTCTGGGGTTACGTCCAGGGTTACCGATGTTTAAAGGTAAAGGGTGTAAGGTATGTAATGGAACGGGGTTTAAAGGACGTATGGGCTTGTATGAGCTGCTGGTTCCCGATGAAGAAATAACGAAAATGGTTATCCAGCATGCTCCCGCCGAACAGGTGAAACGACATTTATTGAAGCGAGGGGATTTTGACTCATTGCGACGTGACGGATTGAGGAAAGTATTGGATGGTAAGACAACACTTGAGCAGGTACTTGGAGCAACACAGGATGATTAAAGGTTTGAACAGGGGATCGATTCTTGATAACCTGGTATTAAATAAAGTACAGAGAGATGCTGCGGCGTATAATGATGGTCCTCAGCTAGTGTTTGCTGGAGCCGGAACCGGAAAGACACGGGTACTTACGGCCAAGATATGTTTTCTTCTGGAAAGTGGTGTGCCGCCATCAGGAATTTTTGCAGCTACATTTACGAATAAAGCTGCAAAAGAGATGCGCTCACGTGTTGAAGAGTACCTGAAACGATCCTGCAACGGGATGTGGATAGGAACGTTTCATTCTCTCTGCACAAGAATACTGCGAAACGAAAGTGCTGCGATTGGATTCAGAAGTTCATTTTCGATCTATGATACCGATGATCAGCTGGTGCTGATAAAGCGGATTCTTAAAAAACTGGAGATTGACGATCGAAGTGCTTCTCCACGTTTCATTCTCGGCAGGATCTCAAGGCTTAAAAATAACTGTATTACTCCGCGTGATGCTGCTAACGCGGCGGTGGGGTATAGTGAACAGGAATTGGTAAATGTTTACAAGTCATATCAGAAGGCGTTAACGGATCAGGATGCTATGGATTTTGATGATCTTATCATGATGACCGTGCTGCTTTTCAAAGGAGTGCCGGAAATACTGCAGAAATACCATAATATCTTCCGGTATTATCTGATTGATGAATTCCAGGATACCAATGCGTCACAGTTTGATCTTATCAAAATGCTTGCTAAAAAATCGGGGAATATTTTTGCAGTAGGTGATGATGATCAGAGTATTTACAGCTGGAGAGGTGCGCAGGTAAAAAACATTCTTTCTTTCGAAAAAGAGTTTGATGCTACAAGGGTGTTCAAACTGGAACAGAATTACCGTTCAACAAAAAAGATTCTTGATTTTTCCAATGCTGTAATTTCTGAAAATGCAAACAGAGCCCCCAAAGAGTTATGGTCTGAAAGGTTGATTGGTGATACAGTGGCGGTAACGCGGTATCGTGATGACAGGCAGGAGGCACAAACTGTTGCTGTAAAAGTCAGAAGATTAATTGATAATAATACCCGCGGAACAGATATCGCCATACTGTTCAGAACCAATGCTCAGTCACGCTCATTTGAGGAGTCGTTTCGAAGACATAAGATTCCGTATGTTCTGGTAGGCGGAATGAGTTTTTACGAGCGAATGGAAATAAAAGACTGTCTTGCGTTTCTTCGTCTTCTTGTTAATCCAAGGGATTCAATCAGTTTTGAGCGTATTTACAATAAACCGGTACGTGGACTTGGTGAAAAAGCTATGGAAGCGATTACCGAAAAGGCAGCAGTTCTCAAGCTTTCTCTGCTTGAGACACTTCTTGTTGTCAATACTGAAGAGTTCGGGAGCAGGAGCAGGAGCGGCTTTTCTGAACTGAAGACGGTGTTTGAGCTGCTGTTTGGAATGTACAAAAGTAAAGAGACTTTTGTAGAAATTTTAAAACAGGCTCTTGATCTTTCGGGATACTGGAAATCGCTGAAAATGGAAGCCAGTGTTGAAAATGAGAGTCGTATGGAAAATATCGAGGAACTCGGTAATGCACTTGCAATATGGGAAAAGGAAAACCCGGGAAGAGATCTGTCTGCGTTTCTGGAAGAGGTTGCGCTGGTCAGTGATGTTGATTCGTGGGAAAAAAAAGATCTTGCTGTTAACATGATGACGATGCATAGTGCAAAGGGACTTGAGTTCAGAAATGTTTTTCTTGTGGGAATCGAAGATGGAATTATCCCATCAAAGCAGAATTTTGACAGTGAATCTTCCATCGAAGAGGAGCGGCGGCTGTTTTATGTCGGAGCAACCCGTGCGATAGATACACTTGAGTGCTCTTATGCTGAGCGGCGGCTGCGTTTTGGACAAGTGCAGTTTGAAACGCCTTCAAGGTTTCTGGAAGCGATACCACCCGGACTTTATCAGTTTAATAATGAAAGTTCCGTTTTTGATGATGAACGGAGAATCGAACAGCCCAGGGTACAACCGATGCCAGCAGTCCTGATTAATAAGCGTTCTGGTAAAAAAACTCCTGTCAGCTATAATGAATTTGATCAACGACCTGCATTTCCCTCCTGTTCGCAGGAGACCGTTGAGTTCCGGATAGGGCAGCATGTGCGACACAAAGTACATGGACCGGGAAAGATACTGACGATAAGCGGCTTTGGTGAGGATATGAAACTCACCGTACTGTTTAATAATGGACAACGATTAAAAATGATGGCAAAATTTGCAGCATTTGAATAATACGGTAAAGGATAAAAACGATGATTGACAAAAAGGACGTGTTGCACATAGCGGCACTTGCCCGTTTGACACTTTCTGAAGAAGAAGTTGAGGGAATGACAAAACAGCTTGATTCGATTCTTGGCTACATCGATCTGCTTAACAGTGCAGATACATCGGGCGTTGAAGCATCAGCTCATATGAAATATGATCATAATCCACTGAGAGAAGATGCAACAAAGGAATCACTGCCGCATGATGAGCTCCTCCGGAATGGGCCTTCGGTCAGGAAAGGGCATTTTGCGGTGCCAAAAGTGATTGGATAAAATGACGATGAACAAAGTATTATGCGTTATACCTGCCAGGTATGCATCAAGTCGTTTACCGGGAAAACCGTTAGCGCTCATTAGTGGAAAGCCACTGGTTATGTGGGCTTATGAGCGGGCCCTTGCATCCGGGGCTTTTGACAAGGTCTGTGTTGCAACTGATGATCAGAGAATTCTGGATACGGTACAAAACTGTGGTGGGGAAGTGGTGATGACTTCATCAAAACACTCGCGGGGAACTGATCGTGTGTTTGAGGTTACAGAAAAGGTCAAATGTACTCACGTTGTGAATCTGCAGGGGGATGAACCGGTTTTGCCTGTTGATGTGGTTAAAGATTTTACCCGTGCACTTACGCAAATTAATGGTAATTCCTTGCTAACAATTGTATCACATGCTACAATCAGTGATATAGACAGACCTGATGTTGTTAAGGTGGTACTGAACCGGATGGATGAGGCGCTTTATTTTTCGAGGTCGCCAATTCCATTCGAACGTGAAGGAAAAGGTGTTTTTTACAAGCACAAAGGTATTTACGGATTCTCTGTTGATGCTTTGAGACGGTTCTGTTCATTTGCGGAAGGGGACCTGGAGAAGAGAGAGAGTCTGGAACAACTCAGGGCGCTCGAGAATGGGATGAGCATCAAGTGTCTTATCCGGAATTTTGATTCCATTGGAATTGATACTCCGGAGGATCTTGAAGCGTTCAGGGCAATGGTAGCGATGGGTAAATATGGAGTTGGAATCTAAACACATTCTGGTAGTTGATGATGAGATTTCAATTGCTGAAATTCTCAGTCAATTTTTACGGAAAAAGGGATATAAAATTACCACAGCTTCAAGTGGTGATGCAGCTCTTGGAATTATACATGCAACAGATATTGACCTGGTGATTTCTGACATAAAGATGCCCGGAATGTCGGGCGTTGACCTGCTGAAAGTGATTAAACTGGAAAGACCTGAAATTCAGGTCTTAATGACTACCGGGTTTCCTACACTGGATACTGCCATTGAAGCGTTAAAGCTTGGAGCGGTTGATTATCTGACCAAACCGTTTCATCTTGAAGAAATTGGTGAAAAGGTCAAAAGGGCGTTTTCTAACAGGAAAATGGAGGAGGAAAATCTTCTTTTTTCCCGCCTCGTTTCGCTTCATGAAGTAACAAAGATCCTTTCGTTAACCAGAGAGCTTGATGATCTTCATAAAAAATTTCTTGATTTTTGTATAAAAATGGTGAAGGCAGATGGGGGGGCACTTTTTTTTACTACTGCCGATGGAAAATTATCACCGGCACTTTTTCAGGGTGTCTGGACCCAGAGAACTTTCTGGCTCAACAGGCATATCTACTCATCATCGTTGTGGGTCGCAAACTCTGAGGAGCCCCTGGTGATTGAGCAAGGTCAGTCACCACTTCCTGGTGGTGTTCATCCAATTCCGCCAGAGGTGTCTTCATTGATCGCTTTGCCTCTGAAAACGCCATCGCGCACTATAGGTGTTCTTAATCTGGCAAGGCTCCCCGGAAAGGAGCGTTTCTCAAGTCTTGATCTGGAAATTATCAATGTTTTATCATCTCAGGCGAGCATTTCTATTGAAAACGTCCGTTTATACTATAATATTCATGATAATTATCTCAAAACAATACGCGCTTTTGCTCTGGCTGTTGAAGCAAAAGACGAATACACCCATGGCCACTCAGAAAATGTCATGAAATACACGGTGATTTTAGCAAAGCATATGGGGTTGTCTGATGCGGAAATAGAACATGTAAAGTATGCTGGATTACTTCATGATATTGGAAAAATTGGTATTAGTGAGGCGATTCTCAATAAAGCAGCCAAGCTTACCGATGGTGAATTCAGTGAGATCAAGAAACATCCGGAATTGGGAGCCAGGATTATTTCAGATGTTCCTTTTTTGAAATCACTGGTTCCAATGGTTCTGCATCATCATGAATTCTACAATGGACTTGGTTACCCAAATGGTATCTCCGGTGAGGTGATACCATTTGGAGCGAGGATATTAAGTGTTTCGGATGCTTTCGAAGCAATGACATCCAATCGGCCTTACAGGAAATCATTACCCAGAGAAGTTGCGTTTAAAATACTGTTCGACGAAAAAGGAAAGCAATTCGATCCACAAATTGTTGATGCATTTCTTGATGTTATGCAAAAGGAGGGGAATATAGGCGTGTGAAGAGGGTGTGTCACGTCGCAAACCTGTGCATCATGACCTGACTTATGCACCAGACGCAGGGGCCAGTTGGGTGTATTCGATTTTTGGTGCAAAGGTCGGATAATAAATTTAACCGGAACAGTTGAACATTCTGATTCTAAAAATGATATTTAATATCTGTTCTATAATATATTTTGCTGGCTAAAGGAATTTCTGGCTATCAGATATGAAAAAAAATACGCAATTTATTAACAGTATTGATATTCAGAAAGAGTATCTAAGCATCGTACAGTATTCGCCACAGGATAACGCTGTCGTTTTGATGGCAATACAGCCCATGGCCGCTGGCGGGATAGATACTATCTGGAGCAGGACATCAAGTGCTTTGCTAGAATTGAAAACAAAATATAAATTCAGCAGTTCTGAAATAATATGCTCCGTACCCGCCGAACTTGCATTTGTAAAGAGGTTGACTATAGATGAGACTATTGCAAAATCACCTGAAATGTTAGAATGGGAATTCAGTCAGCATCTGTTGGGATCTATGGAAGAGTACGCTGTAGATTTTCAGAATGATGGTATATTTCAGTCACAGACGTGCGATGAGTATCTTGCAGTTGCATATCGTAAAGAAAATCTGGATCATCTTCTTTCTGCGCTTAAAGTGCTGAAGCTCAAACCGTTGGTTATCGATCTCGACATGTTTGCAGTTGTTACTGTTTTCGAAGCGAATTATAAAGATCGGGTATCTGAACCGGCGATGCTTGTTCATTCTGAAGGCGGTAGAACTAAAATTTTACTGACTCAGGAGGGGTATTTCATTGATACGCATATTTTCGAGTCTGAAAATGAGCAGACTGATCCAGGTACGTTTGCTGAGAGGTTTGTTGGAGAACTGAATAGTTTTTTACAATACAACTCTTCCAGGCTGACCCAGTCTGTATCATTATATTTCACGGGTTCTTTGTTTGCCGATCAGGATTTTTTTAACGCAGTTATTTTAAAAACCGGGAATGGTGAACTTTTAAACCCATTTCGTGAAATTGGTTGTCGGGTTGGTACTGAGAGTGATCAGATGACTTATGCACCACAGCTCGCTGTTGCAGTAGGATTGGCATTACGGGGGTATGAATAGTAGCAGATGATACGAATTAATCTTTTAAAAAGTGCTGCGCGAAAAAAGGCAAAACCGGGAAATATCCTTACCCCAAAGGTAATGATTATTGCCCTTATAGCGGTTATATGCGGTATAGGTGCATTTTTGGGTATTACATTAAAGCCTGTAAGAAAACCGGCCAGGACAGCGGCACCGACAGTCGCGGTTACTGTTCCACCACCGGTTCCTGTTCGGTCAGGACCAGATATGATAGAGGAAGTAGTAAAAGAGATAGGTGAGCGGCACAATGAACCTGCCAGGCTCAATATTCCATATCCGGAGATGACTTTTCTTGAAAAAGTCAATTATGAAGCGTTGTTTGCCAGACAGGTATTTCTGCTCCTGAGCAGAGCGATACCACCAGGGATCGGGCTCAAAATGCTTGAGGTTGATAATTTTCTTACTGTATATGCTACAGGGGTTGGAGACTCCAGAGAGTTAATCAGTTCAACTTTTACTGCATTGAAGAATGAGAAACTTGAAATTTTATCACAACCGCACTCATATATATCCGCAAATGGAAGTAAAGGGTACAAATTTGTAGTCACATGCAAAGCTGATTTTGGCATAGATCATGGGGATCCTTTTCAAGCTTGGGAACATATCGATACAAGGGAGAATATTCCATTTATTATCAAAAAAATTTCTGAAATCGGGGTTGCTAACAAAATATCTTTCAAAGGTAAACCAGTTCAGACTTCTGCCGAGGATGTCGGGTTGTACCGGAGATATATCTACAGTTTCAAAGGTAAGGGTGAGTATAAGAGTTTTGTAAGCTTGATTCTGGGTCTTTACACGGAGAAGATTCCCTGTGCTTTTAAAAAAGTTGTTTTGAACGCTGGTACTGGAACTGATGTAGATATTGCGATGGACATTCTCCTTACCTTGAAAGAATAACATGCGTTTGCGAATTATTGCCGGAGAGCTTGGGGGGCGCTACATTACGCTCAAGGAAGGTGAGACCGCTTTTCGGCCCACACAGGAACGGGTTCGTCAGTCGGTCGCTGAAATTCTTAAGCACATTACTAAAGGTTCCATTGTTGCAGACATCTGTGCTGGAAGTGGGGCTTTTGGTTTTGAGATGATCAGCAGAGGTGCTGATACAGTCGATTTTATTGAAAAAGACCGTCAGCGGGCAAAGAAAATTAGTGAAAATGCTGAGATTCTTGGATGTGCTCACAAATGTACCGTTTATCCCCGCGATATACTTTTTTTCCTGAAAGCTTCCATTCGCCGTTACGATATCATCTATTTTGATCCTCCGTATGATATGTCTCTGAGTGACTCTATCGTCTCTGATCTGGGAGGACTATTAACAGAGGATGGAATACTGATTTTTGAGCATCGTCGCGATACTATCAATCGTGAGAATCTATACTCACATCTGAAATTGTATGATTCTCGTGTATATGGAGAGACTGTAACAGATTTTTTTGAAACTAAAAAATCATAAACTTTGCTGCCCGGGTATTTTGAATACCGGGACAGCCACTTTATTTTTCATAAGGAACTGTGTCTGAATGAAAACCGCGTTATATCCTGGTACCTTTGATCCTATCACCTATGGGCATATCGACATTGCAAAAAGAGCATCGCAGATCTTTAACAGGGTCATAGCAGTGGTTGCTGAAAATCCATCTAAGAATCCATTATTCAGTGTTGAAGAGCGTCTGGAAATGGTTACAGAATCTTTAATGGATGTTAAAAATCTCGAGGTTATTCGTTATGATGGTCTCATTGTAGACTGTCTCAGGGAGAACAATGGATCTGTAATAATCAGAGGACTCCGGGCACTTTCCGATTTTGAATATGAATTTCAGATGGCGTATACAAATCGTAATCTTTATTCTGTTGCTGAAACCGTTTTTTTCATGCCTAGTTCCAAATATACCTATCTCAGTTCAACAATGGTGAAACAGATTGGCCGTTTAAATGGAGCTATATCTGACTTTGTACCTGATCATGTTAAAATGAGACTTCAGAAAAAATTCAGTATCAGCAGTTAACCGGAAGGGGTATACTGTCAAATGCTCTCTAATTCTTCGGGGACTATATCTAATGCCATAAAATGGTTAATTATTATTACCTCCGGTTTTTTTCTCCTGCAACTGCTTCCAGTAACAGGATCACTGTTACGATACTACTTTCCTCTTGTGCCTTATCAAACATTTCTTAATGGTCAAATATGGCGTTTACTGACCTATATGTTCATGCATGACACCGTTTCTCCATTGCACATTCTGTTTAATATGCTGGTTCTATGGATGTTTGGTGTTGAGTTGGAAAATCTCTGGGGTACCGTTCGGTTTTCTGTGTTTTATATCCTCTGTGGTATCGGTTCCGGGTTATTCAGTATTATAAGTATATTTACACCTGCAATTTATGCACCTGTAATCGGAGCATCCGGGGCTGTTCTGGGTGTCATTACCGCTTTTGCGCTTTTTTATCCGGATCGTCAAATTATGCTGTTTTTTATTCTTCCTGTTAATATTCGCATTTTTGTTCTGGGATATGCTCTGTATTCAGTATATGGGGCACTTATACCTCATGGAAATATTTCACACCTTACACATCTTGGTGGAATAATTGTGGCACTGTTTTACGTTAAATTGTATCCTTACATATTCGAGGTCTTTCGGGAATACTCAGAAAAAATCAAAGAGAAGCGTCGTCGAAATGACGCAGAAAAGACCAGGGAATTCAGTCGTTATTTTGAGCAGCAGGTTGATCCGATACTTGAGAAAATCAGTCGTGAAGGGATGCAGTCGCTTACAATGAAAGAAAAAGAGATACTGAAAAAAGCTGCCAGGCGAGATCGGGAACGATTGAAAAATAATAAAATTGTACCTTTGGATCCATTCAGGTGAAAATCAATGACATCTGCCAATATACAAAATTCTTTAAACCGCTCAGAGCATGAGCACTGGAAACGTTTAAAGCTTCTGGAAGCTTATCGTAAGAAACGGTGGGAATTAAAAGTAACGAATGAGAAACTCCGGGCGCTTCAGAGAACTGTTGATTCTCAGGATGTTTTGCTTAAGGAAGCTTCATATAACCTGAGCAGAATTCATTCTGAGATGGAAGATGAACTGGAAACAGCAAAAAGGATTCAGGAGGGGCTGATCCCGCAGGATTTTCCAGAGTTGATAAATGTTAAATCTGCAGCGGTCTATATTCCTACAGGTAAAGTTGGTGGAGATCTCTATGATATTATTATTACACCAAACCAGAAAATCGGTGTACTCATCTTTGATGTGAGTGGTCACGGCATACCTGCAGCCATGATTGGTGCAATGGCAAAGATGCTTTTCATGCATTATTTAGAAAAGACAGATTCACCGGCTGAAGTTTTTCGTGAAGTAAACATACAGTTGTGCAGGTTTATCAAGACAGAGCAGTATCTTACTGCATTCCTTGGTATTATTGATCCTATTGTCAATTCTATGGTATATTCCAGGGCTGGACATGTGCCACCAATAATTTTTAATCACAAAACGGGAACCATTACCAGACTGGATTCAAAAGGTTTTTTTATCGGGCATAGTGCACTTCTCAATCTTGCAGAGTACTGGGATCAGACGGTTCAGCTGTCTGCAGGTGATAAGATCCTTTTTTATACTGATGGCTTGACAGAAGGTTGCAGCGCCGAAGGTAAGCTCTATGGGAGTGATCGTCTCAGAGATATATTCATGAAAAATGGCAGTATGGATCTTCAGCAGCTGCTGGATGTGATTGTAATGGATCAGACCCGTTTTCGTAGCGGTGCTCCTTTGCGGGATGATTTTACACTTTTGATTACTGAAATAGGAAATTCAGATTATCTTCTGACAGATTCAGGTTTTACGAAAGAAGATGGACCGCATATATTAATGGTCAATGGATTTAACGATATTGAACGTGTATGTGCCATGATTCTCAGGGAAATGGATAGAAATGGATTTTCCGATAAAAAAATCAAGCAATTCAAGATATGTATCTTTGAAATGTTGACAAATGCTATTGTACATGGAAATAATGCTGAAAAGGGCAAAAAGGTTACCGTGTTCTATAAAGTAAATACCACCTGTTCAACCATTAGTGTTATTGATGAGGGAGACGGTTTTGATTACAACAACCTTCCGGATCCACTCAGCCCGGAGAATATTATGAAAGATCACGGGCGGGGTGTTTTTCTGATCCGGAATTACCTTGATTATGTAGAGTATAATCATCGGGGTAACAGAATTCTTGGACGCAAACTTATTAACGGCAGGTAATATGGAAATCGTAACATCAGTCAGCGGGGATGTTTCAACATTCAATTTGATAGGACAGTTGTGGAGAAAAGAGGATCTCAGTTCACTTGAAGTTGCTGTAGAAAAATTTATAGTTGAAAAGAAGTCTATTCTTGTACTGGATATCAGCAGACTCAGTTTTATTAATAGTCAGGGTCTAGGACTGCTGGTTCGATGTCATGTAAGAACCAGGGATTGTGGTGCAAAAATGATCCTGTTCGGACCAAATGAGGCTGTTTCGGAAGTTATAGAGTTATCGGGGTTTGCGATGTTTATGACGATTGCTGCGACGGAGGATGAACTGGATAAAACTCTTACAACGATCTGCAGGTAATCTGTTTTTTTTAAAAAAGGAAAGATACACTGTTGTTGCTGCAAAAGCGGTGTAGAAGCCATCCGGAATTCTGTATACTCTGACAATGCTACATTTTAATAAAAAGGTGTAAATCAGCCTTCAATATTTATAGAATAGAAGGTCATTGATTGTTGCATTATTGAACTTCACTTCATCTATCCAGACTGAATTTCCTTTCAATTCAATTGGAAAGGTAACCCAGTGCAGACGTGACCTGACGCCCTGCCAGCTCGTATGGTAGGTATCTTTAATGAGCATATCTGTAGTTGCAATTTTGTACAATTTCCAGGTGGAATCAAGTGTTACCTTGTATGTTGCCTGAGGCATATTCCACGGTTCTTCTCCGTGTAGCCGAACGGTTATCTGATCATTTCCTTTGGCCATAAAGGATATTGTGTCGATATTTGAAAAACCAACCGTGTTAAATCCGAGTCTGATGCCTGGAATGAGGAATTCAGTGCTGTTGTTGTTTACAGGAAGGTATTCCAGGTGTAATGATTTGTCTTTAAATGCGCCGTCACTTGAAACAAGTGCATCCAATATATTTACGTATGCAGTGTCTATCTCCCGGGTGGTCGGGAATGTCACTGCTATATGAGTTGATTTTACTACGTACCAATAGGCTTTTTTTTGAAATTTTGCCAAAGGGCTCCAGTAACCTTCATGGTCAAAATTGTCAATAAGGAGATTTGTGAAATCGCATTCGAATGCAGATTCGATCTCCTGGGCTTCTGCAATGATTTGAGTACCTGCTTCAGCCAGTCTGCTGACATTTTTAGTCGTATTGATGGAAACAGCAATGAGTGTATACTCACCGGGAGGGATACCTGTGAAAGAAAACTGTGATGTCTGGGGGGAAAAGGGTGTACTATAATCGGTGCCCATAAGAGCGATATACTCCGGTATATCACCGTTACAGGTCAGGGTACCGCTCAGTGTTCCGTGTTGCTCAAGATAGATGGTATCGAGTACAAAATTTCTTCCAAGCTCAATAGTTGTAAAAATGCCTTTATTCTGGCAATCGATAAGGAGATTTACTTTTTTATAGGAACGTATAATGTAATCGGGTATGGTGAAAAAGCCGTTACTGTCGGATACTGTTGAATCTATTACAACAGGTTTGTTCAATGCGATATTCTGAAACCAGCTCTCAGGATTGATAAAGCGAACAGATGCGCCTTTTTTAATAACCCCGTTTCGTTCTGCAACTGCGTACGTATTGATTGTTTCTGAACCGCCGTTACCTGAAATTGGGGCTACGGAGCAATTTATATGTGGTAGTGACAGCAGTACAGTCGTTAAAAAGAGTAGTTGTTTGATTCTTAAGATCATACTTTGGTCCTGTGGTAGTTACCAGGTGTTGACGCTACAGGAATCAGTTGAACATTGAGTTGATAGATCATTTCCGGCTCCGCTTCATTTTCGATAACCTTGCGCAGAACATTCTTCCGAAACTCTGCAATCATTGCCTTAAATTCCGGAAGAGTGTTCTTAGGTAAGGATATCGTTACTGATGATATATCCCGCAGTTCTGGTGGATCGTTAATAAGAGATTGCTCACTCAATTGAATTGTCTGTTGCTGAAAGTGTCGGACTGCAAGCATTCTCCAGTTGCCGCCACCAGAAATAAACTTCTCGGTCATTTTCAGTATACCGTCAGTATTTTTTGAAATCAGTCCCAGTTCCAGGAGGAGTTCGATGGATTCCCGAACTTCTGCTTCGCTTATCGCAGGAGTAAGGAGTTGACCGAATTTCTTATAATCTCCATCGAACGGGAATATTTCGAGTAAAATTCTTACAACTGAATAATACCATTTATGATAAAAATGATCCTGATCCGGTTTTAAACTCGGAATACTCAGATCTTTCAGCTCCATCAGCTTATCGAAATAAAGGCTGGTTTCATCTCCGGTTTTTGCTTTGTTGAAACGTACAAGACAGGTAAAATACTCAGCTTCTCTCTGTTCCAATCCCAGGAAAGATATAAAATCAGGGAGCACTCTTTCGGAGATATGTCTTTGCCCCTGTAAAATTTTAACGAGTTGTCCAGCGTCAATTTTAAGTTTTTGAGCAATCAACCTGTATGAAAACCAGGATTTTTCCTTCCGGATCTCATCAAAGTGTTCCTTAAGGAAGGAACGATAGTCTAACGATTCAAAAAGCTTTTTCATATAATATAATATAAAGAAAAAATAATGCTGATTTAACTCGTATTAAAATTTATGATGGCATATTTGCCAACATAGTCAATTAACTCAAATTATAGCATGTTGGCATGAAGGCCAACGATAAATACTATTGGTGTTTTAAAAAACCGCTAAAAATAATAAAATTTGTTTATTATAACTGTAGGATGATCAAAAATTCAACACTTAAAAGCAAAAGACATTATGCAGAAAACTGAAATGCTCGAACCACCAGTACTTCCAAGTGAAACCAGTCTGCCCAGGCATCCGGAACCTGATGCCGAACTACTTGAGAAATGCAGAGACGGTGACAGAAATGCATTCAGGACTCTGTTTTACATGTATCGATCATATGTAAAAAACATAATCTATAAGATAACCGGAGTTCACAGTGAGCATGAAGATCTGATTCAAAGTGTGTTTATGCAGATGTATGTCTCATTTCATACTTTTAAAGGCGATTCATCTTTTAAAACCTGGTTTCATCGCCTGGTTCTATACAATTGTATTAACTGGTTGAGGTATAATCAGGCCGGGAAAAGAAATGGAAAATTTATTTCTGCGGAAATCGAGTCCATTGAAGATAACCTTCTGGATCATGGAACCAATCAGCTTAATGCACTGCTGATGCGTGATCTGGTAAGCAAAGCTTTGAAACTGTTGAGTATACGTTTACGTGTACCGCTCGTACTGAGTGTATATAGTGACCTTAACATATCGGAAATAGCACTGATTCTTAAAGTTCCGGAAGGTACTGTTAAGAGCCGGTTGTTCGCTGCCCGAAAAATTATCAAGGATTTTGTACTGTCAGCTGAGCTTGTCTGAGCAGTCTAAAAACCTCTGAGTAAATCGATAATGGCGGTAGTAGCGGGGCTGGCTCTTACGATCTGTATAGTGGTGTTTTTTGAGAGGTCTTCATAATACTGCTTTTCTTCAGGCAGAACGTTTCCGTTCTTCTCCGTTAAAACACATACTTTAGGTTTTGCAAAAGATGTTCCGTTTGACTGGACAACTTTAGCGACAAGGCCGTTACTTAATTCAACAAGCGAACCGACCGGAAACAGGGATGTGTACTCAAGGAGTGCTTTAACGTATTCACCAGAAAGCAGTCCCTGCCTGGTCATCTTAATAACTGATTCCATTGCCTTATAAGGAATATTGGGATTACGATAGGCTCTGGGTGCCGTAAGTGCTTCAAAAACGTCTGCAATAGCGCAGATCTTCGCATAGGGATGAATAAGGCGGGTACTGCGCTGTTTGGGATACCCTTTACCGTTTTCTCTTTCATGTGATTGATAAGCGGGGATTGTTACAGCTGGAGGCAGTCTGTCAATCCTCTCCAGAATATGCACACCAAGAATCGGGTGTTTTTGAATTTCATACCATTCATCTTCTGTAATGCGGTCTTTTTTAAAACGGATTTCAGAAGGGATCAGCAGCATTCCAACATCATGAAGCAGGGCTCCCATTCCGATCTCAACAACCTGCTGTTCGTTGAATCCGTAGGAGGCTGCAATATTAATAGACAATATGCTTGTATTTAGAGAATGGTTGTAAACATAATCACCCTCAGTAGTTTTAATTGTTGACAGGTTGAGCAAAAAATCCTTATCCATGAGGAACGTCTGAATAAGTTGACCGGTAACATGTCTGATCGCTCCCAGACTGACCAGGATACCTGAGGCAAGGTTATCAAGAAGAGATCTGGTTTTTACAAGCGCTTCTTCGTAACTGGTTTTAAACTGGATTTTTGCAAGCTCTTCACGTTTGCCAGTCTGCGTTTCGCGGAGGTTTTTTTTTAGTGGTATACCAGTGGGTTGCGCAGTGATGTTCTGTCCTGTAATTTTATCGAGTGTTTCACACTTTTTACTCTCCATGAGCTGCATTAAACCCTTTTTGCCAGCTTGAACAGACTTGAGTTCAGTCAAGAACTGAGGGATGATATTGGGAATGGGTGGGGTATCAGGACCGGGTAAATCGATGTCTATATTGTCAAATAATTTGAATTCCGCACTAAGAATTTTTTCAAGCTCCCTGTCCTGGAAATCGTCCATAAGGTATAAGGTAGAAACGTTTTGCTGTCTCAACGATGCCAGACAGTCGCCAGTGATTTTTACTCCTTTGTGCAGTACAATATTTCCATCTTTGTCATAGAGCTCATTATCAACAAATTGACCTTCATTAAGCATTGAGATTTGAATTTTAAGCATAGCTATACCCTTAGAGAATCCGGATTTCGAAATCAAGCAACATGACCGTTTTGGGGCCTGGAGTCTCTTCCTTGACTAAAAAGTGTCTTTCTCCAAATTTGAACAGCGTGCCGGGGAATGCTGTTCGTTCGAATTTAATGAAAACTTTTTCAAAATTGAATAGTTTTTTTTCCAGAATTTTTTTACGCAATTCAAAAACTTTAATCTGCTGATTGTATTTTAAAAGGAACTCATTAAATTTGGCTTTAAGTGCCTGGTCTTTCAATGACAATCGTCTGTGAAGAGCTGATGATTTATCAATTTTATTTATATTTTCGATAATTTTGTTCTGGTTAAGAAGCAGTTCAGAAAGGTGTGCTTCGATTGTTTGAAGTTCCTCACCCAGAGTATAATCATATCCAACTTCACACAATGTTTTTATACCGCTGTGATTTCCGATGGAATTAACAGTTATTGATTCACCAGCCGTTAAATTTCCGCCTGCGACTGAGAGGGGATTTCCATGAATATGAATAGTTTCCTTCGCATAAATAGTGCTGTTAATTGCTTCACGAGCAATATTTACATTCTTTCTGCTTCTAATGGTCTGGTTTTTCGTAAAACCAAGATTAATATCGCCTTTAGCATCTATCAAACCTTTTCCCTGTCCGCAGAATCCAAACCGGCAGAGGATGTTACCCCCGATTTTTAAAGTACAGTCTTCAATAGTACCCCCCGTCTGCAGGTCGCCGCCGCACTCAATCCCGAAGCCCGATTTCACGTCACCTGTAACAACCACGGAATGGTCATATTTGATGTTACCTGTTGAAAAATCAACATCACCGTTGACTACAAATCCTTCACAAACTTCAACAGCAGTTCCGACACGACGTACTATTCCGTTTATCGAGGCGATAAGGGTGTCAGGATCCTGAGTGTCTGGTTCAGTATTAGGGCCCAATGGCAGAAGCGCGGGTTTGCCATCCGTACAGGATAGTGGATCACCGAAGAGGTTCTTTCCGGGCACTCCTTTTTCCGGAGGTTCCAGTGATGCGAGTTTTTCCCCTTTTGCGACGGAAATAACAATGTCGACACTTTTGTAATCAACGCTTCCGTCAGGATTGATTTTTGGCTTGAGTGATGTTTCTGTGCTGAAATGATAAATTATTTTTCCGTTACTACCATTTACAGGTGGAATTCCAAGTGCAATTGTGACGCGATCTTCCGGAACGTTTCCATTTTTCAGGCCTGCTATAATTTCCCTGAGTTTTTTATCGTCAATGCCAGTGTTTATCTCTGAATGTTGAAATGCTTCTATGATCTCTTTTTCTCCCGGAAGAGCGCCGTCGTCAACAGGCTTGTGAAAAATCAGGCATGCTTTCATTTTGTCAGGAGAAACTTCAATATCTACAGAACCATCAAAACTGACAGGAATAACTTCGAGCGTATTGTCAATAAAAGAAAGGACCCCACTTGTGTCCGAAATGTAATTCTGAAGATCCTCGCAATAGCGTATTCCCTTACCCGTAAAAAATTTTTTCCGAATAATATCATCTGTAAATATTAATTCGCCTTTGACATTTTTTCCAGGAATTGGTGGTTTGCCCGGAAGCCGGGTGGCTACAATCATATCGGGTTTAACATGTTGAACCTGTGTAAATAAATCTACTGCCTGCCATATAAAACGGCAATTGCGGACCTCTTTTAAATCGCTGTCATTGGATATATGCTTTACCTGTATGTCTATCTCACCTTCAACAGCCGGTTTGGGTGGATAGCCTCTGGCAATTCCCGAAATTTCGTAGCGGTGTTTTCTCAGATTCCAGTTTTGAACAACTGCCATTATGAGTATTTCATCTGATCCTGATGTAACGTTTGAGTTGACAAGTGTGGATATGATATCTTCTTCTGTGAGGTCTGCATTGTCCGTTTCAACTGGTTCAATCACCAGGGTGGCGTTCATTGCATCATCAGAGATGATCACTCTTAATGACGGTAAATTTTTCTTTTGTAAAATCTGCGGATCTGAAATCTGCGGGCTGACAGCAGATGTGGGTGAATTGCTGTTTTCTTTTACATCAACAATTGAAACACCATTTCTGGAGAGACGGAAAATTATGTCGCTGTTCAGTGAACTGTTGGCAGGAGCCAGTATGAAACCATTTTGACCGATTACATCAGTTGTGAGAGTCATCCCTGGTTTAAGCTGTTTCAATGGTATTTTCACTGATAATTCCCTGGTAATGAAAGAACACCTTTTTTAGCCATTGGACATATTTTAGTTTTATTACAGAGCCGATGAAAAGTACTCTGTACGGTCGGATTCCTTAGTCCCTGATTTAATGAGGTTAAATTCTGGAAAAATTACATTTTCTGCGACATAATATTTTCAGCATCATGCAGTTACTACTTTTTCCAGGCTTTTAAATTTATACCATGCAGAAACATGCCGGTCAACAACTTTCTTGCTTTCCTGCCTCAGATAATCCTGTAGTGAGAGTAGGTTTTCCAATAGCAATTCATGGTATTTATGATTACCGTGTACCAGAAAAATTTGCCGGGAAGGTGAAGGCCGGGATGCCTGTTGAGGTAGAGGTGAGGAACAGGAAGGTTTGGGGGGTTGTTGTACAGGTAGTCGAATCCTCAGTGCATCCACACCTCAAGGATGTTCTGGATATAAAAATTGATCATTGGACCGATTCCAGCTCCAGCCTTATCCGTCTTTACGAATGGATTTCCGGTTATTATCATTGCGATCTGGGAAGAGTTTTCAGGCCGATTGTAAGCAAAGGTATTATCACGACATCATCAAAGACAGTATTTTTCTATACTGCCATTAAGAAGGAAACAGACGGTCTGAAGCCTCACTATGTTGAAATCTATCAAAAACTGCTTGGAACAGGTGCTGTAACTAAAGCAGATGCTCTGAATCAGTCTATTAAAGGGACGGCACTGGACTATCTTTGCAAACATGGATTTGTTGTTCGTGAAAAAAAGGTTGTTGTCCGCGAGGCGGATGAACTGATGATGGAGGTGCAATCGCAGAAGATTGTTCTCAGTGACGAGCAGCTTGAGGCGGTAGAGACAATAATTGCTGATGTGAAAAATCCTCAAAAACCGTTTCTTATACATGGAATCACTGGAAGTGGAAAAACGCATATTTATATCGAGCTTTCCAGAAGGGTTCTGAAAGAGGGAAAAAGTATTATCATTCTGGTACCGGAAATCTCTCTGACTCCCCAGACGATCCAAAGATTTAAGAGCGAATTGGGTAATGTTATTTCTGTGATTCACAGTAACATGTCTGATGGGGAACGACGCGACAGTCTTCAGGAGCTTGTGACTGGTAATAAAAAAATGGTTATAGGTGTCAGAAGTGCGATTCTGGCACCAGTGGATAATGTTGGTTTGATTATCGTTGATGAAGAGCATGATCAGAGTTATAAGCAGAGTGATATGGAACCGCGCTATAATGCCCGTGATGTTGCGGTGATGAGAGGATACTTTCAGAAAGCACTTGTGGTGCTTGGAAGTGCTACACCAAGCATGGAGAGCTATTACAATTCCACAATCGGAAAATATGCCATAGTTCGTCTAACCCGGCGTTTCGGTGATGCTGAGCTGCCGGCGGTTGAAATTGTAGATATGGTCAAAGAACACGCAAAAAATAACTGGACACCTTTTAGCACTCGCTTAGTTGAATTGATGAAGGAGTGCCTCATTGCCCAACGGCAGATCATCCTGTTATTGAATCGCAGGGGGCATTCAACAGTGCTGGTATGCAAGGATTGCGGGCACACTACAAGTTGTCCGAACTGTTCAGTTAATCTCCGCTACCATAGTGTGGACAATTCAGTTAAATGTCATCTGTGCGGGTTTGAGCACCGGGCACCGGATCTGTGCCCAAAGTGCAGAGGTACAAAAATGAAATATCAGGGTACAGGAATTCAAAAAATAGAACAGGGCTTGCGTGAAATGCTCCCGGGCGTGCGAATTTTACGAATGGATCAGGATACAACCCGTCGAAAGGGCTCTCATATCGTTATTTTAAATGAGTTTTCGGAGCGCAATGCGGATATATTACTTGGTACACAGATGGTTGCAAAAGGACTGAATTTTCCAGGTGTTGCCCTTGTAGGCGTTATACAGGGGGACAGCGGACTGCATTTTCCCGATTTCAGAGCTGCAGAAAGAACATTTCAACTGCTTACTCAGGTTTCAGGACGGGCTGGCAGAGCGGATAACCTTGGAAGAGTCATTATTCAAACGTACAATCCCGAAGAGGTTGCTATTAAAAGTGCATCAATGCATGATTATGAATGTTTTTTCAACTCAGAGTTATCAAATCGTGAAGAGTTGAGTTATCCGCCTTTTTCGAAGCTGGCAAGAGTTGTTGTGGAGGGAAAAAGTGAATCTGAAGTTGTTCTTTTCAGTGAGACAGTGAGCAGGCAATTAAAGGCTGCTGCGCCAGAGGGTTTAACGGTCCTGGGTCCGGCGCCGGCGGTTCTTGAAAAAATTGATAATCAGACCCGTTATTCTCTACTGATCAAATCCAGAAACACTTCTACGCTCAATGTTGCTTTATCAGAGGTTTGGAGAAGATCTGCTGAACGTTCCTCAACAATCCGGACTATTATTGACGTTGATCCGGTAAATATGTTGTAAACGACTGCATATAGAAGTTATTTTCCAGTATTTATCAGGTAATATCGTGAACGTTGAAATTCTGAAAAAGCACACATTACGGTTACTCAATCCAGGGAGTAGAGGATCACAGTATATTCAGATTGGTATCACCATTCTTTTTATATATCTTGTGAACCGTTCAATATCGGCTGTAGAGTTCGGGCTTTTGTTACGGTCACTAGATCCGTTTGCAATTCTTACTGCGGTAGTACTTGGAGGAGTAGCGATTCTGACCCAGGCATTTCGCTGGTATCTGATTTCCAGAAACTGTTCATTGAATATTTCCTGGGGTACAGCGCTTAAGAGATTACTTTGGGGCAATCTGCTTGCATTCATCACACCAGGCAGCGTAGGAGAGCTTTTCAGGAGTGTGGATCTTTGCCCATCTAAAAAAATGGTCACCATTATTTCAACACTCGCTGACAGAATTTTCGGGAACATAATTGTTGTATTCTCAGCTTTACCGGTGCTGTTTATACAGTTGTTCTTTATGCAACGTTCGATTTCAGAAATTCTTTCTGCTGCAACAGTCATTACTTCAGTGCTGATTGTTCTATTTTTTGTATTGATGAAATTTAATATACAATGGTACGATAAGCTGCCCGTGAAATTAGCTGGAACCGTTTCTGATTTTGTTGTCACCCTGCAATCGCTTGACTTATCGGTTATGATGCTGTTGTCGTTGTTTCACCATATGATATTAGTAGTTCAGGCTGCGTTCCTGATACAGTGTTTTGTAAATGTTTCATTCTTTGAAGGTGTCATGGTCGCTGTACTTGCCAATACCTGCATGTTATTTTTGCCGTTTGCCATAGCGAACATGGGGATTCGTGAGTACTCTTATTCACTGTTTCTATCCATTGCTGTGATACAGGAAAGCACTACGGTTTCGATACCGGCGATTGCCTTTGGGGTTTCCAGTGTACTTCTGATTATAAATAATATTTTACCCGCGACTGCAGGGCTTTTCTGCCGGATTGTATCACTGCGGGTGAAAACTGGAATAAAAGCTGATTCTGTTAATGATGTTTTGATAATACAATCGAATAAATTGTCCAAGGAAAAGAGATTCAATTGATGCAACCGGGTAAATTCGATCATGCATTTCAGGTAAAACTAGATAGCTGGACTGTTTTTCAGCACCGCCTTCACCAGCTGTTTTCTCAAAGGGAAATTGATAGTATCCAGAGGGCACAGCGGACCTTTAATAAGAAAAACAGGACTGTTGTATATTTATCATTTGAAAATAGATTCGCATCACTGGGCGGTTTGGCGGCAGTTTCCCGTCTCCTGCCTCCCATGCTCAGTAAACGTAATGAGCGGGTCGTATGTTTTACACCGTTTCACAGCGGAAGCTCTGCAGTCAGAGAAGCATTAAAAAGTGGTGTTTTAACTGAGGTGTTTTCCGACACTGTTTTGCATTTGTGCAATTACGAGGGTGTTCTCAGCTGTTACAAAGATAATGGATCTGAAGTGCCTACGTACCTTTTACGCATTGATGGAAGGTTCTGTGCTGGTGAGAATCCTTACGATTACAGTGATAAAAAGGAACTGCTGTATGATTCACTCGCCTTCTGTGCGGCGGTTCCTTTTACTTTGTATAAATTAGGACTGGTCAGCGACCTGATTTTGCATGCCAATGACTGGGAGACTGCTTCTGTTGCGATAACATCCAAGTTCGCTATCGTAAGTAATGTACTGAAAAATGCACGGTGTATATTGACTCTTCATAATAGTTTTGACTCCGGTATTTCCCGGGAAGATAAGCTGAAATTTTTTGGAATTGATATTCCTGGTTATACAATTCTGCAATGTTCGATTCCATGGCTTAACGGGCCACTTACAACGGTCAGTTCGACATTTGCACAGGAACTTTCAGGCGATCCGCTTCAGTATGGTTTTTTTACAGATCATCTTCAGCATGAATTTGCCATGAACTCGCCGTTGGGTATAGAAAATGGTATGTTTGGAGAAAGTAGATGCACCTGTCCGCAAACAATTATAAGAAAAGCACGAAAAAAGGAGTTTGAACCACTCTTACAGCGTAAAAAAAATCTCAGAAAGCAATTTCTCTCGCTACTCTCCAGAAATTCATTTGCTCAATGCATAGGAAAAATCGATGATGATACTTTAGAGGATACTACTGCGATTTTTTTCATGTCAGGAAGACTTGATATGATGCAGAAGGGGTTTGATGTTATTTTTCATGCTTTTGAGCGGTTAAAAAGGGGGAGTGCAAAGTTAGTCTTTTGTCCATCGAGTGTAAGTGCTGATCTGGACTTTTTCAAACCTTTTGTGACTCGCTGTGAGGGGGATATCGTTATATGGCCGTTCAAGCTTCCACTGGAGCAGTATGAAAAATGTATTGCAGGGGCTTCATACCTGCTGATGCCCTCGTTATACGAGCCATTTGGCGCTGCAACTGAAGGATATATTCACGGAACACCTGTTATTGCTCGTGGTACTGGTGGATTATGGTTGCAGGTTGAGCCATGGAATAAGTGCTGTATACCTCGTTTTTATGATTATCTAATTGACAAGGACAGCACGAACTCCAGACCTACAGGATTTCTTTATCGTGAGTCAATCGATGATCTGGTCGCTGCCAAACAGTGGCGACCGCTTCTTGAGTTGACCGTATCTGAGCGAATTTACAATCCACTCTATCAGGCAATTGTCTCATCGGCCGAAGCGGCTTTGAAGTCTGCTGCAGATCTGTTTCAGGACGAGACCGGTTATGCAGAAATGATACTGAATGGATTTGACATGTTAAATAAATTTTCCTGGGATGAGCCGGTAAAAAAATACCGCAAAGTATATGACACGGCTTCAATACGGGGTATCTGATAAAGGAGAATGTTTTAGAGATGCATATTTCTGCAATTGGACAGGATTCACATCGGTTTGAACCGGTTGGCTCTTCAAAACCGCTGATACTCGGGGGGGTGCAGCTGACCGGACAGCGTGGAATGATGGGAAACAGTGATGCTGATGTTGTCTTGCATGCAATAACGAATGCTGTTTCCGGGATAAGCGGGGTGAATATACTGGGAAAAGTCAGTGATGACCTCTGTTTAAAACAGGGCATTACCGACAGCCGGGTCTACCTGTCTGAGGCTATGAAAACGTTAGGTGAATGGAAACTATCTCATGTATCGATTTCGATCGAGGCCAGAAGACCTCATCTTGCTGAACATATTCAGGAGATACGTAATTCGATTGCTGCACTGCTGTCTCTGGCTGTTGAGCATATTGGTTTGACAGCTACAAGTGGTGAGGGGCTTACTGAATTCGGTAAAGGAGAGGGTATTCAGGTTTTTGTGATTGTTTCAGCGTACAGGTGAGCCTATCTCATCATGCAAAAATTGCAGATTTTTTCTGGATCTCTTTTTTCCAGATTGCATCAGCCTGCATGTACCAGAAATGGGGAGAATCGAGATCTGTTGAGGTCTCCTCTGTTTCAGGGATTGTTTTAATCAGTTCGGTAAATGTTTCGTAAAGTTTCATAAATTCCTTTGACCTATCAAGAGACAGTGCTGCAATCATTGAAACATAGTAAATTTTTGCAAGTTCAAAATCACGGTAGCGTTCATGGTTATTAAGTGCCTGTGTCAGCCATGTTCTGCAGTTGTCTAAAAGCTCATTCTTGTTAGAATCGGCGTATTGAAGAGTAAGATAGTTAATAAATCCAATCATATACGGATCGAAAACATCCTTGTTGATGCTTGCTGCACGAGAACAGTTTTCGGTTAAAAGATAGGCAAAATAACTTGAACGGCGATTTCTGGGATACATGAAGAAACTTTCGCCGATAATCACATCGGATTCCATCATTTTTTTCCGTTTTTTAATGGATTTTGAAAGAAGGTATTTGGTTTTATCATCACAGATCGACCTCTTAACTTCATTACCATTTTCATCAAGCAGATTAAATTGTTCAGGATCTATTGATGCCATGTAGCACTCGGTACAGACTATAGGCTGTGCACTGAAAAAATCAAAGTAGTTTCCATCCTTATCTTCACAAAAAGGGAAGTAGGAGTCATTTTCCCATTTCCATGAATAGAGCATTCTGTCGAACAGGTAGCCTATTACATTTGTCGAACCACAGATTGCACAGCTGCACCGGAACTGACGGCACTGATCACTCTGAAATGTAAACGGAACAAATAAATCATACGGATTAGCACGAGGTTCAGGCGGTATATCGCTGAGTTTTGAAATGATATCCATAACCTTTGAAAGATTGGTTGTTTCAAGAAGATTTTGAATATCCTGAGATGGTCTTAAAAGGAAAAACTTTTTATTGTTATTTTCAAATCGTTTTTTAATATTGATCAGTACGCGCAGAGTAGTTGAATCAATTGATGATGTTTCTGTCAAGTCAATGACGATATTCTTATTGGAATTATTCTGAATAAATGTTGTCAATTGTGGTGTAAGTGACGGGAGGACGCTGACATTTATTGCACCCTGCAATGCAATTACATTGAAATCAAAATGTGATTTGGTGTGTACTTCCATAATACCTCATATCTGGCCGTTAGTGCGACTTTTTATGTCAGTCAGACTGGAACTCTACTTTATTGTAAAATAACAGAGATTTGAAAACAACTACTATTTTTTCATGGGGTGTTGTGTGTGGAAAAAACTGACAATGAGATGATAAGGGAATTTTCTTCGGTATTCCGTCAGGATCAATCCGAGCTTTGATGCGGAAGATTTTTTTGCAGAGATGTTTTCGGGAATACTGGAAGATGCAGGAATCGTAAAAATAAGGAATTTTGCATCTGGAATATGTTCGACCTGCATATTGATTGGAATCTGAAGACTGTCTTCAGTCAGTTGGAGTTTGTCTAAAGTAATCGAAACCCTGATTGTCGGGTTTTGATCATCCTCAACAACAGTATAATATCCGAATTTTTCACTCCGGCGAAACTCAGATTTGAGTTGGTTCTGTAAAGAGGTGAAATTCTTCAACAGTACTTTCTGTTCGTGTTGATTCTGAGGCCAGCCTTCGATTTTTTCAATACTGGTCTGGTTTATAAGCGGGGCGATATAAATTCGTTCGTTCTCCACCGGGATTATTGCTGTTGCATTTTTGTCCCCTCGTCCATGAATGGAACATCCATGGAAAATAAACATGAATAATATGGAAAAATATAAAAAACAGTGTTTCATGGTATCAATAAAAGTTTCGTTTTTGTTACTTTTGATTTTTTATTTGAATATTGCGTGATTAAAGTATAGACTCCGGGAGAGAGAGAACCACCCTGTTTATTGTGTAAATTCCAGGAAAACTTCTGAGGTATTCCGGGAAATGAATTGCTTTGAAGATCACTTTTTGAAATCTGGTGAACAAGGGAGCCGCTGACTGAATAGATCGCAGCGGCTTTGATGTCATACCCTTCAAAAGTTATCTTACCATTTCCGCCACCTATGTGTGCAGGATTAGGATAGGCGATGATCGTTTTGTTATTTGTTGATTTGACTTGCGTGAATAGACCGAAAATGCCGATATCTGAAACCTCTGTTCTGATATTTTCATCATTTGTGCCGGTAAGGGCCTGTTGAATCCAGCTTTGTGAATCCTGCTGCCATTTGTAGAGTGTCAATTCCTTCGGGATAGAATCGATGCAGAGGGTGATATTCGAAGAATCTTTCCAGCCAGGAGGGTACTTTATAGAAAACAGAGAATCCACCAACTGAATATTGTTAAGTAATGCAACTGAGGACATCCTGCTTGTCATAGATGTTGTTGTAATGGTCAGATCACAGCGAAGGTTAGATGTGGCATGGATAATTGCATATGGTTGTATTTTTCTGCTTAAAGAACTGTAAACTGTATCAGCGGATCCACTGATGAGTGTTATCGGGCAGGGGGAAAAATCAACAATGTATTCACGTGCTGATTCACTGAATCCATTGGAAATTAAAGCGATGCATTCATCCATGGTGTTCCAGTCTGGAACATTCAGATACCCTCTGCCTTCATTGTTAAGTTCAACGGGTAGACTTATTGATGAATTTTTTTGCCGCAGAATAACAGATCCGGCCCACGAGTCTCCGGAACTGCTTTCAACTGGTTGAAATCTGATAAAAAGGGTATCGTAATTGACATTCTGTTTTTTGATTGAAAATATGCCGACAGAATTTTCAGTGATACTTTGGGTCTGAGATGAAAGCGAAGGTGAAATCCACTCTGAAAAGAGTTCGGCGTCAGCGATGAACAGTGTGGTATCAGACCGGGTACCGGTAAAATAAGACGCGGTATGAAATCTGTTAAGAGCCTGTGGCCAGGTCATGGAAAATTTTGACATTGATTTGTCAATATTGTCCCTGAATGGCGTGATTGTTTCGTAATTATTTGTATACATTTCTCTAATCAGGCCGGCATTAGAATCGTTCGAGAGTCGTGTGGTAACATAAATCAAAAATATCGATTGAAGATATATATGGTTGTAATTGCTTTTTTGTGAGAAAAAACTGATAGCTGGATTTGAAAAATAGGGCATTGTGTATTGAACATAATCATTAACACCTGGAAATGCAAGCTCTTCCATGGTGACAGCGGTTCCTTCTGTCCATGTTAACGGAAAATCATCAAGGGCTGAAGAATCAATGCTGCTGCCATATTTTTTGAGATCCCATGTCATACCATATTGTAGCGCATGGAAAAATTCGTGAGCGCAGGTAACGCGGATTGCGGGTGCTGGATCTATATCGTATTTAAGAGGTTCAGTATTAAAGGCAGACCATTCATTTCTTATTGTAATAAAACTGCTGAAACTATTACTGTCAACTTTTTGATGAAACATCGTGTAGCCATACACATCATTCTGACCATTTCCGGGAGATTGGATGAACACTTTATATCTTTCAGAAGGTCTCATTTTGTCTTTGTAGGGAAATGGTGGTTGAAAGCCAAAGCGGTCAATTTCCATTCTCCATGCGCTGTCAAGAGCCCAGGCGGTTTCATCGATGTAATCGGGAATATCATTTGGCTGATTGATACGATGGTAAGGGGGGGTAGGGGAATAATGATACTGGTCTGCAATAGATACAGAATCGATTCCACTGGTTGTGTAATAGACTTCGAAGTGACCGCTTTGTGAGATGTAAACATCAAGAGAATCGGGAAAAACCAATGAATGCAAGTAGAGTTTTTTAAAATCATCACTGAGAGAGCTCCAGGACCGGGCAAGCTGCATGATCTCAAGGTCGTATGGGATGAGGGATTCTTTACCCGAAGGTGCTCCTCGCAATTGAGGATTCTTATGAGATTTGATCCTGTTTTCCAGGAAAGGGCGAAACCGGTCCTGGAGTGAGGTTATACGATTAGCCGTGGTTCTATTTAAATCTGGTGGGTTAATGAAATATCGGTTTTTTGATAGTATAGGGCTGACAATAAATATGAATAAAAGAAAAATCAGATATGATTTCATTGGTGTAAAATTTTTAATTGAAAAAGATGTGAAATAACTACGGATTCAGAGTCCATCCAGCCATCGGAGGCGGCATGAATTCAGAATACCTCGAAGACTAACCTGTATTGTAACTTAAACCCGAAAGACAGTGTTTGAAAAAATCTGCAATGCCGCGTAAAACAGTTAAACCTCAGGTTTAAACGTTACAAGCTAATTTATGAGCCTTACTATAAAAGAGGTTAATGGGGACCTATAAATCAATATTATAGTGGAATAAGTGGTTAGAAAAAAGAAACGGATGCCTGAAAAGCATATGGGCGATTTTTTACCAGATAAGAAACCCGCTAAAAACGTTTAAATTTCGCCTTGATCAATTCTGATTTTCGGCATGGAACTGCAAGATTGTACCGCACAAATGGAAGTAGATACGGCCTATGCTCCTTGATAGCGTTTAAAAGTTGTATCTGCTCGTCATTAGTAAGGTATCGGTCACGGGCTTTTTCCTCACCTTTGGGGAACTTGGCTTTTGTTATCGGGTTTTTATCCACAAACTCAGCCCTTATGCCGAAATTATCACGTAGTGCTATATCTGAAGCTGAATTGTATAAAAGGTCACCATCAAAAACAGTGATAAAAAAGATTCAAGATGTTTATGGAATTGATATTTCTGAAAACAGTATAGACAATTTAATATTTCAAAATAATGAACTTCGTCACGAAATAGAGCTCCTGAAAGCTGAAAACAGCAGGTTAAAAGCAGATAACCAGAAACTATATTTTGAGACTGAAGCTTTGACTCGCTCCTATGGAAACCAGTAATCACACTAAAAGAAAGTATTGTAATATCTATACAGTTGCAATGCAACACTTCCCCGGAAACTCTGCAATATCCGGTAAACTTCTGAATGAATATTTTCACCTCAAAATCCGTAATTTGAATGAAAAATGGCATGAATATAGAAGAAATGTATGATTAAACTAACATATTTGATATTTTCAAATTTATTTGAATTATTTTAATAGTTGCAATAGAATTAATTTAATAATTATTAAATTTAGAAGGATTTTTTATGGCACTCGCAATTAAACCTACACCCGTTTTAAGAGGCAAGGAAGCCATGGAATTTGCTGAAAAAATAGAAGCCAATAAAAACAGGCCCGTAAGTGATGAATCTTACCAGAAGATCAAAAATGCATTTCAAAACATCAAAGTAAGTGAAGATGTAAGATTTTAATTTGAAATGTCTGAACCCGAATATCAATTAAAGCGTTTGCACCCTGATCACCTTTCGAGTGATTTTAATTGCGGAAGTACTGATTTAAACGAATTCCTAATCAATGATGCAATTCCCCATCAGAACGAACTACTGACCGTTACCTATATCCTCACAGTAAGTAATCAAATCGTTGCCTTTTTCAGTTTAAGCAACGATTTGATAAGTCAGGAAGATTTCACGTCAAAAAGCCAGTTTAAAAAATTCACTAAAAATATCCCATACCCAAAAAGATACAAGTATTTACCCGCTGTTAAAATCGGCCGTTTAGGTGTCGATTTAAAGTTCAGTGGAAAAGGTCTTGGATCTCAAATCGTTCTCATGATGAAGAATTCATTTACAACTAACAACAAAACAGGATGC
Source organism: Chitinispirillaceae bacterium (assembly GCA_016929595.1). Taxonomy (GTDB): domain Bacteria; phylum Fibrobacterota; class Chitinivibrionia; order Chitinivibrionales; family Chitinispirillaceae; genus JAFGIN01. The sequence continues at coordinate 75,962 of JAFGIN010000143.1, forward strand.
AGGTTTATAACAGTAGATGCATACAATAATCCCGATACGTTGAATTTTTATGAGAAAAACGATTTTGAGTTTTTTACTTCAGAAGATGAACAAGAAGATACCAGGGCAATGTATTTTGATCTAATCAGGATTATTTTAAAAAAATCCGAAATGCCTTCAGTTACAACATTGTTGCCAGCTTCAGCAATGTAATGTTTTATTGTTAATATTCAGTTTTAAAACCGCTCTTAAATCTTTCCTCAGTTTTCGGAATGCAGGTGATTGAATGGCACGTTCTTTAAGCTGTCGGATACGTTCCCGACATACTCCAAACTGGTTTCCAACCTCTGCCGGTGTGATAGTCTCACCAGCTGCACAGTGTTCAACAAACACTTCGAGTATTTCCCGGTCCCCCTCCTGTGCTGCCTGAATCAATTCGAGTTCTGAAACCATGAAGCTTCCTTCAGAATAGTATACCCGGAATATACCCCTTTCTGTAGTAACAAGTAAACAAAATCGGTAAAATGCCCGATTGTATTGATACGTTGAATTGAAAAAAGAACCAGTTCGGAACATACCATCACATGCCCAGAACCGGTTTGTTTTGTGTGTAGAAACAGTGCGGTTTTTAAAATTGTAGTAGTTTTGTAGTGGTTTTAGAAAATTAAAAACAGAAACGATCAATGTTTACAGGGGTTTTTAATAAAGAAACGGATGCCTGAAAAGCATCCGTTCTTGATTATTATCGACCCGTTAACCCTTCCGGTTTCCTCAAAGCGGGGAAGCCGGGGAACCGGAATGCACACAAGGGAGGTGCACAGAGTTTTCAGGCGTTACACTCAATGTATCGGATACTTTTTATGAGGACTTAAGTGATTTTTAATCTGCCGCATCAAAGGCAGATGCGATTTCACTTAATTCCGGTAGCTCTTTGTGGTATATCTCAAAGATTTTTTTTGCATCATCAAAATGATCACATGCTTTGGCGGCATCGAGGAAATTGAGATAGGTATCAAGATCAAGGGGGTTCAGTTTTATTGATTCCAGAAAAAGTTTAAAGGCATCCAGAAAGTTTTTCTGGTAATATGAAACTATTCCCATACCACAGAACGCTGCAGCATTTGGTCCTTCGGTATCATTTGATTTTAAAAAAAGCGCCAGCGCGTTGGTATAGTTTCCATTTTCGAGTTCTTTGTTAGCTTCATCGATCACAGGGCTGTAAACGCCAATCTGGAGTGCGCGTTTGCAAATGTAAATATCATTACCCTGTTCTGTGATTTGCTCGAGAATAATACGAATATCTTCAAGAGTGGAATTTGTCTGGACTGCAATTTCAAATATTGGGCGAATTTCCTCAATTTTCTTTAATTTCAGGGCTGCATCAAAGAGGTTGATAAGAGCATCAGTATATGCAGGCTTGATGGAAACAGATTTTTTAAACATAACATATGCATCTTCCCAGCTTTCACGTACCCAGGACAGGATACCTATATTATTATAGGCCCGCCAGTTTCGCTCATCCTGTTGAATGATTGAAACAAGGATACCTGCTGCTTCAGCGTGTTTTCCTGTAGTAATCAGTTCTTCTGCACGGCAATTTTCTTCAACGAATAGCTCTGATTCATTAAACTGGTCCAAATTCATCGTTCCCCTCTCATAGGAGCGTTGCGAAAAAGGTATTTAATCAAGGATATACATGACTATGACGGCTTTGTCAATAGTAAAATTATATGCTGAAGATTTTTTGGCCCTTATTAACTACTATTTTCATGGGCTGCTCGTGTTAATTCCGTTTGCAGGGTAAATATGAGCATTTTCACGCTCTTCACCCACTCTTCTCTATTATTGCGGGATAAGGATGAGCGTAATACATGGTTTTTCAGTGCATCAGTTTCAGAAACGGGAAATAGTTGTTCTTAAAACAGTATAGTTGACGTGTGGCTTCGAATTATAGACGATTGAGAATTTTGCTGCAGGTATTCTGAGGTGACAAATAACTGTTGTGGATATTATATTATGTTAAGAGTTGGGAAAACTTGATTTTATCTATCTAACAAAAGAACCACTTGCTGTATTTTTTTAATCCTTGCTGTAAAAAATCGTAAATGCGAAGTGACCATGGTGCCGTTTCTGGTTTATACAATGTATGTTGTTTCAACATCCACATCTAGGATAAAGTTGTTGTATATCTTATAGTCAAGATAGTATTTTGCTTTCCTGTATTACAATGCAATTATCCCGTTAAAATGGAAAAAGAATTGAAAATTCATAATATTAAGAATGCGTCCATGGCGCAGAGAGCTGTTGTAATTCTTTTACAATCAGTTATTTATGCGGTCATTTTCTTTTTTATTTACAGAGTTTTCCCTAACACCATGTTAACTTCACTTGAACTTATTCCAGTAGGAATCATTTCGTGGTACTGGGGAAATCTTGCTGGTATGCTGGTTATCCTGCTGGATATGACAGCTACAACGCTTATAATTTCCTACTGCAGTCCGACTGTTCCTGAGCCGTTTTTTTCTTTCCAACCGATTATGGGGATACTGATTCATGTGTGTTTCGGACTTGTAATCGGAACATTCAGCTCATTGACTTCCAAGTTAAAAATTGAAAACGCTAATCGAAAAGAAGCTCAGGAGCAGTTGAAAGAGTATCAGAACCGTCTGGAGGATATTGTGCATAAACGGACTCAGGAGCTTCAATCGGCAAATGACCGGCTTCGTCAGGCGGAAAAAATGGAGGCCATTGGTCAGCTTGCGGGTGGAATTGCACATGATTTTAATAATCAACTAACAATCGTACTTGGATATTGTGAACTGTTATCGAATATTCTTTCTAACAACGCGCGACTTCTGGAATATGTACAAAAAATTGCATGCTCTGGAAAGCGGGCAGCGGATCTTACAAAACAACTGCTGGCATTTGCAAGGAAAGGTGTGTATAAGCAAAAGGTTGTCGATATCCATGGGATTATTCTTGAAGTTACATCACTGTTATTCAGAAGTATTCACAAAAACATCACTATAGAAACTCACCTTGATGCATCTAAGCCATATGTCTGGGGTGGTGCTACACAGCTTCAGAATGCGGTTTTAAACCTTTCCCTTAACGCACGAGATGCAATGGAGCATGGGGGCAGGCTTTTATTTGAAACAGCAGACGTTATTGTAAATGAGGAATTCTGCAGGGGAAAAAATGTCAGACTGACTCCAGGTACGTATGTTTCGATTTCTGTCAAAGATACAGGCTGTGGAATGAATGGTGAAATGTTGAAACATATTTTTGAACCTTTTTTTACAACAAAGGAAGATGGTAAGGGCACAGGAATGGGACTAGCTGCAGTCTATGGAATAGTGAAAAGTCATCAGGGAAATATCATTGTAGAGAGTTCCCCTAGTGTTGGATCTTCATTCACACTGTTTTTACCACAGAGTAATAAACCTGAAGTTCGCGAAACAAAAGTTTTGAAATCGATAAAGAACTATCGTGGACATAGTGTTCTTATTATTGATGATGAGCGGGATGTTGCGAAAACGATCGGAGAGATGCTGGGTGACTGTGGATTTGATACAACGCTTTGCTATTCAGGTAACGAAGCTATCGAATTGTACCTGAATAAGTGGAAAGAATACAGCGTTGCGATTATCGATATGGTAATGCCTGATATGGACGGAAGAGAGACTTATTTAAAACTGAAAGAGATTAATCCATCGATTAAAACAATAATTTCATCAGGATTTGCATTAAACGGTGATATTGAAACAACACTCAAGGCCGGCTCAAACGCATTTCTCCAAAAACCATATAGTCAGCAGGAGTTGATTTTACAAATTGATAGGATCCTGCAAAAACGAAACATGCCGGTGTCTGTTCAAGATTCATGACATATAATACCTGGCCTGTTGCAGACACTTGAGATGCCGTTTGTTTTTTGTTCTATGGTCTGGTAAAAAAATGTTGTTGACATGACAATTACGTAATTATATTAGCCCTGTCTTGCTTCGTTAAAAGCGCTCACCAGGAAATTCTCTGATTGATTGTTCCTGAATCGTCGGCACTCATTGTTTTTTTTGGAATTTTTTTCATTTTATCATATGCACAACCATTTTTGTGGAGGTCGTATCAATGTTGTCTTTTCATCGTTTGATTAATCGCTCTATTTCTGTCATTTCAGCTGCACTGGCACTTGCCAGTGGAATCAGCGCTCCCATATCAGCACAGACCAATGGAGTTCAACGTCAGTACTGGAGTAATATCTCCGGAGTAACGGTTTCGAATCTGACCTCGAATGCCAATTATCCAAACAATCCAACATCAACGGGTACAGTATCAAATTTTGAAGGGCCTGCCAATACCGCAGATAATTAAGGCTGTCGTTATCGTGGATTTATCGTACCTCCAACTACCGGATCATATACTTTCTGGATTGCTTCAGATGATTACTCCGAGTTATGGTTAAGTACTTCGAGCGATCCTGCCGGTGTAGCAAGAATTGCTTCGGTTTCCGGGTCAGAATAAATAGTCTGAATACGGGCCCGCTTCGAAAAGGAGTGGGCTCTTTTTTTTCCTGCATTTAATAAAGAAGTTTAAATGCCTTGCGTTGCACTACAAAGTTTAAGGTGGTTGACAACGCAACTTTTACCTACAAGGAAGTGCCGTGTCCTGAGGTGCTGACTTAGATCTATTATTCGACCATGTACATCAGGCCTTGATGGTTCAAATGGTTGATTATTGTGGTACTCTGGGGCTTGAACAACCGAAGGGACCATTATCGGTATCGGTATCGATTCTGTACTTTTCGATGCCGACTCCGACTGTGACTACGCCCCTGACTTAAACTTCGAAAAGAAAACCTGTGCATAGTATTATGAGACAGTTCATAAAACGAACACTTTTCACCGGGGTATTTTTCTGAATAGCAATAGTAACAGTGATGCCTTTTCAGGGGAATCATTGACTACAGTAATTTTCCCTTGATCATTGGCGTTGCATAGTTGACGGCCGCATTCGACCATATCTTCTGCAGAAAGCGGCTTTTCAATTCGGTATTTGACCTCCGAAGGTCCATAGATCCGCATGGTGCCATCATCACGACCAGTATGAAAACGCTCTCCCGTGTGAGAATATTCGGTAGCAGAGAGAAAAAGACCTCCACTGTTAAGTAGTGATGCGGCACGGTGATATGCTGCGATGTCGTTGTCGCCCGCATGCTGCAGACTGAACAGTGAACAGATTGCATCAAAGGATACCGGAAGGGATGCGGTAAGGAAATCGCAGGGCTCGACTGCCATTTCAACACCCCATCTTTGTCCGTTGAGGACCTGCTTACCGGTAAATCGCACATCCCTCTCGATCACCTTGACTGTGTATCCTTTCCATGCGAGAAATGCTGGAAACAGTGAGTCGCGGCTGCCGATGTCCAGGATGGTACAATGGGATGCAAGGTCCTGAAGGTATTGCCAGGTCCACTGATACGCATGATTTCTCACCCTGTCGGACAGAAGGAGTCTGCCTGAAGCAGCAAAGTAGAGTTTTTTCAGTAGTGTCGGTAGATGCATTTTTTAAAAATAGCCAAAGCCAGGATAGAACTCCGGAAGAATTACATCAAAGATTCAAATTTTCACAAATTCTTAATTTCTTCATTCTTCATTCACTAAAGTGTGTTACTCAACCGAGTAGATTTTTTGTAAAATTTCTGAAGCTGCACGGTAGTGAGCTTCTTTTTTTGATAACGAGCTGAGGCTTGATGATTCAATTCTGGTATTATCGGGTAGTACTGCCCATGCACAGACCGTAAAAAGAGTTTGTTTTTCAACTTGTTCCGTGCTTTTTAAATCGTATCCAAAACCAAGAATGTGCTTTGTCTGTAGCAGTTTGTTTATGATTATTCGAGGGTCTGTTCCTGATTTTATCGTTGTGTCAGTCTGATCATCCTCTTTATTTCCAGATACACACGTATCGGTGAGCAGATGGTTCAGGAATGCTTCTGAGGCAGCCTGCTCGGATACCACTTTTGCCGATGAATTGAACCATGCCGTTTCAAATGTACCTCTTCTATCTTTCAATTTTACAAGATGCATCCCTGTCTGCATCTTATGGAACAGCGCCGGTAGTTTTACTCTGTTTGCTGCACAGAATTCATACAGTTTTCCTTTGGGATTGTCAATTTTAAGACGCTCTTTTCCAGCATCATCGATTTCCACAGTCTCTTCAGAACATTCAGTTACTTCTGTTGCTGGAGAAGACCCGCTGGTTTGAAGCTGAGTGAGAAGATCTTCAGCTGCAAGCTGTTCAGAGGTTTTCTTTGACAATGCTCTTCCTGGTTTGCTGATAAGCACATTGTCATTAAAAGTCATTTGTGCAATAGTACAATGGTATCCATTATCGATGGTACTGTCAAATAGTGGAAACTCAATTTTTCTTTTCATACAATATTCGAGGAGTTTTCCTTTGGGATTTTCATCTTTAAGACGGCACTCGGTCTGGAATTCTTCAGAACCGCTTTGTATTTCAACAGATGAAAGAACATGAAACAATGTACGTCGGACATCATCACGTTTTACCAGGCCGAACTCCTCCAGACGCTGGACAAACAGGTCTATTGCAGCGGCATCTTTTTTACATCCAAACCACAGCTGCGCTGCATCAGATGCTTTTACTGGTGTTCCACCCGGCGGGCCGATTATTGCCCGCAATCTCAGAATATCATTCTCTTGTGGCAGCTCAATTTCCGGTGTATGTACACTCTTGCGAACGGGGTAGGATCGTATCAGTGATGAACCATTGTCAACGAGTTGGCAATCCTGTATCGAAAGTGAATTTTTAAGGGATGTGCGTGCTTCTTTATCTCCGTGTACCAGTACTACGGTTCTGGGGCGAATCGATTCGATCATAGATGCTATTTGTAAACGGTCCGCATGCGCAGAAAGATTAAACGTCGCAACAGTCGCTTTCACCTCAACTGGTTCACCACAGAGATTGAACGATCGGTTCCCGCTTTGTGATGCCAGTGAGAGCAACGCCCGTCCGGGAGATTCCTCATCCTGATAGCCGGTAAGCAGAATAGCATTTTTCTCATCGCCCATAAGCTTCTGAGCATAAAAAGCTGAAGCTCCACCGGTGAGCATCCCGCTTGAGGCAATTATAACACAGGGAGCGGTTTCTGAAGTAATTCTATTTCGCATTTGAGGTGTCGTCACTGCAGCAATTGAATTTGTAAAAAATGGATTGTTTGTTTTACGTATCTGCTGTGCCAGTTTTGCGGTTACATACATCTCATAGTTACTGTATATTGAACAGACATCTCTCACCATACCGTCAACATATACTGGCACTTCAGGTAGTTTCTTCGTACGCAGTGCATGTTGAAGAATAAGAATTACCTCCTGGGCTCGGCCGATTGCAAAACTCGGGATCAGTACTTTCCCGCCGTTTTGAATGATCTCACTCACCTGTTGAACAAGCCGGTTTTCCGCAACAGCTCTGTCTTCATGCAGTCGTGAACCATAGGTCGATTCGGAGATGATCAGATCAACAGGTAATACAGGTCTGTCCAGAGCAGGAACGGTAGCAGCCGAAGAGATACTGTAATCCCCTGTAAATAAAATGTTTCCTGCAGATGAAGCAATGTGAATCATCGCCGCGCCGATTATATGTGATGCCGGCAGAAAGGTCACGGTACTATCATTGATAGTTCTGGACTGCCTGAATCCCAAAGGTGTAATAAGTGAAAAAACCCTCTCTACCTGCGTTTTGCTGTAAAGCGGGATTTCACCTTCTCGCTCGTGGGCCATAATCCGGAGCGAGTCGTTGAACAAAATCGAAATTAGATCTATTGTCGGTGGTGTAGCGATAACAGGAACCGACGGAAATGCGTCGCAGAGGATTGGCAACGCTCCGGTGTGATCGGTATGGGCGTGAGTTAAAAGAACCGCATCGAGATGTTTTCCGCTGAGTACAGAAAGATCAGGTAGGGGACGATCCGGGGCATTCATTCTGATGCCACAGTCGATCAGTATGCAGGTCTCACCGATTTCTACAAGAGTACATGATGCTCCTATAGAATCGGCGCCACCAGAAAAGGTCAGTTGCATCTTTATATCATTCATAATTTGAGAAAATAAAATATGTCTGATTGGTTAGGGAAATAAAGATTTGTCAATGAAAAGTGGAAAAAAATATTATGGATCGCCGAGCGAGCAAGTGTGAGTTTGGGCTTCGACTTCGCTCAACCACCACGACGGCGAAAATTCTGTGATCCCACACTAAGCCCGGCAAAGGGTATCGCCAAATTCTGGTGCTGGTTTCTTCTTTCACCTATAGTGACATCTTCTCTATTTTGATGTTATACAAGTGAAATTTTATCAACGGTAATGACTCTAAACGTATTTGAATTGATCGTTATTCTAACATCGTTCTCAACATTGGAAACATAAAAATTTTTCCCGATTTTTGAAAAAGAATTATCATCTGTTTCATGCAAGATTTTCAAAATATATTTTTCAATCTTTCCATTAGAAAAATTGGTATTGAGTTTATTGTTTATTCTCTTATATACAAGGTCTGTATAACAGAGATTCTTTATAATAGTATCTTTAACTGTGCTCAAAAAAATCACCTGGCTTGAAATGTTGGAAAATTTGTTCAAAATAATTCATTTTTAGTCCTGAAAATAGCGATCCGATTGGCCGTGCAGCCCCAGAATAAATGAATATCAAGAACATCTGTCCAAAGTCTTCTGTCTTCTGTTATTTAATGATAGAATATACATATCTCTGTTTAACAAAAGCGCTGCGATGGCTAAACAGCAAATAGAAATGGTCACCGCCATGGCGAGATTAAACGGACAATCGAATCCTATGTAAATTGCTCCGGCGTAGCCAGCCTGAATAAGTCCAAAAATACTGAACCCGATAATTCCAGCAATATAGCCTGTTCGCAGTTTTTTCCATAATGCATATATCAGTCCACCATTAAAAAATAGCATTGATACATGTACCCATAGAACCCAGAGTGATTCAAACTTGTATAAAAGTTTTATTAAACCCACGCAATGTATGATTAACCCGATGAATAGTGCAATAATCGGTATGAAATGGAAAAATCTAAAATAGTTAATCTTCTTATGTAAAACAGCTGTTGGCTTTATAAAAAAGAGCGGTAAGGTGATGGTTGAAAATAAAAGCAGAGCTATTTGTAACCCGTTAAAAATATTTCCCAATGAATCATATATTGAACTTAATGACAGTGCTTTCAGAGAAGAGAGCTGGATACTTGAGTTGACAGCAACATTAATGAGAATGTTTATAAATGCTAATAGAACACCAGTTCTTCTCCTTTTAATTAAAAGGATCGCGATAAGAGGATCGATAATTGTCAGGGATACCCAGTACGCGTTCACGATTGTTGATACGCCAAAAGCCTTTGAAGAATTGAGAAAACCAAGTTTTAAAACATCGAAAAAAAGCAGTGTATGCGTTGTGGTACCTATAAGATGTCCAATGATAAGTACGGCAATGATAAATGTGAGGCCCTTGTTTTGAGGATTATAACTTTGTTTATTCATTTTTGAACTTATTCTGATAATACCATTTTCTTATACCAGTCTTTTTCGGGTCCTTTATAACGAATATAATATTTCGGATCTGCATAGGTTCCTGTGTGTAATATTGCATTTGCAGGGCAGACATTATAGCATCTGAAGCAAGCAGTGCAGGTATTTTTAAATTCAAATACATTATTTGTGAAAATAATACTGTTAGTTGGGCATATGGTTATGCATAGGTTGCAATGCAAGCATCTACTCTGATCAACACTCCATATTTCATTAATTTTTTTAATTTTTCTGTCGGAAATTTTTCGAATAATGTATCCTGGTATCAAGTATGGTCCAATCCCGGTGATCATCTTTTTATTATTGGTTAGTTGTTCAGCAAAATGTTGTATTTTTCTGAGTGCTTGTTCCTTACGATTATCCAATTCATGATCATTGAAAACCTTCGTTTTTAAATTTGGAACAGATGTATTATTTGTTAATTTAATATTGAGTGATCCAACTAATTTGAAACATGCCTGTTTTAAAATCTTTTGCGCAGCAAAAGGCCCTAACGCATTTACATAACCAATAGTGCACAAAGTAAAACATGCTTTAGAAACGGAATCAGATCTGCTCTCAATTAATTGTTCAAGGAATAGTTTAAAAACAGGTGGAAAATTTGCACCATAAATGGGATAGGAAAAACCTATCATATCAAATTCATCAATTCGATTCACAAAATCAGCGTGGATGTTTTTTTCTATTGGGCAGTAAATAGAATAATGTCCTGATTTTCTAAATATTTCATTGATTTTTCTGGTTGCCCACCACGTGTTTCCGGTACCGCTAAAAAAGAATGTAATTATTTTCATTGAAAACAATTCCTGTTCTTGTCAAAATACGGATAGCATAACTGCTGGTTGGTATACTGTATATGATACTATGACAATAGTTTTTCCAGATAGTTACTTTTTACGAATCTCCATCGCAGTTGCACCTTCGCAAACATGGAAACCACACTTTTCGAAGAAACCGGTTTTCCCGTTATTTGAGATAAGGACCAGATGTTTATATTCCTGATACTTCTTTAAAACCTCATTCATCATCTGTCTTCCAATGCCCTGATTCTGATACTCTTTGTGTGTAATGAAATAATGAATATATAGAACTGTGGTGACATCTGAAAATGCATTTACCAAACCAACAAGACGGTTTTCATCCCAGGCTGTAATGAGCGTTTCACTGTTTTTCAAAGACATCAACAATCTCTCTGGTTTATCACTTACTTTCCAGCCTGTAGAATGGAACAGCTCCTGTATCTGCTTTAAAGTAATATCCTTAACATCATTTTTGTAATTGATCATATTTTCAGAATCATAACTCAACAGTTTCAAATGCATGTACTAAGTGCACATTATGCGGATGCATACTATGGATTAAGGGCTTCACATTAATCAGGAATTTAACAAATAAAACAATGCAGTATTAAATTACAGAAAAAAACAAAACGGTTAATAAGCATATCATAAAAACAATTCTATTTTTCATTTTCCCTTCGGAAATGTAATACAATTCTAAAAATAGGTCCGGTAAAAAAGGGTGTCAAGGGAGAGGTGGATTATACGGTACATTTTAAATTGAAAATGGTTGCCACGCAGCTTCGTTCAATCCGGATAAATTTCGGGAGATGCTGCATTATATTCATTTGCGTTATGTCATCTGAAGTCGAATATATTGTTACTTAAAGTTTTAAGGCGTTTCAGCTTTTTGCTTTTATAAAGATATTCGTGTTATTGCGTCTACAACTCTCCGCTAATCGCATAATTGCGACTCAACTTAGCACGGTTTCGTCTATACATTACACATTTTCATGCTTTGTTTTTATTTGAGATACCAATTTCATCTGTTCTGGCATGCATCTATTTTCCGATGATTATAGCAACATACATCGAATTTATTTGCAACATTTTCATGCTTAATGTCAATATCATTGCAGTATCTGTTTTTCCTATGGGAGATGGAATGGGTTCATTTTCGTCACCGTGTAAAAAAAGTTTCAATTTGTGATGTAGATCACAGACTTTTCCAAAAGTTGTTTCTATTTTTAACGATGTATAGTAGAAAACTGTGAACTTGTTTTTAAAACCGAATTAACAGGTTCATTAATTATTTTAAAAATTAACTAATTCCAATAAATAAGAATTTGAGTTATGTGCTATAGTTACCCTGCACATCGAATCATCAACACTCATTTTACCAGGAGGATCGTATATGAAAAGGGGTATGTCAGGTTTATCTATTTTATTTTTTGTTGTGAATGCAATATTACTATTTCGCTGCACTTTGCCCAATCCAGCAGACCCGGCAAAAACTTCACTGATCGCAGTATTCAAAAATGCTGAATCTAAGGTATTTGGAACCTCTATCATCGACACAGTTGGAAAGCCACTAAGTGTCGGTGCAGCGATGTATCTTCCGGCAAATTTCGATTCGATCAAATTAGTAATCAGGGAGGGTGATTCAGCGATTTATGATACTATGTTCAGGGCATTTAATGATGATTATTTTTACGATACAGCATGGTGTACAATAACATTTACTTCAGAAGGTTTAAAAACGGTGACTTTGACACCATATTCTGATCCGCTTCTTCAGGTACTAACTACCAATATAGCAATTTATCAAAGACCAGTTTTTTCAACAGCTCATATAACTTTTTTGAAAAACAGTACATCTGCAACCGGTTCCATGCAGGTTCAGGCATGTACTTCGGGCGTAATGTATAAATTGTCGAAAAACGGTTTTGTTAACTCTGGATACTGCTTTTCGGGATGGGCTGTTTCCCCTGAGGATTCTGTTAAATATAAAGACGAAGATAAAATTACAATCGGTAATGAGGATCTGGTTTTATATGCGGTCTGGGAGGAGTATGAAAGTAATAATGCGTCTGTTATTGCTTATGTACCAACACGGCTGATAGCCGGAAAGCCAGATACACTGATGTTTATAGTGGATAACTCGTCACGACAGGATAGACTCACTATTTCCATGACTGTGAAAACACCGCTTGATCCGGCTGTTTTCAGCATTGTTCCGTCCGGGCCCGATACTATCAGGGTTGCAATTGCTCAGACAGCCCAATCGGCTTCTGTAACTATCGGAATTATCACAACTAATGGCACCTGGAGCGATACAGTATGGTACCCAATAACACTTGCCAGTTCTGATACAGCACTCTGGACAACTGCATCAAAAGATCTCGACGCTATTGAGGGGACACTGGTCAATATAGATCTTCAGCAGTACCTTTCAGTTGCCGGTAGCGCAGGTGTTTCACTTTCTGCCGATATCGGCACTATCAGCGGTACCATCTGGAGTTACACACCAGAATGGGGGTGTGCTGTAACTATTCCGGCAGTTATTACTGCTAAAAAGGGAGATATGTCACACGTACTCACCATTAACCTGAACGTTACTGCCGGTGATACTGTAAAACCGACGCTTAATCTTGTTGATGCATCACTTGACGGTAAAAAGGTAAGCTCATCACAAATAACCGTGAAGTGTAAAGCAACAGATGCGGGCGCGGGTGTAGATAGTGTTATTTTTTCATATGGAACGAAGAGAATTCCGGGAATGATTCAGGGGGAAGATATTTACAGTGGTGTGATCATAGGACTGGTACATAACACACCAGCACAGATCACTGTTACCGCAACCGACAAGTCCCGACAAAAAAACAGTGCAGCCATCACCTTTACTGTAAGTTATGATTCTACTGAAGGCAGACTGCCTGAAATTTCAGCACAACCACAGTCGCAGCAGGTTGAAGTGGGGCAGAGTGTTACTTTCAGTGTAACGGCAAGCGGGTTCGGTACTATCACGTATCAATGGCGCGAAAATGGGGGAAATCTTGATGGAGCAACGGGTTCATCCCATACGGTTGGCTCTGTGGCAATGAGCATGAATAACAATTCCTATGATTGCGTTGTGAAGAATGAGGCGGGGGAGGTTATAAGCAATGCGGTGAAGTTGACGGTGACTGAGATACCCTCTTTCACAGTATCGTTTTATGTGCAGTACGGATCTCCAACACCAGCTACTCAGAATGTGAAGAGTGGAGAGTATGCTACACGACCAATTGACCCGGTGCGTAGCGGGTATACGTTAAAAGGTTGGTATATAAATGGGGATAGTCAAGAATTTCCTTTTAATACAACACCAGTTACTGCCGATTTGAAACTTGTTTGTGATTGGACACCGATAGAGTATACGATTACTTATAATTTGGATGGTGGTAGCAATGGAAGTAATCCTGCAACATATAAGGTAACAGATACGGCTATTACCTTAAAGGAACCAGGAAAAAGTGGTAGTGTTTTTGATGGCTGGTATTCTGATGCCACTTTTTCTACAAAGGTGACCACTATACCTGCGGGATCAACAGGAAATAAAGTGTTCTGGGCAAAGTGGGTTAAGATTCCACTTGTCATTTTTAACGGGAATGGAGCTAAAAGCGGCCCGACACCAAGCTTGATTCCTGCAAATGAAATATCGTCTGAAAATGACTTGCCCACAGTTGATAAGCCAGGTTACCAATTTGTAAATTGGACATTGGGGGATGGATCGGTATTTGATCCGACGGGTGTGATTACCAGCGATATAACTGTAAAAGCCAACTGGATAATAAAAGACCCGGATGGCAATCAATATTCTGAAATCATAATCAACGGAAACATATGGATGGGAGAAGATTTCAGAGCATCTGTTATAGCAGATGGCACGGTTCTTGAAACCGCTAGTAACTTAACAGACTGGAATTGCATTAGTGCACCGGCTTATTATCCAGGAAATTCTGCACCATATTATAACAACACGGCTATAGCAAGTGGGAAAATTGCACCAACAGGATGGCGTGTACCGACGAGTAGTGAGATAATGGAAGCAATCGCTTTGTTAAGGGGCGATTGCAGTGGTCAGATAGTAATTAGTCCTTTGGGTGCTCAGTGGTTTGGTGATGGCTCTGTATCATGTTATTGGACATCAACAAATGGAACGCATGGCGGGTTTTACTATGTTAATAAAAACTGCGATACTGGTGAAATAACATCACATGGAGGGGCCCAGGATAACTATGCCTGTAAATTGAGACTTATTCGTGCGTGGTAGTTGGAATGTCGCCGGAGCTGGTTAATACCAGCTTTTAAAATATTTAAGTGTTTTGTCTATTGTTTTTGGCCCTACTCCAGAAAGCCTTAGTAAAAGAAGGAACTTGTACTATAGTTCTTCCGGGCCTATTTCACTAACAATATCAAAAATTGTTACATACAAGGTGTGAATCAGAATTTACAAAATCAAGGAACTCTGTTCGCACAGGTACTTCGATCTGGTGTATGGTATAATATTTTTCCATGTGCGACAAGAAAATATCATGGTTCGCAAAAGTCTTAAACTCATAATCATAACTATGATCGTTGTGACAAATAAGAATAAGATGTCTTGATCATGAAGCGTCTTTGTGGTAAAAAACGTTAACTCTGGCATAAAATATCGCTTTCTGCAGGAGTTATCACTACGTGCCAACACTGGAAAGTGTCATAAAGAAAGCAAAATTTGCGAATTCACGGAAACGTTTTTTTACCATTTAATAAATCACCTGTTGATGCGGGAGAATACATAAAACAGGACTTTCTTACAAACGAAAAGTCCTGTAAGAGCAAACGCAATAGTTAAGCGGAGTGAGTCGTAGCTACTTTTACTGTCCGATCGAAACCATTTTTGTTTTTACTGTTCCATTCGGTGATGTCAATCTGAGCACTGCGAATACCGAACCGACTTTTTTGCCTTCAATCGTTTTTCCATTCCAATTAACAGCATGGTATCCAGCGGAGACTTGCTGTTTCATAATGGTACCGATTTTCGCACCGTTAATACTCAACAGTTCCATTTTGACATTTCCCGCAACATTGGCAGAATAGAAAATCGGGGAACCGGCTCTAAGATGTGAGCTGTTTAGAGTAAGAGGAACAACTGTAGAGAAGCCTTTAATATCAGCAACTGAAACCGGTTTTTTGGATACCTGAATTTTTACTCCTGACGGGCCGATTTGTATAGGAGAAGGGAGAGTCACCCGAATATTCTTTTCAGGATCGGATCCTTCGGTTTTAATAGTTGGATTGGTAACACCGGATATCACAACGTATGGTTCATCGATACCGGTATTATTCTTTAGTATAATTTCTTTTATTGTAACTGGTTTATCGTATTTAACTGTAATAGTCTGTGCTACTCCTGAAGCTTCATCACCGTTTTCATCATATTCAAGTGTGCCAAGTGCTTTCGGATTAAGGAGTAGCGCGTTAGTTATTTTACCATTCATTTCTTTTGGAATTCGAGGTCTTATCCAGAGGCGGTTGTTGGCGTTATCGATCATGTAGCCACAGAACTGGAAATAGGAATGCCAGACGGTCGGAGCGGTCATATAGCTATCTTTGTGGGAATTTCCGTCACCTTCCTGTAATGACTGCCAGTAAACCATTTTAGGCACCTGTTTGTAATAATAGTCATAATCAAGTTTGTGGATATTAAGCCCATCGTCAGGTTTGTTGATTGCTATTTCTGCACCACCGTAGTGATCAACACAGTAAAAAATCCATTCGCCATTTGCACGTACTCCACCGCTTTTTTGTGTGGACCGCATCCTGTCCATTGTCTTTGTGATGAAATCAGCGTCCATTATCGGATCAAGGCAAAAATAGTTTGCCCAGGCATATCCTGCAACATGGGATTCCGGGAAACGACCACTACCAGAGGTGGATGCCTTTAATCCAAAATCAGGTGAATTGCTATACTTTTGTTTGAATGCTGTTTTTGCAGCCGCGGCATGTCCGGTATACTCGGTTACCGTTGCGCTTTCCCCTAAAAATTTTGCCATTTCAGCAACCGCACTGAAGGTTGCGATTGTCAGGCTGCCATTATATTCGGGTGTCAGACTGCAATTGGTACCAGCACTCTGACAACGGTCGTAGGTGCTATGGCTCTCAAGTGGAATTTTACTTGAACCGCATTGTGAAAGCAGACGTTGTGCAGATTTTTTAAGTGCGGGCCAGCTTTTTTGTAATGAATCTTTATCTCCTGTTGCCAGCATGAGTTCATAAGCTTTGAAAATGAACATACAGTTGAGGTCTGCCCACGAGTCGGTATTTGGAAACCAAAAATAGTCAGCATGGGTGTCATCATTCCAGGCTTTAAGATTCCGGTTATTATTAGTATTACCAGCACTGAAACTCATCTTACCTTCATTAAAGTCATGATGAATCTGTCCATTATTATTATTACCCTTTTTCTGTTGTCGTGCCCAATACTGAAGTTCATGCCACTGTACACTGGGCCAGTTAAAGGAATAAAAAACTGCAGCATGTTGTCCCTGATCTATTGTTCCGATAATGCCATAGTTACCTTCCCAGAATGCTGTGCGACCATCTTTTGCACATACTGAGTTGTGAACAAGCGGATAGGTATTATTGAGCAGTCGGTCTTTATACCAGTCGGGAAAGTTTGATGCCATAAGCCGGCTGACAAAGGAGGTGATGCCATCTCGGACTGCATCAAATTTCGATAATCCGAATGTTGCGGCTTCTTTCGAATTAGCATAAAAATTATGATAATAGTAGTCTTCAGAACCATAGTCGCGATACCAGGCCAGGACGAATTTAAAATGAACCTTTCCTCCTGCAGGGATATTGCATTTAGCTGCAACAAGATTACCGTCTGCATCAGCAAGTTTGCCATCGGTAGAAAAGGTGCCTGCTGCACCTGCACTGAATGTCGCTGATGCTCCATCGCAATCGACTGCCAGGTAAGCATTGTCGGTTGAGCCGGTAAAACTGATTGCCTTATTTCCGGATTCAACCTTACCACTGTTTGCTCCTCCAAGCAGTCCGCCATTAGCGAATTCCATAGCAACTGCAGCTTCTATCGCTTCAGTTCCACTGTTTTCTGCTGTAATATCGAAAAGCGCCAGTGGTGAAGTAGCGAGCTGGTAATTCTCCTTACCTTCACCAGGAAGGTAGGGACCAAAAGCATTCAAGGTAAATTTAATACCTTCAATAGTACCGAAATCTGCAATCTGCAAGGGACATTTTGCGTCTTCAGTAGCTGCTTTTAATTGAGTTTTGGCTGTTCCTTTTACGAAGAATGAAAAACCACTTGATGTGATCTGTTTTTCATCGGAAGAGCCGCTTGTATTTTTAGCATGATCAGCAGCTGCTGGCGGCAATTTGCCGCTAACCCGGAACTTCTGGCCATCAAATTTGACATACCCAGTCCCCATTCCACCTAACGGAGTTCCACCGGTTCCACTGAGGGCCCAGATGCTTTGACAAAAAAACGTAGTGATGATGCAAAAAGTCTGGATTACTTTGCAATTCATTGTTCCTCCCAATATCTATAAACACCAGATTTAAAGAATTCGACATCCCCAATAACACATATAGTAATATAACGGCATTACCATATAAAAACAGCATTAATTATTAATGTAATCATACTGTTGATACAAAATTTAACAGCGCACCTGCATTTGCGAAAACTCGAAAACGATGACTTCTTCACTGTTTTTGCAATTATTTGAACGGTTTATACCAGAAAATGGAATGAAAAATATCCGGGTTGACTTCATTGTTCAATTACGGTATCATACTGATAGGTTCATTTTTTGCTGAAAACCAGGGGTAATCATTTGTGTTGTTACTAATTAGAGCATTTGGAGGGGGGTACATATGGTATCATCAGAGAATAGTTCGACTCTTGAAGTTACATTGAAACAGAGTGATGACGTTCCACTGCTTGAACTGGCGGGGAGGATTGTTGATTCTGATGTAAAAAAATTTCAGAGGAAAATAGATCAGTTGTATAAGAAAGCTCATCCGCAGATTATTGTCGATGTGAGCAGTGCCAATTACATTGACAGTCATGGTCTGGGAACTATTGTGTATTATCATACACTGATGCAGAGAGAAAAAAGACGACTGATAATCCTTAATACCAATTTGGACAAGAATTCATATCTTAACAAATTGTTTGAACTGACAAACCTTGACAAGGTTTTGACAATAGTTTCGCGTCTGGCTTGATTTGCAAGCGAATTCTTATTACGGACCATCGGGGATTGGCAATGTTTCTGAATTGTATACTGATGGTAAACACATTCTGGCGAAATCCACAGCATGTAAGTGTGGGTTCACAGATGTTTCGACGTCGCAACAACCTGCCAAACCCACACTTGCCGCTTTTGCGGTCCAGAATACCTGGATTTTGCAATATTTCTATAAAAAATTCATGAAAAAAGAAAAGATGTCTTTACAGCTTCGAATACCGGTTTTCAAACCTTTTTCAAAGCATCACAGATTCTTTTCAGGGCTATCTGCACGTTTTCGTACATGTTAAAGGCGCTGATACGAATGTATCCTTCACCACATGCACCGAATCCTGCTCCCGGTGTACAGACTACAGCCGCTTTGTTAAGCATGTTATCAAAGAATTTCCATGAATCCATGTTGCATTTAACCCAGATGTACGGTGAGTTGACTCCACCGGTACAGCTCAGTCCAAGGTCGGTCATCGTTGAACGGATAAGAGCTGCATTGCGCAGATAATAATCATTGAGTTTACGGATCTGTTCTGGTCCATCACCAATGTAAATTGCTTCTGCTGCACGCTGTACAGGATATGAAACGCCGTTGAATTTTGTGGTATGACGCCTGTTCCATAATGCCTGAAGCGAATGTTTGCTGCCGTCTTTATCATAAATCATACAGCTGCCGGGGACGACGGTGTATGCACATCGTGTACCGGTAAATCCTGCAGTTTTCGAGTAACTTCTGAATTCAACAGCAACTTCACGCGCTCCCTCAATTTCGTATATTGTGTGTGGAAGCGATTCGTCTCTGATAAATGCTTCATAGGCAGCATCGTAAAGTATGAGTGCTTTTTCTTTTCTGGCGTAATCGACCCACTCTTTCAGTTGAGCTTTCGTTGCAGTTGCACCAGTGGGGTTGTTGGGAAAACAGAGATAGATCAGATCGACTTTTTTGTCGGGAATATCAGGGACAAACCCGTTTTCTTCGGTGCCTTCAAGGTAAACCAGTCCATCATACCTGCCATTTGATGATTCACCGGTTCGACCTGCCATCACGTTGGTATCGACATAGACCGGGTAAACAGGATCGGGTACAGCGATAGTAATATCATTGGAGAAAAGTTCCTGGAAGTTGCCGGAATCACATTTTGCTCCATCACTGACAAATACTTCTGATGCCTGAATATCTGCATCGTATTTTTGAAAGTCAAATTTTGCGATCTTTTCACGGAGAAAATCATATCCCTGCTCCGGTCCATATCCTTTGAACGTTGATGCATCAGCCATATCATCCACACCCTTATGAAATGCGTCCAGGCAGACTTTGGGAAGAGGAAGGGTTACATCACCAATTCCAAGACGGATCACATCTGCAGATGGATTTGCATCCTTGAACGCATTTACTTTTTTTGCAATTTCGGAGAAAAGGTAGGATGATTTCAGTTTCAGGTAATTTTCATTTAATTTGATCATGCTTGCCTCTCGATATGTACATTACTTGATATTAATCAGCTGTATCCAGAATTCAGTGGTCAGAATTCAGAATAAGAACTTCTATACTGAAAATGCTTTCTTAGAATTTT
The DNA here is from genome assembly GCA_016929595.1 of Chitinispirillaceae bacterium. GTDB lineage: Bacteria > Fibrobacterota > Chitinivibrionia > Chitinivibrionales > Chitinispirillaceae > JAFGIN01. Next base: position 96,201 of record JAFGIN010000143.1, read on the forward strand.
CAATTCATTAGTATAGAGAATAGAGCATTTGCCGTAGTTTTCTTTGTATTCTTAATTCTGACTCCTGTGTAATTACATTTTTAAACAGATAGGTATGATACTAGATAGAAAAGGTAGTGTCAAGTGTGGCGTTAAAAATTAAACCTGAAATTTCACCCGGACAGTATTATTTTGCATAAAACAGCTCATTTAACGGGGAGAATGCATGAAACGATCTTTATTTTTTTTAAGTGTGTGCATCATACTATCTCATAGTGGTGCTCAGGTTCTTAATTCGGGTAGTACGCTTCGACCGGGGAAATTTTCTCTCAGTCTGGCTCCGATTTTCTACATTGATCAGGGTAGTGATATTGGACTATATACCGTCGCGGGACTTGGCATTTCCAGACAGCTTGATTTTTCGGTAAAGGCATGCTTCCATGATAAACCTGTTTATGTGGGTGGTGATATTGAATACATGATCATTGGTGGTTTTCCAACGGTTTCGATTGCTCTTGGAATGCATAAATATAATAAGCTTGGTATCGATGGAACATTTAATCTTACCTTTCCGATTCGACACGTAGCATCATTGTATGGTGGTCTTGATGTTGATGTGGAGTTCAGCGATCACAGCACGACTGTTCCATTATGGGGATTTATTGGATTGGAAGTGGTTGTCAGAAAGCATCTGGGCATTGTGGTAGAAATAGATCCTTCGATAAACGATCCGGCCTGGAATATGTTTTCATTGGGGCTGGCTGTCTATTTTTAGACACAAGTGTTTATCCTGATGTACACTTTTATTGTAAAACGATACATATATTTGCAGCCTGCAGAGATATTTACATTTGCGGTAATCACAAAAAGCTGCACATTTTACGGCACCATACAATTCTTCGCCCATTAACGAAGAATGGTGCCGAAGGCGGTTGAAACAATGCTAAATGTGCGGAAAATTGCAATGTGCCTCAAAAGATGTCCGCTATGATCCGCCTTTGGTATAGTCGCGTATTCCAGATTGATTTGGATTAAAAAACTAAAAAAAATAATCGGCACGTATATTGCGTAACTCTCCAGAACTGTTTTAAAATTTTACTGGTTTATTGACAACTTCAAAAAGCGGCAGGAGGTCTCCAGGGGCAAGGGTACCTGATTATTTCAGATATTAAAAAGGCATATTGTATATTGATTTTATGGTTGATGGATGGATGACAGGTGAATCGGATCAATAACTGTTAAATCGATAGTTGTATATCATCTGTTTTGGTTCAGAGTTAACGAACAATATTTCATTACATTTCAAAGTACAGGAGTTTTTGATGGTTAAGAAAAACAGTGTTTACAAATGTTCAAAGTGCAGCGTTGTTGTGGAATCTCTGTGGAATGGTAGCGAAACTCTATTCTGTGATGGTGAGGAGATGAAAGAACTTGTCCCTAATACTACCGATGCAGCTAAAGAGAAGCATGTCCCTGTGATTATTCGGGATGGCAATAAAGTGACTGTAAAGGTAGGGGATGTTGCTCATCCTATGACAAAGGAGCATTACATCCTGTTTGTGGAACTGGTTGTTGGGAACAAGGTGCTTCGTCATAATTTTATCGAGGGCGACACTGTTGCTGAAGCAACTTTTATCATAGATGATGTCAATGCACCACTGACTGCCCGGGAATACTGTAATCTCCATGGTTTCTGGGGAACGAAGTGACTGAGTGACTGAGTGACTGAGTGACTGAGTACGATTGGCGAATAGCGAAGTTAAGAAATGTTGAGTGTCCTTGTTTATATAAGTTTGCATGAAAACTTCTTATTTTGCTATTCGCTATTCTTCATCCAAAAAAACATGTCCATTGACTAACGCGGTCACGATTTTATCGCTTTACTCATCACTTCTATCATCTATCTTCTATCATTCATAATTTATAATTTATAATTTTTCTAATGATATTCTGTTCTCGTTTCGCACAGTATCATGTGCACCTTTTTTCGGCACAGTTATTGATGTGTAATATTATTAAAATGTTGACCTTTGCTATTATGTTTCAGAATAACCGGAGAGTCACTATGAAATGGATAATGTATTTTGATGCAGGTGTCTTCTGGTTGCTTGTTATAGGTTTCCCGGCAAGTTTCAGAGGTAATGAAAAAATTGTTTACGGAGATGGTATACTGATTGAAAATATTACAAGTCAGAAAAATTATTCGCATAGTGATATTCAGATACATAAAAGTGTAGACGGGAGTTACCGGGAAGATCAACTATTTGTTGAGCCGAAGGTTAAATCTGATGTATGTACTTATTTTTGTTGCACGGGGAGAGGTGTGGACAATTCACCTGTGGAGAGAAGGTACAGTGGAACATTGCTATTGTTGTATTACTAAACAATGCTGCAATGTGTCTTAATACATTTATGTACAGATATAAATTGCAATTACAGGTAGAGGGTTTAAATGAAAGAGCAAAATTCAAATATACTTGAGATTATGGATCTCTGTAAAAAACTGATAAGCTGTGCTGACAGGGGTGATACTGTGAGGGAGGATGAGTGTTGCGGTGTATTGTATGCTATTGTGAGGGATTGTGCTTACAGAATTCTTGATGAAGCTTCGAAGGAGAAAGAGCTGCATATCAGAAAGGGAATCTGGGAGTGTTGAGAAAAATAAGTTTTTAATTGCAGTTGTTTGTTATTAATCATTTTGCTATATTATTATGTTAACTGAACACATTAAAAAGGAGTAGTCTCATGTTAAACAAAAAAATGGAAGATGCATTAAATCAGCAGATCAATCGTGAAATGTATTCTGCCTATCTCTACATGTCGATGTCTAATTTTGCACAATCTCAGGGCTTAAAAGGGATTGCAACATGGTTCATGATACAATATCATGAAGAGATGGTTCATGCGATGAAATTTCTGGAATATATCAATGATAAAGGTGGCACAGTAACACTGGGTGCGATTGAGAAGCCTGAAAGCAGTTTCAAATCGATGCTTGAGATGATGGAAAAAACGCTGGCTCATGAGCAGTTTATTACAAAATCTATCAATGACCTGATGGATCTTGCTATCAGTGAAAAGGATTATGCAACAAAAGTATTACTGGACTGGTATGTTACCGAACAGGTTGAAGAGGAAAAAAACGCGATGGATAATGTTCAGATGCTGAAAATGGTTGGAGATAAACCTAATACTCTGTATATGGTTGATAGAGAGTTTGGCGCACGAACCGTTACTGTTCCGACCGATTTCAGTAAAGGTGTATCTGCTGCGATGGGTGGTGCGTAAAATATATTTTTTATCGGAAAAAATATCCTGAAGTCAGAATCATGTATTCTGACTTCTTTATATTTGGTTACATTTAGCTGTTATGTTATATTTCAATTTTTCAAAGGAGACTTGATGAAACGATATGTTTGTAACGCATGCGGGTATGTTTATGATCCAAAAACAGGAGATCCTGACAGTGGTATTGCACCGGGAACTGCTTTCGAGGATATTCCGGATGACTGGGTTTGCCCACAATGCGGTGTCGGTAAAGACGAATTCTCTCCTGAGGATTAATTTTTGTATTTTCACACCGCCTTTCTGGCGGTGTGATTCAGGCTTATGATGTAGCTGGGAAGAGGGATGGTATGGAGGTAAACGGGTGCAGTAACAAAAAATTTCCCTGTAGCGATTGTAAGTTTTGTCAATGGTGCAGTGATGAACGGTGCAGAATATGCCGGCATGGAGTAACTGATGCCGGATGCAGGTCTGTTTCAAATAATACACAGTCTGAAAAGTCTAAAGAAGATGGTGAATATAAATAATTGTGCAGTCGTTATACTCGGTGCTTCAGGGGACCTTGCAAAAAGAAAGCTTGTTCCTGCTCTTGAAGCGTTGTATAAACAGAAAAGGCTTTGTGAAAACAGCATATTTATCGGATCCGGGAGATCTGCGTTTACCGACGAAGATTTTCGTACCCACTTTGATGTTGATCGGGAGTTCGCGAAGCACATCTATTATCATCAGTATACTTCCGGGTTGAAGTCATTTATTGCATCAAAGGGCGTATTCGAAAGAATCGTTTTTTTCTTCTCGTTGCCTCCTGTTGCGTATGGGCCTATGGCTCGCGAACTGGTTGCTGAAGGGTTTGGTGGTGAAAGCTCGGTCATTATAGAAAAACCCTTCGGATACAATTACGAATCTGCAAAAAAGCTTGATAATGAACTTGCTTCCTGTCTCAAGGAATCACAGATTTATAGAATAGATCATTATCTCGCAAAGGAAGCGGTTCAGAATATCATGGTCTTCCGTTTTGCAAATACCCTTTTCAATCCCGTGTGGAATAACAGTTGTATAGAATCAATACAGATCAGCGCATTGGAGAAAGAGGGTATTGTAGAGAGAGGTACCTATTTTGACAATGCGGGAATAATCAGGGATATGATTCAAAATCATCTTCTACAGCTACTCTGCATTCTCACCATGGAGCCGCCGGTGAGTCTCAAAGCGGACGATATCAAAGCGCAGAAGGTCAGTGTGTTGAGAACCTTCCGGATAGAGGAGTGTTACCGGTACCAATATGATGGGTATCTGCAGGAGAAAGATATAAGGGCTGGTTCAAAAACAGAAACTTTCGCAGAGATGCGTTTATCGATAAATAATTTTCGCTGGACAGGGGTTCCCGTATATATTCGTACCGGAAAGGCTCTTCACCGGCGGGGTACTGAAATTGGCATACAATTTAAAAAGATTCCCAATATTCTTTTTAATGAAAAAGGAAACCTCACGGCTAATCAGATTGTCTTTAAGATCCAGCCTGCTGAAGGTATTATCATGGATATTCACTCAAAGATTCCGGGGAGTGATGATCAGATCACCCGGACCAATATGAATTTCTGTTATCGTGATTCGTTTGGTAGTGCTATCCCTGAAGCATATCAGAGGCTTCTGTTCGATGTTCTGCGTGGTGATCATACACTGTTTGTCAGTTCGGCTGAAACTGAAGCTGCCTGGAAGCTTGTTGATGGGGTGCTTGATAAGGGTGATATTACACGGTATGCTCCTGGTGTTGTACCTGAAAGTAAACTTGGCATTAAATGGATTGACTTTGAGAAGTATGTTTCACTCTGTTCCTGATATCATACCTCTCTGGATGGCTTCTTACCAGTAATGAATAGCATAACTGTTGCAGCGGCTGTTATTATTGAGAACGGGCACGTTCTGATTGCCAGAAGAAGTGAGGGAGAACTTGCCGGGCTATGGGAATTTCCCGGCGGAAAGATAGAATCCGGAGAAACTGTTCAACAGGGACTGGTACGGGAAATTGCTGAGGAACTGTGCCTTGGCATCGACGTTGGAGAGTTTTTAACCACAACGAGATTCCGGAAAAATGATTCAATCATTGATCTGTATGCATATCTTTGTGTACGCAAGGATCGTAAAGATCAGGTATTGAAGGTGCACAGTGAGACTGCATGGGTTAATAAAATGACGATACAACAGTATAGATTCATACCTGCGGATATGGTATTTGTTGAAAAACTGCTATCGTGCGCTTTTCTGTAAAATGGATAGTAAAATCATGAAAGTTGACTTACATACGCATTCAACCTTTTCCGATGGAACGGTCACTCCGGAAAAGCTGGTAAAAATTGCATTACGGGAGCGTGTTAAAGTGCTTGCGTTATGTGATCATGATACTACCGATGGAATAGAATCGTTTATGAACGCTTCTGTAAACACTGAGCTTAGAGCTGTTGCCGGTGTTGAACTCTCAGTATCCTGGAACATCGGAACCTGTCATATTGTGGGGCTTAACCTCGACTGGAAAAACGATGAACTTCAGTCGGTACTTCACGAATACAGAGATGGCCGTGACAGAAGAAACCTCCAGATCATTGAGAACCTCAGAAAACTGGGAATACCGATTGAAGTTGATGATATACTCAAAAACGGTATCGGGGAGGCTATTGGCAGACCGCATATCGCCAAAGCGATGGTGCAGATTAACGCAGTCCGCTCAGTTGATGAAGCTTTTGACCATTACTTAAAAAAGGGCGCTAAAGCTTATGTTCCCCGTGAACTTCATGATCCGATGACGGCACTTATTACGCTTAAGAAAGCACATGCTGTTACGGTGCTGGCTCACCCGGTTCATTTGAAAATAACCGATGATCAGCTTAAAATGTTTATCAATCAGTTGAAAACATTCGGTCTTGATGCGATTGAAGTTTTTACACCACATCACAGCGATGAACAGGTAATGTACTATTATCAGATTGCAAAGGATACCGGGTTAGGTGTGTCGGGTGGATCGGATTACCATGGAAAATTTAAGCCGGAACGTAAGCTTGGTATGTATGGAAAACTGAAACCGATTCCTGAAACGGTGCTGGACATTTTGAGAAATGGTTAATAATTCCAAAACCTCTTTTTATTGCACACCCAATAATTATTAGCTTTTTCATAATGCAATGCATAAGTTTTCATTTCCGTATCGGTATCGAAAGCAAAGTAATTGAGGATCGATCCCGATTCCGCTACCGACAGCGACCCCGATAACTACTATGCCGATAATTGTGAGACCGTTACTATATCTGATCACCCAAAAAGCACCAGACTTAATAATGCACCGGCACCGCTGAGATAAAACATGCCATCAGCCATAAGATTAAAAATCGCCGATCTTTTCCCTCTGAGATTGGGGTTCCATTTAACGAAGTAATAGATATAAAGAAGTACCGGAACCTGAAGTGCGAAACGAAGGCTTGTTGTGCCTGTATAGGTGGAGATTCCTTTCAGGCCGGGAGTGATCAGAAGCATGAGAAAACTGATGATAATGATCGTATAAATTGATTTACGGGCACGTTTTTCTCCAACAATCGTTATCAATGTTTCTCTGCCCATAATTCTGTCACCCTCAAGGTCTCGAAGATCGTATACCAGTGACCGTAAAAATGCCAGAATAAAAATCCATATAAAGATTGCTACGGTTATTGGCTGCAGAATAAAAGTTCTGTTAAATATCTGCGGCATGAAAGTGAGGACCGTTGCCCATGCAAGTGCGACGAACAGATCTCTTGATGATGGAATATCTTTTAACTTCCGATAGTGAAAAAATTTCATGAGCCATTTTGGTGCTATGGGTATATGATATACGGAACCTGCCAGTGATGCAAAAAACATCAGATAGAAAAGGGGTCTGGAATAAAGCCCGCTTATGCACAGAACCGATATGATAGATGCTCCCGAGAGCAGGTATAATTTAACTTTGTTATTCTGGTAAAAATTAAATCGCCACAGCCCATGATGGGCGGTGTGCTCTAAACTGTTGATACTGTTCCAGAGATACATTGATAAAAAATAGAGAAAAGAGAGAAATGCTCCCCGCAGTCTGAACGTGAGTTCCTGGTGATAACATGAGACAAAGTACATGGCTATGGCACCAAGTGACACAAACACGTTCATATTGGTGACAAAGTCAAGATAACGGAAAAAGAGATTTTTCACCCCTTTTTTTTGCGTCTGATTCATAAACTGGATATAGTCAACTACTCTTTTGATCATCCAGTTAGGTGTTGATGCCCCTGCGGTTATTCCCAGTACCGAACATTTACTGATAGACTTCCAGTCTATTTCTTTTTCTGTTTCGATATGCTGGGCAGGAATACCACTGTCAATGGCAATTTTGGTAAGACGTCGGGTATTAGCGCTGTTTTTGCCGCCAACAACAATCATTGCATCAACCTGTTTCGATAACAGTTCGATCTCCTGTTGTCGCTGATCTGTAGCGCTGCAGATAGTTTTTTTTATGACAACATCACTTCCGGCGTATTTTTTCTTTATCGCATCTGCAATCTGATCAAACAGCAGACGATCGAACGTTGTCTGTGATACCAGACACACTTTTTCAAACGGGGGAAGGGAGTTAACATTGTCAATGTTCTGTACCAGATGGCCGCAATCACCTGCATAGCCAAGCAGTCCGATGACTTCTGCATGACCCTCATCTCCGGTAATCACTATCTGGTACCCTTGTGTTTTAAACCTTTCGATGACTTTATGGACCGTTTTCACTTTCGGGCAGGTCCCGTCGATAATGGGATGACCTTTTTTTGTGTATTTCTCCTGCTGCAGTGGGGGAATTCCATGGGCTCTGACCAGGAGTGTTTTGTCTTCAGGTGGTTCGCAACCATCCTTCAAGGTGGTCACTCCTCGCTGTTGAAGCATTTCAAGTGTCTGATTGTTATGAATCAGAGGACCTATAGTCCAGATACCATCATCATTCTTTGATGCATTTTCCAGAGCCAGGTCAACAGCTCTTTTTACACCCATACAGAAGCCGGCAGTTTTCGCAATTATTATTTTCATAGCATATAAAAATATAATTTATATAGTGTCGTATATGAATTTAATTGCGCGACAGCAGAAAAATCAGATAAAATACATGAATAGTAAAGAAAAACAACCTCTCATTCTCGCAGAAAATGTGTACAAATCTTTTGGAAAGCATCTGGTGATCGAAGATGTCTCACTTTCAGTAGATCCTGGAACAGTATACGGCCTGGTTGGCTTGAATGGTGAGGGAAAAACTACATTTTTAAGACTGCTACTTCAGTTACTTTCACCAGACAGTGGTGTGACATCACTGTTTTCCGGGACGATTTTCAGAAAAAGGGAACTCATGTACCGGCGATGTGGGGTGGTACTTGATCATGATGGTTTCTGGGGCAATATGACCATCATGGAAAATCTTCAGTTTTATGCTGACGCAAAGGGTATAGTGCGGAGTGAATTAGATCGCTATTTAGAGGAGGACTGGTCAGAAACCGGTCTGCTGCAGATAACAAAAAAGGTTAAACATCTCTCGCGAGGTCAGAAGATGCAATGTGCTTTGTGCAGGGCATTTCTGGGAAGTCCGGAAATACTGTTTCTAGATGAGCCGGTAATTGCGCTGGACCTTCACGCCTATGAGCATTTTTGTTCTCTAATTAAAAAAACCAGGAAAAGAGATGCAGCGATTATTATCAGTTCGCATCAGCTTGAGTTAATAGATGAGCTGTGTGACCGTGCCGGTATTCTTAAAGATAAGAGACTAACTGAAGTAGGCCGTCTCAAAAAACCGTCGTGGCTCATTGTTGCAGAGGAAAAGGACTCGTGGAGAGGTATTCTCGAAATGTGTGGAGCTGAAAATATTACGTTTCAGGATGGCTGGAAATTTACTGTGAATAATATTGACATAATACCGGAGTGTGTAGCGCGGCTCTCTTCATCCGGGTGCAGGATTTATGGTGTACATGAAGCGGGCGATCATTTCAGTGCTGCAATCCGGAATGTGTTCGGGCCGGCAAAAAGTTAAGAAGGGCAGGTAAGAGACTGTGCAAAGTATAAAATCAATTGTAATTAAAGAATGGAAATGCTTTGTCGGATCAGACCGGGGGCTGTTCTTTTTTTATGGTATTCTTATGGTGTCATGGAGCATGTTTCTTGCATTCAGGGAGCAGCCTGAAGATTTGAGTGCACCGTGGTGGCTTATCTTTTTTTCTGTTGTGGTAACGGCAAATTTTTCAAATACAGTTTTCATTTCAGAACGGATTAACGGAGCTCTTGAGATACTGATAAGTTCCGGTCATTCACGGATGGCTATTCTGTACGGTAAAATCATTTTTATACTGATCATGAGTATCGTGATGGGGTTGTTTTGCGTCGTAGCCGGGACTTTTACGCGTAGCCTTCTTGTAGATAAGAGTGCATCGATCGCTGTGATTGACATAATCGTGTATATTGCTGCAGCTCTGTTTAACACTGCGGGTGCAGCTTTTTTATCTGTACGGATGGGTAACCCGCGTCTGCTTCACATCGCCAACATGGTAATGCTTACAATGATAGTAATCACTCACTCTGTTTTGTCTGCCTTTTTCAATGTACCGGCATATATATTGACTATTCTTTTATTGCTTGCGGGCGGCTTGTTTCTGGTTGCGGCAGCCCGGGAATTTAACAGTGAGCGTATACTGCGTCCGATTGATTTATAAAAAACAACCGGGTACATCCCAAAGTGTTGTCAATTCAATATTGTTTTGATTGTCAGGATTTTATCGGGGTTAGCTATTTGGTTTAAGAGAAACCACGAAAGGCACGAAATACACGAAAATAGAATGTGGATAGTTTGTTTTTGTTATATTTTTTCCTTTTAGTGCCTTTCGTGTATTTAGTGTATTTAGTGGTTAAAATCTTCAAGCGAATTGGTTATTGACATTCACTCGCCTGTACCTGATGCTTCGAGCTATTGGTTTAAGAAGAAACCACGAAAGGCACGAAAAACACGAA
>JAFGIN010000144.1 GCA_016929595.1 Chitinispirillaceae bacterium
AAATACCTTTTTTCCTGAAAACAATTATCTGGGGATTTGAGCTTGCGATGAATTGGGGGCCATTTGGGGGTTTTTAGTGAGTTCTGAACAAAGGGGATGGCTGGATTTAATCTCAGGATTTAAAATTCCTGGACTGGCAGCAATGGATTCAAGACTCACCAATTTTTTTTTAGCCTTTTTGCAATTGTAGCTTTCCTGTAGCGAAGTTACAACAGAATACCGAATCTGATACTATAACCTAAAGGGTATTCTCCTGAAAGTGTACTCTGCATAAGCGAAATTCTTACAGAAGCCGCCAGTAGTGCTTTGGAAACTTTTATTGCAAAGACACCAATCTCTCCACTTATGTTAAATCCGTAATCGCTTTCCCCTTCCACTTGTCCGTAACCATATCCTGTCTCGATTCCCATATAGGGAGTCGTCCCATACTGGAAAGGGTAAACATTAAAACCTGCACTGATATCACCGGAAAGCGCATCGCCGGAAGCAATGTATACCTCACCTGCAGCTCTGATTGCTCCATATTTCCAGACCTCCCAAAGATTGGCAAGAAAGAAAGTAAAGGTAAATGTCTTATATCCCGGATTATCAAAATATCCCGCACCAAGTCCGGCCAGGATGATTGTGTGGACCTTGTGTCCCGTAAGCTCCTCAGATATTCCTCCATCACCTGAACCATCATCTGTACCATTCCTGACAGTTTCAGCCTCCTCGACTTCGATAGTATCAAGAATCTCAATGCACCCGCTGTAAATTGGTCTGCAAAGGCATATCACTATTAGTAGTATTCGCATTCTCATTCAAAAAGTAGCTCCAATTCCAAAGTGGATTCTCCCCTCAAGATCAGGATCTCCATCCAGCCGTATACCATAGTCAAGACGAACGAGGCCGATGGGTAGATTCACCAATCTCAAACCCGGGCCAACCGACCACTTCAGATCGTTCAGTCCAATATCATCCGGTGATTGCCATATCCTGCCGCAATCGATAAATAGCGCCCCTTTAAGTATCCTGTAGATTGGAAATGATATTTCCAGCGGCGTCAGAATCAGTGCAAGCTTTCCTCCCCCTGCATTATCATCCGAAAATACCACCGCCTCGTCATCATAACCACGGACAGGTCTTACACCACCCTTTCCCACACGGAACAACTCCTGTAGTGGTACATTTCTATCCGTGCCATACTCCATCACATAACCGGCAAACAGCGCCGATGCAAATTTAAATGTATTCTGTAAGATAGAGTAATATCCCCTTACATCCCCTTTGAATCGGTAAAATTTATCACTCCAGGGAATCCAGGGGCCGGCAATTTCTCCTTCAACAAACCCGAAAAATCCATTACCCGGGTTCAACAGATTATTCCGTTGATCCCGCGTATAGCCAGCTCCCAAAAGCACAAAATTTCCCCTGGTATCATCATCAATATTCTCTCCAGGTTCAATACCTTGCAACCAGAGTGTATTTTTGACCTGAATCCAGGTTCGGTACCAGCTCCTCCTGTCAAGGTGACTGTTGACTGAAAGAAGACCGCCGGTGAACAAACCGGTAAAATCAATCTCTTCCTGTCGCTCAATGAACGCTATCAGATCTGAAAACAGAGGCACACCAAAAATCCAGGGATAGGAGTACACCAGTTGAGCAAAGCTCAGGTCTGTTGACAATCGGGTCGAAAGGGAGATGCGATGGCCGAGTGAGAAAAGATTTGCATATGATGCTTCTCCGGTCCCATAGAATCCGTCCTCAGTGTTATATCCTCCCCCAAGCTCAATTGAAAACATATCGGCTTCTACAACCTGAATCAGAACAGGAACGGTTACGGTGTCCATTTCAGATGTTACAAAACCGGTATCCAGTGGCTCTAATATCACATAATCGAAAAGGCCGGTTCCATACAGACGGCGTATCGAATGGGCGATCTCAAATGAGGTCATCACTTCACCCTTTTCCATAATTACTTCACGTTCTACTATCTTGCGTTTTATATCTTCTGTCCCGATAATTTCCAGACTACCCCGAAGCACTACAGGGCCTGCTTCAATTTCGTAAATAACTGATGCGCTGTCCTGCTTCTCATTAATCTGAATACTCCTGTCAATAGTTGAAAAGTGATAGCCCCTGCCTGCCAGGCTGTCTTTTATAATTCGCCCGCTCCGTTCATAGGTAACCGAATCCAGGGGGGCATTCTCCTTTAAAGGTATGAAAGTTGATAGTAGAGAATCAGAGAAAATCGTATTCCCGTAGAAAACAATTGGATTTACAATTGTCTGTACGCCTTCACTGATCCTCAACCGGATTGCTACTCCATGTATGGCCGTATCCTTTTCGATACCTGCTAGCTGCACGCTGGCACTTAAATAGCCCTTCCCATAGTAATACTGTTTAATCACGGATATGTCATCAACCAGCTTTGAAAATGAGTACTCTGTTCGTGTAAAGAAATCGGGAGGCTGCAGTTTCATCAGAGGAATCAGTTCATTGCGTTGTATATGGTCATTACCCACAAATCGTATCCCTTCAACATACCACGTCAATTCCTGAGCCACAGTCAGGTATCCAAAAAAGATTATCACCAGAGCAGCAATTTGTTTCATACCCCGTATCCGCATCATCGTCGAATAGTATACCTGAATCCAACATCGGTTGTACCCTCAGTAGAAGACTGTGCAATTATCCGGAAATGTGGGAAGAGCCGGTAATTGATACTAGCGCCCTGATTAGAAGGATCAGTTAAATCAGTCTGATAGACAACAGACAAATTGGAGGTGATTTTCTCACTGACTGTTATAGTCAATCCTCCTCCCTGAGGTATCGAAAAGATATTTCCTGTTATGCTGATATTATCAATATTAAATGCCTGCTCAAGAAACTGGGTTCCCAATCCGGTAATCTGAGCACTGGTAATCTCGCCCGCTCGTGCCTGCAACTCCTCAGGTGCCACGACTCTCCCAAGAGTAAGCAGGCTTATGATCTGGGGTCTTTCCAGAGGTGGATCAGATATAACCGATATTTCAGGTTTTCGCAGCGTGCCCCGTACAGTAACTGTCACCGTGTATTCCTCCGGTTCCTCCTGGTCAATGGTCGTGACTTCCGATATTGCACTGATATTGAGTTCAGGATCGATCTCAAACGGATCGTATTGACGCAGAGTACCTTCTGTAATATTAAAATCACGATCCAGATAGATAATTCTCCCCTCAACTACCTGAAGAACCCCGTTAAATGAGGGTTGTGCAAGTGTTCCCGCCACCACCATTCTGCCATCAAGAAGAAGTCTGCCGAAATTGGTATCGATTAGAAGATTGTTATTCAATACAAGTGTCGCATCCACTTCAGTTTTCTTGATAACAGGCGAAGCTGTTGCTGATGGTATTCCTTCGCCCGTAATCTCTCCGATGACATCCGGGATAGTAATTGTTTCATGAATCCGGGTGTCATTGAGGGATACATTTGCGGTCAGATAATAACCGGTATCTCTCTTTGTATAGTTTATTACTGCATTATCAATTCCAAGCAACGTTACCAGGTCACAATTCAGTTGCGTACCTTTTATCCTTAATTCAATGCCGAAATCCTTGATCCCATCACTGCCGGAAAGTACAAATCCCTCTCCATGCACACTGCCGCCTCCTAACTTCCCATTAAGACTACATAGGATGATAGAGTCACCTGCCAGCGTTATCAGGGCATTTAAAGGGCCAGCTGTTCCGGCGCACATTTCATTGACAAATCGTCCATCGCTCAGAATGAGCTCCCCGTTAGCATTTATCCTTTCACCAAAATTCACCTGTCCTTTACCCGAGATCATTCCGTCTGTCAGAGTAACCATCTGAAGAAAAGGATTCGCGAGGGTTACCGGCAGACGATCAAGATTAAAGGTGAAATGTGTTTCAGCGCCACCGGGTGTTCCTAAAGTATATGGAATTATTCCCGAAACTGAAATACTTCCTCCTCCAGTGATATTTCCATGCAGGGTATCGATAACTACTCTGCTGGTGTGAACGATTCCCCTGGCAACAACATCCATTACAGGTTCATTTTCATATACCAACTGACTGGCTGCTATGGAGAACTTTCCCTGGGGAAAATCGATGCTTCCATGCGGTTGCAGCGCGACTCGCAGATTAAAAGCAGACAGATTGGCTGGAGGATACACCAGTGTGTCAGCATAAGCGTTCAATGTTCCATCCATATTCCATTTGTCGTCTCTGAACACCAACCGTAACTCACTATCAACAGTTCCTGTGGCGGTTAAACGTGGTAAAAACGCTTTGACCATTTGACCATATTCCAGATCAGATGCATTTATTTGAATCGTACTCCCTTCACCAAAACGAATTTCTTTTCCAGGACAAACAGGATTTCTGAGACGAAGATCAAGTACAGCAGTTAATCGCGAAAGCTCATCCATCTGTTCTCTTATCAGTATACTTCCCCCAAGAACACTCTGTTTGTAGTGCAATCCACCACTTACCAGAAATGGTTCGAGTTTCGGGGCAAATTGTATGAAGTCGTAATTTACAGTACAAAGCATAAGGCAGTTATTATTTGTTGTTACTGCCTGAAGAGCAGCTTTTCCTTCGTAGCATGGAAAACGTGGAAAACCAGTGGCAAATCGTCCGGGAATCAGATGGTCCACCAGCACCTCCGCCCTGATAGAATCATCATTTTGAGTTCCTGAAATTGTTACTCCCGCTGCAGGAACCCCCCTTACCTCCAGATTTAACCCGGCCTGAACGTAACGGTACGGGAGAAGAAAATCGACCTGCCCTTCAGAAGTTAATTTCAATGTATCATTGACAGCATTGAGGCTGTCCCAATGAAGTATCTCGTTGTCGTAAATCAGGTGTACATCTATCTGGTCTGCAGAAAAGCTTCGGTAAACAGGGTCAATCAATTGTACCCTGGCTTCCGAACGGGGAGAAAGTACATTACCTTCGGCAGTGATTTTCGCGGTGAGCAACCCATCTGCACTATCAAGAGGTGGGAGGTTCATTTCTCCAAGGTCCGCTGTTAAAAGCATACGCGCGTAATCGATCAGAAACTCCCTGTCATAATGCACCACAGCATCCAGCTCCCGCGCCACAGCTCCACGCCATGCAAGTGAATCGGAGTGTAATTGAACCTGCAGTTCGGGAGTATCGAGAAGATCTGTAAACGAGGAACTGAAAGCAAGAGCTCCTGTAAGGGGTTCCTGAAGAAATATAGATGACAGCAGGTGTGGATTTGCTATATCACCCTGTAATTGCCCGGACAGAGTCTTGGGAATCCGGAACAATCCATTCCCGCTAATCTCATTTCCTGTACCCGCAAGCGCCTGCACTTGCCAGTGAGCATTATGTAAAGCTATATGAGCTCTTGCTGTATCAAGTTTATAAGGACCACTTTCAACTATAACTAGTGTCAGATCTGCTGTATCGGGGACTTCAATAAGTACGTCACTCTTGACATGGAGATTAAGTTGTGCTGAACCTTTTACTTTTTCAAAATCCGCAGATACCATCTGAACAACTTGATACAGATTTTTTACATCAATACTTGCATCCGCACTGTATCCGGTAAATAGGGGTGAGGTAAACAAGCCGGGAATACCCACAGCTCCTTCGATAGTAGCTGTACCGGATCTACTTGTAATAAAAGATACAAGCTCCAGATGTTCTTCCTGAGTGTAGTGCGCTTTTACGTTTAGTGAATCTATTACATATTCCCTGAACCGGAGATTGGAAGACGTGATCTGTGAAGTAATTACCGGTGACTGTAGTGTTCCTTCTCCTGTAAATTCCCCTTCAAATGAGCCCATCATTGAATCCTGCTCAGGTAAAAGCACAGAAAAGGGTTCAAGACGAGCCCCAAAAGTTCCGTAGATGTCAAATGCAGATTTACTTGATAGCGGAACTGTTCCTTTCACCTCGATTCTGGCTTCATTGCCAGCGAGAAAAAAATGCTGCAGTTTTACGACTGAATCCAACACCGTTCCCCTGCTAAAAAGAGTGTCAAGAACACCATTCCACCACGGTGAATGTACAGAAAGCTGCTGCGCTGAAAACCAGGCAGAAATAGAATCAAGGGAGCGAGGAGTAACGCCACTTTTAAATGACTGAATAGCTATAGTAAGATCATCTTGTTTATCAATTATGGTGATGTCCAGATCGGCTATAATTCCCGAATCCACTGCCAATGTCCAGACGTTTTCAGGTGCTTTTTCCGGAGTTGCAGGTGCATCAGTTTCTTTTGGAAGTAATGGAAATTGCCAGATACCGGTACTGTCCCGTACAACTGTAAGATGTCCCTCATTTATACCGGCAAGACTGATTCGTAGCGAGCGGTCAAACAGTGCTAAAACCGAATAGTCGGCATATAACCTCTCAATGTAAAGAGAATCCTGCCCCGGAGTGGAACCACTGATATTGGAAAAAGCTATTGATGTAATCAGGTTTGTGCGAAAGGAACCGATCTCTATTTTTCCCTGTATGCTTTGGTTAATCTGCTTTTCGACAATCGAGAGAATGAAATTTTGTACAGGTGGCAGATGAATGATAACGAGTGTAAGCAGATACAGGCTAAAAATAGCCATTATTGTGAGTATCAGTATCTTTTCCGCCTTGCGTAATCTTTTTTTCATCACGTTTTTACGGTCCATGGTCTGTGGCATAAAAAATTTCTTCGTTCCACGTGAGTCCCTCGGAGTTCCGTATGTCATAAGCAATGACCAGGTTTCCAAAGGGATTATCAGCAGGAACAGATCCATCTTTGTTCATACGAAGGATGTGCATTCAAACGATTATCTGGTGTTGTTCCATAAGTAAAAGGTAGATAGGGGAAAGAGCAACACCCTATTTATCGCTCCGTTTATAATTCACTACTGGCTACAATCGTTTAACTTTGTTAAAAACGCCGATAGCCGCTACAACCAGAACCACAATAACTGCTAAAAAAATGAAAAAAAGTATTTGCGCAATCCATGCAAATGTTGAAGCTAATCCGCCAAAACCTAAAATTCCAGCAACTACCGATAGTACAGCAAAGATTACAATCCATTGCAACATAACATCTCCTTTTCTGTTTTGATCACTGAGTATTCCGGATGATCGTACAATTCAGAAATTTCGCTTTTTTAAAGTAGTTTCGGTCCGTAAATACCTGATAGCACCTCCAATAAGTCCAGTGCAGGTTATCCCACAAAAACATTTAGAATACAACCGCCTCTGAAAATCCTTGCAAAAATTGAGCATGTAATAAAGGTATGTATCTTATTATAGAATGAGGACATGGTAATAAAATATTAAGTCAATTGTCACTAATGAGCCATTGCCTGTAAAACAACTGCGGATTTCCAGTTTGAAAATCAAGAGTACAGTATGTTTATCGGTTAATGCAGAAACTTACCAATGCGGATGATCTCTCTGACCATCTGTGATGCGTATCCCCATTCGTTATCATACCAGCTCATGATTTTTACCAGATCACCATCGATAACTTTGGTTAATGTCAAGTCGATAATTGATGCACGGGGATCCTGTATAATATCTGAGGATACGATCTCTTCTTCTGAAACTCCAATAATTTCACGATAACGATCAGATAAACACTCCTCCCGAAGGAATGAATTAACTTCATTCACTGATGTTGGCCTGGATATGAGAAATACTATATCTGAAATAGAACCGACCGGTATAGGTGCACGTATAGCGACGCCATCGAATCGGCCAGCAATCTCCGGTACTACTTTAGAAGTTGCTATTGCAGCGCCAGTCGATGATGGAACGAGATTAACTGCAGCTGCTCTTCCCCGGCGGAGCTTCTTTGATGGCGAATCGACAATACTCTGTGATGATGTATAGGCATGCACCGTGCTCATGACTGCCTTTTTAATACCAAATCGTCGGTTTATGATCTCCACCACCGGACTGATACAGTTTGTTGTACAACTTGTTGTTGAAATCATAATATCCGATTTTTCTGCGTGGTTAACACCCGGGACTACAAATCTCATTCCGTCATTTTTCGATGGCGCTGAAAGAATGGCGTATTTTGCTCCACCTTTGATATGCTTCTCAAGTCCCTCTTTATCAGTAAAGTGACCCGTACATTCCAGTACAACATCAATGTTCAAATCTCTCCAGGGAAGTTCAGCAGGATCTTTACTATTAAATAACCTGATCGACGAATTGCCGATAATAAGCTGGTCCCCAACAGTGCGGATTTCTTTGTTATACCGTCCATACACCGTATCAAATTTGAGAAGATATGAAAGGCTCTCCGATGAAAGGAGATCGTTGACTGCAACAAGATTGATATCCGGTGTATCGAGAATAATCTTCAACACTGAACGGCCGATTCTGCCTAGACCATTAATTGCGATTCGTGTCATAGTACTCCCTTCAGTTTGTAAAAAAATTATGTAAAATGATGTAAGAATGGTGATTGTGGGAGTATATAGCAATTCAAAGGCCATGATTTTTAAGAGCGAGATTACGCTGAATTCTGAATACCTGCTGAGCAGCAATTAAAAATGTATAATACTGATATTTGCAGTAAAAAACCTACCTTTTGGACATACCATAAATTAAAATGTATATTTATGGACTGTATGGTTATGGAAATATCTTTTTTTATTTTTGAATACCTTAAGCACTCTGTTATTAAGAAGGGGCCACTATGAGGTTATTACCCGTCATTATCGTTATTCTTACCCTGTTTTCTTCAACCGATGCTAAATTTAAAATTCGCCTCTACTCCCGCGATCTGGCTGAAAAATGGGTGGCAGATTCTCTCAGGCATATTGATTCTCTGCGGGTGGCCGATTCTGTAAAAATAGCGGATTCCATGGTTGTGTCCCGTTATGCGATTGCTGATATTACAGTCAAAAATGAGAATGCAAAAATAGAAAAAGAGATGGAGAAATACAAGCGAGTTGAAATCGATTCCAGTCAGATAATTCTACCTGATGAAGTCGATGACATCTCCGCCCGGACAATAAAGATCGATGATTCCAATCCGTACGCTAAACAAATCGACAGTCTGCAGATATCGATTGATAGTATAAATAATAGTATGCACGATAAAGACAAATGGTACGTCAATATGAAGACGTTTCCGGTCTCTGAAAAAAAACGGTATCTTTGTTTTTTGATGCAGAACCACTACAAAGATAGTTCTGCAGTGCTGACATACTGTAATCAGTTATATCAACTGTATAACTGCAAGCTTAACATGCTTGTTGCAATCCGTAATTCACAAAATAACAATTCGAAA
The DNA here is from genome assembly GCA_016929595.1 of Chitinispirillaceae bacterium. Lineage (GTDB taxonomy): Bacteria > Fibrobacterota > Chitinivibrionia > Chitinivibrionales > Chitinispirillaceae > JAFGIN01. The sequence goes on from JAFGIN010000144.1 coordinate 9,256, forward strand.
AGTTTTATGATGTATCATATCGAGGAACAGAAGAAAAGGATTGCTGAGTTGAGTGATTTTCTTGTTGCGCTCAGTATTCGGGAGGCAGAAGTGAAGAGGGAATGGTGAAGAGGGAAGAGGGAAGGGTGAAGGGTGAAGGATGAAGGATGAAGGATGAAAATTGAGAACAACTTTGGTTTTTCTTCATTTCACACTTCTCCCTTCTCACTTCAAACTTCAAAAATGAATGGTGAATGGTGAATTATGAATGGTGAATTATGAATGGTGAATTATGAATGGTGAATTATGAATGGTTCTTAATGCAAATGAATATTTTTTTCACGAGCTCGTACTTTGTGACACTTAAACCAACTCTTCTATCTCAAACGGAAACTATTAACTCTTGAAAGATATATTAACGGTACGATCTCACTTTGTTTATTTTTCCTGCTCTGAATAATGATTCCCGCGCCTGAAGGTGCAGATGTCAAAGTCCTCCCATTAATGGAAAAATATCTCTTCTCATGTTTACTGCTTTTTAGAGTAGGTAGTTCTGATCTGTGCGGAATATAAGGGACTGTCGAAGTCGGTTTATTACATGTTAATATAACACGACGATAAGCATGCAGTGGGGGAGTGCCATTGTCGGTAAGTGTAAGAATAACATGGAATGTATACCCATCGGCATCAGAAGGTATTTTAACTGATGCCACATTGGAAAGAGAGTCGTTAATGTGTACCGATCCTTTATAAGTCCCAGCTTCAGGGTATATCCACCAGTTGTACAGGAGTGAATCAGTGTCAGGATCGGATGACCCTGAAGCGTTCAATGTAAACAAGCTGCCCGGCTGAGCTGAGTAGTAGATACAATTCCTTGAACTGTCATTATTAACAACTGCAATCGGCGGATGGTTGGCATCAGCATACGCAGCAGTACACCAGTCCATGCGGGCGGCGAAATCGTTCTGACAGTCGGTGCGCCAGCGAAACAGAGCACAATAGATATTGTCATACTCAGTATCGTTATATGTCCAGAAATCCTTTGCGTCGGTGAACATCTGGTAGGGATCGTATTGTGTTTCTTTTACTGATGAGTTTTCGCTGCCGGTTCGTACCTGCTGCTGTTTTTGAGCCAGAAAACGCCCGCCCCATCCACCATATTCAACATGTTCGGGATCAGTGAGACCATTATCGATCAGATTGAGAAACGTTGGCGTGTCACCTTCATAGAGATATTTAGCCGGAGGGTACAATGCGCCAAGCTGACCGTGATTCTCAATTACGTTTTCTTTGAACCAGGCAGGGAGAACAAGCTTTTCATCTGCACCACGGGAATCTCCCCAGATACCATCGATACGATTGGAAAATGCCCGCCACTGAAAACGGCTCCGGATGTAAAATATGTCGGGGAAGGTGTGGCAGATCCACGCACCGGCATCATCCTGACCCGAGAGATCATACACCCGTAACTTTTTGACAAATGTTTCCAGCTCTGAAGATGTTCGGGTGTTCTTGATATCGAATAACGCCTGTGCGAGAGTCGCCGCTCCACCCCAGACACAGCACCATAACGGACGACTGTCATCACTATCTGCAGCATCGATAATACATTTTGAACCGGCTGATGATTTTCCATTCCCCACAGCTGTCATGCTGTTACCATTTCCTGTTTTTACCAGATTCAGGAGTTGTTGAGTCTCCGGATACCCCGGAGTATGTTTAAGTAAATTTTCTCGCACTTTTCCGTAAGCGTTTACGATAGTTGTAATAATTTCAGGTTGAATCGGATCACTGGCACGCCAGCAGGAAGATGTAGCAATCAGACCTTCGATATCAAGTTCATTGCTGTAAAGTAAAAGTCGTACCATCGATTCCATATCATCCGGTTCCTTTTGCGGTCCGGATATGTCGCTCAGTATAACTACCCGCTGTTTGCTGTGAATAGAAAAGGCTGAAATACACAGGAGTAAACATGCAAGAAGATAAAGTGATCGCTGATGAATGAATGATAGGTGAGCAAAATACATTGACAATAATCCTGATTTGGAATCTAAATAGAACGGTTACATGGAACAGCAAGGTTTTACCGTTATCTGCTTCATGAAAATACAAGCATTCCAGGGACAGTGTCAAAGTATCAAAATAAACTGAAACCAAATAAAGAAAAAATAGAGAACGGTAGTGACGATCGTTAGATTCAGGTTATAACAGAACTCGTGCCGATGAAGAATCCCGGAAAGTTTATTGGAGCTTACCTCACTTCAGCCCCTGGCTTCGCATACGCATACGTTTTCTTTTTGCACGGTAATAGGTAGAGATGCTGAAAAATCCAGCACTCTCGATAATCGCTGATATCGATCCGTTTGACTTCTTATGTTTCCCATCCAGAATGAGACGGTTAACATCACTAAGCCGGAACTCATTGAGAAAGTCTCGAAAGTTCATTCCAAACTGTTGATTGACTATGTAAGAGATAACATTCCGGTGTACGTTTAATTTTAGTGCCACATCTTCCGCTGAAATAAACGGGTTCAAATAGTATTTGTGGACTTCCATAAGGGTTTTCAACTGGCTGCAAAGATACCTGGTCTGTTCCCCCGGAATTTTTTCACGATGATTGTCTCTTCTGATCGTACAGGAATTGTCGGTACTGGTATGCTGCATCTGAAACATCTGATTCTCCCTGCTAAGGTATACTACTGATTTTAAACGGCAACTTTGGATGCACTCCGCAACCTAAACAGAATATACCAGCACCAGAGATGATCGTCACCATGTTCAATTTGACTGTTGTGTTGAAAGATCTAATTCAGGAACTATCAAAAATTTTCAGTGAAGTGGAAAATCTGATAATAGCCGAATACCAATGGGTGGTCGGTTCTTACCTGACCCCTCGTAGTTGTTATCGAAGGAGGATGGGTGGCCTGTTCTTTAGGACAGGATTCAAAAATACACCTGCATATGCGAGTTAATAGTGAATAATATTTAATCGCCGGATATCAGTTATTTCTGGATTTAAATACCCGTTCCTGGAATTTATTCGGAGTCTCATCAATAATGTTCAGTGTTTCTTTCCAGGCTTTAGTTAATCTGTCCTGCTCTTTGAAACCCACTTTGCTGTAGAGCCATTTCAGAGCATAGGTTTCTTTGCGCCGTTCGATGTAGAATGTCATAATTTTTTTTGCCAATTCAATTCTTATAACTTTCAAATGGTGGCAGATGGGATATTTTTTATTGCTGCCGCCGAAACAATTCTCCAGAATGCTTCGAATTTCGTCTAACGGCAGTCCAATAATTTTTGCAATTTTGCTGTCGACTATGTTTTCATCACCTTTTTTTTCATCATCAGATTTTTCATCATCGAGTTTCAGATCTTTGTAATTTTCACGGAAAAACTGAATAACCTTTCGCGCACGCTCATCATAAGTAACAGGTTCCGCAGCACCCTTATTAGTCTGCATGCTGCTATCCAGTGTTGAGGTATCATTTTTCATGTCGAATTCTCTGTTATTTATTATTTCCCATTCGATCTGATGTCGATGATTTTTTTCAAAGAGATACTCAGCTTCTTTTTCGAGTCTTATTAAGTGAAGATAATCGGATGTGTCCATGCATTTCTTTGATCGAATAGTATCTTCGACTGTCTCGGGTGAAATTCCAGCCTCTGAGGCAATATCGATGGCAGAAATCGATGAATTTCCCAGATTTGCATTAATGATATCGAATATTTTATCATTCTCTTTCACCGATTCTTCCCGGAAATGTTCGGTTTTTCTCCGAAAAACAAAGGATAACACTAAAATGTAGAGTACGCCGGCAACAGTTGAAAGTAACCAGAACAGTGTATCGCGGCTGTGCAGCCAGGAAGTTGAATATAGCTGTTCTTCTTCCTGGACATTCATTCTGAATGCAATGCGGGTGATTATAACGGTAAAATCTTTGTTAAGAAGTGCATTTGAACCTGTCTGGATACATACACTGTAAAATCTTTTTTTGTCAAAACGCTCCCTGTACAGTGTTGCACCTTCACCGTACCAGGTGGGGGTAAAAAACGAGTCAATACTGGCGGTATATTTGAATTTAAATTTTTCAATGCCAATCTGCCGGTGTATGATGCTGAAAGGATGTCGCCGGTTTGGCAGTTTTGTCGGATCTCCACATTTGAGTGTGTCAGCCGGGGGCAGATTTGAGGGATTCTTTAATCGCGATTTCTGTTGAATCATGAAATTAGATCCGGATGTATCGTCATTCATCAGGATCATATCAATATCGATGAGATCATACCGGGAGATATCGTGTATTTCTGTTGTATCTTTAAAAAGTATTTCAATGCCGAGGAATGGTTCATCCAGAACACCTGTACGGGTAAGTTTGAATCTGCAGATGATTGCATGCTGGGTGTTATCATGAAGAAAAATTGAAGATGAACCACAGTTAATCGCATCATTATAAACGATGGTTGTGCATCGCTCGTTGGGGAAAAAGGTGAACTCATCGGTTGTCGTTGATTTTTGATGCTTACTATGCTGGTTACTATCAATAGATGCAATGATAACCGGAATAAAAAACAAGAGTACACCTGAATAGAGTAAATATCTTTTTGCCACTATATCACATTTCCCCAATAATCCAATTATATATCATATCTGTTATAATATCAGTATTGTCAGGGTATTTTAACAATGTTTTTCAGGCACCAAAAAATGAGGTATATCTTCTATCTTCTATCTTCCAATTTCCGGCAGTCTGGCCGTCTCTTTGTCCGGCCGTCTTTTTTTTGCTGGCAAACTCTTCATTCTTCATTCTTAAAAATTTTCTTCTGGGATTTTCACCCTCTTACGTTTAAACTTCAGAGGGCAGGCGAGTACCCGGTATGAAACAATTGTCAATGATATGGAAGCTGGTTCAACCGGGACTGTTGAAAGGTTTAGCGAAAGTTGAATCGCAATCAACATCCTCCTTCACCCTTCACCCTTCTTTTGAAGTTTGAAGTGAGAAGAGAGAAGTGTGAAATGAAGAAAGACCTCCATGTTCCTCCTTTCTCCTTTCTCCTTCTTAACAAATCCACGCTCTATGAATCTCAGGAATATCTTCAAGTAAACGGACTGTGTGTTCACTTCGGGGTGATAATGTAACTTCGTCTGGTGTACCCTGTTCAACAATTCGACCATTATGCATAATGAAGAGCCTGTCACTTACATAGTAAGCAAGACCAATATCATGTGTAACGAACACAATTGTCATTTTCAACTCCTCCTTTAGTTTCATGAGGTAATCGAGTATGTTTGCTCGTACGCATGCATCAACCATGCTGGTAGGTTCGTCGGCAATAAGCACTTTGGGCCTGAGGATGAATATTCGCGCCAGCAGCATTCTCTGCATCTGGCCTCCGGAGAGTTCAAATGGGTATTTTCCCGAAATTTCGTGAGGTTTGATGTTTACTGCCAGCAATGCATTGTCAATTCGTTTTTCTATCTCTTTATGTGAGGGCTTTTCCTGTAAAATACCGAAAGCGTCCTTCAGTTGTGAACGGATGGTAAAAAACTGGTTGAAACAGCTGAACGGATCCTGAAAAACTGCCTGTACTTCACGCCAGTGGATTTTAGTATTTGTAACAGGAGCGTTATTATAGAGAAGTGTTCCATCTGTCGGCTTATAAAGGCCAAGCATCATTTTGGCAAGAACGCTTTTTCCGCAGCCTGAACCCCCTACGATAGAAACTATTTCTCCGCTTTCGATAGAGAAGGTAGTATTGTCTACGGCACGAACAATTTTCTTCCCGGTTCCAAATTCACGGGTACAGTTGTTTGCAGCGAAAATCGAATTCTTATTGAGCATATTCACACCTCACCTGTCTATCTGCAATTATACGCATGTTCTGTTTTGTATGGTGACATTGGGGTTTTGCAACCGGACATCGCTCAGCGAATCTGCATCCTGTTATTGGTTTCGCAAGATTTGGCGGGGCACCTTCGATGGCTGTGGGTTTTTTCTGCTTCTGTCCGGCTTCAGCACTCAGCATCGCACCCATCAATGCTTTCGTATAAGGATGGCGTGGGTCAAAAATAATCTGCTCTGCGGTACCGAGCTCGACAAATTCACCGGCATACATGATTGCAATCGTATCAGCTACATGACGGAGAAGCGGTAATTCATGGGTAATAAAAATCATCGTTGAGAATATCTCTTTTTCGAGAAGATTGAATATCATTTTTATGACAATCTTCTGAGTTGACACATCGAGTGCAGAGGTGGGCTCATCGGCGATGACCATCCGGGGATTGAGCAGTGTCGAAATACCGATAACTGATCGTTGCCTCTCACCTGCAGTCAATTGAATCGGATATGAGTTGAGCACTTTTTCAGTGTTCATGCCGAAAAGATCGAATCGTTCTCTGAGCCGTGTATGGATAGCTTTCCTGTCGATATCTTTCATATGGGCAGCTATTACATCCGCAGCGATATCTTTAATTTTACGGGTAGGATTTAAAGCGTTAAAAGCTCCCTGTGGAATCATAGATACTTTACGAGACAGGACATTTTTTCGTATATCCTCCGGCGTCCGGTTCATCAATGATTCACCTGCAACCTTGACAATGCCATCAGTCGGATACAGCGGGGGGATGAACAATCCCATCAGACCATTGACAAGTGTCGATTTGCCGCATCCCGATTCACCTGCAATACCCAGAATCTCACCTTTTTTCATAGTAAAGGAAACATCTGTAACAGCGTGAATCTTTTCTCCGAATCGTGTCAGATAATGGAGACTTAACTGTTCAACTTCAAAAAGTGTCATGATTTTCACTTTCGTAAACGTGGATTGAAAACACCTTCTGCTGATGTATTTATCAGATATAGTGCAAATACAATGACCGTAATCATTATTGTGGATGGGATAAACGCCCACCAGACACCATCACCAAGAGCACCGTTGTTTTTTGCCTGATTGAGAATCGTTCCAAGTGAGATGGAATCAAGCGGACCAAGACCGATCATGGATATTGCAGCCTCGGAAAGAATCCCTGATGCCACCTGAAGGATAAAAACCATGAATACGTATGATGCGAGATAGGGGAGTATATGTTTGAGAAGAACAAGCAATGTTCCATCACCATTAATTCTTGCCAGTGAAATATGATCCTTACTTTTGATAGCTGCAGACTGTGCCCTTACAGCACGGGCAGTCCATGGCCAGGTTGTAAGTCCAATAATCAGGCCGATGAGAGTGAGCGATCGTCCATCCTCAAAGCTACCACTGATAAGGATGAGCACAACAAACGATGGGATGACAATGAACAGATTGGTTATCATGTTGATCATGTCGTCAATGATGCCACCTTTGAAGCCACCGTAAATACCAAGCAATGTTCCAATGGTTGTTGCAATGGTACCAGCAAGAAATCCAACATACAGTGATGCCCGAAGACCTCTGAGCAGCAATGAAATGTAGTCTCTTCCAAGGTGGTCGGTGCCAAGAAAAAACCGACCGAATGGAGTTGAGTACTGGGAACCAACCCGTTCCAGAGTGATCGGATACGTTAACGGCCCGATCAGTGCAAGAATAATCGTTCCCAGAAATAGTGTGATTCCTGCGACAAACATTGGTGATTTGAGCAAATTCTTTAATAATTTCATTTCAATTCCCCTTTCCGATCCGGAGACCAGCTTTGACACGCGGGTCAAGGAATCCGATCAGAATATCAACTGTAAAATTTGCAAGCAGTACACTTGTGGTTATCAGCAGCGTACAACCCTGGATCATCGGGTAATCATTGTTTTGTATTGTGGTAAGAATAGCCATGCCAAGCCCCGGGTAGGAGAATATCATCTCGGTAATCAAAGCACCTCCGATCATGGTACCCAGCGAGAGCGCTAAACCGGTCAATTGCGGGAGCATTGCATTTCTGAACAGCCAGCCAATGATCCTGCTCTCTTTGAGTCCCAGCCACTTTGCATATTTAATATAGTCGGTACCAAGCTCATAAATTCCCATTGAGCGCATTCCGATTGCCTGGCCTCCTGCAAGAATACAAAAGATCGACAGGAACGGCAGTAGATAATGGTATGCTGCAGACTGAATAAACTCAAAAGAGAGTGATGGTACAATCGCATCTGCATATCCACCCATGGCTGGAAACCAGTTCATGACAACAGAGAAATAATACAAAAGCAGCATTCCAAAAACAAATGATGGCAGAGCGCTGATAAAGAGAGCTGCCGGGAATAGAACACGATCGAATGCACCCCTGCGGTAGGCTGCAAGTGCACCAAGCACATTTCCGGTAATCCATCCCAGAAGTATTGTTGGAAGCTGTAGTGCAATAGTCCAGGGAATCGCTTCTATGATTACCTGAAGCACCTTTTTAGGATATTTCTGGAACGAGGTACCCAGATCACCTTTAAAACACATTTTGATATAATTTACAAATTGCTCTGTATTTGATGTCTTGAGCGGCTTGCCGGCAGCATCACGCAGAATCTCACCATTGCGTACTTTTACAAGTCCGAATTCCTTGAGGTAGGCTTCTTCCTTGGCTCTTGCCGCTTCGGAACTCATACCTGCTGAAAATTTACCCATTATAATATCAACGGGATTATGAGATCCCAGCCGGGGCAGAAAAAAATTGATTATTACAGCAACGGCAAAGGTAAGTAAATACCAGACACCCCGTTGCAGTATATAGCGCAGTGAGGGATACTGTTTCAGCATGGTACATCCTTGAAAAATGTTATCTGACGCTATTGCTTAAGTACCGGTACTTCAGCGCTCACATTACTAAAATACAGAAATTAGCGGCGAAAAAATTATCATTTTGCAAAATGACAGTATTCTGGTTTTGATTGTATGACCATAAAAAAAATTATCGTTGTCGGGGTCGGTATCGGAATCGATTTCGAAGCTTACTAAAAAAAAGATATCTTCCATCTATAATCTTCTTCTGTTTTGGAAAAAAATCATTTAAATATAAAGATTATATGGTGTGCTAAAAGTTTTATGATGTGCGGTGCAGCTTGTCGAATGTGCGGTGCACTGAGCTTGTCGAATGTGTCATCCCGGGGATGGGAGCAACGGTGTGTAAAGGCCGAAATCTTATTCAGGGGGGGCGCCGCAATTCCGGACATCGCTTAGCTTGGTGACGGTGTGCGAAGTGCAGCGGAAGTATGTTATTTCTGTCTTTAGTGCTCGCGTCTTTTTTCCGCCCAAGGTTATTAACGCGTTGCTGCACAGTTGTTGTTTTTTTTGACAACTAAAACAATTCGCAGATGTCAGGCAGTTTTTGCTTGCTGGTTTTTCATTTTTGTGTTGGTATCTATTGTAAGTTCATTAAATCATAGATGGAATCAGACTGGAAGAGATCCGGTATAGAATCTGAAATGTTAATTTCGAATGCTTTTAGGAATTCAACATTACCCAATTCTATGATTGCATCTTGCTCAACCACTCGATTCCTTTTCAGTTCCGGTCTGGCAATGGGGCTACGGACTTTAATTTTAATGGTATAGGTTCCGCCATATATAATTTTATTGGCTTGCCAAGCCATAGAGCAGCATAGTCAGTGTTTTATTGGATGTGTTTCCATAGAAACATTTCCAACAACGTTTTCGATACATGAGACGTTTTGCTGAAGCGTACTCGCGGAAGCAAAATGTCCCTTCAGGGCGAAACGACCGACAGAGAGTGGAATCATGTATCGTGTTAAATACCCTTGCCATTTCATTTTTTAATTTGTATAAACTCTATAGGGGCTCCATTTTCTTCAATAAATGCGACTATATTTCCTTCTGAAGGGCTATTTGGTTCAATTAATATTTTTCTATCTTTTATTGCTTCATATATATTATCAACCTCGAAAGCAACATGGGGAATAGTTTTTACAATCTCAGGTAATGGACAATCATCTTCATATCTCATCCATTCTATTCCAAATTCACTTTTCTCATATCCAAAATGGTATACTTTGTAATCTTTCAAGTAAACTTCACCTTTAATGGGTACTTTTGTTGGGATTCCTAAATGATGATATTTTAATTTCGATAAATCCATCTTTCCTCCATAATAAAAAATTATCTGAAATGGCAATGACATCACCGGGTAGGTCAGAGGCTTTACAGTCTCGTTCCCCCATAAGTATCCCGATCCCGAATGAATCCCGATCCCGAATGAAAATATCGGGATTCATTCGGGATCGGGATTCGTCATTTTGCTACCCAAGATCCTTCTGTAAGACATCTTGGTTCCGTACAAAATCAACCAGTCTGTGACTTTTGAAAGCCTGGGCTATTCAAAATAGCATCCCTGGCATGGTTTTCCCAAGATGTTTTTCTCTTAGCGTTAGCGAAGTCCCGTATTTTAATCGGGATTCCTGATGATACTCTCCTTAAATGCTTCGTCCGGTCACCCCGGCGCCTACCCATAGTAAAGTGGCAATTTGGGGCGGGGCTTTAACCACCCAGCATGGGGCTGTTGTGAGATGTGCTGCCCGTGCTACTATATTTAATTTTTTTCTTCGGCGGCAGTCTTCGTTTCTACAGTTCTGACTTATCTGCATTCCTGCTTGTGTTTTAGCGCCGAAGCGGGGTCGTGATTTTAATCATCAATTTATTTATGAATGGCAATTTTTTGCATAATAGAATTTTTCCCGCTGGCGAACCATAATAAATAAATCCCTGCCGGCAGATTGCTTGTGTTCCAATCAACGACAGCAACATCCGATAATTCCTGTTTTTTCATCCTTGTCTGAATTATTTTACCATCGACAGTTATAACCTTCATTTGAATTTGATTGTGTCCGGTTACCGGATACAATATGGTTACACTGTGCTCCCGGGTATTATTAACTATTTTCAAATTGGAAAAGTCCAATAGAGTAGTCTTACTATCGGGTACTCTTGCATCTGTCTTATCTTCTTGAATTGTGCATACCACCTCCGAGTTGATTTTCTGGGCTGTTGTGTAGGTACCCCTGAACCATAGCAGTGCTTCCTTGCCTGCTACCCATTTGGGAACAATAGGCCGGAAGTTATCAATTGAAGAATTTGCGGTAATCGCTTTCCACTTCCACGTTGCCCCTTTGTCTTCAGTCGTACCTTGCCAGATTTCCCGCTTACCGGCTTTACTGTTATCATCACCGGGATTGTATGGGGAAGAAAGGTAGATCCGGTTTGGATTGTCCGGACAGAGCGCACCCAGGCCGGTGTAATCCTGTTCACTGGCATAAAATCCTTTACCTGCTTTTCCTAAATACGTAACACGCCATTCGGTTCCATCAAATCGCGCGTAAAAATTGCGATGATCAAGCGTATCATTGTTGGCACGCGCAAAAAACAGAATAGCAATCGTACTGTCGTCATACCCTACAATGTCGGACTCCCAGCAATGCACCATTGAATATCCATTGACTTTAGTACCATTGGCGAAAACTTTGGTGAAATTATCATCAGTTGGAATTTTACTATTATCGTAAACATCATTATCAAGAATTTTACCTTTGGAGTCATGAACTTTGTGATCTTTGATGTATCCATGGTACATGCTGGTCCCCATCTCACGCGGATGCGCCTCGGTTAGTACAAAGTCAATACGGTCAACTCCATTACCCCAATATTTGTAATAACCTTTGTTGTATCCGGTTATTTCATTGGTAGTAAGCTGGCCACCGTATTTCCATGTTTCTCCATTGTTGTCTGAATAAATGAAATTCGGTGCACGATTATGTGCCCTCGCAAAGTCATAAATCCGTTTTTCTGCTGAAAGATAGTACATGTTGGAGTAACAAATAGTATAGTTGGTACCACCGGGAATCGTATTCCAGTCAAAATGTTTCTCGGATGACCAGTTGTTACCATTATGAATACTATACCGGGTGTTGTATTTGTCATAATGGTGAGCCCACATGGCAATATAGTTACCATTCGGAGCAATCAAAATCCCCGGTGAATTATGATCATCGGGATAATAGCTGCTTGGTAAAGTAAACCGTTTTGTGCTTTCCACTTTCCTGGTTTCTATATCGAATATGGTCAAATCGACTCCGCGCTGCATATTTGCGGTTCCAACTATCATTTTTCCTTTGATCGTATCTATTACTACTCGTTCGTCCTGGAACCAGCACCATGCGCCGTCATCGATGATTTTATACGCTTTATCATCGACATAGTTAGTTTCTGTCTGAGCGTATGATGCAGTCAAGGACATCAGGATGCTGAAACTGAGTAGTTTAAAAAAACGTAATGAGCCAATCATTTTTCCTCCATATTGTTAATCGTTTGTGTAATCAGTTTTTCAATAGTTTCTATGATCGTAATTATTTCATGAGCAACGTCTTCCCTTTAGATGAAGAAGTCGAATGTAGTACGATACCAGTGTGATGATTTATACCATTTATATTGAAGACCGGGGTCTTGATTTTTCTCCCCCCAAGATCAAAAAAAGAGTGTTGAACCGGACCTGCCGCTTTTATAGACCATTGGGAAGATGAAGCAGAGAATCCTGGAATACCAGTTTGAAGGGAATTATAATATCTGATGATCGAGGTCGCGGCCCAGATGAATCCGGCAGTTCCATGAGAATCACCTGCGCCGCCTTTTTTGGCAGTAAGATATTCGTCTGCGGTTCCTGTAGTTGGCCAGAATCCATTTGCGATATTACCTAGCTTTCCGTCACTTGAAAGGTAGTTAATAACAGCCATCCACCCCTTCCTCGCGGGCTCAAGGTAGGTTTCTTTGTCAAGTATTCCCAACTCCAGTCCCGTAAAAAGTGCGAAAATGAACATCGAAGTTCCAGATGTCTCATCCCAGTTCCGGGAATCGGTAGAGGCCAGAAGTTGTGGCCACATTCCTTTGTCAAGTTGAACATCGATAAGACCTTTCATGTGTTTTTTGAATCCATTAACTACCTCATTGTACTTTACATGCTCTTTCGGTAGAATCTCAAGCAGTTCAGCGGTTCCTGCTGCAGCCCAGCCATTACCTCGTCCCCAATATTGTTTGGATTTATTCGCGCCATGCTGATACAATCCGTTACTCTGTTGAAGAGCATTACTGTATCTCACTATATAATTGGCACAGAAATCAAGATATTTTTTATCCTTTGTTGCCCGATAGGCCTGGACGTGGAGTGAACCGGTCATATACATATCGTCGATCGCACTTCTGAAATGTCCGTCTTTTGAGATGTTGACATCTGCAGCATCTGTTCCGAGTTTCAAATGTTGGGTTTTACCATTGTGAAGATAAAGATGGAGCGGAAGTATACCACAGGAATTTTTATCGATATCCGTGGTAATTATAGGGTTTGTTCGAGTGTACCTTCCATTTATGTATTCGTAAATTTTACTGTTTTCAGTAGCATCTCCGAATATGCAGGAGCCGTAATAGGCACATATATCAGCATAATAATCAGAACTGGTGGTTTTCCCGGATCTTTTAGTAAACCAGTCTGATGCTTGATTCCCTTTGTCAATAGCTGCCTTATATACCTCATCCTCTTTGAACGAGTTCAGCGTGGTAGCAGCTGCGATTCCTGTACTGCAGATAATGATCAGATACTGAAGTGATCTTAGCTTTTTTCGTAATGACATTTTTTTCTCCTGTTTCGCCTGTTTTTTATAGAAAGTCACTGTAGCATCACCGCATTTTTGTATATTTAAAAGCAAAAGCGACCAATTATGCCCAAAAAAAAGGCACATGCGGTTAAGCTTTTGGTTTGAACTGCCCGTGTCACCTTGCCGGGATCGTCACGGGCAGTCTATTTTTCATCCTGTTATATTTCCGGGCAGGTAATAACCTTCCCGGTTAAAATTCTCTACTATCCATTTAAAAGAATGAAAGAGAGCGGACGTTTAACGTCCGCTCATATTCCTATTTCGAAATGGTCCCCTTTTTCCAGCCTTTAGTCCAGCTGTCGACATTGATATTTCCATGGTTGGAATGTTTATCAAGGCCGCCGGTGGTTGCGTTGGCATCACCCTTGAAAAATTTCCGGATCATTGCTTTCTGTGCATCCGCGTATTCAGCACGATTATTGCAGTGGCCACCATCGCCGCTGTTTCCCTTATACCACAATGCGTCTTCCCTGCCCATGGCCTTGTATACCTCCATGGCTGCCGCGCAGCCGAGGTAATTTGCCTTATAGGATAGATGGGCGATATGCGCATTGTCCATCATCAATAATCCCCGTGGTGCGTACAATGCGGCGACGTCGCTCATATCCACTGCGACGTTTCCGGAAAAACTGCGGGACGCAGGGCCGAACCAGCTTGCTTCACCATTGCAGTTTGATAACGTCTGGCCGCCGAGTGAGGGCAATGCGCGAAGCGGCGCCGGACCGCCGGTGCCGGGTTCAAGTGGGAGACCGAGTGCAATGCGCTGGTCGAAGGCACCGATTACGAACGCGGCTTTTCCGAAACGGGAACATCCGTGAATGCCTATTTTGGTGGGGTCGATAATATCGGGGTGCTGTTCGAGCATATCGATGATACGGCTGACCCCCCATCCCCAGGCGACGAGCGCACCGGTCTTCCCCTTATAATCGGGGTTTGCATCGAAGTATTTACCCTTTGAAAAATTTCCGGAGCTTTCCGAGCATATCCCGTAGGGGTCAAAATACTCCATTATCGCGACTCCCTCGCTTTCAAGCACTTTCGGAGACAAACTGTGGGAGCCGAACCCCGGAATATTGACAATTATTATTGCCGGGTATGGTGCGGAACCGGAACCCGGCAGGGTTACCTTACCGCCAAAGGAGCAACTGCCTTTCGGGTTGTCCACTTTAACCTCATACCTGGTTGCCGTAATGCTGCCGGATACGGTACCGCCGATTTTTGCCGGTGGAGGTGCTTTTTCTCCCAGAATCTTTTTTTCGATTTCGACGAGCAGTTCGCGACGACGAAGACGCCAGTCTTCCATCGTTGCCACCTGCGACCCGTTCCACATGGTAAAGGGATCGGGTAACACGGAAGATGACCCGCCGTTGGAGCCGCTGGGGGAAGTGACTTTCAGATCATATCCTGCATCTTCAACGGATTTCGATCCGGTGCTTTCGGCAGTCAGTGAAATGGTTACACTGGTGTCGTACGATTCGATTAACACGGTTTTTGTGATAAACCCTTCTTTTTCAACGGTAAGCGAATCAAGAACTGCCGCTACCTTTGCAAGTTTTCTACTGCTGGACGAGGTGCGGTTTTGAATAGAGGTATTCAACGACATTCTGTCATTATGCAATGGAAGGTAACGGCAGATCATGGTGTTTTCACCTATGGAAGCCTTAATAATGAGCATCTGTGATGCACGGGAATTTTCGGTGATATTCATCCGATAGCTGCCTGCAGCAACGTTCGGTGATACCTCACGTGCAATAAGACATCCCGTGACATCAAAAATTTCAATTTTTACCGGGGAGCTGTTCGGAATGGTCAGCTCCAGAGCACCATTCCTGAAATCTATTTTTTCGGTTTGGGAGACTAATTGATGGCGAACGGCGACAACTTTTTTGATGATCGCAAATTCACCATTACTACTGGTGGTGTCTTTCATATTCTGACCGGAGAGGGTAACGATCGCACCGGCCACAGGTTGGTTATCATGGGTGACAATGCCTCTGACATTGATACCTTCATCGGTTGTTGGTACGGCAATGGCTATTCCAACTAAAGCAATTACCGTAAAAAAGAAGTGACGCATATCTGTTCTCCTTGGTGGATTTGAATGTTGTTTATATAATAGGGTAGAAAAAACTACCCGGTTTAGACGTTTACTACTCTTCGAATACGATCAGCTTGTCATCCTTTCGCTGGTTCATAAAACTGAGTTTTATCCAATCGGCACTTAATGCCACATTCATCAGACACACCTCGTCGATCATACCGAACCAGTAACCATAATTTCTGTCAGATCTTTTTCCGATTTGTACATCAAATGACCCATCGTGTGGTACTCCGGAAATTATTTCCCGGATACTGTCCATGCATACACCATCCACATACAGATGCATATCATCACCTTTGCACACACCGGTAAGTAATTTCCACTCTTTTTCAGTGGGTTCGACATAAATCGATTGAAGTCCGATGTCATCCTCAACGTCGTAAATCTCCCATTTCCGGTATCCGCTGAGAAGCAGGTTGTAGCTACGATTGCTTTTAGAGATTATATACTGGGTTGTGGTGTCGGTTGTGTCGATCATTTCAGTGTACACCCATGCGGATAGTGTATAGTTGCTATTTTGCGGAAAATCTAACTTGCTGTCCGCAGTACCTGATAAAGAGATATAACCGGAAACGCCGTCAAACCGTTGCGCACCACCGATCATTCCTTCAACCAGAGACTGTGCATTCATACCTGATGGTGTACCATCAAAGTGATTTGCGGTTGCATCGAATGCAGTGGTGTTTCCATCCTGACCCATATGCCAGACACCCTGGAATCCGGAGGCTGTATCGAAAACTGCAGTACTGCTGGAAGAAGCTGCCGCATCCTTATTACCCCAATACATCAAAATTGACTGTTCCGAATTATCACCCTTTACAGTGTCGACCTTTACCCATATAAAAGCACGTTTTTTTGACTCATCCCATTCTTCTATCTCATGAGCAAGAAAAGTGTCGTTCTGTTTTGAAAATCGAATATCGTCTCCATTTTTCTGCGCCTGATTGAATTCAAAGTTTTTATCTGTCAAACGAACCAGTATCGGGAAACTCGTAACTGTACCGGCAACATCAGCACCAGTCGAGGATGTATTTAAAATTAAAGTCCGGCAGTGAGCCCATCCGGGATTTGAAACTATTGCGGTTTCATTAGATCTGACCAACACATTAAATCTCAATACTGTGTTTTCTGCTACATCTGTTGCTGTAGAATACACAATATCCGATAATGTATTTACAGGGACTGAATCGAGAACTACATACGCAGAATCACTTTTGAGAAGCGAATAAATAGTTGTTCCGGGGATATAAATATATCCGTTGTCTGTAGTTGTGTGTTCAGATAAAGTAACCTTAATTTTTCCAGGTTTTTCTAGCACCACAGAAGGAAAAACAGTTGTATCATAGTGTACATTTTCATTGGGAGTCATCGCTCGGGTCCGCGTGTTAATCTCAACTATCTGAGCGTTATATTCTCCTGTGTCAGTCAAGATAAAA
Organism: Chitinispirillaceae bacterium; assembly: GCA_016929595.1. Taxonomy (GTDB): domain Bacteria; phylum Fibrobacterota; class Chitinivibrionia; order Chitinivibrionales; family Chitinispirillaceae; genus JAFGIN01. The sequence continues at coordinate 26,379 of JAFGIN010000144.1, forward strand.
CAATATTCTCCATTGTCATTGGTGGTATCTTTTAAAATCACCAGATTTGAATCCCGTACCGGATCATGATGTGCAGGAATCAGCTGAACCTGAGCCTGTGAAGCCGCCAGGCCATCCGGATTGAACACTTTACCAGTAACTACCCGGGTGTTAACATCTTCGGTACCCCCTCCTGCAAGATTATCAGAGGAACACTGGTAAAAAAATACCGAACAGATTACAATAAAAATATAACACATTTTTATTTGCCGGTTAATCATATAGTATAATTCCTGCCTGTTTTGCGCTGGTCCAGTGGGATAGTTCCACTTATCGGAAAAAAATGAAGATTAACCCGGTAGACTACGTCACACTGTTTATCTTCTGAAGCAATTTCGAAAATCCGGCGTCTGCACCTCTGGAGTTCATTATGTATTGCAAGACTGGATTTTTCTGAAATTGATATTGAAACACCAGAAATATCTCTTTTTTCCGGTACAATGGTGTCTATTGCCTGAGCTGCAAACAGTGCCATGGTTTTCTGTACATTTCTTATTGCAAGCGTCCCGTTTTCCATTCCTTCACTGGTTAAAAAATGACTGGTAACAGTATACAGACCGCACTCATCCTTTTTTATTAATTGGAGTTTTTCAAGAAGTTCGATTGACTCCTGCGCCTCTTTTGCCGAAATTGGCGGATTAACTAATGCAGCAAGCTTCCCGTAGTCACCGTCAAAAAGAACCATCGAAACAAGTTCACGAATTATTGGATGGTACCATTTACTGAAATAGGCAAACTGGTCTTCCGATAGTTGATCCACCGAAACCGACGTCTGAATACTTTTCAATTTTTCGAGATATGAAATTTTGGTCTCAATTGTTTTTGCCTGTCCGAAATTAACAAGATTCCTGAAATAGCGACGTTCCTCATTTTTAAGTCCCATTGCATTACAGAGTTTTGTGGTACCGGATTGTGCAAGATTCGCTTTTCCATCTATCACAAGTTTGATGAAAACCGGAGAAGAAAATCCTGCTGCTTTCGAAAATTCTCTGTAGGAGAATTTCGTAGAGTTCTTCTTTTCTATATAGAAATCCCGAAGGTATTCTCTGAAATCCAAATATGACGTAATCGGTTTCATTCATCAATTCCTCATGTTTTCTATAATATACTTAAAAAAAAACACAATACACATGTTTTATTATGATACAGAAATATCTTTTCTAACTATTTATTATTCAATATGTTATAAAATTTAAATAATTTTTTATATGTGGCCCTATGATACAGATGATGTTGAAAAATCAAAATAGGTTACTATTAAATCATTCATTTTTGTGGTATTTCACTACAACCTGATTCTATGCCAGCCAGTTGTTATCACACTTGCTTTAACAGTTTAGTAAAGAAGATAACCACAGCAAAGATTTATATATGGGGGGGGGGGAGCTAAAATTAAACAAACGAATGATTGCAATTTATGGCAAAAGAGGTACTGTCAGTACAACTGTCCATTATCTGCCGTCGAAAGAAACACCATCGTTATTTATGAATTTTCTGATTAGGTAGTTTTTACTTAGACAGCTTTGTTACTTTCTTGATTCCAATTGCAATTTGATCTTAATAATTGTAAGTATTGCATCATAATGAGCATTTATCTTACCATCCAAGAATGCTCTTTGTTTTTCTTGAACCACCACGTGAAGCTCATATCAGCACTTTTTTCGATTCAAGTTATCGGGGTCGCTGTCGGTATCGGAATCGGGATCGATTTTAAAATGCTGCGCTATTCGATGCCGATACCGATTCCAACCCCGACTGCGAAATGAAAATCTGTGCATTGCATTGTAGTATGAGACACGGAAAATCCCGGAAGAATAAATTTACAGTTATTGCTGGCTCATATAAATCCTGGAAAATTGTTCTTATTTGATTAAAAAGAAGTCTGAAATGTCATGCAATGTTGCTGTAAACCCAAAATAATTGGATCCATTATGATTTTTATAGAATAAATCGACAGATAGTTGTTTAAAGAGGTTTAAGCCAAATCCAGTGCTGTAATTCAAGCTTGTATAAAATCTTTTTGCGTTTTCACTATAAAATTCTGAATAGTTGTATTTTTTTAATTTCATTGTTAATCCTAATCTCAAAAAAAGAATTTGTTGAATTGATAATTCTGAACCAGCAGAAAAACAATGAAAATTAAAAATTCCATTAGTGAATTGATAACTCAGTTCCGGGGTCAATGCTGTTTCATCAAAGAGATAAAATGTATAACTTGCGGGAACAATAAATTGTAGTGGGTAAATATAATCAGCCTTCTTTTCTAATGGCATATTTCGCAGAATCAATGATAATTGAATGGTTTTTAACATTCTCAAACTATAAGAAATATCAACCATGTATCTCTGTTCAACATAGTTATCTTCGCTTTCATGATATTCATTATTATAATCGTATAAATTATCAGTAAAATGAATTTTTTGGTTAAAAAAATCAACCTTTGTTGATAAACCAACAGAATGAATGAGCTTATCATTATGGCGAAATGAATGCCCGTATGCTATAGTGAGTAGATTACTTCTGGTATCAAGATGGGTATCAGTATTAAAATGTAAATCAAATGATGTTTCAATTGCGTTTAAATAGTCAAGATCGATTCCTATTCCTCCGATATTCTTTCTGTTGCTGAGCTCAGGAATCATGATTGTAAAATGGTGTTTTTTTAATGACCACGAGTCAATTGTATATCCAGTAAAATAATCACTTACTTCAGGAGTGAAGACATAACCGTATGAGACACCTAAGCGTTTAAAAGAATTGTTTATATCGCTGATCAATGATGGGTTCAGATAAACAGACGATATACCGCAATTGAAAGAATACCCTGTATTACTCATAGCATCCAGTCTTGAGCAACCGGTAATATCATAATGCAGCAATTCAAATTCACCAACGAATCCATTTGCCTGGACAATGAAAAAGAGAGAATAGATAATAAAAACTGATTTTATAAATTGTTTTTGCATCTTAAATTTTCCTCAATTTTAAGCAATTTGGCAATGCTGGGTTATAAATAAATTTAAAAATTCTAATTTTTATGTAGCTCTTTCATTTTTTATTCTTTGCTTCCGACTATCAAACAATTCTTGCTATCTTGAAAAGTACCAAGAGTCTTTCCACCAACGGGCCCGGCAACGGTTGATCGTGCTGCTTTGAGCATGCCAACCTTGCCGTGTTGCGCGATGTAAACCAGAAGCAATCACAAACCTTTCTTTAGCGGCGGATTTCTTCATTCTCCTCTGCAGTTAGCGATTAGTATAATTAAATTCTACAAAGTGACCCCTTTATTTCGCAAAGTCTCTGATAATGTATTTGATTTTATTAAAAATTGACGCTTACATGGTGACATCACTTCAAATATATTTTTGCCCCAATATTGAAAAGTTATGCAATATCCGCATGTAAAATGAACGATTATGATTAATCCAGTTAGTCCTTCTTTTTTCCAATTACTTCTGTAATAATTGCTTTTTAATAGTTGATTGAGAAAAAGATGTTTATCCGTTGCTTCTTTAATATTAATATTTGAAGGAAATTCAATTTTATCTATTTGGAGCGATTTAATTTCTCTTGTAATCTTTTTCCATACAAAATAGTCGGTTATATTGTTTTGTATATCAGCTCTATTTATATATAAAAATAAAACAACAATAGCTCCACATATAGCAAAATAACACATGCGTGTTTTCATAAGATTGTAATTTATAAGATTGATTGATCTTTGCACTCTAACGTAAAACTATCTGTTACGTTTTAAATTATTTTCTGCTTATGTCTTTCGACGCTTACCAATCCAGTTCTTGCTCGGTTTATTTCGCGACCGGGTAGGTCAGGGGCTTTACAACCCCGTTCCCCCATAAGAATTCCGATCCCGAATGAATCCCGATCCCGAATGAAAATATCGGGATTCATTCGGGACTCAGGCACTTAAAAAGGGCAGCTATTTATTGGTACAATAAAAAATCTATTAAACAAATCCCGATGTGTCGGGATTCGACATTTTGCACCCAAGATCCTTCCGTAAGACATCATGGTTCCATACCAAATCAGCCTGTCAGTGACTATTTGAAAGCCTATGCTATTAAAAATAGCATCAGTGATACGGTTTTCCCAAGATGTTTTTCTCTTACATCTGGAACTTTTCGCGATAGTAATCATCAGCCACTACCAATTCGTGGCTGGCGCATAAACCAATCTTTCAATCAGTTTCCATTTTTCACTCCGTTTCAGAAGCGTAAGGTATCCAGTCTTCGACTGTTGATATTGTAGACGCTTTGCATTCCAACCTGAAAGGGTT
>JAFGIN010000145.1 GCA_016929595.1 Chitinispirillaceae bacterium
AAGGTAGAAGGTAGAAGGTAGAAGGTAGAAGGTAGAAGGTAGAAGGTAGAAGGTAGAAGGTAGAAGGTAGAAGGTAGAAGGTAGAAGAGGCCTTCCGGCGTAGTGGTTTCCCCGGGATTGAGAGGCCTGGCTGCTTCGATAAAAATCAGGGGTTATATTTTTTACTAGTGAGCGGACGATTTTTAATATCAAGTGATTTTTTATCAATTATCCCGACAGCCTTTTTAACACGCTCTTCGGAAGCTGGATGCGTTGACAATAAAGTTGCCAGTTTTGAAGAGCCGCTTCCCATCGATACAAGTACATCAAGAAATGTCTTCATACCTGATGGATTATAGCCGGCGGTGGAAAGATACTCAATTGCGCTGCTGTCGGCTTCGAACTCATTGTCACGACTATATTTTAGAAATACAAGCCCTGAAGAGATATCCAGAACACTTCTTACTGCGTTGCTGTCACCGATTAGTACATCAAGTAACATATCAATACCATACTGATCTTTGAGCTTTTTTGCTCCATGCCTGTGGGTAATATGAGCAATTTCATGCGCAATGACACCTGCGATCTCATCCTCGCTGCTTGTTTTTAAAAGCAGCCCAGTGTATACATAAACAAAACCACCCGGTATTGCAAATGCATTTATGACTGAGTCATTGTCGATTATAGTGAACGTAAAATCAATAGTTGTGCGATCTTTCTGGTTTTGTACAAGTTTTTGCCCTATCCTGTTTATATAATTGACAAGGTCGGAGCTGTAATTACTTTTCTTTGTGTATAAGGGGTAATTCTTCACGTCAGCTTCAATCTGCTGTTTGTACTGGATTCCAAGTTCAACTTCCTGTTCATCACTAATAAACAGTGCGGTTAATGTATCAGATATCTTTGAACAAGAGAGTAACCATGAGAAAATCAGGCTTACAGTACATGGTATAATGAACTTTAGTTTATGCATTGTATTGCTCCATTATATAGTGAAATTGCTTCTGTCTGATACTATTTGTTTACAGACTTAAAAGATCTTGTTACTGCACAGCAAGTTTCCGGCATTCAGTAGTCAACCCGAGCTCTGGATTCTGGATTCTGTATTCTGAGCGGTAACGGGATATTTTATGTAAGATCACAATGTGAACTGTTCCCAAAGATTTTATTATTTACATATAGTAAAAAGAGCGTCTGGATCTTCAATGATTTTAAAATCAGAGTGTTTAAAATGCAATGCTGAAAAGGGAAAAAAAATGGCGTTTAAAAACGCCATTTTTAAAACTTAAACTACAGATCCGATTAATTGGTCTTTTTGTAGAGTAACTCACCTGCATTTCTGCCGGAGTCCTGATAAACAACAAGAGTTGCGGATGTTCCGCCGTCTACTGCCGAAACTTTAATTCTTGCAACATTTTTTGCACTTGTAATTACGATGAAATAGTCCTCTGCTTTAATTGAATATAGACCACCAACATCACGGATGCTTCTTCCCTGAGAGAACGTTTTGATACCATATGTCGTTTGAACAACAGCCGTATCGACATAGCCAGCATCATAAATTGCGTTAATTTGTGCCCTGGTGTAGATCATACTGTCATTAGCCAGGAAGATAACAGCACCACCAATAGGAGTAATACAGAGTGTATTTGGGGCGGTTGTAGGTTCTTCAACGATGATGTCACAGCCTGTATTTGTGGCGTATTTTACCGGATTAGCATCTGCACGGATACCATCCTCAACAGTTTTCACTTCAGGTGTCCCATCAACATCAATACCGTCATTAGTCGAACCAACTGTAAATTCGAAAACTTGACCGGGTTTCTGGTCACGTCCGAAAACGAACGCTGGAACAGGCTGTGAAAACTTGCCTTTTTTGTTAAAGGATGCAATCCAGAATGTCTGGACACCATCACGGGAAATTGGTACGGTAAAAGATGACTGGCCGGTCCATGCTTTTGCATCAGAAAGTTTAACTGAATCTGCAACAACAGCTGTCAAAGTATCTTTTGTTGTTAGTCTGTAATAACCGGTGAAATCTTCATCTTTTACATGGCTTCCGGAAAAATGGATCGTTGCTGATTTTCCACCAGCGAGAACAACAACACTGTCGATTGTCGGTACTGACAGTTTTTCAACACTTATAGTATCTCTAAGTCTAACAGTGTCACCCGGAGAAAGAATTTCTGAACAACCTGTCAGTGTTACAGTTGAAGTAGCGATGAAAAAAACAAAAACGGACAACGGAAAGAGAGTGTAGAAGAGTTTCATTAAACCTCACTTTTTAAGTTAGTTGAAATGTTGAAAATTGAATTTCCATGATATGAATAAATTGAATATACTATTTGAAAACATTTTGGAACATAAAATTTTAGACTGCATGGGATTATATTACATTAAAAAAAATAGTGGTGCAATATGTTTATTGCAATTTTACAATGCGAAAAGAATGAGTTAAGAGGTCTTACTATGCACTACATTTATTTTGCGATAGTTTTCCTGAAAATTCAACTGGTTTTTTCATTGAACGTTCTCTATTTTTCTTTGTGTATAATTTTTATACTGCAATATTTCCAGCTTTCGTCATAAAAAATGTATACGGTTTTTCAGAGAATGGTGGCGTTATAGTTTTGTTCATTGACATCTATTCATCTGTTCTGTCTGTTATCTGGAGTTTTAATGTCCAACCTTCATACTGACTTAACATCTGCCAAAATTTTTCCATCGTTACTCTTTTTCCGTCTACGACCAGCATTGTGGAACTTTCTGAGATATCCGGATCATCATTATATGTAATTCTTCCAACAAGCTCATTCTCTTTTTTCAATATCATCGTGCCACGATATTTTGCTAAATATCTTTTGTTTATACCCCTTTTTATTTTTGCCTTCAATAGAAGCTCGACATATTCTATGTCAGAATCAAATGGTGACCGGATTGAAAATATGTATGGTTCATCCTTACCATTATTCACTACTTCGATGGCTTCAGATACCAGCGCTCCGGCAAGAGGGAATGTACTTATTTTAAAATGTCTTTTCTTCTTCCATTTATCGGTAATAAAGAAATCGTACCCTTCTTCCAGTGTACTATGTATGAATACTTTTCCATCAAATTTCATGAACTTCTATCCTTTTTAGTATCAAAATCACCATTGCGTTTCAAACTAATTCTATCCAGATTCTGAAATATAACTTTTGTTTTTGAGGATTATAAAAAACAGAGACCTTACTGCATAACAGAACAGATGATGTTTGTGTTAATCTCTTGCATAAGACCCTGATTTGGTACGGTTTCGATAAGAAATAGCAGAAAACCGAAACTGATTAAAAACAATTCTGCCTGGAATTTTAGCGATGCGCCTGATGTATTTTGCTTATTACGTTCTGTGATTAATTATTATCTGCACGGCATCAGTAAAAATATTCAGGGATGTATGATGAAAAGTACGGGAAGGGAATAGATGGCTATGGGGCCAATTGGTGTTTTTGATTCGGGTTTTGGTGGCTTGTCGGTATTACAAAAATTGACCGAAATTCTTCCTGAGTATGACTTCTGCTATCTGGGGGATAATGCGCGTGCACCCTATGGAACACGCTCATTTTCAACAGTTTACAAATATACTAAAGAAGCTGTGTTGTGGCTCTTTTCTAAAAAGTGTCACCTCGTGGTTATAGCCTGTAATACCGCTTCTGCTAAAGCCTTACGTTCGATACAGCAGAACGATCTGCCTTTAGTTGCACCGGAAAAAAGAGTTCTTGGCGTTATCAGACCGCTTACAGAGATTGCCGGTTATATTTCCCGCAACGGACACGTGGGATTACTTGCAACATCCGGCACCGTACGATCGTCATCATATTCGATCGAAATACAGAAATTTTCTCCCGGAATTCATTTGACACAGGAAGCGTGCCCGATCTGGGTTCCACTGGTAGAGTATATGGAAGTTGACAATTCGGGTGTTGAGTATTTTGTACAACAGCATCTGAAAAAACTATTTAGTAAAGATCCTGAGATCGATACCCTGATTTTAGGGTGTACGCATTATCCGTTTCTGCTTCCGGTAATAAAACGAAATGTTCCTGATAATGTTCAAATTGTTAGTCAGGGGAGTATTGTCGCTGACAGTTTAAAAAATTATCTCTCCCGCCATCCTGAAATTGAACAGAACTGCACAAAAAACGGTAAACGTGAATTTTACACAACGGAATCCCCGGAAGTTTTCGATTCCCCTGCGTCATTTTTCTTCGGTAGTGAAGTGCGCGCTCAACAGGTGGTAATTTCATGACGTGGGGGTATTTCCATGATAGATTTTTACCGTTACGTTACCGGTTATTCACGGGATCCCGGGCGTTCATCATTCTCCTCGTCACGGTACGGTAGATACAAGGCATGCCTTGTATCTACCACCGCGAACGGAACGTAACCAATCTCCTAAATCCGTATCTGACGTATCACAAGAGTGATTGTGTAAATTGCCAGTAATACCAGGACAATCGCTGCGCCAGCGGCTGTTACGGTGTAATAGGAGATAATTATTCCGCATACTCCGGAAACCAGTGCAATTAATGCTGAGGAAAGCGAGTAGCTTCGTATTGATGATGCAATGTTTCTAGACGCGGCTGCGGGCAGAATGAGAAATGAGTTTATGACAAGTATACCTATCCATTGAACTGCCGCAGTAACAATTACTGCCACAAAAATAGAAAACAGCGTTTCCTCAAACCAGATGTTATACCCGCGGGAAGCTGCTATTGAGCGGTTGAAACCAAGTAAAAAAAGTTTATTTGCAAAAAAATACCAGGCGATCAGAAATAACAGGAGGCCGGCAGCGATCCAGATGAGATCCTTGTCGGTTAAGCTTAGGATATCCCCGATAAGATATCGTGAGAACTTTGAGAATCCACCACCACGTGATAAGATAACGATACCGAATGCTGTTGCACCCGAAACGATTATACCGGTCAGAGTGTCTGTAGCAGCTGTACCGTATTGCTTCAGTACAGATAATACAAGTGCGAGAAACGCCGCGAAGAGAATCATGATCCAGAAGGGGTTTCCCGTTCCGGCAATTACACCGATCGCAACACCAGTCAGTGCTGCGTGACCCATGGCATCAGAGAAGTAGGCCATGTGACTATCCACAACTATACACCCGGGAAGAGCGAACAGTGGGGCGAGAAGTACAATGCCGATTAGAGAATTCTGCATGAAATCATATTGAAGGAATTCAAACGGTACAAGTCTGATCAGATCATGTAAAAAATCCATGCTACGGTTTTTCCTCATTACCCTTATGGTGTTTCGGTGGCGCTTCAGGTGATTCGATCGGTTGAATGCTCCCGTATCCCATCAACTCTTTTATTTCTGGACTAGATAGTATCGCCTGTGGTTTTCCTTCAGATCTGATAGTTTTGTTAAGCAGGATCAGACGGTCGGCAAACTGTGAAGAAAGAGATATATCATGTGAAACCATTACAATCGAAAGGTCGTGTGTTCTCCTGAGATTTGAGATCGCTTTATAGAAATGCTGCAATCCTGAATAGTCAACTCCCGAAACTGGTTCATCCAGAAGAAGCAGATCAGGTACAGGAATCGTTGCAAGCGCAACAAGTACCCGCTGAATCTCCCCTCCGGAAAGTATGCTGAGTTTTTTGTCAATAAGATGCTCTGCGTTCATCTGTTCAAGAGCTGAAGTTATATGGTGACGTTTTTTTCTGTTGTGGAACAGCCAGATTGGCTTTTGTGTCAGTGTTGCGTTAAAAAGATCACTGACAGTCATCGGACTTCCTGAATCTGAAGAGAGCTTCTGGGGAACATAACCGATCCTGAGTTTGCGTGTGTTTTCCTTATTCACTCCCCGATGCAACACGCGACCGGTATGTTTTATCTCTCCGTAAATAGCTTTGAGCAGGGTTGTTTTTCCACTTCCGTTTGGACCGATTATGACACTGAGCTCTCCACAGTGAAGATGAAGGTTGATAGAGTGGATAATCTCTCTACCGCCGATTGTTACACCGAGGTTTTCTATTATGGAACAACAGTTTTGCTTACAGTGTTTGCCCGGTTCGTATTCTGTCATTGCGGATCTCCGCTTAGAGCAGTATGCAGCACCTGACCATTTTTAAGCATCACATTGATGTACGCATCTGGATTGAGATTGCCCGTAACCACAGGATCAAGAGTATCAACACGTACTGCAGTTTCCCGTGACAATACATCCGCTGTTTTCGAACGGTATTGCGGTTCAACAAAGACCGATCTGATATTGTGGGATTTAATGATCTTTATCAATTCAATCAGTTCTGCGGCTGACGGTTCCTGGCCGGGTTCCTGCTGAATAACAGCCCGAACTGTCAGGTTGTAATCAGATGCAAAGTAATTGAATGCGGAATGAAACGTTATGATATCTCTATGGGTAATATCTCTTAGAAGCGAATCAAGATCATCTTTCATCTTTCTGACTCGGTTTATATAATCATCACTGTTTTTTTTGTAGAGAGCTGCATTTGCAGTATCCCATGAGCAAAGTCCGGATGTAATCGTCTGAATCTGTATGATGTATTGTGTAGGACTGAGCCATACATGTGGATTAACCGTTTCATGATGGTGGTGGTCATGGTTGTGATGATGGTCATGGTCATGCCGGGAATCAAAGGTAACGGTTTTCTCATCATCATGTAGAAGTGTATTATTTGCTGATGCATCAATGATCGTAATATCTGATCGTTTGTGTAAAAAATCATCCATAAAAGATTCCATTCCGGCACCATTTATTACTATGCAGTTTGCTTGTTCAAGCTTACTCATATCTGCAGGTGTCAGTTGATAATCATGAAGACATCCGGACCCTTTCCCTGTCAATATGGCAGATTCAATTCCGGGTACATCTTTGAGAAGATTCAGTAATGTGATGTGTACCGGAAAAAATGATGACAAAACAGTCCTGGATTGCGTAGTTTTCTTTGTATGACTGCAACTGGCTGAAAATGAGATCAGTAACGAAATTGTACATGCAAACAGGCTGTATATGATTTTTCGATATCTCATTTTATTTCTCCATATCTATTACGAATGTAGTAACCTGCACTGTGAACAGATCCCTTCAATATGCAGCATGTGATTCTCCACCGTTGCATCGAGTTGAGTTTCAATGTGCTGCTGGATAACACTGAATGTGCAAAGCGGTACTTCTCTGACACACCTGCATTTTCTGCACACAAAATGGTGATGGTGCGACCCGTGATGGGATCGGCAGAGGAAATAGAAAACCTGACGTTCCCGGTTTTTAAACGAGAGTATGATACCGGCTTGTTCAAGGCGTTCAAGAATGCGGTAGATGGTGGGCAAACCTGATGAGATATTTCTTGCTTCAAGTGCAGTCTGAATCTCCTGAACACACATGTACTGATCTTTGTCATTGAAAAGATTGATGATAGCGCGGATTTTGGGGGTGATTTTAAACCCGCTATCCCGCAATTTTTGAATCAGAACATCCACGAACTGTCCTCTAAATGAAAATAGTTTTCGTTTAAAATACAAAATAACAGATGAATGTGCAATTAATGAAGGGTGAAGGGTGAAGGGTGAAGGGTGAAGGGTGAAGGGTGAAGGGTGAAAATAAGACGACAGATCTCTTTATTTTTTTCAAACTTCACACTTCTGACTTTAAACGTGAAGGGCGAAGAGATCGCGGGACAAGGAGACGGCCGGACTGCCTGAAGAAAGAAGAAGATAGAAGACTGTGCGCGGTATGTTTCGCGATAAAACTCTTCTTCATTCCTGACTTCTCATTTTTTTAAGCCTTGTTTTAAAAGTAGAAACAAGTTATAATAATCTTGTTTTCCAATATGTTAACCAGCATACGGGATCGTTTCTTATTTAACCATTCAAACGCTCATTCGCACGTTCAGGGAGAGATGGATAATGTCGCAATCCGTTAATACATCAAAAGTAAAACCGGGAGCATATTTCGATTCTGGGACACAGCAGCTGTTGTTTCAGGTTTATTCAAAAAATGCGCAGCGTATAGAACTATGGGTTTTCGACACGCCTCATTCTTCATGTCTGGTAAAGAAGTTTACTCTTACGAAAAATGACAACTCGATATGGTCCGCTTCGTTTAAACTCAGTACATCCGGATTGCCTGCGACAACGGAGGTAATATACTATGGATATCGGGTCTGGGGAGCAAACTGGATATTCGATTCAAAATGGAAACCCGGGTGTATGGACGGTTTTATCATCGATTGTGATAACGATGGGAACCGCTTCAACCCTAATAAACTGCTGATCGATCCATGGGCACGGGAGATAAGCCACGATCCAGCTCCGCGACTCTCCACTATTGATCCCAATGAGTTTTCGCACCAGTATTATTCCGGTGAGAACGACAGGTCGACAGATACGGCGTCGTTTGCTCCCAAAAGTATGCTTGTATTATCGATTAAAAACCAGTCTACCGGTATTAAACCTAAGAGACATATAAAAGATGATATTATTTATGAAGTACATGTTCGGGGGTTGACCGCTCAGGATTCAACAATTCCAAAAGAGTTTCGGGGAACATATAAGGGGGCTGCCCTGAAAGCACCATATCTAAGGGATCTGGGTATTTCTGCCGTTGAGTTTCTCCCGGTTCATCATTTCGCCAGCGAACAGAATGATGATGGTGATCCCCGCGGGGATAATTACTGGGGTTACATGACCCTTGGTTTTTTTGCTCCCAACAGACGTTATGCTGCTGACCGTTCGCCTGGAGGAACTGTACGTGAATTTAAAGAGATGGTTTATGCTTTTCATGAAGCGGGGTTAAAAGTGTTTCTGGATGTTGTTTACAACCATACAGGAGAAGGGCTGCTTTATCGAAGTACAGAGGATAACGATTCCCGTGAAGACGATTATCGTCAGGATCCGACACGCGCATGTATTCTCTCATTAAGGGGTCTTGACAATGCATCTTTTTATACCCTGCGTTCCAGCTATATCGACAATGAAAAGACGTTGCAGCGGTATCAGGACAATTCCGCATGCGGTGGAAGTCTCAATGTGACAAACGGATCTGTAAAGGAGTTGATTCTCGATTCACTGCAATACTGGTCAAATGAGATGGGGATTGATGGATTCAGGTTTGATCTTGCATCGGTACTTGGCAATAAGTGTGGCTCTGACTGTTTTGAATTCAGTTCTCAGGAGCCCGATGGATTGCTTCAGCGTATCACTCACGAACTGCCATTGCGGTCTGCAACAACCCTTGAAGGAGTTGATGTGATAGCTGAACCGTGGGCGACCGGAAGCGGTCAGACCTATCAATTAGGAAATTTTCCAGATGGATGGTCCGAGTGGAATGACCTGTATCGCAGGACATTGCGTCAATTTGAAAATAAACTGCATGTGATCTCGACACCTCCGCACCGGATTGCCAATGCACTTGCAGGGTCTGATCAACAGTTCTGGTATAGTTCAACTCGTAAAGAACCTCATCCTTACAATTCAATAAATTATATCTCTTCTCATGATGGTTATACCCTTAGAGACCTGTTTTCATGTACATCTCAGGATGATTCATGGGATCATGGTGGGAATCAGGAGGAGCAGCGAAAAGCGATTCGTAATAGCATCGCACTGCTTCTCACATCTGCAGGTGTACCGATGTTCTGTGGGGGGGATGAACTGCTGAAATCACAGAAGGGTATTTATAATGCAGTTGCTATTGATAATAAAACTACGCATCTGGAGTGGGATGTTTTTAACGCTTTTATTGCAAAGAATAAAAAAGGTTCACCGGCAAGTGAGATTTGTATATATAGATTTTTCAGGGGAATGCTTTCGTTGAGAAACCGGTTCACATCGTTGCGACCAGGCAATTACTTTACAGGTCTGGATATTGGCGGTAAAGGTATCAAAGATATAACCTGGTATCGCCATGATGGATATGAGTACACATTGAGCGACTGGAACAGCGGCACATTTATTGGAATGCGGATCGATAACCTGCAATATGCCGTCAAAGGTGATGTGGGTTCACTATTTGTAGCTTATAACTGGAATGATCAGTTTCTTGATCTGACCCTTCCTGAAAACAGCAAGGGGATGCAGTGGTTTCGCTATGCTGATACCGCAAACTGGTTCGAGTGTGCATCAAATATCGATGAACAATTGACCCCTCTTGATAGACATTATGGAATGTATGCCAGAAGTGTACTTATTCTTGTGGAAAAATGAATCCTGTAATCGGGCGAGCTCAACTTACACCTGATGCATCTGGCGGTTTTCAGTAGCAAAATAATACAGGCTTTTTCCTGCGAGACAATATTTATCATCCTGTAGTGGCTCCTGAAAACCGTTGCCGCCATAAAGTGTATTTTCGCTATACCATGTCAGTTTCCAGGAATATCCTTCAGGCGGTGCTATCAGCGGCTCTGGTATTGATGAGAGTGTAATGTCAATTCCCAGGTTACAGAGCACCAGACGGTCTTCATTGTCGTTGTTACCACAATACCTGATACATAACAGGTTTTCACTAATGATAGCTCCGTCGATGAATTCCAATCCATTTTTTGAAAATACATGATCCGAATGACGGATTTTAAGCAGATCTGAATACATGACGTAGATAGGGTCCGAATGTGCAAGTCTTTGCGGATCGATTTTTGAAGAATAGAATGCTTCAGGCATATAGGGCAATGGTGTCAGCGGACCGTCAGCATTTTTGATACTCTCAAACTGTGAGAGAAATTGTTTCCTGCCATTGGTGATTCTCTCTGCTCTCTGCGGATTATCTGAAAAGTAATAGAAAGGGCTTGTGCAGCAATATTCCTGTCCCTGAAAAATGAGAGGTATCTGTGGACTTAACAATAAGAGAGCACTGAAACACCTGTATACGGAAGGACTCGCGATTTGACCGATACGCACTCCTCTAAGTGTATTTGCAACCTGATCATGGTTCTGGATATAGTTGATAAAAATTGAGTGGTCCATGGTAAGTGCAGGTGAACCCCTGGACTTTTTCTGCCATGCACAGTACTGACCCTGAAAAAGGAAACCGAACTTTACGCAAGATAACAATTCCTGCGGTGTACCTTTGTAATCACTGAAATAGGCCTCATTATGCGATGTGATCGCAACTGTTGCACAACGATGAAAGTCTTCATTCCATACAGAGTTGATTCCATAATTTTGAAGCTCCCTTGCATTCTGAACCTCATTTTCAGCAGAGAAAAAAAACTGTTTTTGTGGGAAACTGTTTTTAATTGTCTGGACGATTTCCTTGATTATATGTATATGGCTTTCATCAAAAATCTGCTGTGTCGCGTCAAAACGAAATCCATCGATGTGGTATTCAGATACCCAGAATAAAGCATTGGTAACAAAATACTCCCGGACCGGTAAACAATTTTCCTGATCAAAATTGAGGGCTTTACCCCATTCATTACTATATTTTGTTGAGAAATAATCCCTACTGAATTCTTTGAAGTAGGATGCGTCACTACCTAAATGGTTATATACAACATCAAGGAGTACACCAAGACCGCATTGATGTGCAGTGTCAATAAAAAGCCTGAACTCATCAGGAGTGCCATAAAGATGATAAGGAGCGAATTGTTGAACACCATCATATCCCCACCCGAAAGATCCATTGAACTCTGCAACGGGCATCAATTCCAGAATGGTAACTCCCATTTCAGATAACTGTTTGAGGTACTGGCATGCACTTCGGAATGTCCCTTCAGGTGTAAATGTACCAATATGCATCTCGTATATTATTTTTCGTGAGGGCTGTGTGTAAAATCCATTATTCCATTTGAAGGTATTGAGGTTAATAATTTGAGAGAATCCAAATGGACCTGATGGTTGATAGAATGATGCCGGATCGGGCAATAGTTGCTCATTGTTAAGCAGGTATTTATACATCATTCCTTCGGCTACGTCCGGTATATGACCTGAAAAATATCCGTTATTCTCATTAAAAAGATCGAACCTCCTGTAATCAGAATCATTTCTGTCTTTCATTATGCAAACTTCTGCGATCTTACATTCGGGAGCCCAGACTCTGAAATGAACCCCGCCATCATTTAGTAATTCTGCACCTACAGGATATTTTCGTTTGAATTCCATATCTCTTTACTTTGTTGATAAAATTTTAACGACAATACCTTCATCGCCTTCAAGCACAATTTCACGAGTGA
The DNA here is from genome assembly GCA_016929595.1 of Chitinispirillaceae bacterium. Taxonomy (GTDB): domain Bacteria; phylum Fibrobacterota; class Chitinivibrionia; order Chitinivibrionales; family Chitinispirillaceae; genus JAFGIN01. The sequence continues at coordinate 12,168 of JAFGIN010000145.1, forward strand.
TATGTTCGTTGTTTCGATTGTTGCATGTAGAAAGCAGTATACTACCAGGGATGTTGAATCGTGGTGGTATCGAAAATGTACCGGCAGTATGAGAAAGATTAACTGCTATAAGGAATACTGTATTATCGCCTTCTGTGGTGCGTAAAAAAGCAAAAATATCACCATTAATGCCCACAGGTATAAAATTACCACAATGCAGTGCTGGTTGAGATTTTCGAAGGTCGATTAATCTCCGATAAAGATCAAGCATGGAGGAAGCTTGTTGACGTTGCTGTTCAACATTACACACTTTGAAATTTTTACCAATTTCAAGCCATGGTTTTCCACTCGTGAAACCGGCATTGGGTCCACTATCCCATTGCATGGGTGTTCTTTGCGCATCTCTTGACTGTCCACCCAGGTCTTTGGTTTTATCTGGTGTAACAGGCGAATCCTCCATTGCAATTTCATCACCGTAATAAATTGTCGGTGTACCCCTCAGTGTCAATAATAAAAGCGCTGCAATCCGCGCCTGACCGATACCGATTCTGCTGATCACACGTGGACGGTCATGATTGCTGAGTACCCAGTTTGGCCAGGCGTCCGGGGGCAGAGATCCTTCATACTCATTTATCCCTTTATATATTTTTTGTGCGTTCCACTCTTCTACAAGAAGGTGAAAGTTCAGCGGCAAATGTGCACCCTGCTGATCGAAACCGTAATAGTCAACAAGCTGATTAATTGGAAGATAAATTTCGCCGATTAAAACTCTTTCATGATAGAAATCTATTACCTTTCGAAAATTGTATACCACATCCATCACTTCCGGCTGATCGGTTGAATAGGCCGGGATTAAACGTTGATACTGCGGTTCATCTTCAAGGTATACGGGATTGGGGGGATTATCTCGAAACAGTCTGTCTTTGATCAGGTGCCACATTACATCAACACGAAACCCATCAACACCTTTGTCAAGCCAGAATGTCATCACTTTTTGGAGTTCTTTGAGGACTGCCGGATTTCTCAGGTTTAAATCCGGTTGTTGTTTCAGAAATGCATGATAGTAGTATTGCCCTGCGATTTCGTCGAATTCCCATCCGCTTCCACCAAATGTACTGAGCCAGTTAGTTGGTGGTCCACCATCGACACTACCATCACGCCAGATATACCAGTCCCTCATGGGATTATCTTTTGATAAACGGGACTTTTGAAACCATGGATGCTTAACTGATGTGTGATTCGGCACAAAATCCACTATTAATCGTAAGTTTACTGAATGAAGTTTTTCAATAAGAAGGTCGAGATCATTCATTGTACCGAAACAAGGGTTGATTGCAGTATAGTCTGAAACATCATATCCCAGATCAGCCATGGGGGAGACATATACAGGTGAGATCCAGATTGCATTGACACCAAGCCATTTTAAATAGTCAATCTTGGAAATGATCCCGGGAATATCTCCTGTTCCATCACCATTACTATCCATAAAGGATAGTGGATATATGTGATAAATAATACCTTTTTTCCACCAGATAATTTCAGATGATGTCATTAATTAAATCCATGAATTTGACATTAATGATACTAGAATTCATGAGAAATATTGATCGCAAGTATTGTTCCATGTTCTTAAGCGATTAAGTTGATTACAGATGTGAATGCTTAAACAGATTGTGTTATGATGGATAATTATTATGGTAAAAAAAGCCGTGATTCAGATGTATAAGTAAATATTGCGTAAAACAATTGATTTTTTATCTTGTTAAAAATCAATAACATTTCCAAGGTAATATATAAGCGATTTAAAAATTAACAAATGAATATATTTTTTTTACTGTACTACCTTAGGTTTTATTGTATAGTTTATTGGCTTTGTATAGTTTGCTTTTGCTGGGAAAAACATTATTTAACGGAAATTATGAAATGAAACTGAATAACATTTCTATTAGATTGATTTTTATGATCATCACAATTCACCTGCTTGAATGCTCACTTCCGGATGTTGTAGAACCTGCTGAGTGGATGATGCATGTTGAGTTTCCGCTTACCGACCAGAAAATTTCAATAGGCTCGATATTGAGTCAAAAACCGATAAGTGATCTTCAATATGATTCATCGGGATCCGGAGATACTCTATTGTGTGTGCGATCAGACAGCGTTGAATATACATTCGAGCAGCAGGTCGGTTTCGTGGATTCAGCCGAGTTCAGTCAACAGCTGGGAACATTTACATTAGATAGAATGAAACCGGTTACAGTGCAATTAAAGATTACGGATAATATTGAAATGTGGGATAAACCAGCATTGTTACTATATAATGGAGTAACTTTATCTCATTCTGAAAAAAATATTACAATTGATGGAGTGTCTTATATAATGTTTGATGAATCGTCACCTGATCTGGAAATCACCCTTTTTAATCAGACTGCACATTGTGATCTGGATGATCTGGTGATTGCAATGCTTGATCACGATGACGTATTGGCGGTTGTTCACGTGCCGCATATTACTGTAAAAGAAAAAGTTACTGTAAAGGTACCGGTCGCAGGGAAAAAAATTAGATCGCCATTTTCACTTGCCCTATCGGCCCTGATTCCCGGTGGTACAATTGTACATGAATCAGATCAGGTTTCGATATCAATTTCGTTCAATAAAATGGTTGTTTCTGAAGCTGAAATAGAAGACATATTTGTTAATTACAACACTTCTATTGCAGGTATAATTCCGATCGCGGATTCATTAAAAATAGACCATCTTGAAACTGATAATGTCGCATTGGAATTGAATGTCCGCTCACCAGCCCGTCTCAAAATGAAACTCTCCGCATCATTTTATAATTCTCAGGACAGAGAGATTCTTCAGCCTGAAATGAATAATTTTGTGAGAAATGTGAGAAATGCACCCGTTGATCCTTCATCATACATGTTCAAGGGAGATACCATTACAGCTTTACTTGATTCCAACTTTTGTTCGTTGTATCTCCCGATTGGAGCTATGCAACTTTTTCCAGGTTTTGATAAACGAAGCTCGTACAGTACTATAGGATGTGCATTTAACTTTACAATTGTACATGAAGGAAACCGGATCAGATTCAATAAGAAAGATCATTTCTCTCTTAAAGCCAGATTCAAAAATCTTCCACTGAAAAGAATAAAGGCGGCATTTCTAAAAAAACTGGAGTGTTCAGGAACTACAGCGGTGAATTCAGGGTTATCGACAACAGATGAAAACATGATTAGACTTCAAAATACACTTACATTTAAAACTGCACGACTGGAACTTGATCTTGATCCGGGTATGATAGAGGGGTGTTCACTAGATTCAATTCAGGTGCAGGCTGTAATGAAAACACCTGAATATATAAGTGATTCGGTAGTACTGACTCAAACTCTCACCGACATAACCTACGCATCTCATCATACTGCAATGATGGATTTCACAAGTCTTTTTAACCGCTGGCCGGATACATTTACATTTGATGTGAAATTGCTGTTACCTAAGGGTACAGGATTTAAAATTGACAGAATGGATAAGAACTATGAAATTCTTAATACCACACTGAGCATGAAACCGGTATTAAAATGGAAAGTAGTCGTTCCATTGTGCTGGAAAATTGATGAAACAACCTGTTTCGAATTGGAAAAAACGGAGATTACTTTAACTGAAGAGCAAATTTCAGCTGCAAAAAAAATTAAAAATCCATCATTAAAAATCATGATGAATATTTTTAACCAGACTAACCTGAGCAGCAGGATGTATGCGCTGGGTGCAGTTAAAGGCAACATTGAATCATTGATGGGATTCCCTGATTCGCTTAAAAATAGTGATTATTTTTCAGGCGAATCAGACCATGCCTTTTTCTCTGTTACAGGAAAAGAGGGGATTGTTCTTGCTCCACGTAATAATGTCAGTTTGAATGAAGTCATTTTCGATGCACAGACGGTAAAGGATATTCTTGATGATGGTCATTGTGTTATCAGATGGTTTCTTTTTCTGAATCCGGCTTCTGAAGATGCATTGAAGACAACCGATTATATCATGTTAAAAGCAGGCGGAATGATCGATGGTATCGGAAATACAGATTTATTGACTAAGATATAAGCTTTAGGAGGAAGAAGGAAAACAATGCATTTCCCTATTTCACACTTCACACTATGGCACATAAACTTGGTGCGGCGTTTCATCTGCCACACGGACTTACCAACGCATTACTGATTGCACAGGTAATCAAATATAATGCGGCAGAAGCCCCGCGTAAACAGACTGCTTTTCCACAGTATAAATACCCGCAGGCATCTGCGCGTTTTGCCAGGATCGCAGATCATCTTGTGCTGGGTGGTACGACCAATGAAGAAAAAGTGGATCTTTTGATTGCTGGAGTTCAGGAACTGAAAGTGAAACTGAATATTCCTTTAAGCATCAAAGATGCTGGTGTATCTGAAGCTGCATTCATGGCAAAAGTTGATGAACTTGCGGAGCTTGCTTTTGATGATCAGTGTACTGGTGCAAATCCCAGATACCCGCTGATATCTGAGATAAAGGAGCTCTATATTAAAGCGTATCATGGGGAGATTTAACTCTACATTGATAAGTGATACATATTTCCGGAAAAAATAAACGTTTTTCCGGATTCTTTTTTTTCGAATCAACCATTCTGCTTTCCTGGTATATTTCCGGATCATTCATAAAAATGTCCTTTCTGGAAGTTACGAAGACTCATAAGATATAATTCATCAACGTTAACATTACTGTTCCGGTCGTCGAGCGGAGTCGAGACGACGCGTTTTAAGCAAATCACGCTTGTCATTTCGACTCCGCTCA
>JAFGIN010000146.1 GCA_016929595.1 Chitinispirillaceae bacterium
GTTTAGGTTTAGGTTTAGGTTTAGGTTTAGGTTTAGGTTTAGGTTTAGGTTTAGGTTTAGGTTTAGGTTTAGGTTTAGGTTTAGGTTCTTATCCTGTTAATCCATTAATCCGACGAATCCCGGTCAAACCTTCTACGATAACTGCATTGTTTACAGAGTTCTTCAGCGATCATGTTTTTCTGGAACGACTTTTTAATCGTTTGTGTACGATCTGATGCAAGTATCGTTTGCAGTGGCGTTGTAAAGAGATTCCCAAGGTTGATAATTCCCTCGTGGTCAAGGCAGCAGGGGATAACTGTTCCATCAGTAAGAACGCCGATCTGTTCTTTGAGTCCAAGGCAATATCCTGTGGTGTTTTCAGAGGAGGTATCGTTAATGTGCGGCCACTCGAAATGCTCTGCGGTATTTATGCTGATGTTGGGGCGAAGCATGCATCCTCGTTGCAGATTTAACGATTCAACCAGGCCATTAATATTGAAATGGCGCTCTATTTCTCTGATCGCATCACTATAGGTAATTTTTCCGGATTCGCTTCCCTTGTTCCACAAACGAAAAGTAAAAAGTGGTGAAGCTGATTCCTGGAATGTTTCAATGGCATTTATAAGTGAAGTAAGGTAATCACTGAACTCTTCAAATGAAGCAGTGGCGCACATACTCTGCAACGAGATGCTCACAGAGCGCAGTGCATCTTTGTTATGCAGATTTATGATACATTTATTAAGAAGTGTGCCATTGGTGACGATGTGAACCCGGATCTGCTTTTTATCGCACAGATCCAGAAAGTGGCCGATAAGAGGATGGAGTAATGGTTCTCCAAGAACATGGAAATGTAACAGTGATGTATATGGCGCAAGCTGGTTCAGAGCGTGTTCAAATTCCACGGCACTCATCATGCGGGGAACCCTTTTGTTCTGCGGGCAGAAAGGGCAGCTTAGATTGCAGGTGTTAATTATTTCGATGTAGGTTTTTCTGAATTTTTTCATAAAACAAAAAGGTACTCATGACTGACGAGTCATGAGTACCATGGGTAACACTGTTATTTATGCTGAAATTACATCTGCCTGGAAAGCTGCTGTAATTTTTCGATTCGTTCTGTCATCGGCGGATGAGTGCTGAAAAGGTTTGCGATTCCGCCTTTGAATGGATTGACAATAAAAAGGTGTGCGGTTGAAGGGTTTCCATTCTGAAGCGGTATTGCTGATGCTCCCCGTTCAAGTTTTGCAAGAGCATTTGCAAGAGATAATGGCCTTCCGCAGAAACGGGCTCCCGTTTCATCTGCCGCAAATTCACGCGACCGTGATATTGCCATCTGAATCAACATTGCTGCAAGAGGGGCAAGGATTGCCATTAAAAGCGCACCAGCCATCCCCAGGGGATTATTGTCATCATCATTGTGACGCATCCCGCCCCACATTGCTGACCACTGCACCATTTGCGCGATCCAAGTGATAGCTCCGGCAATTGTTGCCGCAATTGTACTTGTCAGTGTGTCCCGGTTCTGGACATGTGCAAGCTCATGAGCCATCACTCCTTCAAGCTCATCTTCACTGAGAATCCGAAGAATTCCTGTTGTTGCCGCTACAGAAGCATGTGTTGGACTCCGCCCGGTAGCAAACGCATTAGGTGATTGATTATCAATGATATACACCTTGGGCATCGGAAGATTGTTCTTCTCGCAAATCCGCTGCACAACTCTGTATAATTGCGGCGCTTCAGTGGGGCCGACCTGTTGAGCCCGGTACATGGAAAGAACAATTTTATCTGAGAACCAGTAGCTCGCAAAATTCATTACACCCGCGATCAGCAATGCCATAGTAGCGCCCTGTGATCCACCGAGAAGATTACCAAAAACAACCAATAACCCGGTTAAAGACGCCAGTAGTATGGTCGTTTTTAACGTGTTCATAAAAATGGACTCCTTTTAAATTGTTTTTTCTGAAAATTTTCTGATCATACAAAGCTGATTAAAATAATTCAATTTTTAACATGATATCTGGAAAATTACTGTTCTACAGAATTACTTTTACAAGTAAATACGTTTTAAAGTGGTAATTATTGATTTTTTTACCGGCAATCAGTGGACTGGTGCAGAGCGGAGTTCCAACCTCATGTTTAACAAAAAGGATTTAAGCCGTGTGGTTGCTTCATATCTGAGGCGAGGACTTTTAAGTGCAGGATCACTCTCAATGCCTATAAATAAAGAACGAAGATCAGTACTGCTGCTGAAATTAATTATTCCCACAGGATTTTGATCACGCCTGATAAAAAGTATCTCTGATCCATCACAGATAACCGCTGCCCAGCCAGGGTGTCTGAGCAGGTAACGCGCCACACCGAAATACAAAGGGATATGTGCAGGGATGACAACTGCAGTGATGTCATACTGCTCCCGGATGTTTTTGAACTGTTCCGGTGGTGAGTTGAGGATGTTGATATAGTCTGCAAAGAACGATCGATTCCGCATGGATAGTCTAGTGTCGATAAATACCTTGTGTGAAGGAAACAGATGCCATAGCAGATAGCCGCCATAACGGTCTGCATTGAAAATCGTACCGGATATCCGATTGTTTTTAAGGTAGAGAGTACTTTTTACGGGGTGGCAGAAGGGCGATATCGGATTATGTACCGATGTAATCATGGAAAAATGGAGCACAGCAATAAAAACGAAAAATGATGTTGTAATCATGGTAAACCCGAATACAACGAATCTGTTGAAAAAAAAAGTGTTATTTAAGCGTACATAGGTGAAATTTGATTGTAGTAAAGGAACGACTGCAAATACGAAAAGGATGAGATTCCTTTGTGCCATTAACGCAAGCACCGTAAAACTTAAAAAGAGATACAGGTGCGCCCATCGGGTCTTTTTACCGGCGATTATGATGCTTATCAGTGAGGCAAGAACCAGAATCGCAAATGTCAGTAAGTAGAATATCTGATCCGTACCGAACAGGCTGGTAAGAGGGGTGTTTTCTGCTATGAGACTAGAATATAAATTCTCTGCACCCGGAGTGATCTGTCTGAGCAGGCGAAATGGAAAAAGAAATCCCTTTAGACCAGATGGGGTAATAAGTCCAGCGGCACATATCAGAAGAAAAACAGCCAGAACTTCAACACTTTTTTTTGTTCTGATAATTGCGAATGGTTTTACAAGAGATTTTGAACGTATGATGGAATCGGTGGCTATTCCCAGTATATACAATATATACACTGACGGCCCGATCATGAAAAGTCCCTGTGTGTTTACCCACAATATTTGCAATGGAATAAGGGGGAGCAGGAATTTTACGCGCAAACTCCTTTGGAAGTTTTCAAGAAGAAGTATAAAGAGCGACAGATATAACAGGGTCAGGATACCTGGTCTTAACGGTACGAGATAGCGGCATTGGTAGAAACAGAAAAGAAACAGGACGGCAGTGATAACCAATGATGTCATGGTACGATATAATGAAAAAAGCAGGAATACAGAGCAGGTAATAACTGCAGATTTAAAAAACAGGAGACCATAATAACCGGTCAGTGAGAAAATAAGATAGGTGATTACCTGGAAGAGCCAGTGAAGATCGATCCACTGAATCCCGGGGGTAGTGTAACTGAATGGGTCTGATAGTAAAAATTGCTTACTGGAGAAGATCTCTCTACCCGATGCCAGATGCCAGAAGATGTCACCGTCAGCAATAGGGAAAAAGACAAAAAAACCTGCCAGTAGTGAGGTGCCAATAAGGATTAGAAATGTGCAGGATTCTTTTTTTACCATAAAAAAAACAGCCAGAACCAGATTATTGTATACTGAATATACCTGATTCAAGAGTCGTTATGGAATAAGTTGATCAGTTTTCACGCCCGTACTCTGTTCCGATGTTTCCCAATCGTGACTGCAGAGGGTGGACTGGATTTTCGTGGGTTCAAGGGCGCTGTCGCAGGAACATCCCGAAAATCGGAATGTTTCAAGACTGCAGCGCAGGAAACCGATTACAAGGCAAGTGAGAATGGCCAGGTTATTTCATACCGACGCCTGAAGGATACTTCGTGACTTGGGGTACATACATAAAAAAGTTCCTGAGAAAATAAGTACTGAGCAAAAAGCTATATATGTTTTCATGCTTTATCCACGAATTGATGTGTATGAGAACAAAATGGATAGCTATACAAAAAAATTGACATTGCGGAACTTCAAAGGTGATGAAACAGAATAACACGCCCGACTATAAAAAAAATTTTTTGGGGGGCGATGGATCGCTCTTTACCATATTAATTATATCTACTTTGTCCAAAGATACCGAAGAAATGCGTTTACGCAAATTGTATGAAAAATGTAAAATGAGATTTGCAGATTTCTGCGGTTGTATATCACTTACTGCTGGTAACTTAATTACTAACTTATTCGCATTCTGTAAATTATTCATTTCCGCATATCCTGACCCAGACAATATGCGAAAAATGAGGAGCAACACAATATATTACCTGTAACTTACTATCAGAATTTTTTCTTGCAAACCGACTATAATCATAATATTCAAATGTCTATTCCAGTAACACTCGTTATCCCGGAGTGTTTGGGGCCGATATTTTTAGTTGTAATGCTTAATCTTTTCAGTAAGATAATTTAGCTGCAAGCCTCTCCTTTCATTCTAATAATGGGTTTAGAGTCGGTGTTATACCAGGTATCTTAACAAAACAAAGTATCCTGAAAGTTTAGTCACAATTGCTTTACTATTAATGAAATAACCGCTGTTGTGTAGGATTTTGACAAACTCAGTCACCAGGCTTCGATATCATCACTCAGCCAACACGACATTGGAAAACCCATATACCCACACTTACAGGCAGTGGATTTCACAGAAAGATTATATCTTGTAGTATATTTAGTGTAAATATTGCTTTTTTTAAATTATTGATTCTATATTACAAATTGTGATTGACCATATATCCATTTAACTTCGAAAATAACCATTCCGGGAAAGGTATCCATATGAGTCTCCTTGTTAAAACTGCAGGGACCGTACTTTTCTTATTTATCATATTTCTGTGTGTTAAAAGCCATGTATATGCGAATGAAAGCTCCGCCAGCTTTTCAGCCATTGTCACCGATTCACTAAACGGGAAAGCAGCAAGCGGCGCTACGGTCGTTTTACCGGAACTGGAAAAGAGCTTTTCTTCAGATGAAAACGGATTGGTAGTCATCGCCGGTCTTACTGCAGTACCATCTTATATGATTGTAACTGCAGATGGATATGCATCACAAAGGGTATCTTTAACTAATGTTACACTGTCAGCACCCTTTCTGGTAAAACTTGTGCAGACTACATCAACTGATACATCATCTGTTGCATCAGTGGCTGATACATCAACTGATAGATCTGTATTTGATACATCAGCGTCGGCCTCTTTCCAAAACAGTGAAGAACCAGTTAAACCCGTAGTTTCTGAATCCCGTCAGATATCGGGATTGGTAGTCGACCAGAAAACAGGCCTGCCGCTTCCGGATGCAGTAGTTTCAGTAGCCGCATTAAAAGAGGCTGTCATTACCGACAGTGTTGGAAAATTCAGTATACATATTCCGGCTGAAGCGCCTTGTTCGATGACAGTTGTCAAATCTGACTACGAGCGGTTAACTGTTCCTTCCGATTCTCTGGATTCCGGGGAAGTGAAAATAGTGCTCACACAAATACCAATTTCCAAACTGAAAGATATGGTGGTCCACGCCGAAAGAGTCAAACAGCTCATTAAAACCTCCAACAAAATTGGCCAGATAAAGATGTCTCCCGAGATAGTTTCGAAGCTTCCCGGTGCAGGGCAGGATGATCTTTTCCGTGCACTCCAGTTTCTTCCCGGAGTAAGCGGCTCCAATGAAACATCAGCAGCACTGTTCGTGCGTGGAGGGACCCCCGATCAGAATCTTGTTCTTCTCGATCAGGTACCAATTTACTATGTGGATCATTTCTATGGTTTTTTCAGCACATTCAATCCTCATGCGATCGGGGATGTGACGCTTCACAGGGGCGGTTTTGGAGCACGGTGGGGCGGCCGATTATCCAGTGTTGTTGATCTGGTCAGCAGTGGCATGAATGCATCCGATACGGGTGGAATTAAGGCGAGTATTGGAAGTGGGCTTTTGAGCAGCGATGCATATTTACAGATTCCTCTCAATATGAACAAAACCGGGACGCTGATGTTTGCTGCCCGTCGTGCCATGACCGATATAACAAAAACCGATCTTTTCAGCAGTATTTTCAACCGAATGCATGGAAACGATACTCTATATTCCGAAGGTTCCACCGGCCACCAGACTTACTGGGAACTTAACCCCGATTCTTCCTATTCGATCTTCCCAACAATGAGGGGCTATCGATTAGTATATCAACCCAAATATTACTTCTGGGATCTCAACGGTCTTGCCGCATTCAGACTGGGAACCCGCGGCAGACTTTCCACCACCTTTTTTGCAAGCCGCGACTATCAGGATAACTCACTGGATACATCCTTTTCAGAAAAAGCTATCAGGGCAATCTGGCTTGTGGACATGATTCGAAACATCAAATACTTTTCCCGTTATGACACAGCAATCAGTGTTGTAAATGTAAAGAGTAAAAATCCTCTCATCTGGGGCAATCTTTGTGCCGGACAGGAATGGGAACAGCAATGGTCGGATGCATTCAAGTCCAGACTGAGTTTGTCCTATTCACAATTTCTTGGCACAAAGACAGAGGATTATTACAGGAGGGATTCAATTTCTGTTCGTTACTCCGATACGAAAGCTCCTTTTGACACAACCGTCGGACTCAGATCAGGGATGAATTCAAGGAACAAAATAGTCGATTTTTCGGGTAAACTGGATAACTCATTCAGATTATCGGACAGGAATATGCTCAATATGGGAATTGAGGTATCATGGAAGTCTGTTGTTTACGATCGAGATACAGTTCCTGATCCTGGTTCTGACCCTGGTACAACGTGGGGCGAAAGATTTGTTTCTGTCATTACCTCAACCCGGCCCGTTCACACTCGTGATACAGGAGTTTCATGTGCTTTTTATGCTGAAGATGAGATGACTTTTGGTGATAAAGCGGGTATGACACCGGGTGTACGTTACTATTATTTCCAGCATTCTGCTGCACATGCAGTTGATCCGCGTCTGAGTCTGTGGTACAGCCTGCTCCCGGGACTCAAGATAAAAGGAGCATGTGGAATATACACCCAGGAGATACACCGAGCCGAGGAGGAGGATATAAGTGGGGGCTCAAAATTTGTATGGCTTCTGTCAAATAAGAACAGGCCTCTTGAAAAATCAAACCAGGTGCTTGCGGGTCTCTCCTTGGAGACAGCACATCTCTTAATTGACGCGGAGGGGTACGTAAAAAGATTGAATGGTTTGCTAACCATTTCGGAAAGAGTGCGTTCCTATATTTTCGAAGAAAAACAACCATTTGACCCGCATCAGTTCGCTATTTTTGAAGGTACAGGATTTGTCAGAGGAGTCGATCTGCTCATTCAGATTAAAAATGCACGTTTCAGCCTGTTTAACAGGAGTGCAACGTACGATGGGTGGATGGCATATACCCTAAGCAAGTCTGAAAACACTTATCCCGTGTTCAACGACGGTAAACCATTTCCTGCGAGAAATGATCATACTCACGAGTTTAAAATAGTCAACAGCCTCGAATGGAAAGTTGCATCATGGTCAAGTATCGATCTTGGGGCTGTCTGGATGTACTCCACCGGGGCGCCGTATACTGCACCGGTAGAGTTTTTCACTCTGAATCAGTTCAGCGGTCCAGACAATCGCACTTATGTCCATGTCAGTGATAAGAACGCCTACCGGCTTCCGGAGTATCACCGGCTCGATATCAGTACCGCATGGAAAATAAATATCGGCAAACATTTTCAGAGCAGTCTGACTCTGGGGCTTTTTAATGCATACAACCGGAAGAATATTCTCGAAAGAACCTATACTGTTACAACTGTAAACACATATAACTATGAGTTCGGCTATTATGATTATAACATTATACCTGATTATTGCAGGAAAACGGTTATTACAAAGAAAGATCGAAAAGCGATGGACGTGCTTCCGAATGCTGCATTTAAAGTAACTGCGGTATTTTAGTTGTTTAAGGAGAACACCTATGAAAATGACTACTGTAAAAACCGGAATCGGCGGCATGCTGCTCTGTGCAGCTGCAATGCTGTCATGCAATACAGGCACTGAGCCGGCAGGCTATGACAAAGATGCAATAATCATTCAGGCATCCTTGACTGCCGGACAGCCTGTCACCTATGTGTATCTTCTTCATCTGGCGAAACTGTACGTTGACACTGTAGTAAAGGCAAGATGGAACGGATGGCCTACTGATCCCAATTACGATCCCAACAACGGCAGAGACAGCTCCGATACGATAACCTTAACACGAGACAGTATAATTGAAGATGCAGAAGTAACTATTTCGACTGGCGATACATCTTATACTCTCGATTACGTCGGTTATGGAATGTATTCTGATACGATCAGGAAACTCGTGGTAACTGCGGGCAAGACCTATCGACTTGATGTACATTATAACGGAATGCATGCATGGGCGCAAACCACTGTTCCTTTTCCGGAGGGTGGCCTTTCCATCAACCGGGATACCTTGTATACACTTAAGGATGGGGAAGTAAAAATGAAATATTACGATTTTAGCGGTCCTGATATTCCTGATGACGGCATTCCGGACAGTCTGCAGAGTCTGTTCGTTACATTCAGTAAACCCCGCAAGGCATTTTATTATAATTATTATTCTTTTTATAATAATACCTATTCCGGATTGAATTACTGGATTTCGAATGCAAAATATTATTCTACCGACAGTATGAAGGTTATAAGTTCCAGCTACTGGACTAAAAAGAGTGTTTTTGAAAGTTGTCCGGTGGTTCTCAGTCTTGCTCAACCTGCAAGGTATAAACTTCTTATTTACACGATTACACCCGATTTTTATGACCTGCTTGAAAAAATGGTTGATACGACATACCAGGATCAATGGAGTGAACCACCTACAAATATCAATAACGGATTAGGGTTTTTCACCTCAATGAGTCCCGACAGTATCTTTTTCGATGTCGTCGAAATGGACAATGGAATCGAAATTCCTGACAAAACCGGTAAATAGAATACTATTAACGCTGCCCTGTTGTCTAAAAACAACACATATAAAATAAAAAGTTCTTTTTCGGAGTGCTTTTATTTTACATTAGATGGTAGCGGCTTATAGGTAAACCAGTGGGTACATTGATATTAAGAATATTTAATGTACTTTGAATGGTTAAAAAAGGATTTTGAAATGAAGTATTCTGGTATTTCTGTAGTGCTGTGGTTGTCGTTCTGGGGTGGTGCTCTGCATGCTGAATTAAAAACTGGTATGCTGCTTTTTATGCAGCCGGGAGGAAGAACATTCGTTTCTGTAGATTTTTCAAAAAGCTCAGGGATAATAGATAACAATTACCTATCGTCGTCAATCATGAAGGATAGCATCCCACCTGACAGTGTTGATATGTATATAACTGATGGTGCACTGGTGGCTCCAAACGGCATTGTATCCGGTGGGTCATCCTTTTATGATTCGTATATCAGTAAAAATCGAACATTACGGGTTGATGAAGAGTGCCTTTTTTACCTTGATTCAATGGCAAAGAAAGAGAGTCTGAGTTTTATAGACGTTCAACAGTCCGGATCATTAAAAGATACCGTAAAACTATATCGGGATGATACGGTTTTTATTATGAAAACCCGTGAAGATGATCATGTCATTATGTTTAAAGTGTATATGTATATCGGAGGTATTGATAGATACGGTTACTACTGGATATACCCGGGCTCAGGGAGCAGGCTTTATAAAAATGAACTGATTTCAGGTCCGGATTCATTACTGGTCGGGGTTTCAATCTTTTCAGGGAGATATGATCCAGTTTTTAAAATAAAAAACAGGAGTATAGCTGGAGAATTGCTGACAAAACTTTACTCAAATGTTAATTTCCAATTGAATCCTGATTTGAAAACTGCCGGTCTGGAAGGGTTTGAAAGCAACTCGCTGGGGTTGAGAAAAGTATCCCTGTATGGGTTTGGCGGTGGAAGTGACTATCCCCGTTTTGAAATTGTAAAAGGTAAAGTTGCATTTTTACGTAATCAGCTTGTTTCGTCCATTTATCCCCCTGTCATCGTTAATGATTCTCTGGGGCTTATTGCCTGCATGGTTTTTCGTTGTTGCGTAGAGCAGGATCTACAGACTGCAGATCAATATGGCTCTATCAGGTTTGCAGATCTCATTCCCGACAGTGTTCGCAATAATTTATCAGTTTGTAATATTCAAGGATTATGGGCGAGCTCTACGACAGCGGTTGTACCGGCTCTGTCCCAAAATAAACCGGTGTTATGTAGTGTTTTAACAGGTGGTAATAGCATTTTGTTAAAGACAGAAGCCGGAATGCTTCGTGGAGTTATTTCAAATCTTGCCGGAACTGTGCTCTGCAGGTTTAATTCCAGAACAGAAGGAAATTATTCAGTAAGGTTCCCAAACAGGTTTGGAAAACAGATGTTGCTACTTTCTGCTACCATTCAGTCACCTGATGGCAGGATCAGAGAAGTAAATAAGAAAGTTCTCTTGGACGATTAACTGGTGGCGGTTTTAACATTGGGAAAAAGCTGGAATAATATTATGCTAAAACAGGATCTCAGAATGTCAAAAAAAATATTACGTGTTACTAATTTCAATGGCAGTACTTCTACAAGATTTGTATGGCCGGAAAACAGATTTGATTGATTATCTTTTCGAAAAAAAACCTATTTTGAAAAAATGTTAAATCCTGTAAAGCTAATGGTAAGCTTCGATCCCGATCCCGATTACGACCCCGGTTTACTTCGATAATTCTCTGAAAATTCCCCTGTGGAAGGATGGCAGGCATCGCCTGACGGGGTGGTCCAACCCGCACACGAGCGCCACGTGTGGGTCCCCCCTGAAAATGACTCGGCCTTACCTGATGCAGCTCCCGCCCTCGGGATGACACATTCGACTTCGCTCAGTGCACCGCACATTCGACTGGCTCAGTGCACCGCACATTCGACTGGCTCAGTGCACCGCACATTCGACTGGCTCAGTGCACCGCACATTCGACTTCGCTCAGTGCACCGCACAGATTGAAGCCTTTAGCCTCATATAAAAATTAACAAAAAACAATTTTGATATCCTTGAAAAATCACTTTCACTCTGAGTAGCCCTGTTGTCAAAGAGCTAGTAATTATCGTGTCACTTTGGTTAGCTCATACTACTCCCGCCTTTTGCGGGAACAGCACGAGCGTCTTTTGAACAATAACGGGTAGCACTAATGTTAAGCCCTATAGTGTATTTGTAATAAGCAGGACTCAGGAAATACAGCTGGCGGCGGATTTCTGTTGAGTAATTTTCTGGATCTCCTGAGAAAGCACATGAAGCTGGAACGGCTTTTTGATGAACCCGCTCACATGGGCTTCAGAAATTTTTTGAAATTCTTCAGAATCACTGCATCCGGAGATAATAAACACGGTTACATCTGAATTGATTTTCCTGAGCTTTTTCAAGGTGTCAGTTCCGTTTATAAGGGGCATATTCATATCAAGGAATATAATATCGATCGAGTCATGGTGTTTAGAGTAAAAGTCAACTGCAGAAATTCCATCACCGAACGATGTCGTTTGAATGCCAAGTTTACTAAGAAGCTTGCATATTGTCAATCTGACAATAGGATCGTCATCGACTACGATTGTTTTTAACCGGGGCATAATATCTGGTAACATTTCAGGTGAACCTTCCTTGATTGGTGGTGTTTTCGGGGCTTCGGGTATCAATGGAAAATATAAAACAAAGGTTGTTCCTTCATTCTTTTTGCTATGTAAGGATATTGAGCCGCCATGTTCGCGAATCGTACCGTAAACAGCGGCCAGTCCCATTCCTGTTCCCTTTCCAATAGGTTTAGTTGTAAAGAACGGTTCAAAGATATTGTTGAAATTTTCTGGTGGAATACCTTCACCGGTGTCGCTGACTGATACTGCGAGGTATTTTCCAGGGGCAAGAGGGTCGACAAGCAGGGCGCAATCAGTCATGTTTAAGTCAGCTTTATAAACCCTGATAGTGAGGATGCCGCCTTCGGGCATTGCATCACGTGAATTTATACAGAGATTAAGGAGGGCGTTCTGAACTTTACCGGGATCACCTTTGAACAATGGCAGTGAAAGATTGGGGGTAAATTTCAGTTCAATACGTTTGTCAAAACTTCTTTGAAGCATTGTAAATGTTGATTCTGCAATGTTGTTCATGGAGATGTCCTGGAATGCAGATTCACCTTTGCGGGCAAAAAAAAGCAGCTGCTGTGTCAATTCAGCTGAATGTTTGGCGGACTGGATTATAAGATTAAGTGTTTCAAGTTGCTGTGTACTCGAAACCTCCGTCTTGAGCAGTTCAGAACATCCAAGAATCCCTGTGAGTTGATTTCTGAAATCGTGGGCAATTCCTCCCGCTAGCCTTCCCAAAGCAGTCAGTTTTTCATTCTGTTTTATCCGCTCTTCGATAACACGTTTTGCTTCTATGTTCCTGATTACAATCAGTAAACGATCCCGATCGTCGATCATAGCCTTACATAGAGAAACTTCAACTCTGAAACGATCACCGTTTTTTTTGTATGCAACTGAAGAAAACAGACGTTGCCCTTTACCATTTTTACTCTCAAAGTGTATCAGTTCAGATGTGAAAGAGGTATCTTCATTTGCAGGACAAAGCTGTTCAATCGTGAGACCTGGAACCTCCTGAGCCGTATAACCAAACATCGATAACATGGTTTCATTTGCATGTACGAATGTACCCGTTTCCCTGTCTCTTATAAGTATTGCGTCACCAATGGAATTGAAAATTTTTCTGTAGTTCTGGGCGTTTTTATGTGCGTATGCCAGAACTTTAAAAAGATTTTCAGAAAACAGGGAACTGATCAGAACTGTTGCACTGCCAAGAATAATAAGAAGAAAAATGTCAATCAAAGATGCACTGGATGAAAATTTGTTGACAATATGACCGTTTAATTCACCCAGACCGATAAGAGCCATAAATGTCAATGTAAGAAAAGAGAGGATAAGGAAAAATGACCTGTCCAGCATAAAACTGCTGATAAGAAAGAATGGTGGGAATAGAAAAATGGCCGTATCATGGATTCCGTCACCGGTCATAATTGCATACAGGCCCAGTATCATAAGTGAGGCAGATACAACGATCGATGCATATTTAATATGATTATAAGTAATCAGGATATTACTGAACGTAAAAACACCAAGGCTGCAAAGAGATAGAAATGTTACCCGTCGGTGATCCTGGATAAAACTTATTACAAGCATTAAAACTGAAAGTATAGCAAGTATCTGGACAATCTTTTGAAAGATACGATTCATCCATTGATGTTCGATATCTTCAGTTAATGGCTTCGAAACAATGTTTTTAAAAATGTTGAAACTCATACTAACGTAATATCTTGTTGATCTATAGATTTCTGAGAAATTCCAACCACAAAAGGTGCTTCAACTGAAAACTGAAGCACAAAGCTGCAAGTCGATTAAAAGTATACTTTAATGGCAACGGGAATGCCATCATTCAATCCGTTCTGTATGAAACCGCCTTACATTTTTAGTGAAATTCTGATCGAATCGATAACATCCTGGATATCAGAATCTGTCAGTCGGGGTGAAAGGGGCAGGCTCACTGTCTGCCTTCCGATTCTGGAAGCATTAGGAAAATCATGGGGTTGCCATCCAAATCGTGTCTGGTAAAATGGGTGCTCAGGAATACTGAGATAGTGTACACCAACGCCGATGTTATTATATGTCATTTCGGAAAGAAACGTGTCCCGACTTATTCCACACTGATTTTGGTCAACCATAACGGTAAAAAGATGCAATGCGTGACGGCTGTGAGGTTCGCACGGGGCAGGAAGTTCTATCGGAAAGCCATCTAGCGCATTGAGATACATCTCCCAGATCACTTTTCTTCTTTGATAAAACTCTTCAATTTTATTCAACTGGTGTATTCCAATCGCTGCCTGAAGGTCCATCATGTTGTATTTGAAACCGCTGTCAACGACAAAGTAGTGCCTATATCCCTCATCACTGAACCGTTTCCAGGCATCGGCACTCATTCCATGAAGCGCGAGAATCTTTACGCACGAAGCCATTTCCGGATCCCTGCAGCAGATCATCCCGCCTTCACCGGTAATTATATTTTTTGTAACATAAAAGCTGAAACAGCCGAACTGACCAAATGTCCCCGTCTTTTTACCTTTGTATTCACTTTCAATGCTGTGGGCACAATCCTCAATTACATACAGGTTGTACTTCTGAGCAATTGACATAATCGCATCCATGTCGCAGGGACGGCCGCCAAAATGTATCGGAAGGATTACTCGTGTTTTGCTGGTTATTCTCCGTTCTATTTCTGATGGATCGATATTCATCGTAACAGGGTCAATGTCTGCCAGAACCGGAGTCAGGCCTGCGTGCATAATAGCATTTATTGTCGCACAAAATGTCATGGGGCTGGTAATGACTTCTGAACCTGGATCGAGTTTCAATGCCAGAAGGCTCAGATGAAGTGCTGCGGTGCAGGAATTGACTGCTACAGAATGCGGACTTTGAATATATGATCCGAACTGCTTTTCAAATTTCGCTACTCTTGGTCCGGTACCAATCCAACCGCTTTTAAGTGTGGCGACTACCTCATTGATTTCTGAATCCCCGATAATGGGTGAGCCGAAAGTCAAAAACCGTTCCTTGGATCTCACTGGTTGTTTTTTCATATTAAAAATTTCTATACGCCGGATATGGTACCCAGCATTGTTGTAAATTGTTGTTCATCGATGATTTTGATGTTTAATGCCAGAGCTTTATCAATTTTCGAACCCGGATCTGCTCCGGCAAGGACGTAGTCGGTTTTTTTGCTCACACTTGATGAAATTTTTCCACCTCTGGATTCAATTTCCTTTGCAGCTGCCTCACGGGTAAAATGGGAAAGGGTACCGGTAAGAACGATTGTTTTATTTGAAAATATTCCATCAGCAGTGCCCTTTGGCGTACCGGACATGTTGACACCAGCTTGTCTGAGTCTGTCGATAAGAATCCGGTTCTCCTGGCGGTCAAAAAAATAACGGATACTTTGTGCCATGGTCGGTCCGATCGATTCAATTTTGCAGAGATCGTCCACAGACATGAAAAAAAGATCACAGATATCATTTACGTGTTGTGCAAGAATTTTTGCGCTCTGTGCTCCGATCATCCGGATGCCAAGGCCGTGAATTAATTTGTCAAGGGTATTACTTTTTGACTGATTAATGGAATCCAGAACATTCTGAGCGGATTTTTCAGCCATGCGCTCGATCTTGACAAGCTGTTCAATTGACAGACCATAGAGGTCTGCAGCATCCCGTATCAGGCCAGCTCCGATGCAATGATCGATGAGCGCGGGACCAACTTTACGAATATCCATTGCTGATCTGGACACAAAATGCTGTAAAGATGCTGAAAGCTGTGCGGGGCAGGCATTGTTGAAACAGCGAAGCGCCACCTCTCCGTCAAGTCTCTCAAGTGTTGAGCCGCACGATGGACACTGCATCGGAGGGGTATAGGGTACTGAGTTTACGGGACGTTTTTCGGGAATATAACCAATCACCTTGGGGATTATCTCACCACCCTTTTCTATCTGCACATAGTCACCGATTCGGATACCCAGCCGTTCGATTTCATCGTAGTTGTGCAGTGTAGCACTCCGGATGGTCGTTCCTGCAAGATAAACAGGTGATAAACGGGCGATCGGTGTCACAACGCCGGTGCGCCCAACATTCGCATCAATCGATTCAAGGCGGGTTATTGCCTGCTCTGGCTGATACTTGTAGGCGATTACCCATCGGGGTGATTTGGCAGTATTTCCGGCTGTTTCCCGATGAGAAAATTCATTTACTTTTATAACAATACCATCTATCGGAAAGGGGAGTGAATGCCGTTTTTCCCCCCAATGATGAACAAAATCGATAATCTCTTCACGGTTGTGTAAAGCTTCGGAATGAATGACAACAGGAAAGTCGTCCTTCTGAAGCGCCGTGAGACCGTCACTGTGCGTATCGATTCCAAAACGATCCAGAATCGCGTATGCAGAAAAGCTCAGATTGCGTGATGCAACCTCTCGCGGATCCTGAAGCTTCAATGTGCCGGCAGTGGTATTTCGCGGATTCTGCATAGGTTTGAGACCACTTTCGGTCAGCCGTTCATTGAGCTCCTGAAATGTGTTGAAAGCCATAAACGCCTCACCCCTCACCTCAAAACTGCTTTGAGAGGGCACAGAAAGTGGTATCGAACGAATTGTCCGTACATTAGCGGTAACATCATCACCGATGACACCATTGCCGCGGGTGACCGCCCGCACCAGATTCCCGTTTTCGTATACAAGTGACAACGCGATCCCGTCGACTTTGAGTTCTGCAATGTAGGATGGACGTTTTCCCTCCAGCAGTTTGTCAAGACGAACGATCCAGTCTGAAAGCTCATCTTCTGAGTAGGTGTTGTCGATACTCATCATTGGAATGCCGTGCTCTATTTTGGCGAACTCTTTTGTAAGGTCGTTTCCAACACGTCTGGTTGGAGAATCCACCGCATCATATTCCGGATGGGCTTTTTCGAGGTTGACAAGCTCATGGTACAGATCATCATATTCTTTATCACTGACAAGTGATTGCCCGTGTGCATAGTATGCGGTGTCAAACTGCCTGATCTGCCGGCGAAGCTCTTCGATACGTGATTTTATTTCCATTGGTGTTACTCTGGTAAAAAACTGGTCAAAAGCCATCTTTACAGTTCACCCTGCCCCCGCATCCTATCTCCTGATTCTGCGATGGCAAAAAAGTATGCAGCAGCACTGTTGGCCTGCAATAGAATGTATGTACATTTGTAAGTAGTGGTAACTTTTATCTGCCCTGTTATCATTGCATGTTCACCAGACTACAGTCCAGTCAGGTGCTACATATTTTAATAAATTAGTTTCTGCCGCTGAATTTCTCATCTATTTTTAATACATGTCTCTTCGTTTACGATATATCGATGATGGGCCCCGCTCTGCACGCTTTAATATGGCTGCTGATAAGTATCTGCTTGGAAAATATGCGGATAGTGATAGTATGGTGGTGCGCACCTATACCTGGGAGGTTCCATCAATCACCATTGGAATGCTTCAGGACGCAAATTCTGTACTCGACAGGAAAAGTATAGAGCGTGATGGTGTGCAATGGGTTCGCAGACCAACCGGTGGCAGACCGGTACTTCATTACCGGGATTGCACCTACAGTTGCGTTTTTTCTCAGAAACATGGTAGTCTGGGGCACACAGTCAAAGAAACGTACGCGATTATTTCAGGCTGCCTTCAGAACGCGTTAAAAATGCTGGGTATTAATTCTCAAACTCATGATTCAGATCTTCTGTTTAATCAATTAAAACGGGAACAGAAACTTCCATGCTTCCTGGCACCAAACAGAGATGAAATCATGGTGGATGGGAAGAAACTCATAGGGTCAGCTCAGAGGAGAACTGCCGGTGCGGTCCTTCAACACGGATCACTGCCCCTCTCTGATGCCTATCAATGCCTGCCCGATTACCTTAATATTACCGAATCGGAACGTGAGATTCAGAAAAAACTCCTTCAGATTAAAACGATATATCTTTCGGCCCTCGATCCGGCCTTAAGCTATGCACGGGTCTCAAAAGCGATTCTTGAAGGATTTATCCAGATGCTCCAGATACCTTTTGAAGAACAGCTATGGAGTGATGAAGAGTTAGATTTTTTATTATCTGATTCTGTTCTGCTTCCAGAATAAGTTATATTCACTCTGTTGTGCATAAGCAGTAGAGAATTTTTCGGGTCTATTCTTCACTACTAAGTTATTAATAATGGAAGGCGAATAATGAAAATGAAAGAAGTAAAAAAAATGGTTTCTTTGAATGTTAAAGATCAATTGGTCAGCAAAGTTCTTGAAACGATTCAGGAAAGTCTCGATCAAAATCTGATCTATTCAAAAACGGTTCTTTCAAACCAGAAAGGTGATGAACACCTTATAACTGCCAGAATAGAAAAGGTTGAACCCGAAACAGCGCTTTTCATGATTGTAAAGTCATTAGGGATGATTGTTGAAGAATTCGAGAATGGACATCTTATTATCAGGGCGCCCGAACTGGAGGATGATCTTGACAGTGATGGTTTGGATAAAGATGAAGACTTTGGTGAAGATATGCCATTTTAATAGTAAAAAGAGAGGTAACATGATGGTAAAACTCAGAGTGGTCGGTATTTTGTTATGCTTTGCAGGGTTGTGTCTTGCTGATTCAGAATATAAAGATCGTAGAGCGAGGTTCACGGAGGTTTCCACTAAACGATATCCAAATTACATAGGTTTTGCAGCGGGCTCATTTTCCGGTCAAGGGTTGTCCTATAAAAGGTGGTTTGATAAGTGGGCTCTGCAGCTCACGATGTTTCCCTGGTATGAAGAAACTAAGTACCCTGAAGGTAATGATGATGATATTTTTTATTATTCGAATGGGCGTGATAGCGGATATTCCAATAAAGGGACTGGATCAATTGGTCTGGTATACAGCCGCTCGATTCACGAGGCACGATTTTTTCGGATTTACGCTCAAGGTGGGGGAAGCTGGAACCTGGATTATCATAAATATGATTACTACTACAATGAGTACAGAAACAACGCTAATGTTCCGGTACGCTATAAGGGAAAAACGACTAAAAACACGGTTTCTTTAGGAGCCGGTTGCGGAGTGGAGTTCTTTTTCTGGCGTTTTTGTGTACATTTCACAACTGGTATCTTCGGAGCAAAACGATCGGATGATCTCAAAAAAATCGGCCTCGAGGGTGGTACTGGTATCTATTTCAGGTTATAAAACAGCACTATGACAAATAATATAATTGAAGTCAGGGATGTCGCATTTGTCGATTGGAAATCGTGGGTTCCGAAAGAACGGGCGGTGCTCTGTTTTGTTCGTGATGGCAATCGGGTGATGTTGATCCATAAAAAAACAGGCCTCGGAAAAGGTAAAGTAAACGCACCAGGTGGGAGAATCGAACCAGGAGAAACTCCGTCAGAGGCAGCGGTACGGGAAACATTTGAAGAGACCGGGGTTCAGACATCGGAACTCCATAAGGTGGGGGAGCTGTTTTTTATTTTTACTGATGGCTACTCGCTCCATGGAACAGTTTTTTTTGCAGATGCGCACAGCGGAACTCCATTTGAGACCCCTGAAGCCGATCCGTTCTGGTGTTCCATGGGTGCAATTCCTTACGATCAGATGTGGCAGGATGATATCCACTGGCTTCCACTTATTCTTGCTGGTAAGAAATTCAAAGGCTATTTCATTTTCGATGATGATAAAATGTTAAGCAAATCTGTTGTGACAGTTGAAGAGTTCTGAAAAAACAGATCCCGAAATCGCGTAAGGTGCGCCAGTCATGTTGCGTAAGGGCTGAATAGAATTAGTCTGACGGCCATACTTTTCATCAATGTCAAAAATAAGAGTGATCAGAACTGAGCCGATAGTTCCGATCAATCTTATTTTGTCAATTATCTGTCGTCTCCTGACTTATTTCTTCTCCGGTGCTTTTTTGCTCTGATTAGTCAGTGATGTAAAACGTTTCGAGACCTCAGGCCAGTTTACAACATTCCAGAATGCATCAATGTACCCGCCGCGCTGATTCTGATATTTGAGATAATACGCATGCTCCCAGACATCAAGGCCAAGAATTGGTGTACCCCGTTTTTCGGCAACATCCATGAGTGGATTGTCCTGATTGGCTGTCGAGGTGATAAACAGTGAGCCATCATCAGCAACGCATAGCCATGCCCATCCACTGCCAAACCGTGTAAGAGCTGCCTTTTTGAACTGCTCCTTGAATGTATCAAACGATCCGAACGTTGCGGTAATACGTTCTCCTAATGTGCCTTCCGGTTTACCACCTGCTTTGGGAGCCATTATACTCCAGAACAGTGTGTGATTGAAATGCCCACCAGCATTATTGCGGACAACCGGAGTGAGTTTGCTGGCTTTTGCAAAAAGTTGAGGTAATCCACTTACACTCAGTGATTCAGCTTTTACAGCTTTAATGAGATTATCGAAATATCCGCGATGGTGTCTGGTGTAATGGATCTTCATGGTTTTTGCATCGATATGAGGTTCCAGTGCGTTGAACGCATACGGCAGAGAGTCAAACTGAAGTGCAGGTGTTTTTGTTTCGCTTGAAAAGGATGATGAAAATAGTGTTACGATTGCCAGAAAACTGAGAAATTTCATAACTACCACCTTTCTATGGCTGTAATACTAAATATTTTTTAACCTGAAATACCACAGGCTATGTTTTATAGCGTCAATTTACTGCGGTTCTGTTTTTAATATACTACATGAGATATTGAGGTAAAAGGAAATGCTCAGTTATTTGAAAAGTCATAAGAATATGGAAAACAACAACTCAAAGAACACTGAGACCTATCTGATAAATATAGTCAGTCCATTATTCCGGAAATAAACCTCTCCACTCTTTCCGGCAGCGTTCTGCAAAATAAAGGACTATCTATTCATTGATAGTAATTTAAAAATCAGGTATACTATCAGTATAATGAATACCAGAATGCCCGATATTTTCGAATAATAAATCTGCATTGAAAATACAGGGGGAAGGATGTGTGGTTGGTACGATTATGAATTTGGATACATCATTGCCGTTTGGCTTCAATGTGATAGGTTTTCCCAGCTGTAACTTTGGTCTCGGTATTGCAGCCCGCAATACCATTGCCGCACTTGTAGAAAGTGGGCATCAGGTTGCTGTATACGATATTCCCCTTCCCGGAAGATCGGGAGCTGACAGCGCCTGGAAGCATCTTTCCCATACTCTTGCGGAGCCCCCGCGTTTTGCGGTCAATCTATTTCATGTCAATCCACCACAACAGAAATCAGTAAAAACCGGTATGAATCACGGTTTTGCCACTGTACCACTCAATGTCGCAGTTCCTTACTGGGAATTACCACGTATTCCCGAACAGTGGAAACCGGAACTAGAGAAGACTGACATCGTACTTGCTCCAAGCAGATTCATTGAATATGCGATTGCTTCATGGACATCACGATGCAGGGTACTCTATTATCCGCAGGCGATAATGACAACTGCAACTCCCCGGCCGGACCGTGCCGCTTTTGGCCTCCCGGATAATTGCTTTCTTTTTGTCACCAGTGTGGATATTGGAAGCGATATGGTACGAAAAAATCCCGTTGGGGCCATCGATGCATTCAGGCTTGCCTTCGATCGGGAAGCGCCGGCTATGCTCATTCTCAAACTCAACAAAACTGTTGGTGGATCTGTCTTTGACACAATAGAAACTAAACTGCGCGGTTATATAGCTGGTGACCCGCGCATAAGAATCCTCGACTATTCAATGACATATGAAACCATACTGTCGCTCTACGCCTCATGCGACTGTTATGTTTCACTGCACAGATCAGAAGGGCTTGGTATGGGGGTGATGGAGGCGATGATGCTTGGGAAACCAGTGATTGCTACCTTCTGGTCGGGTACTGCAGATTTTATGACGCTTGACAATTCGTGTCCTGTATCCTACAGTATTGTTAACTGTGATCCGATTTTTAATCCAGGCATCCGTCCCGAGTCGTTAGGTTTTCAGGGAGTATGGGCAGAACCAGATCTCAATGAAGCCGCTTCATGGATGCGCCATCTGGAATCGTCTCCCGACCGTTGTGTCACTATAGGCGCCGAGGCACGGCGATACATGCTGGAGCGGCGAAAACTGATGAGTAGTGGTGAAACATTTCGCTTTGTCAGGATTGCTTATGAACATTATTCAGACAACATATATTCCCGGAGCGTTCAACCATGACCGAACAGAGTGACAACCAGGCGTACTCATTCTACCACACGACCGAAAACCTCGAGGCAACACGAATTCTGATGAGTGTCTACATTTCCCTCTATGCACGGTGCGGTACGGTTCTTGACATCGGCTGCGGTCCCGGTACCTTTCTCGAACTGCTGCGTTCTCAGAACGCTGCGCAGTCTCTCATAGGGATCGATAACGATCAGGCAATGGTCAGGTGCTGCCGTGAGAAAGGATTTGATGCCCGCCTCTCCCGGGTACAGGAACTCCACATGACGGTTAACGAAACTGTTGATGGAATCTATGCCGGGCATATTATCGAACATCTTAACGGCAGCGAAGCTCTTGATTTTATAACAGTATGTTTTACAAAGCTTAATCCCGGCGGAATTCTTGTGCTACGCACACCAAACTGGAGCGTTCCCTATGTGCGGGATGAAGGATTCTGGCTTGACCTGTCGCATATTCGTCCCTATCCCGCCCGGTTGCTTGACAAGATGCTCGCGGAAACAGGTTTCGTTAACGTGAGGACATTTGCCGAAAACAGCGGTCTCCACGATGTGGTGGCAATAGGGGTAAAGAATGTCGATTGAGTTACTGTTCTATTGCAAACCCAGTAACTTTCCAATCTGAAAAACGATCGTTGCTGTAGAAAATGCAAAAATAAGCTGATAACAGACGCTGAATGCCGACCACTTCCAGTTCTTCAGCTCACGGATGATAGTGATAAATGCGACGATGCACGGGGTGTAGAGAAGAACAAAAAGCATGAATGCAAAAGCAGACAATGGAGTAAAATGCTCCTTGAGTTTTGCTCGCAGCACATCACTTTCTTCAGCTCCTTCTGTACCGGCAGAGTATAATACCCCCATCGATCCGACAACTATCTCTTTGGCGACAAAACCGGTAATAAGTGATACTGCCCCGCGCCAGTCGGTTCCAAATGGACGAACGAGAGGTTCGAATATGTGCCCGACTCTTCCAATGTAAGACTGTTCCAACAGTTTTGCACTCTTTTCTGTCTGAAGTTCAGCAATTCTTGCTTCCCGTTGTTCACTGCTGAGCTGCCCGGTAGTATTGATCGATGCAATTTTCGAATCGTACTCCTTTTCAATCGCTGGAGACTCAGGATAGCTTCCTGCCCACCAGAGAATGACCGAGAAAAGAAGCACAACACCCCCCATTTTCTGAAGGTAATGTTCCGCTTTGTGCCACATGTGAATAAGAACACTCCTTACTGTTGGTAAACGGTAGGGAGGAAGTTCCATCACAAAAGGGTTGTCCGCGCAGCCCTTGAACAGCGTATGCTTGAAAAGTATCGCCATAAGAATAAATGCGCCGAAACTGAATACTACTTGAAAAAGAAAAACAACGTTTCCTGCATGTTTTGGGAAAAATG
Organism: Chitinispirillaceae bacterium; assembly: GCA_016929595.1. Lineage (GTDB taxonomy): Bacteria > Fibrobacterota > Chitinivibrionia > Chitinivibrionales > Chitinispirillaceae > JAFGIN01. The sequence continues at coordinate 23,366 of JAFGIN010000146.1, forward strand.
TGCCTGCAAAGAGTACAAACACTGGTAAACGTGCAGAACAGGAAATCAGTGGCGTCAGAAGAATCGTTTTGATTCGGTCGTTACGGGATTCAAGAGTGCGCGCTGCCATTATTGCCGGTACACTGCAGCCCAGGCCCATGATCATCGGTATAAAACTTTTTCCATGTAAACCGATACGGTGCATGAGACGATCCATGATAAATGCAGCACGTGCCATATATCCGGTATCCTCCATGATCGATATACCAAAGAAGAGAATCATGATGTTTGGTAGAAATATGATAACACCTCCTACCCCGGCAATGATTCCGTCAACGATAACATCGCGAATTACACCTGCGGGCAGTGTTGATGACGCAAATTCCTGGAGCCATCCCACTAGTGATTCAATCCATCCCATCGGATATTCACCGAGTTTGAATGTAGCCTGAAACAGTAACCACATGAAAATAATAAATATCGGATAAGCCCAGAACCGGTGAGTCAAAACTACATCGATTTGATCTGAGACCTCGATCCTGTGCTGCTTACCCTTTACAATTGTTTCCCGGGCAATACCTGCAATATAACCATACCTGCTCTCGGCAATCAGGCTTGCAGGATCGTCACCAAGTCTCTTTGTGATCAGAATGTCAGATTCATTGCGTTGTGCACGTATCAATGGTGCACCAGGCTGATTTTCGATAATTTTTTCGATGGTTTTGTCTCTCTCAAAGAGTTTGGTTGCATACCAGCGATGCTGAGAGAGGTCGGGAAAATGCTCTTTTAATGATTTTTCTACAGCAGTGATGCTTTGTTCAAGCTCTTCGGGCATTCTGACCGAAAGAATGCTTACTTCCTTATTATTGTTTGCAGCCTGTTCTATAGCTTTGAGCATCAACTGGTCGATTCCGGTTCGATTTCGGGCGCTTGTTGTCACTGCTGTAACGTCAAGCAATGCCTGAAGCTGTTTGAGATCGATGGAGTCTCCTTTTGCGGTAACTTCATCCCACATGTTAAGCGCCAGCACCGGACGGATTCCCATCTCCATTAGCTGTACCGTCAGATACAGATGACGTTCGAGATTGGTTGCATCAATGACATTTATGACAACGTCAGGTTTTTCTTTGACAAGATAATCGCGGGCTACCTGTTCCTCTTCTGAAAAGGCACTTAAAGAATAGGTTCCGGGAAGGTCGATCACTGTAACTCTGGTTCCATTGACAGAAGTAATTCCTTCCTTGATTTCCACAGTAACCCCGCCCCAGTTACCAACTTTCTGCATTGCTCCTGTTATAGCATTGAAAAGGCTGGTTTTCCCGGAGTTGGGGTTTCCGGCGAGTGCGATTCTGATACTCATCAGCACACCCCCTGCGCAGAGATTCGGGAGTTCCGGGTATGTTTTACCATCATCATGTTCCTCAATTTATATAATTTATTTCGAGCTAATGAACATAGTTAGATTTGTCTAATACACTGATAAAAAAAATTATTCAGGTTCGACCAGTATGTTAGCAGCTTCTTCACGACGCAGAGAGAGATTGTAATTTCTTACCTTTACCTCAATCGGATCGTCCAGTGGAGCTGCTTTAACAACTGTTATTTTCTGACCGTTTGTTATGCCCATTTCGTAAAGACGACGTTTAAGTTCACCCTTTCCCAGTATCCGGGTTATAAAACCGGATTTTCCGGGCTTGATAAGGTTGAGATCACTCTGTGCGCTATCCTTTCCATTTTTTGATCCGGATCCGTTCTGACTGTAAAGGCAGTTTCTTTCGCAGAGTATTCCATCTTCAGATTGTGCCATTTTTGTTTTCAACTTTTGAGCTAATGCCTTATCTTCACGTATTGTTTGAAGTAAACTGGTAATTTTCTGACATAGTCGGGTGCTCATTCCATGTTCCATTTTGCAGGCCGCATCCTCAGCTTCGGTTTCCTGCAACCCGAACACTTCAACAAAAGCATCCTTGAGGATGTGATGACGTTTATTGATACAATGGGCAATTCTCTTGCCCTCTTCAGTCAGAGTAATGAAAGAACGGGGTTCATAATTAATCAGACCTTTGTCTGCCAGAGAGCGTAAAGCTACCGTTACTGTCGGTCGTTTAACATTAAGTTTATCAGCAATCTCCATTGAACGGGCAACCTTGCTCGTGGCGATAATGTTAAAAATTGCCTCAAGGTAATCTTCAAGTGTTGATGTGAGCGTATCTGCTGTCATAATACTGCCTGAAAAAGGTGTGCTAGAACGTTCTAACATAATAAGATACTATGTTTTAACTGAGATTGCAACTTTTTTTTTATGTTTTTTTGATAGAGGAAGGAGGGAGGAGGAAGGAGGAAGGAGGAAGTAGGAAGTAGGAAGTAGGAAGGAGAAAGGAGGAGGAAGGAGGAAGGAGGAAGGATGAAGGAGGAAGGAGGAAGTAGGAAGTAGGGAGGTGAGTCTTTCTTCATTTCAAACTTTAAACTTTAAATGTGAACACACTGGAAAAAAGAGTAAGCATGGTTTAAATTGAATGATATACAACAAACACCATAATCCTCAAAGGGGGTATACCATGAAACTTTTAAAAATTGTAATACCGGTACTTCTGATCAGTGTAGCTGTTTTTATCGGTTCTGCGGCAGACAACAAAGGTAAAGATGCCTTATCCGACAGTGATAAAGAGAAAATCTCAGAAGAATTCTATGCGCTTGAAGTACGTTCACCATCAGGGGATACAATAAGGATGTCTGAGTTCAAAGGGAAAACAATACTTATTGTAAATACCGCAACAAAATGTGGTCTGGCATCGCACTTTGAAGGCCTTGAAAAGTTGCATCAAACATACAAAGACAGCGGCCTTGTGGTAATTGGATTCCCATGCAATCAGTTTCTCAACCAGGAACCAGTGACTAATCAGAATATGGTTGAGAGCTGCAAGATTAATTTTGGGGTTACCTTTACATTGACGGAAAAGATAGCGGTCAACGGAAAAAATACCCATCCGGTTTTTGTTTTTCTTAAAAAAAGTTTACCCGGTAAAGATATCAAATGGAATTTCACCAAATTCCTTATTGAAAACGATGGAATTCCTTATAAACGGTATGCCCCGAAAACGAAACCTGAAGAAATAGAACATGATATACGGGTGTTGTTACGTACATGACTCTTTTCTGCTGAAATACCTGTGGAGTGATAGTGCTTGCTGATATAATTTTTCGATCTTATTTTTAGAAATTTGACTAATTTGATGCTTCGGGTCATTACCAAACCCGGGAAAGTGACGTATTCAGTATGGATCTTCAACAGTTACGGCAGGCAGTTGAAATTTCGCCGGATAATGCACCGCTGCTGGTTCTTCTGGGAAATGCCTGTATCGAGGCATGGAATCTTGAGGAGGCACAGAATATTTTCCAGCGGGCGATAACTCTTGACTCGTCAATTACTGATGCCCATATCGGACTTGCTGCTGTATTTTTGCGCAAGGGAATGTTAGACGATGCTTTCAAGGTGTTCGGGACTATCGACACTTCAGGATCACTGTCAGGCAGAGGGCATTTGGTGTACGCTCAGATTCTTGTAAAGCTTGGACGGACTGATGACGCAGAGAAACATTATGATGAAGCTCTTCGTATGGATTCACAGACAAAGGATGAAGAGATCGAACGTGCTCTGTCAAAAACCGGCAGACACAAGTCCGCTGATACCGATGCTCCTTTAAAAAACTACTCAATGACCCATGAAACAAATGATACCGATATCAATCATTTACTCTCATCCATCGAAGAAAAGAGCAGGGCTGAAAATACTATTACATTTAAAGATGTTGGTGGGATGACTGAGATAAAAGAGCAGATTCGTATGAAAATTCTTTATCCAATTCAGAATCAGTCACTTTTTGAAGCGTATGGTAAAAAAGCGGGTGGCGGCGTACTGCTATATGGACCACCGGGATGTGGCAAGACACTGATCAGCAGGGCCGTGGCAGGTGAAATAAAAGCATCATTTTTCAATATCGGAATTCATGAAATCCTGGATATGTATATTGGTAACAGCGAAAAAAATCTTCATGAACTTTTTGAAAACGCCCGTTCGAAGGTCCCTTCGGTACTGTTTGTTGATGAGGTCGATGCACTGGCATCAGATCGTAACTATCTCAAAATGAGTGCAGGGCGAACACTTATCAATCAATTCCTCTCTGAACTCGATGGAGTGACGACTGATAACAGTAACCTTCTTGTAATGGCAGCAACCAATGCTCCCTGGCATGTGGATCCAGCGTTTAAAAGACCGGGGCGTTTTGACAGAGTAATTTTTGTACCACCGCCAGATCTGGAAGCACGTAAAGCGATACTTGAAATCCATCTTAAAAACAAACCATCAGAAAAACTTGATATAAGTTTGATCGCACAAAAAACTGACGGGTTTTCTGGTGCTGATATACGTGCACTCATCGATACCGCATCAGAAATTGTTCTTGAAAAGGCTATGAAAAAAGGTACGGTGATACCTCTGACAAATGCAGATATTGTTTCGGCAATGAAAAAAACAAAGCAATCGATAAAAGCCTGGTTTGAAAGTGCTAAAAATTATGCCCTGTTTGCTAACCAGGGCGGGTTCTATGATGATCTTCTCCCATATGTAGGAATAAAAAAATGAATTACCATGAACAGTCTGAAGAAATTCTTCAGCGTGCACTCATTCTACTGAATCAACATAACTATGAACAGGCCAGGGTGTTTGCAGAACAGGCTGCAGCACAAAACCCCGATAACTCCCGTTCGCTCTACGTTCTTGCACTTGTGTACTCACACTTTGAAAAGGAGCTTCCAAAGGCTCTTGATACAATAGAGAGGGCAGTCTCTCTTGATCCTATGGAAAGCACGTATCTGTGCCTGAAAGCATTTATTTTCAGTAAAATCGGTCGTTACGCAGCTGCGTTAACGACGGCAGATTCAGCCTTGTCAATAAGTCCGGATTCATCAGAGTGTTTTCTGGAAAAGGGGCGGGCTCTTATGGGTATGCAGCGATGGCGTGATGCGGAAACAGCGTTTCATGATGCATTGGCGATAGACCCGGATGATATCAACGCTGGAAATATGTTGACAATCGTTCTTCAGATGCAACAGCGGGGTGAAGAATCAAACTTGCACGCGGAATCGATGCTTCAGAAAGATCCGCAGAATGCATATTCACATGCCAATGCCGGATGGACCGCATTACGGGAAAGTAATCTTATCAAAGCTCGTGAACACTTCCTTGAAGCACTTCGGCTGGAATCGGGGCTTGAGAGTGCCCGCCTGGGAATAATAGAAACATTCAAAGCTCAGTCGCCACTGTATCGCGGATATTTGAAATATGTCTTTTTTATGAGCCGCTTCAGTGGCAAAAACGGCATTATGATCATCGTGGGGTTTTATATCGCATACCGCATCCTCTATCGCATACTCTCGGGTGCCAATCAGTTTCTTGCGACAACACTCGCTATTGCTTACCTGACATTCGCATTATGGAGCTGGGTTGCGCGGGGGGTGGGAAATTTTATGCTGCTGATGAATTCGTTTGCACGTAGTGCTTTGACAAAAGCAGAAAAGATCGAGGCCGCGGTTGTCGGTGGTAATGTGATTGTCGGGCTGCCGTTATTGATTTCGGGGATCACATTTGATATACCGGCACTGTTCATGGGCGGGGTTTCGATGATCTGGAGTGCGTTCCCATTTTCGATAAGTTTTACTAATGAGAATAAGACAGGGCGGTTTGTTTATGGCGCTGCCGGTGTAACAATTTTGATCGCTGGTTTGTTTATTGTTTTAGCAGGAACAAACATAGTCCAGTTTAAGCCGCCTCAGGCGGTCATTTCTCTTGTGTATATCATCTCGATCGGTGTGATCTGGATGGGTTCTTTCGGTGTGTTGCGTAAATAGGTCGATCTATGTATCAATTGTTTTTTATCCGGCAAAAATTCCCTGTACTGTCAAATTGCACCGCGGTCTGCCTGAATGCTTCAGAAGACAATTGATTGAGCAGGCTGACAGCATTTTTTTGAGTGTCAATCATCGGAACGCCATCACTATCAAAAACAAGAGGGGTAACAGCCGCTTTTGTGCAGACACCGTTTGATGCGAGTTGTACGCGTAAAATCGCACTATACTTCAGAGATCCTTCTGTGGAGAATGATTTGTAGCTGCAGAAGTTGCCAAGACTGTAGGCTATAAGACGTCCTTTATAGATTTCCATTGCCCTGAGTACATGCGGTCCATGTCCAAGAACAAGATCGGCTCCGGCATCAACCGCAGTGCGGGCAAATTGAAATGAATTTCCCCTGTTCTCTCCATGGTAAAATTCAACGGTATCCCTTATTTTTAAAGCATTATTACCTTCTGCACCACCGTGAAAAGAGACGATGACAATGTCGTTTGACTTGTCAAGATGATGGATTAACTTTTTAACATTGTCGGTATTTTGAATAACAAACGCGGCTTCCTGGGTTGAGTAGGCAACCATACAGATTTTCAATCCGTTTTTCTCCCAGAACGCAATCTTTCCTGTGCGTCCGCTATGAAGAATTCCGCTGGAATCGAGTGCCCCCATGGTCTGATAAATACCATGAGTCTTAAAATCGTTTGCGTGATTATTTGCAGTGCTTAAAACAGAAAAACCAACCTCTGCAAGTGCTTTTGAGTAGGAGGTGGGTACTCTGAAAATAAATATTCCACCACCTTTTTTCTGTGCTTTCATGCTTCCACCACTATTACTGAGTACTGTTTCAAGATTACCAAAAGTAATATCTGCCTTTAAATGGGTGTTGACATTTTTAAAGATGGACAAAGGTCCATTGGGTGGAAGTGCCGCATGCTCAACTGGCCAGGCTCGTCCCATCTGTATATCACCAACTGCTACGACATCTATAGTACGAGCACCCGATGGAAGGGTGTCGATCTGTTTTGATGAAAAATGTTCCAGAGTATCAATAAGTTTCTGAGCTGCGAGACGATCCTCTGCCATTCTGAGATTTATTGCCAGATCTGGCATCTTTGGATTAAGAATCTTAATGCGGTTCCAGAGTGTATACACGTTCTGCCAGTTTTCTGTAAGATAATAAGCCCATCCGGCTTCCCACAAGGCCGGAATATACGATGAATCTGCAATTACTGCGCTGTCGAGATAGGGAAGTGCTTTTAAAGTGTTCTTGGTTTTAAGATAGGGGATAGCAAGGTTAACCATCTGTTTTGCCTTAACAGTATTACGAGACGACGATACTTTTTGAGGACTTTTCTGCTGGGCGAACGTTGAAAAAAGAGGAAGCAGTATAACGTAAATAGTAATTATAGCTTTTTTTACGGGATTTTTTTTTAAGATAGAGGGCATTTTCGACTTGTCTCACAATTCTTTTTTCATGGAACATAACGGTTATTTGCTGATAATGGCGTGCTAAGGAACATATAGATAAATATAACACTCCGGAGGCTTGGGAGGAATGAGGAATGAATGGGGGAGTGGGGACAAGAAGCTATAAGATAGAGGGTGGAAGAGAGTGGTGATACCTGAACATCTTCTTCATATACGCCCCGAATGGGGTTGGAATTAACAGCCTGAGCCGGATTTTACCGGAGGCTCGGGTGGGCGGCATAAACGCAAAGAATTTGGTAGTGTAGTGATTTAATCAAATCCCTTTGTGCGCGCGCTATAAATCTTTCATCCTTTAACTCCATAAATTGTTCGCATCATATTTGAAAGTCGAATAAAAAACATCAAATTCCAAATGACACATCATAATAATATACGTTGAATTTTAATACCACATATTCTTCTAAACAGCTTTTTTTTACTCATACTCATATTTTATACGTATATTATAAATAAATTATAACAAATAAAGTGTCTATACTTATGATTTCAAGGAATAAAGTAGTTAGATCGATCTTCTTTTTACTGCAAGTATTCATAATCTCTATATCTGCTGAGCTCACCGGACCGACTACAAACCTGCCCCCCTCTATTGACAATTCAATCCACAAGGCATTCCGTCCAATCTTCAATCAAGCTGGAACCAGTTGTTCACAGGCCACTGCAGTTGGATATATCTACACTTATGAAATCAATTGCCAAAGAGGGTTATCAGCAGATATTCCTCAAAATCAATACCCCTATGATTTTATCTTTAATTTTCTTAACAGGGGTAAGAGTGCACAAAGTACTGACCCCAGGATGGGATGGGAGTTAATACGGGATATCGGCATACCTTCTGTGACTGACTATGGTGGATTTGGGCTTGGAAAGTATTCCCAATGGATTAGTGGCTACCCTATATATTTAAAAGGGATGGAAAACCGTCTCAAAGAGGTTTTTAACATAAAAATTTGCAGCACAAAAGATCTGCTTACCACAAAACAATGGCTTTTTGATCATGGTAATGGTTCTACAACAGGCGGTTGTCTTGAGTTTTCAGGATCTGTTCACGATATGCAAATAGTGACACTTCCAGATTCCTCTCTCGATTACAATAAAGCTATCGTAAAGTTCGGAAAGACTGGTGGCCATACCATGGCTATTGTTGGCTATAACGATTCTGTCCGGTATGACTATAACAATGATGGTAGATTTACCAACGACATCGATATAAACAATGACGGGATTGTTGATATTAAAGATTGGGAGATCGGGGCGATGCTCATGGTAAACAGTTGGGGGCTGTCCTGGGGCGATAATGGAAGAGCATACGTAATGTACAAACTGTTACTCGACAGTGCTTCACATGGTGGAATATGGGGACCCTATCTCGGAGGAATCAGGTTGTACGATGAACCAATCATCAAACCTTCTATTGCTATTAAATTTTCAATTTCACATCCAGAAAGAAGCAAAATAAAAATAGTTGCAGGTAGTTCAACAGATACTGTGTCGTTGACAAAAGCCAAAACAATATCTCTGTCATCAATTATTTATTTTTCTGGAGGTCCCTTCCCAATGCAGGGAATAAATAATGAACCGCTTGAATTTGGTCTGGATTGCAGTAAGTTACTTATTGATCCCGAAGGCTCAACCAGAGCTTTTTATCTTAGTGTCTACGCAGGAGACAAAAGAGGTATATTGCATAAAATTTCCTTAATGGATTATACCAGTACCCCATTTACTGAATACCTTTACCCACATGAAAATGTCATTCTTGATAGTGGAACAACTTACTTTAAAATAATCAGACCAGAATCAGCACAATCTATTTCTAAACGTTCTAAACCTCCAGCAACCCATAATATTTCTTCCAGTTTTCAGATTAAAAATGGAATCATTACTGTTTTAAATTACAATAATTTCATGAAAGTTGTCTCTCTTGATGGTAAAACTGTCATGTCATTATTACATGTCAAAAACAAATCAACAATTGATATTTCCAGATTCAAAAATGGTATCTATTTTTTAGTGTATCAGCATGGATGTCTGAAATTGCCTGTAAAAATGTAGTACTCTAAATCGAAGAATCGGGGCAAGAAGCAGCACAGCGATAAAAATGTCCACTGGCGGAAAAATGAGACAAATATCTCTATATGTGCTACTGCCGGTATTCTGATATATCATAACCTGCAGCAAGCAGATCGGTTTTGAAAAAAGGCCTCTAAGTGTGGCTTCACGGAACTTTCGATGTATCGCTACACTCGCTGGCCCTCACTAAATCGCCTCGGCGTCCATATAAAAACAAGCCTCGTCAGAAAGATTTGTGGGTAGATTCCGGTAAAGGAAGGTTCCCAAGCGTATTATATAGAGCATATTTTAGCGTATTATATTGACGAAAACCATACGATTAACGAAAATTCCGTTTCCATTATTACTATTTCTATAAATACTTGATCCCTACAGGATCAGGAAAAAAAATCAGTATATTTACATAAGACGATCAGAGAGTAGCTTTGTAACTACACACAAATTTCTCAGAAGAGTCTTATGTATATACTATTTAAAAAATCACTACTTGTGGATTTCAAAAGAAGAAGAGACTTTGGGTAAAGGGGAGTTAAGAGTTTTTGGACTGCAAAGCAGAAGAGTGTGGGGTAGGCAGGGTGTTGCGACGCCGGGAGATCTGCGAACCCACACTTAGAGGCATTGAATATCGCCATTTGTGTTCTCATCATATCGCAGGGGGTACGTTACAACGTACCCCCTGTTTGTTTACCCATCAATCGCATTTATTTCTATAATCCGACCGTAACCTTCCGATTATTCTATAATTGAGACTCACCTAAAATCGCCGATTTGTTTTCAAAAATTACACAATTTTCTGAAAAAAACTGGATTCTTTACAA
>JAFGIN010000147.1 GCA_016929595.1 Chitinispirillaceae bacterium
AAATTGCAAAGATGGAAATTAATACATGTAAAAAATTGGTTTGAACGTTGTAAAATTGGAGCAACAGTCGAAATTCCCTCTAATTAATGGCCGATCTCACCCAAAATGACCGTTGAATCTCACCGAATTTGACCGATAAATCTCAGGTTATTTGCCCGCAGAATCTCATCGAAAATGACCGGCAAATCTCACGTTATTTGACCGGAGATGGTACTCTCCAAAATCTAAATTAAACCTTCTGTTTTTTTCAACATTTTCAGGAGGTTTTAATGTCCAGAAAGAGAGTAAAAATGCGCTCAATACGACAGATTTTGTTCTACCGGTTAGATAAGGGTATTTGTGCGGATCAAACCGCAAATGCTCTGAAGGTTTCTAAGGGAACTGTCATCAATACACTAAAACGTTTTGAAGAAAGCGGGCTTCCATGGCCGCTTCCAGAAGAACTTGATGATTCAACACTTGAATTACGATTGTATCCCCGTACTACAGCACCAGCACCTGCTACAACTGATCTACCAGGATTACAGTATATTGAAGAAGAGCTGACAAAAGAACATGTTACTTTACAACGTCTTTACGATGAATATCGACGAACAACGACAACACCAGTTAGTCGTGCTAGTTTTTATCGCCACTATTATAAACTCCGAAAGAAAGTTAAAGTCAGCATGCCAATGTCCTATAAAGGGGGTGATCTGGTATTTGTCGACTATAGCGGAGATGGCCTTTCTTTTACAGATTCAAAAACAGCTACACTCATTGAGGTCGATTTATTCTGCTATTGCTGGGGATTAAGCAGTTTCAGTTATGCAGATGCAACATTATCACAAAAAAAAGGGGATTTTTGCCAGTCACATGTGCGCGCGTTCTGTTACTTTGATGCTTGTCCACACGGTTTAGTACCCGATAATCTCAAAAGTGCAGTTACAACCCCCGATCCCTTTGATCCGATAATTAACCCTTTGTATGGAGAGCTGGGAAAACACTATGGAATTGCGATACTACCGGCCCGAGTTCGAAAACCAAAGGATAAGGCAAAAGTTGAGTCAGCCGTTTTACATATTCAACGATTTATCCTCGCAGGCTTGCGCAACAGGCAGTTTTTTTCTCTTAATGAGATTAATGATGCCATACACGAACTTCTTGAGGAATTTAATGATAGACCGATGAAGGATTACGGTTATCAGACACGCAGAGAACGCTTTGAGAAACTCGACAAGCCCTATGCACAGAAGTTACCAGCAGATCCGTTTCGGATTATTGCTATTAAAGATGATGTTTTAGTAGCAAAAAACTATCATATACGGTTTGATGACCATTATTATAGCGTTCCATTTGAAATGGCTACTAAACGGGTATTTGTTCGGCATTGTGGAATGATGATTGAAATTTTTTACGATGGAAAATTGCTTACCCGTCATCTTTACAGTACACAAGCATTCAAATACACCACTAAAACCGAACACATGCCCAAAGAACACCAGTTCGTTAAAGGGTTAACTCCTGGCTGGATTATCGCACAAGCAGCTAAAATCGGTGAAAATACTGTTAATGCAGTCACAACGGTTATGCGCCGTAGCGAGCATGTGCAGCAAGGCTTTAATGGTGCGCTTGGTGTGCTGCAATTAGCAAAGGCATTTACACCAGAAAGACTGGAATTGGCGTGTAAACGCTGCCTTTATTTCAACTGTGTAACTTATCGGGCGTTAAAATCAGTCCTGGAAAACAACCTTGAACAACAGGGACTTCCGGAAAAGGTTGAAAATACTAACTCCAGCGTAATCATTCACGAAAACTTACGTAGAGAATTTACAGAAACTAACAGCATTGGATGGAATTGATCATGAATATAGATACTGTATGCAAACAACTTCAAGAATTACACATGGCGACAATGGCAGAACAATTGCGGCAACGCTTGGCCAACGGAGATCATAAATCACTCTCCCATGAGGAATTTATTGCACTTCTTGTGGAAGATGAATATCTTGCGAAAAAACAGAAACGTATGGATCGAATAGTCTGCAAAGCTGGTTTTAAACCTGAAAAACCGGCGATCGAAGATATTATCCATTCAGATGCACGAGGCATTTCTCATAAAGATATTTTGCAGTTTACCAATGGCAAATGGATTGAAGATGCTCGTAATATCATACTTACTGGCCCTACCGGCTGTGGAAAAAGCTTCATAGCTCAAGCGATTGCACTACAAGCATGCCGGATGGGATACATAACTCGCTATTTACGGTACACAATGCTATTCGAAGAAATCGCTGCTGCAAAAGGAACTGGTCAGTATCTGAAATTGTTAAAAGCACTATCATCCACAAGGGTTCTAATCATTGATGACTTCCTGATGCAGGAAGTTACAGTAAAAGATTTAACCCCACTGATGGAAATAATCGAAGAAAAACAACAAACTGGGTCGATAATCATCACAACTCAGTATCCGATCGTAAAATGGCACCACCGGATGCCTGATCCGACAATGGCAGATGCAATTTGTGACCGGTTAACCAGCAACGCCTATAAATTTAACATGAGAGGAGAGCAATCAATGCGAATAAAAGCAAAAAAATCTCAAGATAAATGACCGACATCTTATGAAAAAAAATTATCTTTAATGTAAAATGTCCGGAGAGGTCACCGCTCCGGTCAAATAACTTGAGATTGAGCGGTCAAATAATTGAGATCGAGCAATTAAGGAAAAATATTATGAATAATTTGCTATTTACACTTTTTTTCGCATTATTACAAAATAATACAAGCGCTGGAAATTTAATAT